>CAZKGO010000034.1:0-33539 GCA_964552235.1 uncultured Spirochaetales bacterium | reverse complement strand
CGCTCGAGGCGGCGCGGCGGACTCTGGGCGTCGCCGGCCTCGGCCTGTCGCGCGAGCTTCTGCGCGACCGCTACCGCCGGCTCATGAAGCGCTTCCACCCGGATGTCAATCCGGCAGGCCTCGAGAAGGCCAAGGAAATCAACGCCGCCTACTCGCGGCTGCTCGCCGCGCTCCCGTAGAGCTCGTCGCCGGCGGAGCCTCCGGCGGCCGCGGGCCCCGCCCGCGGGCGGCCGATCGCCTCGATGCGTTCGACTCCGGAGCGGCTGAGCACCGCGCGGTAGTGCTGCAGCGAACGGCTGCCCCCGCGCGACCACAACCGCAGAATCATGTGAACGTGGTAGACGCGCCGGGCCGCGATCGTGGCCACGGAGCCCCCCCAGAGCATGCGCTTGCGGCTGACCGGGTCGTCCATCTCGCGCAGCCAGGGGTCGATCTTCATCCGCAGGATCTCGGTGATCGAGTCGAGGCCGGCGTGGGCCGCGCGCAGGCGGTCCGAGCGCAGCTTGATGATCTTGTTGTAGTGGATGACGCTGTCGGGCGGCATCACTTCGCGAAAGGGATTTCCGTCCGCGCTCCTGAGATCGACCACCTCCTGCGGGCAGTCCGAGGGCCGGCAGAAACGCACCGTCTCCCTCGTGGTGCCGACGGGCCGGCGGACCGACGGGTCGTCGAGACGGCCCGAGCGGTCGAAGAACAGGAGAGGAAAGAAGCGGCCGAGGCTCCCCCTGAGGATCTCCTTGATGCGGTCCTTGAAGATGTAGGAGACCACGACCATGAGCGCCCACGGGATGCTGTTGCTGGGAAACAGGCGGGTGGCGAGAAAGGTCGCGGCCACGGCAAAGGTCATGGCCGCGGCCGCGGCAACGCCGGCCACGATGTGGCCGATGCCCTTGGAGGTGGCCAGCTGCTCGCTGCTCATGTAGAGAGCCCCCTGCGACCACTTTTTGAGCAGGCTCTCGCGGTGAACGGCCCTCTCGTTGGCCGCGGCGTCGCCGGGGCGCATCACCGACGGATGGCCGGCCTTGCGGCGGTAGGCCACCTCCTCGCGGGCGCGTGCCCGCAGCTCGTCGAGCAGATCGGAGGCGGCGCCGCAGCCGCGCAGCGCCTCCCAGACCCGCACCAGCTCGACCTCGGCGTTGAGGCTGATCCACTCGTCGGCCCAGATCGCCGCGTCCTGCAGTCGCTGCGCCAGGCCCGAGCGGCCAAAGGCTTCGGGCAGAGGCCGCTGCCGGGCCCGGAAGCGAGCGAGGTCGGCGAGCAGCGACCGGAGGCGGTCGGCCACAGCGGCGGCGTCGCTGCCCCCGGCGAGGCGCAGCAGCGCCGACCGCTCGCTGCGGATCGCCGACCGGAAGGCGTTGCCGAGCGTGCGCAGCTCGCGCAGCACGGCCCCGGAGTCCGCCTCCCCCCCGGCGGCAAGCGAGGCCTCGACCGCGGCCAGCGGGCTTTCGGCGCCGGCATCGGCCAACTCGGCCAGCGAGATGCGCGGCGAGGTGTGGCGGATGTGCGACAGCACGTCGTCGATGAAGCTGCGCGAGCCATAGCAGTCGCGGCTGACCCGCAGCTGGGCCGGGAAGAACATGTACAGGTCGAGGTTGTACTGCGGCCTCGCCTGCTCGCCCACGGGGTAGCGGATCTTCATCTCGATCTGCAGGGGGCCGTGGGGCCCGATGCGGCAGCGGTACTTGGCCATGGCTCTCAGGGACAGCCTATGCGCGGGCAGCGCATCGGGTCAAGAAAGGCAGGCGGGGCGAGCGCTGGCGCCGCCGCCGCTCCTGGGCTATAGTGGCACGAGTATGAAGATCATGCTGCTCGGCGCTCCCGGCGTGGGCAAGGGAACGATCGCAAAGAGGCTCGTCGAGAAGTACGGCATACCGCAGCTGAGCACCGGCGACATGCTGCGCGAGGCGGTGCGCAATCAGACCGCGGTCGGACTTTCGGCCAAGGCGTACATGGACCGCGGCGCTCTCGTCCCCGACGACATCGTCATCGGCGTGATCCGCGAGCGCCTGGGCCGCGGCGACGTCAAGGGCGGCTTCATCCTCGACGGCTACCCGCGGACGATCCCCCAGGCCGAAGCCCTGGAGCGGATCACGTCCCTCGATGTGGTGCTGCAGCTGATCGCCCCCGATGCCACGATCATCGAGCGTCTGTCGGGGCGCCGCCTGGCGGCCGACGGCACGATCTACCACGTCGTCAACTTCCCGCCGCCGGCGGGCGTCAAGGTGATCCAGCGCGACGACGACAAGGAAGAGGCGATCGTCGAGCGGCTGGCCGTCTACAGGCGGCAGACCGCGCCTCTGGTCGACTACTACCGAAGCCGCGGGCTGCTGCGCGACATCGACGCGGACAAGAGCTGGTCGGTAGACCAGATCGTCGCCGCCTGCGTGCGGGCTTTGGAGCCGTTCGAGAGATAGGGCGCGCGCGCCGCCTCACCCGGCTGCGCTTCAGCCGCGCCGCACGATGTCGAACGAGCGGCGCCACGCGGGGAACTGGCCTCCCGCCTCCTCCTGGACCTCGGTGGGGAAGAAGGCCGTGACCTGCTCGCGCTCCGCCGCGGTCAGCTGCCACTCGAAGCCTTTGAGGTTCGCCTCCAGCTGATCGACGCGGCTGATGCCGACGATGGCGGCCGTGACCGCGGGGTGGCTCGTGACCCAGTTGGCGGCCACGTCGGCCGCCGCCGCTCCGCGGGCCGCGGCAAAGGCCTGGAGGCGCCTGATGCCGTCGGCGTACCTGGCTCCCCACCGCGCCACCCGCTCGTCGGTCGCGCCCCGGCTGCCGGACGGCGCCCCGGCCAGGTACTTGCCGGTCAGGAGCCCGATGCACAGCGGCCGGTAGACGACGATCCCCACCCCGAGGGCGGCGGCTGCGGGCAGGATCTCGACCTCGAGCCCGCGCTCGATCAGGTTGTAGGGGTACTGCCCGACCGAGAACGGGGCGAAGCCGTTGACGTCCTGGATCCACATCGAGCGCACCAGCAGCCACGCGGGGAAGTTCGAGCAGCCGGTGTAGAGCACCTTGCCCGCGGATACCAGCGACTCGAGGGCCCTGGCCATCTCCTCGAGGTCCATGCGCTCGAAGGGCCAGTGGACGTACAGCAGATCGAGTCGGTCGGTGTCGAGCCTGCGCAGGCTCGCCTCCACGCCCTGCACGATGTGGTAGCGCGAAATGCCCGAATCGTTGGGGCCTTCGCCCACCTTCATCCCCACCTTGCTCGCGAGCACCACGCGGTCGCGCAGCCCCTTGAGCCCCTCGCCCGTGATCTCCTCGGCCCTGCCCTCGTTGTAGACGTCGGCGGTGTCGACAAAGTTGACGCCCGCGTCCACCGCCCGCCGGATGATGCGCACGCTCTCCTCGCGCGAGGACTTGCCTCCGAACATCATGGTGCCGAGGCAGAACTCCGACACCTCCAGGTTGCTTCTGCCGAGCCGGGTCATGCGCATGATGGGTTCTCCTTTCGCGGCGCGTTCCGGGAAGCGGACGCCGGTTCGAGCGCAGCGGCATGCGCCCTCCTGCCGGACCGCCCCCGGATCTGCTCGAGTATGGTCAAAGTCGGCCGAGGGTCAAGGCCCGCGCGGGCCGCCGGGCAGCCAGCCGCGCCGCGCCCCGCCTACCCCGGCGGGTTGCGGTCCGCGATCAGCCGCAGGCCATCGAGCGTGAGCCAGGGGTCCACCCGGTCGAAGATCGACGTGAGCGGGGGGATCACGGGCGCCTGGCCGCCGGTGGCGATCACCTTGGCTGCGGGGTCGAGCTCGGCCCGCATCCGCCCCACCAGGCCCTCGACCAGCCCGACGTAGCCCAGCACGAGCCCGGACTGGATCGAGTGGATCGTGTTGCGTCCTATGGCCGACGGCGGGGCGGCGAGCGGCACCAGCGGAAGCTGCGCCGTGTTCTCCGACAGCGCCCTCAGCGCGTGGGTCAGGCCCGGAGCGATCGCGACTCCGACGAGGTCGCCGGCCGCCGAGACCGCCGTAAAGCTCAGGGCCGTGCCGAAGTCCACGGCCAGGCAGGCGCAGCCGAACAGGTCGTAGGCCGCCACCGCGTTGGCCACCAGATCTGCTCCCACCTCCGCCGGGTTGTCGGTGCGGATGCGGATGCCGGTGCGGATGCCGGGGGCCACGACCAGCGGCGGGGACCCCGTTCTCTCCGCGACCATGGCGCAGACCTGCTCGGTGACCGGTGGAACCACGCTGGCGATCACGACCCTGGCGAGCCGCTTGAGGTCGAGGTCGACCTGGGCCAGGAGGTTCGCGAAGAGCACCGCGTACTCGTCGGGCATGCGATCGGGCACCGTGCGCAGCCGCCAGTGCCCGGTCCAGCGCCTGCCGTCGTGAACGCCGAAACGGCTGCTGGAGTTCCCGATGTTGATGGCCAGCAGCATCGCCTACTCCAGGCGCGAGCCGCGGCGGCCGTACTCCAGGCCCTCCCAGGCGGCGACGACGGCAACCGTGATCACGGCTGCGGCCGCGGCCTCGAGCAGCCCGTTGGTGACGGCAATCGTGCCGATCACCGGCCAGGGGAGGTATGCGTAGAGGCCGAGCACGCCCAGAACCAGCACCGTGTTGGTGAGGCTGCCGGCCACTCCCGCGGCCGCCAGGGCGAACACGCGGTTGATCGGCTTCAGCGCCGTGTGGACGAGCCACGCCACCGGGCCGATCGCCAACCGCGGGATCACGGAGATCAGGGGGTTGGTGAACCACACGTCCGTGGGCCCGTTGGGCGCGACCGCGGCCTGGATCAAGCTGGCCACGCCGAAGAGCAGCCCCACGACCAGGCCCGCGGCCGGACCGGCCAGCACGGCGGCGATGATCACCGGCACGTGCATGATGGTCAGCGAGGCGCCCGCGAACCACGGTATGAAGCCGAGCCGCGTCGCTCCGAGAAAGATCGCGATCGCGCTCATGACCCCCGCGATCACGATTCGCCTGATGACCGTTCGTTCCATGTCGACCTCCTGTCGCCCTAGCCTCTCAGCGCCTCAGCGAGGCGCGCGTCGAATCCGATGGAAAGCACCAGCAGCGCCGCCCACACGAGCGCGGCTGCCCCTGCTGCGCCGTCCGCCATCCGCAGCCGGTAGGTGACCAGGCGCGTTCTGCCCCGGCCGCCCTGGTAGCCGCGCGCGTCCATGGCCAGGGCGAGAGTCTCGGCGCGGCGCAGCGCGCTCAGCAGCAGGGGCACCAGCAGGGGAAGAAGGACGCGCGTCCTGCGCAAGACGCCCCCGCGGAGCCGGCCCAGGTTCGCCCCGCGCGAGGCCTGCGCCCTGGCGATGTGCTCCGCCTCGAGGACCAGGATCGGCAGAAAGCGCAGCGCTACCGTGAGGGTGAGCGCCATCTCGTGGCCGGGCAGCCCAACGCGCGAAAGCGGCGCCACCAGCGCCTCGGTTCCGTGGACGAGCTCGCGCGTGCTGGTGACGAACGTCACGAGGCTCACCAGGAGGATCAGCGAGGCGAAGCGCAGGAACATCGCGGCTGCCGCGTGCAGGTCGCCGGTGGTGACCGCGACCGGCCCGAGACGCAGGAGCAGCGCGCCGGTGTCGTTGGCGGGGATCGCCAGCACCTGCAGCAGGGCGATGAGCGCGATCAGCGGCAGCGCTGAGCGCACCCCGCGCAGGGCGTAGCCCGGGGGCACGCGCGCCGCAGCCGTGAGGGCCAGCAGCAGCGCCGCCGACAGGCTGAGGCCGATGACGCTGTCGGTGGCGACCAGCCCCGCCAGCAGCGCCGCCGCGGCGGCGAGCTTGACCCCCGGATGCAGGCCGTGCAGCGGCGAGCCGGTCGGCAGGTGCTGCCCGATGGTGAGCGAGCCCAGCAGCTCGAAGTCGCTCACGGGCACCCTCCGTTGCAGACGGCCCGCGCGACAGCATCGGCGAGGTCGGCGAGGCGGCCGCTGAGCGCCGAGCGGTCGAGGGCCACGCCGAGGCTTCCGAGCCGCTCGACAAAGGCCAGCGCCCGCGGCGCGGCCAGCCCGTACCGCGCCAGCTCGTCGCGCCGGCTGAATACCGAGGCGGGCTCGCCCGCAAGCACCGAGCTTCCGCGGTTCAGGACGGCGACCTGGTCGGCCAGCTCGGCCGCCTCTTCCATGCTGTGAGTGGCCACCACGAGAGTCGTACCTCCGCGGTGCAGCTCCTGGAGCATCGCGAGGACGAGGAGGCGGCCCGCGGGGTCGAGACCCGAAGTCGGCTCATCGAGGGCGAGCAGGGCCGGCTCCAGCGCGAGGACGCCCGCCAGGCCGATGCGCCTGCGCTCTCCCCCGCTCACGGCGAACGTCGGCCGGTCCTTGAAGGCTTCGAACTCCAGGCCCACCCTCTCCATGGCCCAGCGCACCCGCTCCTTCAGGTCCGGACCTCGAAGGCCTGCCTGTCGGGGTCCGAAGGCGATGTCGTCGCCGACGTAGCGCTCGAACACCTGCTGCTCGGGCCTCTGGAACACGAGGCCAACCCTGCGCCGCAGGGCCACCAGATCAGCGCCCGCTGCGGCCGGATCCTCACCGAGCACGCGCACGGAGCCGGCCTGCGCCAGCAGCAGCCCGTTGAGGTGCTGCAGCAGCGTCGACTTGCCGGACCCGGTGGCGCCGATCAGGGCCGCGGCCTGGCCCCGGCCGACGCCCATGTTCACGCCCCGAAGCGCCTCGTGCTCGAGCGGGGTGCCGCGCAGGTACACGTGGCGAAGCCCGCGGATGTCGACGGCGTCGCGGCGACCTGGCGCAGCGGCCGGCTCGCCGGCCGCCGGCGGCGCGCCCGACGGGCGACCGCGGGCCAGCGCCGCGACCGCCTGCGCCAGGCCGTCGTCGGGGCAGCCGGCCAGGCGGGGACAGCGGCTGCGGATCGCGGCCGCGAGGCGCGAGGTGAACAGCGGCTCCAGGCCCCAGCGGGCCAGGTCGGTGCGCGAGAGCACCCTCGCCGGGGGGCCGTCGTCGACCACCGCTCCGGCGGCGAGCACCACCACGCGGCGGGCGCGCGCGGCTTCGTCCATGCGGTGGGTGACGGTCACGATCGTGATGCCGGCGGCGTTCAGCTCGTCGAGCAGGTCCAGCAGTCCGGCGGTTCCAGCGGGGTCAAGCATCGAGGCCGCCTCGTCGAGCACCAGGCAGCGGGGGCTCATGGCGAGGGCGCCTGCGATCGCCAGGCGCTGCTGCTCGCCCGCGGACAGCAGGTGCGGGGGGCGAAGCCTCTCCTGCCAGAGGCCGACGCGCTCCAGCGACCTGCGCACCAGGGCGGGAAGCTCCGCCGAAGGGACGCCGAGGTTCTCGGGCCCGAAGGCCACGTCCTCCTCGGCCACCGTCGCCACGATCTGGTCGAGCGGCGACTGGAAGATCATGGCCACGCGGCTGCGGATCGCGCCCGCGTGCTCGTTCCTCGCCGTGTCCAGGCCGTCGACGAGCACGCGACCCGATGTCGGGGCGAGCAGGCCGTCGAGATGCAGGGCGAGCGTCGTCTTGCCGGATCCGTTGGCGCCGACCACGGCCACGTACTCGCCCTGGTCGATGGACAGGCTGATTCCCCGCAGCGCCTCGACCGGGGCCAGCCCCCGCTCGCTGTAGGTGTGCCTGAGGTTGTCGATCGTGATCAGCGCCACCGTCGGCTCCCGGCTCGGCGGGGCGACGGCGGCTGCGCGCCCGCATGCGGATCCTGTTCCGCTGCTGCGCGCGCTCGCGTGCAAGCTGTCATCTGGCCCCGACGTCTCGGTCCTGCGATCCAAGCGTCGCTTTCAGGATAGTCGCCGGCCCGCGGCAGGTCAACCGGCCGCCCTCGACGTCGCGCAGAAGGCGGCCGGCCGCCTCGCACGGCCGACCGCGGGGGCGCTCCCCTCGAGCGCTCTGGCTTGCCCCGGATGCGGTTTCGCTCTATCGTGGCGGGGCCGGCTGCGCGGCTGCCGCCGGGCAAAAGGGGCCGACCGATGAAGTTCTACTTCACCTACAACCAGATCCACGAGACGGTGCGCAGGACCGCCGCGCGCATCAAGGAGTCGGGCTTCGCCCCCGACGTGATGGTCGCGATCGGCACCGGCGGCTTCATCCCGGCGCGCATCCTCAAGACCTACCTCGACGTGCCCATACTCACGGTCGGCATCTCCTACTACGGCATCGACAACGTGCCCACCGAGATGCCGCAGACGATCCAGTGGATCGACGAGGTGGAGAAGAAGCTCGCCGGCAAGCGCATCCTTCTCGTCGACGAAGTCGACGACACCCGCGTCACGCTCGAGTACACCTTGCGCGAGCTTTACCGGCACCAGCCGCGCGAGATCGCCGTGATGGTGCTTCACAACAAGAACAAGGACAAGCGCGGCCGGTTTCCCCCGTGGGTGCAGCACGTCTTCGAGGGCGAGACGCTCGACGATCGCTGGATCGTCTACCCGTGGGACGCGACCGACATCGGGGAGCACGAGCGCCAGGCGGCCGCCACGGCGGCCGCGGCCTCCGCGGGCGGACGCACGTGAGGCCCGCGCCCGCCGAGCACCTGCTCTCGGATGACGGCCTGATCCCCAACAGCAGCCTTCCCCTTGTCCTCTACCGTGCCGTCCTTCCCGCCGACGCGGGCCCCGCGGCCTTTGAGCGGCTGTTCGCCGGGTGCGGCTGGACCGGCTCGTGGCGCGACGGCATCTACCCCTTTCACCACTACCACAGCACGAGTCACGAGGTGCTTGGCGTCTACAGGGGCGCGGCGAGCGTGCAGTTCGGGGGCGAGAAGGGCGTCGCCATCGAGGTCGCGGCGGGCGATGTCGTCGCGGTCCCGGCTGGTGTGGGCCACAAGAGGCTGCGGGCTTCCCCCGACCTGGGGGTCGTCGGCGCCTACCCGCGCGGCTGCGCGCCCGACCTGCGCCGCGGCCTGCGGGGCGAACGGCCCGCTGCGGACGCGGCCATCGCCGCGGTGCCGGTGCCGGAGAGCGACCCGGTGCACGGAGCCGACGGGCCTCTGCCGCGGCTGTGGCGCGCGCGGGTCAGCGGACAGCGGCCGCGCGCCCCCGCGTAGCCGCCGCGTACGTGACGGCAAGCAGCGCGAGCAGGGCGGGCGGAATCGCGATGATCGACACGATGCCCAGCGCCTGCGAGAGCGCGCCGATGATCACGTGGAATGACATCCCGCCGGCGGCCGACGCGATCGTAAGCGCCGCGGTCACCTGCCCCACCCGCTCGGGGTAGCGCGTGTTGACCGAGATCACCACGTTGGGGAAGGTGCCCGAAATCGTGAGCCCGAAGAGCAGCAGGAGCGCGTAGATCGCCGGCGCCGAACGGGCAGCCAGCAGCGCGAACCCGCTCGCAGCGCCCGCCAGGGCGCCGCCGAGCACGAGCGCACGCACGCCGATCCTGCGCGCCAGCAGGCTGTTGAGCGAGCGGCCGACCATGATCCCCACCCAGAGCAGCGTGGCAGCCGCGGTCGCCGCGACCGGCGCAAAGCCGAGATGCTCCCTGAGGTACAGCACAATCCATGCGGCCATCCCGACCTCAGCGCCGACGTAGAGAAAGAGCGCCGCGGCGCCGGCGAGCACGAACGAGTCGAGCACGGCCCCGGCCCGCGCCGCCGCAGGCCGGGCGGCGCTGCCGGCGCCGGCAGGAATAGCCGCAGTCACCGCAGGCAGCCTGAACCTCCATCCCAGGCCGAGCATGGCCGCTGTCACGAGCGCCCCGGCGAGGAACGCGAGGCGCCAGCGGCCCGTCAGCTGCACGATCAGCCCGACCGAGATCGGGCTCAGCAGCGACCCCACGCCGAAGAACGAGTGCATCAGGTTCATCATCGAGGCGCCGTCGGCGCCCCCCGCGACCACAGGCAGCACGTTGACCGAGGTCTCGACGAACGACGCGCCGAAACGCAGCAGGAAGCTCAAGCCCATCGCCAGGGCGAAGGCCGGCACGATCCCGAAGGCGGCGAGCGCCAGCACCTCCACGCACAGGCCGGCCACCAGCGCCGCGCGCATGCCCCTGCGGTCGATCAGCCGGCCGGCGAAGAGCGGCCCCACCACGAAGCCGAGCGAGCCGATGCTCAGCATGAGCCCCGCGAGCGACTCGCGCACGGAGAACTCGCGCATGAGGTCGGGCAGCACGGGCCCCACCAGCTGCAGCACGACGCCATGCTGCACCATGGCCGCGCAGCCCAGGAATACGACCGCGCCTCTGCCGGAGTCCGCCCTCATCGCTGCCCCCGCGTGTAGGCCTCGCCGAGGGCCGCCGGAGCAGCCATGCGCCGCTCGTCCTGCCGCAGCCCGCCCAGCACCAGCACCGCCAGCGTGGCCGCGTACGGCATCATTCCCAGCAGGCTCGGCGGAACGCCCAGAGGCTGCAGCAGGTACTGCAGCACGAACACCCCCCCAAAGAGGAACGCGCCGGCAAAGGCGCGTGCCGGGTTCCAGACCGCGAAGATCGTCAGCGCCACCACGATCCAACCGCGGCCGCCGGTCATGCCCTCGATCCAGGACCGGCTGTAGGCCAGCGACAGGTGCGCGCCGCCCATCCCCGCAAAGGCGCCGCCGATCGCGGTGCAGAGAAAGCGCACGGCGGCGACCCTGACGCCCTGCGACTCGGCGGCCGCGGGGTTCTCGCCGACCGAGCGCACGCGCACGCCCCACAGGGTGTGGCGCAGCAGGAACCACATAAGCAGCCCGAGCAGGACTGCGAGGTAGAAGAAGGGGTCCTGCCTGAAGAGGATCCGCCCGACGAACGGCAGGTCGGCGAGCCATGGGATCGCCACCTCCCCCATCGTGCGCGACAGGGGCCGGCCGATGTACGGCTTGCCGAGCAGGCCGCTGAGGCCGACGCCGATCATCGACAGCGCCAGGCCCGACACGACCTGGTTGGCGCGCAGGCTCACCGATACGACGGCGTGCACGAGCGACAGCGCTGCGCTGGCGACGATTCCGGCAGCCAGGCCGATCCAGGGGCTGCCCGTGGCCAGGGTCGCGAGGTAGCCGGTGACCGCGCCCACGGCCATCATGCCTTCGACGCCGAGGTTCATCACGCCCGAGCGCTCGGCCACGATCTCGCCGATGGTGCCGAGCAGCAGCGGGGTGCCGGCTGCGATGGCGCGCACGAGGACCGTGACGATCAGCGAGATCATGCTGGGTTGCCCTTCCACGAGACGGTGAGGCGGTTGCGGAGAAAGTAGTCGCCGGCGATGAGGAACACCAGCAGCATGCCGTTGAACACCTGCACCGTGGCCGCGGGCAGTCCGAGCGATATCTGGATCGCGTCTCCTCCGACGAGAATGCCGGCGAAGAAGAAGCCCGACAGCACCGTGCCGAGCGGGCTGAGGCGGCCGAGCCAGGCCACGATGATCGCGGTGAAGCCGTAGCCCGAGGAGATCGCCCCCGGGTAGGTGAGATGGTGGTGCACGCCCGCCACCTCGCCGACGCCGGCCAGGCCGGCCGCGCCGCCGCTCACCAGCATCAGGAGCAGGGTGGCACGGGAAAGGTCGATGCCCGCGTAGCGCGCGGCTTCGCGGTTCTCCCCGATGACGCGCAGCTCGTAGCCAAAGCGGGTGCGCCGAACCAGCACGTGCAGCAGGAGCGCTGTCGCCAGGGCGAGGACGAGAGTCACCACGTGGATCCGGGTTCCCGGGATGACCGCCAGGGTGGCCGGGCCGGCCAGATCGTCGGTGTAGGGAAAGCCCTGCTGTGTGCGGCCCTTCCACGGGCCCGTGACCAGGAGCGTCAGCAGCTCGGAGGCGATGTAGTTGAGCATCAGGGTCGCGATGACCTCGTTGACGCCAAAGCGCACGCGAAGGACCGCCGGGACCAGCCCCCAGAGGGCGCCGCCGGCAAAGCCGGCTGCGAACATCGCGGCGACGAGCAGCGGGCCGGGCAGCTGCCAGTGCAGGCCCACCCACCCTGCCAGAGTCGCGCCGAGCAGCAGCTGGCTCTCGGCGCCGATGTTCCAGAACCTCGCCCGAAAGGCCACGGCGAGGCCCGAAGCGATCAGGATCAGCGGGATCGCCTTGGTCACGGTCTCGCCGAGCCCGTAGAGACTGCCAAAGGAGCCGCCGAAGATGCGCGCAATCGCGTAGAAGGGGTCGACGCCGCTGGCGGCGAACATCACCCCGACCGCGGCGAGCCCCGCGAGGACGGACCCCCCGAGCGCGGCGGCGGGCAGCCAGGCCGGAGTCTCGTAGCGGGGGCTCACGCGCAGCACGGGCTTCATGCCGCCGAGCCCCCCATGAGCAGCCCCACCTGCTCGACGGTGGCCTGGGCGCGGTCGAGCACCGCCATCAGCCGGCCCTCGAACATCACCGCGATGCGGTCGGAGAGCTCGAAGATCTCCTCGAGGTCCTCCGAAACCAGCAGCACGGCCTCGCCCCGCTCGCGCCGCTCGAGCAGGAGGTTGCGGATGTACTCGGTGGCGCCCACGTCCAGGCCGTAGGTCGGGTGCGCAGCGACGAGCAGCGTGTGCTCGCCCGTGATCTCGCGGCCGAGGATCAGCTTCTGGATGTTGCCGCCCGACAGCCCCCGAATCGGTGAGTCGATCGACGGAGCGTCGACGCGGTAGTCGCGTACGATCCCGCGGGCGTGAGCGCGGACGCTGTCGGTGTTCATGAACAGCACGCGGGAAAAGGGCCGGTTGCGGTGCTGCTTGAGCACCGCGTTCTCGTAGATGAGCAGATTCGGCACGATGCCGAACCGGATCCGCTCCTCGGGCACGTGCGAGACGCCGGCGGAGGCGATCACGCGGGCGCTCTCGTTGGTGATGTCGCGGCCGCCGATGCGCACCGCGCCGCCTGTGGACCTGCGCAGCCCCGTGATCGCCTCGACGAGCTCGCGCTGGCCGTTGCCCGAAACGCCGGCGACGCCGACGATCTCGCTGCGGCGCACCGTGAGGGAGACGCCGCGAACCGCCTGGTGGCCGCGGTCGCTCATGACCGTGAGCCCGTCGACCTCGAGCACAGCCTGCCCCGGCGGCAGCTCGCGCTTCCTGAACTCGAAGATCACGTCGCGGCCCACCATCATGCGCGCGAGCTCGCGCCTGCCGGCCTGGCGCGGGTCGGCGCTGCCGACCACGCGGCCCTTGCGCAGCACCACGACCCGGCTGCAGATGCGCAGGACCTCCTCGAGCTTGTGGCTGATAAAGACGACCGAGTGGCCCTCGGCAGCCATCCGCTCGAGGACGCGGAACAGCTCCTCGGCCTCCGCAGGCGTGAGCACCGACGTCGGCTCGTCGAGGATCAGCAGATCGGCGCCCTGGAACAGCGCCTTGAGGATCTCGACCCGCTGCTGCTGGCCGGCCGACAGCTCCCACACCCTGCTGCGGGGATCGATCGCGAGGCCGTAGCGCCGGGAGAACTCGGCGAGGCCGCGCTCGATCTCGCGCGCTGGAACCAACCAGCGCGCGCCGCGGGTGCCGAGGACGACGTTCTCGGCCACGGTGTGCTTCTGCACGAGCATGAAGTGCTGGTGCACCATGCCGATGCCGGCGGCCATCGCATCCCTCGGCGCGGCGAGCCTGACGGGCGCGCCGTTGACGAGGATCTCGCCCTCGTCGGCGCTGTAGAGCCCGTAGAGGATGTTCATCAGGGTGGTCTTGCCCGCGCCGTTCTCCCCGAGGAGCCCGACCACTTCGCCCGCACGGACTTCGAGATCGACCCGATCGTTGGCCACCAGGTCGCCGAAGCGCCGGGTGATTCCGACCATGCGGAGGGACTCTATTCTGGCCAATGGCTGCACCTGTGACCGCGCGCCCGCGGGAGCACGGGCTCCCGCAGGTCAACTCGGAGACTGGATCAGCGCGGGACGTCTCCCACGATGTTGTCGACGTAGTAGTCGATGCTCAGGAGCTCCTGCTTGGTGCCGATCCGTCCGGCGGGGATCTTCTCGTTGCCCTTGTTGTCCTTGATCGGGCCGGCAAAGGGGTCAAAGGTCTCGCGGCCCTGCTGCATCTGGGCGTAGCGCTTCATCACCAGGTCGTACACGCTGAGCTTGCCGAGGTCCTTGGTCTCGATCATCACTTTCTTGAGCGGATCGACGAACTTGGCGTTGATCGGCTCGTTCATGGCGCCGCCGAGCATCGCGGCCTTCTCCTTGGCCATCCACCAGAGGTCCTCGTTGCTGAACTTGCCGTCGTAGATGTCCTGGAACATCTTGACGTACATCACGCCCCAGTCGACGAGCTGCCCGGAGACTACCGAGTCGGGACCGAACTGCTGCATCGGGCTGTAGTGGCTGAAGGTGTACACGGGCTTGCCCTTCTTGGTGTGATCCTGCCCGACCTCGATGACGGCCGGAGAGTCCTCGGTAAAGGCCATCGCGTCGACGCCGTCGGCCACCAGCGCCTCGGCGGCTTCCTTGGCCTTGGCGGGGTCGTACCAGGAGTAGATCCAGCGCACCTGCAGCCTGGCCGCGGGGTTCGTGACCTTGATGCCGAGGGCAAAGGCGTCGATGTGGCGCACCACCTCGGGGGTCGGGAATGCGCCCACGTAGCCGATCTTGTTGCTCCTGGTGAGGGCGCCGGCCATCATGCCGTTCAGGTAGTACATCTGGTAGAGCTCGGCGAAGTAGGTGCCGACGTTCTTCGCGTTCTTGAATCCCGAGCAGTGCAGGAAGAGCGTGTTCGGATACTTGGCGCCGGCCTTGACCGTGTCGTCCATGTAGCCAAAGCTCGTGGTCACGACCAAATCGCACTTCTCCTCCTGCACGAGCCGGTCGATGATGCGGGCCGAGTCGGCTTCGGGCACGCTCTCCACGAACACGGTCTCGAGCCAGGGCAGCTTCGACAGGGCGAACTTGCGGCCGACGTCATGAGCGTTGGTCCAGCCGTAGTCGCCGACAGGCCCGACGTACACGAAGCCCACCTTCAACTTTTTCTCGGCCGCCGCCTTGGGAGCCTCCTTTTTCGCGCACCCGGCCAGCAGCAGCCCGACGGCGAGCAGCCCCGACGCGAACACCACGAGAGACCGCCTGATGTTCATGCCACGGATTCCTTTCTGTCCCCGCCCCTGGTGGGGACGCCCGGTTGCGAGCGGTCGGGAATGCGGGGACGGTCCCACTCTAGAGAGGGTCGTTCCTGCTGTCAAGCGAGCCGAGACTGGCGCTCGAAGACCAAGCCGATCGGATCTGCTCGAAGCCGTCCGAACGAGCACGCGTCGCGCTCGAAGCGATCGAGTTTTTCCTTGACAGGTCGCAGAGTCGGTCTTAGACTGATCGTCGTTGTCAGCTCACAAGCATCATGGAGGAGGAGGATCGGAAATGACACGTACCAGTATTGGCGCGCCAGCGATCGTCGTCGCGCTGTTGGTGGCGGCGGCCCTGGCGTGGGCCGGAGGCGGCCAGGAGGGCGCAAAGGGAGCGGCCGCACAGGGACCGATCAAGATCTCGATGTGGTACTCGGTCTCGGGCATCCCGGGCAAGGCGACGGAGGTACTGGTCGACCGGTTCAACCAGTCCCAGAACCAGGTGATCCTCGAGGCGATCTACAGCGGCTCATACGAGGACACGATGCGCAAGCTGCTGGCAGCGGCGGTTTCGGGCGGCCTGCCGACGATCGCCCACATGGCGCACTGCTACGCGCCCCAGATGGCGCTGGCCGGCTACCTCGAGACGCTGGACGACCTGCTGGCCAAAGAGCCGGACGTCAAGGCCGACTACGTCGAGTCGCTGTACAACGCCAACGTGTACAAGGGCAAGACTTACGGAGTGCCCTACAACTGCAGCACCCCGGTCTACTACTACAACAAGGACCTGTACAAGAAGGCCGGCCTGGACCCGGAAAAGAGCCCGGCAACCTGGGATGACATGTACCAGTACTCGGCCAAGATCACGGCGCTCGGGGGCGACACCGTCGGGTACAACATCGAACGGGGCAGCGGCTGGATCAGCCAGGGCTACAACTGGGAGTTCGGTGGCGATTGGTGCAAGGCCGACAACAGCGCGGTCACATGGGATCAGCCGGGGGACGTGAATGCGCTCGCCTTCATGAAGAAGATGGTCAAGGACAAGGTGGCGCTGTACAAGGGCGGCGACAAGCTGGATGCCAGCGGCAGGAGCGGGGGCGTGCTGCGCTCGACCGCCTCTCTCACCTCGATCGTTTCCCGCTTCCAGTACAGCGTGGGAGTCGGCCCCGTTCCGAAGCAGGTCAAGACGATCGTTCCCATCGGCGGCGGAAGCCTCTACATCGTGAAGAGCAAGTCGCAGGCCGACAAGCTCGCGGCGTGGGAGTTCCTCAAGTTCGCCACCAACCCCGTGAGCCAGATGTTCTGGTCCAAGGAGACCGGCTACCAGGCCTCGAGCAAGAAGGCCGTCGCCTCCGCCGAGATGCGGCAGCTGTGGGAAAAGGAACCGCGCTACAAGAAGACCTATGATCAGCTCGGCTTTGCGATCGCCGAAAACCACACCTGGATGTCCCCCTTCCAGGAGGTGAGGGATCTGTTCAACGACGCCTGGGACCGCGTGATCCTCAACGACCTCGACCCGAAGACCGTGCTCGCCGAGGCCAAGGCCAAAGCCGACAAGGTGCTCGCCGAGAACAAGTAGAACCGTCGATCGGGGGGGGCCGGGCCGGAGCCCGGCCCCCTTTTCCGCATTCAGCGCGTCCGCAGGGAAGCTCATGAACACCAAGACGGCCAACAAGATCAAGAAAGCGTTCTTCCTGGGCGTCTCGCTCGGCCCGGCGACCGCGGTGCTTCTGGTATTCACCTACGTTGCGATCGTCTCCTGCTTCTGGATCAGCTTCCACCGCTGGAACATGCTCACGCCCATGCGATGGGTCGGCCTGCGGAACTACCTGGCTCTGCCGGCCTCCGACGAGTTCCGCAACTCGCTGCGGGTCACGGTGGTGTACACCGCGGTTTCGGTGCCGGCCTGCGTGGTTCTGGGCCTGGTCGCTGGTCTGCTGCTCAAGCAGGTCACCTATGGCCGGGCCTTCTTCAGGCTCATGTTCTTCCTGCCCGTGATCACGTCCATGGTCGTGGCGGCCATGATCTGGGAGTGGATCTTCGACTCCGAGATGGGCCTGCTGAACAACCTCCTGTACGCGTTGGGCGCGCCGCGCGCCCCACGCCCCCACTGGATGAACTGGATGCGTGACCCGAAGGGAGGCGCGATGGCGGCGGTGCTGACCGTCGGCATCTGGAAGCGGGTCGGCTACAATGCCGTCATCTTCCTGGCGGGGCTCAACAACATCCCCGTGGAGTACCTGGAGGCTGCCACGATCGACGGCGCAGGCCCGATGCGCAGATTCGGCAGGATCGTGCTGCCCCTGCTCTCGCCCACGACCTTCCTGATCGTCGTCCTCCAGGTGATCGCCTCGTTCCGCGTCCTGGTGTCGGTGGCGGTGATGACCGGGGGCGGGCCGGCGAGGAGCACCGACGTGATCGCCCACCTCCTGTACATCACGGCATTCAAGTACTTCAAGATGGGCGAAGGGGCGACTCTCGGAATCGTAGTGCTGCTGATCATACTGGCGTTCACGCTGGTGCAGTTCCGCGTCGGCGAACGACGGGTCCACTACCAGTAGGGATGTGTCATGGACAAGAAACTGAGCCGTTCGCTGGACGTGACGCGCCAGGCTTTTCTGTACGCCCTGCTTGCAGCCTTTGTCATCCTCATCAACTACCCGTTCGTGTGGATGCTCACCACGTCCGTGAAGAACGTCAAGGAAGTGTACAGGTTCCCGCCGCCCTTCTTCCCCGAGAAGTTCATGTGGGGCAACTACGTGGAGGCCTGGAAGGCCGCGCGTTGGGGCCGCTACTTCGTAAACACGACCATCTGCGCCACGGTTCCGGCGTTGGCGCAGATGCTCTTCGGATCGCTGGCAGCGTTCGCCTTTGTGAGGAAGTTCCGGGGTTCGCAGGTTCTCTTCCTGATGTTCCTCGGGACTCTCATGATCCCGGGCGAGGCGACGATGATCCCGAACTACATCATCATCAAGAACCTCGGCTGGATCGACACCTACATGGCGCTCACGGTGCCGTTTCTCGCTTCGGCCTTCGGCGTTTTCCTGCTGCGCCAGTTCTTCCTCACCATTCCCAAGGACCTCGAGGATGCGGCGTACATTGACGGTTCGGGCCCCTTCCGCTACCTGTTCCAGATCATGATGCCCCTCGCCCTTCCGGCGCTGCTCACCGTGGCGCTCTTCGCTTTCCTCAACCACTGGAACGACTTTATCTGGCCGATGGTCGTGACCAACAAGGACCAGATGCGCGTGATCCAGGTGGGCCTGGAGGTCTACCAGAGCGAGTGGATGACCGAGTGGACCCTCCTGATGGCGGCCTGCACGTTCACGACTTTGCCGGTGATCATCCTCTTCCTGCTGGTGCAGCGACGGTTCATCGAGGGCATCACGCTCGGCGGGCTCAAGGGGTGAGCCGTAGGACCGCCTGGTTGCCCTGAGGAGACTCGCGCGGCCCGGCGACCAAATCTGTTCACAACGGGTGCGCTCCGAGTCCGATGCTAGACATTTCGATCAGTTTGTTGCTTGACAGGTCGAATAAGTGATACTACAGTCAAGAATCGGTGGCCACGTCATGCGGCTGTCGAGGCTGTGGTCCCACGCACGCGAGCGCAAGGTCACCATGATTGAGGAGTGTGCAGAGCGATGAAAAGGACTACCGGACTCCTGCTGCGTTCAGCCGTGGCATTCGCGGTGCTGGCGGTCGCATTCTCGAGCGGCTGCGGCACAGCCCCGCGCAGCGCGCCGGCCAGGCTGACGGTGGTGCATGTCAACGACTCCCACCAGCATATGTTTCCGTTCTCCACGATTGAACAGCCCAAAGTGCGAGGCGGCTTCGCGCGGCTGGCAACCGTCGTGGCACAGGCGCGCAGAGGCAGCAGTCCAGTGCTGCTGCTCCACGGCGGCGATTCGCTCGTGGGGTCGGCATCGACGTACTTCCTCAACGGCCTTCCCGACTACAAGCGGCTTCCCACCTACGGCTACCGCGGCCTCGAGAGCGTCGAGATCATGAACATGATGGGCTTCGACGCGATGGCGGTCGGCAACCACGAGCTCGACTACGGCAAGCGCTGGTTCGAAAAAATCATGGGACGAGCGAAGTTCGCCATTCTCTCCGCCAACGTCTTCAAGCGGGAGCTCCCCGACATCGACGGCGCCGCAGGCAAACCCTTGGCAAAGCCGTACGTGATTCTGCGCAAGGGGGGGCTTCGGATCGGCATCATCGGCCTGACGACCGTGGACTACATGCAGAGCGTGCAGGTCAAGGTGGGCAACCCGTTCGACGCCGCGCGCGAGCTGGTGCCGGAGGTGGAAAAGCAGTGCGACCTGGTCGTCGTGCTGTCGCACGTCGGCTTCAAACCCGACCTGGAGCTGGCCCGGATTGTTTCCGGCATCGACCTGATCGTCGGGGCGCACACGCACACTCTGGTTCCCGAGCCTGTTCTGGTCGGTGAGACCCTCGTCGTTCAAGCCGGAGCGTATCTGGAGCAGGTCGGAATTCTCGACCTGACGGTGGAGGGCGGCAAGATCACTTCGTACCAATACCAGATGAAACCGCTGGACGAGTCGGTCCCTCTTGACCCGGCGGTCGATGCCGCTCTCCGGCACTATCTGTCCATCGGCTCCGTCGGCGACCAGCGCCTGCAGGCGGTCATGTTTCAGCGCAACGGCATCGGCTCGCTGGCCACCTCGGCCATGCTGGCGGCCACCAGCGCCGACGCCGCGCTGGTGCCGGCGGACGCCTTCAGGGGCGAGATCGGCCCGGGCGCCCCGACGGTGCGGCAGTTCTTCGACGTGTTCTGGCCCTATCATCCGCGGAGCCAGATACCCGAGAAGGACCTCACCGAGCGCCAGCTGCTTTCGACGCTCATCAAGCCGCCCGAACTGGCCCTCCGCACCGTCATGCGGGCTTCGGACGGCCTGCGGACCCTCGTCCTGGTCAAGGTCCCGTCGCAGGCGTTCGCCGCGTGGCTGACGGTCAACGAGGGCCTGCAGGGCGACCCCGACTACGTGCAGGTCGATCTGAGGGATCCGTCGGTGGCCTCGGCCGCAGGAGGCCAGCTGCGGACGCTGGTCATGCCCATCAATCTCGTGCTCGGTCTCAAGCGACTCGGGCTGGAGGTCGACCCGCAGCAGGTGCAGACGACCGACACGGAGCTCTTCGAGGCAGTGTTAGGCTACCTCAACAAGAGCACGGCTAAGTAGCCGCATCTGAAGGAGGCCCCCCGTGGCCGCGCACAGGATACCCGCCGAACGTCAGCAGCGGATCCACCGTCTGGCGGAGGAGCGTGGAATCATCGGAGTAGCGGAGCTGAGCTCGCTGCTGGAGGTTTCCGAGATCACCATCCGGAGGGATCTGGCCGTCCTGGAGCACCGCGGGATCCTGGAACGCGCCCGCGGGGGCGCCATCTACACCCATCGCAATCGGGTCGAAACCGTGTTCTCGCAGAAGGGCCTCGACAGCCGCAGCGAGAAAGAGGCGATCGGCCGCGCGGCGGCGGATCTCGTCGAGGACGGAGACACGCTGCTGATCAACGGAGGGTCAACCACGCTGGAGGTGATCCGGAGGCTGGGCTCGAAGAAAGTGCGCGTGATCACCAACAACGTCGCCGCCGTTCTCGAGGCCCCGGCGCTCGACGGTGAGCTGGTCTTTCTCGGCGGCGAGTATCGCGTCCAGTCGAATTCGGTCGTGGGCGGCTTCGCCGCAATGACGCTGCAGCAGGTGTACGGCAGCAAGGCCATCATCGGCATCGACGGTGTGAGCGTGCGGGACGGGCTTACCTCGTTCGTCGCCCAGGAGGCCGAGGTCACGCGCCACATGATCGAGAGGACCCGCGGCACCGTGATCGTGGTCGTCGATCACTCCAAGCTCGCGGTGGTCTCCAATTTCGTGGCCTCACCCATCGAGGCCGTGGACATCCTGGTGACTGACGAAGGCTCACCGCTGGAGTACCGCAGCGAGCTGGAGCAGGCGGGAGTCAGGATCATCACTGCGGCGAAGGACCCGCAGAGAAAGGACTGATATGCTGGAGATCGAGGCGGCGAACACGGGCAAGGTTCTCATCGTCGGCCACAGGGGCGCCCTGGGGCTCGCTCCCGAGAACACCATGGCGTCTTTTCAGAAGGGTCTGGAGACCGGGTGCGACCTGATCGAGACGGACGTTCATCTCAGCCGGGACGGCGCCCTGATTCTCATGCACGATCCCGACGTGTCGCGCACGACCAACGGCACGGGCCGCATCAAGGAGATGACTCTGGAGGAGATCCGGCGCCTGGATGCCGGCAGCTGGTTCCACGAGCGCTTCCGCGGCGAGAGGGTGCCGGTCCTCGGCGAGCTGCTCGAGTGGGCGAAGAAGCGCATTCCGGTCGTCATCGAGATCAAGGGGGACCCGAGGCCGACCAAGGGCATCGAGGCCGCTCTCCTCGCCGAGCTGCGCAGACACGGCCTCGTCGAGGACGTGATGGTGATCGGCTTCCACCACGACTGCCTCAAGCGCATCAAGGAGATGGAGCCCTCGATCACGGTCGGGCTCACCTACTCCTGCCGGCTCGCGGACACGGTCGGCGCCGCACGCGCCACGGGAGCCAGCTCGATTCGTCCAGCCTGGAACTACTGGGACGCTCAGCTCGTGGAGGAGTGCCACACGGCGGGTCTCACGGCGCACGCGTGGATCGCCAACGACGAGGAGCGAGCCGCCTACCTGGCGGAGATGGGCATCGACTCTCTCGGCGTCGACTTCCCCGACCGCGTGCGGCCCTACCTGGACCGCACCGGGCGGAGCTGGAAGAGATAGGTCGGGAGCGCCGCCCGGCGGGGGCGGCGGCTCTCAACCGCGCCCGCCGCTCGCTCGCGCTGCCTGCCAGCCCTCGACGGCTTCGAGGAAGCGCTTCGGCTCATCGACGGCGAACCAGCGCACGCCCAGATCCAGGAGAGCCGCGATGTCCTCGCGCTCGAACTTCCACGGCAGCACCTCCAGATCCACGCCGCGGGCGGCGCAGGCTTGCAGCGCCTCCGTGACGAAGGCGGGCTTGATCTGGTACCGCCATCCGGCCGGCCGCGGCTCGTCGTTGAGGTGGAGCTGGATCTGATCCAGATGGTGGAAACCGCCGGCAGCGGCGCTGCGGAACTTGGCCTGGATCTCGGCCTCGGTGCCGCCGCACCACTGTATCGTGCGCACCCCTGGAAGCTGCTGCTTGATGCCCTCGCATTCCTCCGGCTTGGGTGAGGCCACGTAGATGCGGCCTTGAAGACCAAAGCGGCGGATCATGTCCGCAAGCTGTCCGAGATCGATGCCCTTGAGGTCGAGGTACATCCTGCGCTCAGGCCTCTCGGCCATGCGGGCAAGAATATCCTCGAGCAGCGGCACCCGCTGCCCCGCGTACTCGGGAGCGAACTTGGCGCCGGCATCCACGTTCGCGAACTGCTCGTAGCGCAGCTGCACCACCGGGACATCGGCGATCTCAGGGGGTGCATTCGTGGTTCGCGCCAGCGTCGGATCGTGGAGGCACACGATCCGACCGTCGAGCGTCTGACGCACGTCGGCCTCCGGAATGCCGCCGAGGTCCCAGCCGTAGAGAAAAGAGACCATCGTGTTGTCGGGCCGCTCGAAGCCGCCCCCGCCGCGGTGGGCCTGCCACTGGATCAGGACCTTCTCTACGGGCGCCGCCTTAGGGGGCGCCGCCTGCGGCGTGGCCCCCTTGGGCGCAGCCGGCACCTTCCGCGCTGGCTTTTTCGCCGCCGCTTTTCTTGCCGCGGCTGCCTTCCGTGCCGGCCGCTTGGGCGCCGCCTTCTTGGCCGCAGCCTCCTTCCGTGCCGGCCGCTTGCGCGCCGCCTTCTTGGCCGCAGCTGCCTTCCGTGCCGGCCGCTTGCGCGCCGCCTTCTTGGCCGCAGCTGCCTTCCGTGCCGGCCGCTTGCGCGCCGCCTTCTTGGCCGCAGCCTCCTTCCGTGCCGGCCGCTTGGGCGCCGCCTTCTTGGCCGCAGCCGTAGCCCGCCTTGCCTTCTTGCGTGTCGCCTTCTTCATGCTGTACCTCCCGCCGGCCCTGCGACGCTGTCCGCCGCAGGCCCCTATCCCTTGATGCCGGACGTCACCACGCCTGATATGAGCCGCCGCTGGAAGATCAGGAAGATGATGACGATCGGCAGCGTGATGAATGTGCACGCGGCCATGATGAGGTTCTGCTGCGGTCCCGCGTCATCTTCGAAGAAGAACAGCCCGATCTGCAGGACGCGCATCTCGTCCTTGTTCAGCACGATCAGCGGCCACAGGTAGCTGTTCCACTCGTCGATCAGGGCCAGCAGCCAGATGATGATCGTCACGGCTTTGGCGATCGGGAACGCGATGCGCAAGTAGTAGTCGTACTCGACGCACCCGTCGACCGTGGCCGCGTCTTCGAGCGATTGCGGCACCGTCTTGAAAAACTGGCGGAAGAGAAAGATCGAGAAAGCGCTGGTCAGGGCCGGAACGATGAGCGCGAGGTAGGTGTCCAGCCAGCGCAGCCTGTGGATGATCACGTAGTTGGAGATCAGAGTCGTCTCGCTAGGGATCATCATCGTGCCCAGAACCAGCATGAACAGGAACTTGGAGCCCTTGAAATCCCGGGAAAAGCCGAATCCCGCCAGGCCGGCCACCAGGATCCTGCCCGTGGCCACGGCAACGCCCACGACAAACGTGTTGCGGAAGTACTGGGGCCACTTGCCCTTGAGCCACGCCTCCACGTAGTTCTGCGGCGTGAACTTCTCGGGGAGGAAGCTCGGCGGGAACTTGAAGAGCTCGTGCAGGCTCTTGAAGCTGCTCAGGAGCATCCAGATCAGCGGAAACAGGTAGAGCAGCGTGTAGACGACAATCACGAGGATGAGCGGGGCGTAGAGCCAGTTGCTGCGCACCGTCTTGGCGACAGTCATTGATAGTGAACCCTCTTTTCGCCGACCTTGAACTGAAGCAGGGTGATTGCGAGCAGCAACACAAAAACGATAAGGGAAACGGCCGAGGCATATCCCATCTTGAAGTTGCGGAAGGCCTCCCGATAGATGTGGAGGATGATGCTTTCGGTCGAGTACATCGGCCCCCCGCCTGTCATCACCATCGGCGAGACAGAGACCTTGAGGGCGGAAATGACCTGAAGCACGAGCACGAAGAAGGTCGTCGGCGTGAGCAGCGGCAGCGTGATCCGGTAGAAGCGCTGCACCGGAGCCGCACCGTCGATCTTGGCCGCCTCGTAGTACTCCCGCGGGATGTTCTCCAGCCCGGAGAGGAAAAGAATGGCATTGTAGCCCAGCCGATGCCAGATGCCCACGGTCAGCACGGCCGCCAGGGCCCCTCCCTTCGGGTCGCGCAGCCAGCGCAGCCAGTGCGTCGAATCGACGGACGGGTACGCCCGGAACACGTCGATCAGCAGGAAATTGATCAGGCCGACTTCGTCGTTGAACATCCATCGGAAGACGAGTGCGGCGACGGGCATGGCGATGACGACAGGCAGAAAGAAGGCGACGCGGAACCCCGTCTTGCCCGGAACCTCGCCCTGGAGCAGGAGGCCCATCAGCAGGCCGATGGCCATGCAGACGGGAACACCCACCAGGGAGTAGACAAGGGTCACCCTGATGGCGTTCCAGAACTCCGCGTTGGTGAACGCCCTGACGTAGTTCTCGATCCCGTAGTACTTCCTGGGGGTGAGCATGTCCCACTTGAAGAACGAGATGAACCCCACGTAAGTGATCGAGATGTAGCTGAAGACCAGGATGATGAGCAGGGAGGGAGCCACCGTCGACCAGCAGAACAGCGTGTGTCTCGTTTGCGGCTTCATGTGTGTCCAGCTCGACAGGAGGTGCCGCACCCGGGCAACCGGGCGCGGCATCCCTCCAGGACGCTCACGATTCCTTGATGACCTTGTTCGCTTTGGCGGTCTGCTCGGGCAGGACCTTCTTCGGGTCCTCGTCGTTGATCATGATCCGCTGCCACAGCTCGACGTACACGTCGCGCAGCGTTTCGTAGGCGGGGAAGAACGTGGTGTTCTCCGTCACCGCGTAGGGCATCTGCTGGAAGGCGGCAGCGAACCGCGGGTCGGTCTTGTGAGTCGTGTTGGACAGCTCGGCGATGGCCGCCAGGTTGCAGGCCAGGTAGCCGGTGCCGTTGCTCCAGGTGACCTGGCTGTCCTTTGTGGTCATGAACTTCATGAAGTCCCAGGCCGCCTCCTGCTCGCCGCGGGTCTTGTTGGAGAACATGTAGAGGCTGCCGCCGCCGAAGATCGCGATCTGCTTTTTGCCCTTCGGGATCTTGGCGACGCCGAGGTTGAAGTTGCAGCGCTTGATGTAGTTGGTGAGCGAGGCCGACGACTCTGTGTTGATGGCCTGCTTTCCGGCGTAGAACCCGTCGCTCGTGGGCTGCCAGGAAAGGAGTCCCTCCTTCTTCAGATTCTGGAAATAGGTGACGCACGCGAGCATCTCGGGAGTGTCCCAGGGCGCGCTCTTGTTGTCGGGGGTCAGCAGGTCGTTGCCGAAGGTGTACATGTAAGCGTGGGGAATCCAGTAGCTGCCCGGATGGATGTTGAACGGAACGATGTCCGCAGGCAGCTTGGCCCTGAGCTGGCGCAGCATCGGGGGCAGTTCGTCCCAGGTCTTCGGGAAGTTGTCGGGATCCACGCCGGCCTGCTTGAACAGGTCCTTGTTCAGGTAGAGCAGCGAGGTGCTGTTGTTGAAGGGAAGGCCCCACTGCTTGCCCTGGAAGAAGTTCCCCGCCAGCAGCGCCGGAACGAGGTCTTCCTTCTTGAAGCTCTTGTCGGCCTTCATGATGTCATCCAGCGGCTGCAGGGCGCCCGCGTACGCCAGCGTGGGAGCATAGGTGTTGGCCTGATGCCCGAGAGGCGGCAGGTTTTTGGCCACCGCGGCAGCGAGCATTTTCTTCAGAGACTCCGAGTACGTTCCGTTGAAGACGCCCGTGACAACGTACTTCTGCTGGGAGCCGTTGTACCTCCCGATCAGGAGATCTGTAGTCTCCTTGGCCGATCCGCCGATCGAATACCAGTAGTCGATCTTGACCGGATAGGTCACCTTGGCGGCCCCGGCCTCGCTGCCGCCGCTGCCAAACACCATGGCCGGGCCCGCGAACAGCATGAGAGCGACCACCGCCCCCAGCAGGCCTGCCACTCTTGTGCCGATTCTCATCGAAGACCTCCTTCTGGATTGAACTCGGAACGAAACCATTATGCCCGTTCGGCGGCGGTTGTCAAGTTCTTTGTTCGTTTGTGTGCACTAATGGTCGCCGTCTAGCGCAGTCGGCCCGGCGGGCCCGCATATCAGGAGCGCTCAGTCATTTACGATCACGCGCGCCGGCAGCGCCTGTCTCTGTGCGGGCCGCCCGGTTTCGCTCCAGGACTCGCTTCACCGGGCAAGCCTGGAGCTCGCGGACTCGCTCCGGGCGAGCACCCCATAAAGGTCCGCGAAGATCGCGTCGCGCCGCACGTCGATGACCTGGCGGATGAAGTGGCGCGACTCATCGTGGCTGTAGGTGAACGCCGTCGTGAGCAGCGGGCTGTGCACCAGATTCGAAGGCAGCCACCGGCTGTCGCGCAGCCACGCTACGGTCGAGATGTCCCAAATCACCTTGGACTGCGCCCCGTGCTGCGCCATGTGCTCGCCCGTGATCTTGACGAGGTAATCGCAGAGCGCGCTGCGGCCCCCGATGTGATGCTCGAGCTCCGGAAGGGTGACTCGCAGGTGCTCGGCCACGTTCTTGCAGGGCACATGCACGAGAGGCACCCCGCAGTCGAAGATCGTCTGGGAGGCGAAGAGGTCCTGCTTGAGGTTGAACTCGAAGGCGGTATGCCAGCCGCTCGGCTGTCCGCCGAGCCACACGACGACGACCTTCTCCCTGATCCGGGGTTCCATGAGAAGGGCGGACGCCACGTCGGTGATGGCCCCGATCGCAAGCACGTACAGGGGTCCAGGCTGGGCGAGAGCTGCGCTCACCAGGTCGCGAGCGGCCTCGCTGTCCACCGGCCTGCCGGCCGTCTCCATGAAGCGGCGCGATCCCTTGAGCACGCGAGCCGGCATGCTCCGGCCGCGGCCTTCGAGCATGGCGAGCACGCGCTGGATCTCATCGTAGCTCTTCTCCATGCCGTCCTCGGGTCCGCTGGAGCGATCGTTGTGGAACGGCGCGGCGTAGACGGCCTCCAGGTCGAAGCTGCCGCCGAGCACCGCGTAGGCGAGGGCGTACTGGTCATCGATCTCGTTGTAGGTGTCGGTATCGAGCACAGCGCGCACGCGCCCGGCGGGAGGAGCGAGGCGTTCGAGGCTGCTCGGCCCGGACATGCTCTGCGTCTTGAGGCTCTTGTCGGACATGGCTGATGCACTCCCTGCTGCGACTGTCAGCCTGCCTGTTCCAGGGCTGCCGGATGCCCGGGAAGTCGCGCGACACCGCAGTATGCCCGATGCGAGGGAGTTGATCCACCGTCCACCGGCGGCTGCAGCACGCCTGCCCAGGCCGGGCGCGGCGGCCGCACGGCGCCGCCGCAGTCAGTCGCGGCTGCCGCCTGGTCCGGGCCTGAGCGGCTCGATCGCGAGCCGCCCGCTGCGCACCTCCACGGAGCGTGCGGAGAAGCCGGCCGCAGACCGGTGCCCTCCGCCCCCGAACCTCTCGGCGATTCGGCAGACGTTCACGTCTGGTCGGCTGCTGAACAGCGCCACCCTCCAGGTGGCATCCCGGCGGCGCGCGTAGATCAGCATGAGATGGTGCCGCTTTGCGTCCCAGGCGGCGTCGAGGGCCGAGCTGCAGAAGGTCGTGGAGTTGATGCAGATCGCCCTGTGTGCTCCGAGGCGGGCCTCGAAGGCGTGATCGCGCGCGTCGGCGGCGCTGCGCTCTCCGGCCCACGCGAGGATCGCGCGCCCGTCGCGGATCCTGTCGCGGACGAACCGGCGCGCGGAGACCCTGTCGCGGGCGAACAGCCGCCTCCAGAAGGGCCAGTTCTCCAGGGGATCCGTCGGCTGCGCCTGCATTCCCATCTGGAACGGGAGGATTCGCTTGGCCCATGCATCGACGTCGCCGTTGTCCCAGATGTCGTAGCGGCTGAGCAGATCGACCCATTCGGGCACGGGCTCGGCGGGCGCGAAACGCTCCCACGCCAGCAGGCACCCTGCCCGGCTGTTGTCCACGGAGAAGTGCGACTCAATCTCGGCCAGCACGCCGGACTCGGCCACCGATCGATGGTGGTCGATCAACACGACCCGACAGCCGCGCTCGCGCGCGAGCCGGCCCATGTTCTCGAACGGCTGCCACGCTACGTCCATGAACCAGACCGTATCGCCGCCGCGGACCTCGGACTCCGGGAACGGGTCGGCGTAGTCGTAGGGGTAGAGGCGCAGCGGCTCGCCCGCGGCCTCCAGGCCGCGGCGCGCGATCGCGCCCGCGGCGCGCCCGTCCAGGTCCATGCGGTGATAGAAGACGCGGTTCATGCTGCAGGGCGCCTCCCTATCTGTTTATCGGCTCGCCGGTCTGCGCGGCCGATGCCGCCCTCGCAGCCCCCGCGTCGCCGCCGGTCGCGGGCTTTGCCGGCCCCCCGCGTACGTGTATGCTGCCTCCCATGTTGCGACTGGGGCCCGCGGGCGTCGAGGGCGTCAGCCCGGCCCGAAACGCGGGCTCCGCGACGAGGCGGCGCGTATGGCTGAGCCCGGCCTGATCGGCTTCGACATCGGTGGCACCAAGTGCGCCGTGACGGTGGGCACGGCCACGGGGGCGATCGTGGAAACGCTGCGCTTGCCCACGACCGGCAGCGCCGCAGCCATGCTCGATCGCCTCGCCGACGGCGCGCGGCGTCTGCTGGCAGGCCATCGGTCGCTGGCAGCCGCGGCCGCAGGCGTCAGCTGCGGCGGGCCGCTTGACTCAAGGCGCGGGCTCATCCTCTCGCCGCCCAACCTGCCCGGGTGGGACGAAGTGCCGGTCGTCGAGCGGCTGGCGGCCGCGCTGGGCGTCCCCTGCTTCCTGGAAAACGACGCCAACGCGTGCGCGCTGGCCGAGGCGCGCCTGGGCGCGGGCCGCGGAGCCTCCAGCGTCGTCTTCTGCACGATGGGGACCGGGTTCGGCGCGGGACTGGTGCTCGATGGCAGGCTCTGCCGCGGAGCCTCCGGCGGCGCGGGCGAGATCGGCCACGTACGCCTCACCGAGGGGGGGCCGATCGGCTACGGCAAAGCAGGATCCGTCGAAGGCTACGTCGGCGGCAGCGGCATCGCGGCCCTGGCGCGGCTTCGCGCCGGGGAGGCGCTCGCGCGCGGCGAGGCGGTGGCGTTCTGCGGTGACCCGGCAAGCCTGCCTGCCCTCGACGCGAAGCGCGTGGCAGAGGCAGCTCAGGCCGGCGACTCTCACGCCATAGCGATCTACACCGAAGTCGGGCGCATGCTCGGCCGCGCCCTCGCGATCGTCGTGGATCTGCTGAATCCCGAGGTGATCGTCGTCGGCAGCATCTTCGCGCGGGCCGAGAGGCTGCTCCGTCCGGCGATGGAGGCCGAGCTCGCGGCCGAGGCGCTGCCGGCCAACCTCGCCGCCTGCCGGATCGTGCCCGCGGCCCTGGGCGAGAGCCTCGGCGAGCATGCGGCGCTGATGGTGGCCTCCGAAGGCCTGCGCGCCTCTCAAGAAGGGTGGCCGCAGACCGCAGGGCCGTAGAGCCGCTGCGTGTTCTCGGCGGCCGCGTCGATCACGGCCTGGGGCGCGATGCCCTTGATCGAGGCGATCGCCTCGACGACGGCGAGCACGTTCGCGGGCTCGTTGCGCTGGCCGGCGGCAGGGGCGAGAACCGGGCTGTCGGTCTCCAGGAGCAGGCAGCCGAGCGGCAGCCGTTCGACCAGCTTTTGCTTCTGGCGGGAACGCACGAGCGAGGGCGGAATCGAGAAGAAGAAGCCCGCTTCGACCGCAGGCAGGGCCGTCGACGCCTTGCCATCAAAGGCGTGCATCTGCACGCGCCGCGCTCCGGCGCTCAGCAGCGCGTCGATGGCCTGCCGGCCCGCGGAGCGCGAGTGTACGTTCAGCGGCAGGTCGAGCTCGGCGGCGAGGGCCGCGAAGATGGCCAGCACATCCGCCTGAAGCCGCCGCGCGGCTTCGTCGCGCGCCACCCAGTAGTCGAGCCCCACCTCGCCGATCGCCGCCAGGCGCGGGACCGCGGCCCGGATCGCCGCGACCGCCTGCGCCGCCTCCGCGCGGTCGGCCCGGGTCGGGTGCAGCCCACCCGCCGGACGCAGGATCGGGTGCTCGGCGGCGAGCTGGAGGTTGCGCTCGATGTCGGCCGCGCCCTCGCTGACGGCAACGATCGCTTCCACGCCGGCTGCGCGCGCACGCTCGAGCACGACCGCCCGGTCGACGTCGAAGGCGGTGTCGCAGATGTGGGCGTGGGTGTCGACGATCACGGTGCCATTTTCGCAGGCGATCGGGCAGCGGTCAACGCCGGCTCGACTCCGCATCCGCCGCCTGGACCCGGCGGCCCGCAGGCGCTATCCTCCCGGCGTGCTGACTGCCGCCCTGCTGCTGCTCGCCGTCGCTCTCGTTCCGGTCTCGGCCCAGACCGTGCAGTCCGGTCTCGAGGCCCTCGTCGAGGACTCGTTCGCGGGGCTGCAGGGCAAGCGTGTGGCCGTGGTCTGCAACCACACGGCGATCGACAGCCGCGGCCGGCATCTGGTGGACCTGCTGGCGCGCACCCCCGGCGTCACGCTGGAGGCGATCTTCGCGCCCGAGCACGGCTACCGGGGCGACGTCCCCGACGGCGGAGATCCCCCCACGTCCCGCGACCCCGCCACCAGAGCGCCGCTGTACAGCCTCTACGGCGGCCGCCTCGAGCCCACCGCCGAGATGCTCCGCGGCGTGGACGTGATCCTGTACGACGTGCAGGACGTCGGGGCCCGCTTCTACACCTACATCAGCACTCTCGGCCTGGTGATCAAGGCCGCGGCGGCGAACGGCATCCCGATCTGGGTGCTCGACCGGCCGAACCCGGTCGGGGGCGCCGCAGTCCAGGGACCGGTCCTCGATCCGCGGCGCCGATCGTTCGTCGGTGCCTACCCGATCCCGGTCCGCTACGGGTTGACCGCCGGCGAGCTGGCCCGCATGATCGCAGGCGAGCGTTGGCTCGAGCTGCCCGCAGGATACGCTCCGCAGGTCGTGCCGCTGCGCGGCTGGCGCCGGAACCAGTGGTTCGACGAAACGGGCCTGCCCTGGACGGCGCCTTCGCCCAACATGCTTTCTCTATCGACAGCGACGCTCTATCCCGGCACCTGTCTGCTCGAGGGCACGAACGTCTGCGAAGGACGCGGCACCGCCCACCCCTTTGAGTGGATCGGCGCGCCCTGGATCGATGCGGGCCGGCTCGTCGACGAGCTGCGGGGGCGGCCGGTCGCGGGCGCCGCCTTCGCGCCGGTGGAGTTCGTCCCGCGGCGGATCCCGGGCCGCACTGCCGCGGTCAAGTACCGGGACCAGCCCTGCCGCGGCGTGGCGATCCGCGTGACCGACCGCCGCATCCTGGATCCGGTGGCGCTCGCCGTCCACCTCATGCACGCGATCCGCGGGCTGCACGCCGACCGCTTCCAGTGGCGGGTTCCGGCGATCGACGAGCTGTACGGCAGCGACAGCCTGCGCCGCGATCTCGACGCCGGCCGGACGCCCGGCCAGATCATCGCGGCGTGGCGTTCGGGACTGCAGCAGTTCGAGGCAACGCGGAAGGGCTATCTGATCTACGAGTAGCGAGGCGACAGGCGGGGCGCTGCTCCCGCGGGCTCGGTGCTACCGCGTCCGCTCGATGGCGCGCAGCAGGTTCGCTGCCGTCCTGGCGCCGAATCCCTTTGCGGCCGCCACCCGGCCGTCCCGGCAGGCGGCCTGGAGCGCGGTGATCGAGTCAACCCCGAGCGCCTGGTGGAGGGCGCGCACGCGCGCAGGCCCCAGGCCGGGAATGCGCAGCATGTCCATCAAGCCCGCAGGGATCGTCGCCTTCAGTTCGTCGTACAAACGCACTCTTCCGCCGCTTTGGAGGGTCTGGATCTTCTCGGCCAGCGCCTCGCCGATCCCCTCGATGGCCCGCAGACGCCCCTGGCGGATGACCGTCGCCAGGTCCTCGTCCAGGGCCAGGAGCGCTTCGGCGCCCCGCTCGTAGGCGCGGATCTTGAAGGGGTTCTCGCCCTTGAGGGCGAGCATCAGGCCGATCTCCTGCAGCAGGGCGGCGATCGCTTGCTTGTCCATGCAGCAAGTCTCGACTCGGCGGCCGCGGGCTGTCAACGCCGCGGGGCCCGAGCGGTCTACGCGATGCCGAAGAGACGGCGGAGGTTGCCGCCCATGAAGAGCTCCATCTCCGCGGCCGAGATCTCGTCGGGAAGCGAGGCCTCGAAGACCGCCCGCGCCACGTGCATCTTGCGGAACGGCCAGTCCGAGCCGAAACAGACCCGCGAGGCCCCGAGCCTGCGGATCGCACCCAACGCCTGCGCGTCGCCCGTGGCGCTGGCGATGAGAACCATGTTGGGGCACTCCTCGGCTGCCTCGCACACGGCCCGGTTCATGTCCGAGCTCGTCATGCCCATGTGGACCATCAGCACCGGCGTTTCGGGAAAGCGCCGGGCGACGCGCGCGGCACGCCATGGGTGGGTCCGCTCGTAGGCGTCGGGCCCGATATGGAAAGCGATCATCAGCCGCCGCTTCGCGATCTCCTCGGCAACGGGAAGCGCCAGCTCGGGATCGTCGATGTAGTAGCCGTTCTGGGCGCCGTTGAGCTTGACCCCCACGAAGCCCCATTCCTCGGCCGACCGCCTGACCATTTCGATCGCGTGCGCGACGCTCACGCGCGGGTCGGCCCAGCCGAACGGGATGAGCCTGTCGGCGTGCTCTCTGGCCGCGCGCGCCACGAACGCGTTGTGCTCGCAAATGCCGGCTCCCTCATAGTGGTGGGGACTCAGCCAGACGAGCGCCCTGTCGATGCGGGCGCGCTCGAGCGCCGCGAGGTGGTTGTCGAGGGAAAAACGGCCGCCTGCCGCAGAAACATGGGTGTCGCCGTCAATGATCACCAGGTCCCTCCTGACGGCCGCCTCAGCGCGCCAGCCATCTGATGACTGCTATCGTAATCCTCGGGCTGTGCGTGTCAAGCACTTGCCAAGAATCCGACACGGAACTACACTCCCGGTAGACAGACGTCTGTTGTCCGACAGTGCGGGTTCAGCAATGGCAAGAACTACCAGGGCGACGGGAGCGCTCAGTCGTCCACTGGAGAAGGGCTCGGTCGTCCGGCTCGTTCTCGAGCGGATCAAAGAGGCGATGCTGAACAGGGAGCTGCGCCGCGGCGATTACATGCCGTCGGAGACCGAGCTTACGCGCAGCCTCGGCGTCGGCAAGACGAGCGTTCGCGAGGCGATCAAGATGCTCGAGGCGATGGGCATCGTCGAAGTCCGCCAGGGACACGGCACGATCATCCGCGACCAGGCCAGCCACGACAGCCTCGGCCCCCTGATCTTCCAGCTGATCCTCGAGCAGGCCACCACTGAGGATCTGCTGGAGCTGCGGCGGCTGTTCGAACCGGCCTACACCCTCCTCGCGATGGAAAAGGCCACCGACGAGGATGTCGCACGGCTGCGGGCTCAGGTCGAAGAGTTCGGGGCGCGCATTAGGTCCGGCACCCAGACTTCGGATGACGACCTCGCATTCCACCGCACTATCCTGGAATGCACCCGC
>CAZKGO010000033.1:0-44387 GCA_964552235.1 uncultured Spirochaetales bacterium | reverse complement strand
TAGCGGGCGGCGGCACCGGCTGCGCGGGGGCCGGCGCAACGGCGGCAGCCGGCTGCGGAGCCGCCGGTTGCGGGGCCTCCGCGGGCTGGGGCGGCTCGAGCTGCGGGGGCTGGGGAGCCTCAGCGAGCTCCGTGACAGCGACAGGCGGCCCAGCCGGGGGCCGCGGCACCGCGTCGCTCGCGATCGGTCCCGCTTCGACGGGCCCAGGCTCCGCGGCTTGCTCCGGCGGCGGCTCGGGGCTCGCCAGCGGAGGCTCCGCGAGCGGGGCCTCCGCGATCCGAGGCGGCTCCTCGGTCGGCTCAGGCCCCGTTTCAACCGCCTGCTGCGCCTCGACCGGAAAGGCGGGCGCAGGCCCGGCAGGAGGCGGGGTCACGGCCACCGCCGTCGGCCGGTGGGGAGCCGTGGCTGCGGCGATCTCCTCCTCTCGCGGCTGGAGGAACAGCTGCTTCTGCGGGGAGCGGGAAAGGTACGGCTGCAAGCTGTCGGCCACGGCGGCTGCGGGCCCGGCGGCCGCAGGCTCCGCCCCCTGCGCGACGGCGGGCGGGCTTGCCGCCTCCAGGGGCGGTTGAAACAGCCGCTTCTGCGGAGAGCGCTCTACCACCTCAGCCAGCGGCTGCGGGGGAGCGGCAGCTGCGGGCTCGGCAGCCGCGGCCTGGACAGCCTCCGGCTGCGGAGGCGGGGCTGCGGCTTCGACAGGCTCAGGCTGCGGGGCGGCGGCAGGCGCGGCCGGCTCCGGCTGCCCGGCCCGCAGCTCCTCCATCAGAGCGGCGAGCCCGGTTCGCGGGTCGTCGGGATCCTTGCTCGTCGGGCCGGGCGACAGGTCGGCGCCCGGCACCACGGCCACGGGAGCAGCCACCACGCGCGCGACGTCGCCCGCGGCCACTCCTAGGGCGTCGGCCGCCTGGTCGGAGAGGAGCAGAAAGATGCCCGTTGTTCCGTTGACGCGACGCGTCACGGTGACCTCGACGCTGCGGCCTGAGCCGGCGCTCGCGACTCGGACGCGCGTACCCACAGGAAACGAGTTGCTGGCGGCAAAGAGGCCCGGCGTCTCGAACTCGCCCGGTCGGATGCGAGCGGCGTTGCCCTCCCACTGCTGCGCCCGGCCCGGGAGGCAGGTCAGGAGCAGGAGGAACACCGCGAGCCTCGATATCCACATGGATGGTTCTCCTCCTTCTCATTTTCGGCGGCGGTTTCGCCGGCGGTGAGCGAAACAGAGGGCCGAGCGTTGACTGCCCGCGGTCCGGATGTTAGGATCGCGCGACCGTCGCGTTCTCATGCAACCTATGTCGAGCCCAGATTCCGCAGTCCGGCGCTACTACGCGCTGCAGGTCGCCGCGCGCCGGGAGGCGCGCTTTCTGCGGATCGCGCACCAGGCCCTCGAGGAGCTGCCGGGCGTCCACCTGTTCTGGCCCCGCCGCAGCCTCAGGGTCCGCCGCGCGGGCCGGTGGCGCGAAGTCCTGCAGCCCGTCTTTCCCGGCTACCTCTTTCTGGAGGCCGAGACGGTGGCCGGCCACGTCTACCAGAGCCTGCGGGGCGTTCCGGGTTTCCTCAGGTTCCTGCCGAGCAATCACGACGTCCAGCCGGTGTCCGAGCGCGACGCCCGACCGCTGGCTCAGCTGCTTCGCTACGGCGAGGTCGTCCGCAAGTCGGTGGCGGTATTCGACGAGAATAATCGTATCAGGATCATCGAGGGCCCGCTCAAGGGGCTCGAGGGCCTGATCGTGAAGGTCGACCGCCGCAAGGGCCGCGCCAAGGTCAGACTCGACCTCTACGACGAGTCGCGGCTGGTCGACTTCGGCTTCACGTCGATGGAAAAGGGACCGGAGCGGACGGAAACGCAGTGAAGTGGCGGCTGCGCAGCAGGATCTACGTGATCGGCGCCGGCCAGGCCGGCATCGCGATCGCCAACGAGATCAACAGGGGCAAGGGCATCTTCGGACGGGTCGTCGCCTTTCTCGATGACGATCCGGACAAGGTCGGCCATCGCGTCCAGGGCGTGCCGATCATGGGGCCGATCCAGGACGTCGTAGCGGTCCTCAACACCACTGCGGACGACGAGGCGGTCATCGCGATTCCCGACGGCAGCCGCGAGCGGCTGCGGCGCATCTACGGCCTGCTGCGGCAGGCGGGATTCGTGCGCATTCGCATCCTGCCCAACCTTTCGCAGGTCGTCGACGGCGACGCCCACCTCGTGCTCACGCGCGAGATCAACCCCGAGGACGTGCTGTCGCACGACCAGCTCACCGTCTCGCTGCGCGAGAGCCTCGCCTACGTGCGGGGCCGCCGCGTGCTGGTCACCGGAGCAGGCGGCAGCATCGGCAGCGAGCTCGCGCGGCAGCTGCTCTCCGGGGGCGCCCAGCGGCTGTACCTGTTCGGCCACGGCGAGAACAGCATCTTCGGCATCGACCGCGAGCTCAGGATCCTTCAAAAAGAAGGCGTCGGCGAAGCGGCCACCATCGTGCCGGTCATCGGCGAGCTGCAGGATCGCGACTACGTCCGCTACCTGATGGGCCGGCTGCGGGCCGACATCGTCTTTCACACCGCGGCGCACAAGCACGTGACCCTGATGGAGGCCAACCCCGTCGCGGCGGTCCACAACAACGTGTTCGGGACGCGCAACCTCGTGGAGGCGAGCCTGGCGACCGGCGTGCGGAGCTTCGTCATGATCTCGACGGACAAGGCCGTCTCGCCGACTTCCGTCTACGGAGCCTCCAAGCTGATCGCCGAGGAGCTGATCCTGCGCGAGCGGGCGCAGGGGCGCCGCTTCATCGTTGTGCGATTCGGCAACGTGCTCGCCTCCCGCGGAAGCATCCTTCCCCTGTTCCAGGAACAGATCCGAACCGGCGGGCCGGTGACCGTGACGCACCCCGAGGTGACGCGGTTCTTCATGACGATCCCCGCCGCGGCGTCCCTGGTCCTGAAGGCAGGGGGAATCGACGTCGACGCGGACGTGCTGATCCTCCAGATGGGGGAGCCGGTGAACATCAGCAAGCTCGCCGAGCAGCTGATCGTGTTCCACGGCTACGAGCCGGGCCGAGACATCAAGATCGTGTACACCGGCCTGCGGCCGGGCGAAAAGCTGCACGAGCGCCTCTGGGCCGAGGGCGAGGCCGCGATGCCGACCGCCTACCCCGGCATCCTCGCCCTCAAGCGCAACGGGAGCATCGGGATGCCGCTTGAGCGGCTGCTGGCCGAGCTCGCCCCGATCTGCGTCTTCGATCCGCAGCGCCCCGCCTGCTACCGCAACCGGAAGACGCTGCGCCAGGTCCTGCGGAAGGCCATACCGTCGCTCGAGGCACCCGAGAATGAGCCCGAATACTGAATTCATACCCTTTTCGCGGCCGGCCCTCGGCGCCGCCGAAGAGCAGGCCGCCGTGCAGGTCATCCGCAGCGGCTGGCTCACGACCGGCCCCCAGGCGGCGGCCTTCGAGCGGGAGTTCGCCCGGTACGTCGGCGCCCCGCACGCCCTGGCGGTCTGCTCGGCCACGGCGGGGCTCCACCTCGCCCTCGAGGCGCTCGGCGTGGGGCCTGGCGACGTGGTGGCCACGACGCCCTACACGTTCACCGCCACCGCGGAGGTGATCCGCTACCTCGGCGCCGACCCGCTGTTCGTCGACATCGAGCCGCGCACGTACAACATCGACCCGCGCCGCCTCGAGCAGGCGATCGGCGAGCGGGGCGCGCGGCCCAAGGCGATGGTGCCGGTTCACGTCGGCGGCCTGCCGTGCGCCCTCGGCGATCTGGCCGCCGTGGCCCCGGGCGTGCCCATCGTCGAGGACGCGGCTCACGCGTTCCCGGTGACTGTCGGGGGCCGCTACGCCGGCGCGATCGGAGAGGTGGGCGTCTACTCGTTCTACGCCAACAAGACCATCACCACCGGCGAAGGCGGAATGGTGGTGACCGCTCGCGACGACCTGGCCGCGCGGGTGCGGATCATGCGCAACCACGGCATCGACCGCGAAGCGTGGGCCCGCTACACCTCGACCGAGGCGAGCTGGCGCTACGCGGTGGTCGCGGCCGGGTTCAAGTACAACATGACGGACATCGCAGCCGCGATCGGCCGCGTGCAGCTCGGCCGCGCGGCCGCTTTCCTGGCCGAGCGCCGCAGAGTGGCCCGGGCCTACATCGAAGGCCTGGCCGGGCTCGACTTCCTGGAGCTGCCCGTCGACTCGCCGGCGCACGCCTGGCACCTGTTCCTGCTGCGCCTGCTGCCGGATCGCCTCTCGCTGTCCCGCGACCAGTTCATCGAGGCCCTGCGCGAGCGCGGCATCGGCACGTCGGTCCACTACATCCCGCTCCATCTCATGCCCTACTACAGCGGCCGCTACCGGCTGGCGCCGGCCGACTACCCGGTCGCCCTGGACTGCTACGAGCGCACGATCAGCCTGCCGATCTATCCCGCGCTCACCGACGCACAGGTGGCCCGCGTCGTCGAAGCCGTGCGGCAGATCGGCCGCGGTGCCGCCCGATGAGCGACTCGAGCCCTGTCCCGGATCTCCCCCCTCTCCACGCGGTCACCGTTCGGTCCGCGGCTGCCGCAGGCAGGATCGCGGAGGTGCGGCTGCCTCCCCTTCCCGAGGGATTTCTGGCCGTCGACGCGTCGGGCATCCCGGGGCGCAACCGCCTCGTCCACCTCGACCTCACGATGCCGTTTCTCGCCCAGGGCAGCGTGAGCTACGTCGGCGAACCCGTCGTGCTGCTCGCCGGCCCCGACCGCGAGCAGCTGGCCGCCCTCGCGCGCGAGGCGGCGATCGTGTGCGATCCCCCTGCTGCGCAGGCCGGCCGCGGCGAGCCGGAGGTCGTGCGCGAGATCGCCTTCGAGCGCGGCGACCCCGACGCCGCTTTCGCGTCCTGCGCGCGAGTCGTGGAGGGAACCTACCGGACCGGGTTCCAGGAGGCGATGGGCTCCTCGTCGCAGAGCGTCCTGGCCGTCGGCGACGAGCGGGAGATGCACCTCTCCTGCGCCTCGAGCGATCCGTTCCTCCTGCGGGACAACGTGGCGGCGCTGCTCGACATGAGCCCTTCGCGCGTGCGGGTGCGCGTCCAGCCCGCCCCCTGCCCCATCGCCGGCCGCCTGCTCACCCCAACTCTGATGGCCGGGCACGCGGCGCTCATCGCGCGGGTCGCCTCCCGGGCCGTGCGGATGGTGTACACCCAAAAGGAAAGCCTGGCGTACACGCCCAAGCGGCCGCCGTGCGTCGCGCGCTACCGCAGCGGCCTCGATGCCGACGGCTCCCTCGCGGCGATGGACGTGGAGATGAGTTTCGACGCCGGCGCCTTTCCGGTGTTCTCGGCCGACGTCCTCGAGCGCGCGCTCCTGGCCGCCTGCGGCGGCTACCGGTGCGACCACGTGCGGGTGCGGGCGCGCCTGCTCGCGAGCGCCCGCACGCCTTCGGCGGCATTCGCGGGATGCGGCGAGCCCCAAGCCTTCTTCGCCCTGGAGCGGCATGCGGACCGCATTGCCGCCGAGCTCGGCGTGACGCCCTGGGAGTGGCGCCGCCGCCACCTCGAGGGCTCGGCGGTGTTTCCCAGCGGAATGCGCTGGCACCGGGAGGATCCCCTCGAGCTGCTCGAGGACGTGCTGCAGCGATCCGACTTCCGGCGCAAGTGGGCGGCCTACGAGGCGGCCCGCAAGCGCCGGGGCACCGTCGTCCAGGCGGAGGGCGACAGGGCGTCGCCGGTGACCGTGGTGGGCCGCCTGCCTGCCGGCGGCGACCGGGGCCCGCTGCGCGGCATCGGCCTGGCCGTGGCGTTTCACGGCATGGGGCTGCTGTCGGGCGCCGAGTCGCACAAGCGATCGACGGTCAAGGTGCTCTTTGACCAGCACAAGAAGCTGCGCGTCGCTTCGTCCCAGGCCGCGGACAGCCAAGCCTTGGTCTGGGTGCGCACGGCCGCGCGGCTGCTCGACATCCCCGTCGAGGATGTGATCCTCGAGCCGGTCGACACCGCCGACGTCCCCGATTCGGGCCCGGCCACCGGGTCCAGGATCGAGACGCTGCTCGACGACGTGGTGGCGCAGGCCTGCCGCGCCATCGCCAGCCAGCGCCTCAAGCGCCTGCCCCCGATCCAGGTCACGCGATCGCTGCGGCGGCCTGCCGGTCCGCTCTGGAGCCCGGCCTCGCCGCGGGGCCAGGCCTACTACGGGCTGTGCTGGGAGGCGACCGTCGTCGAGATGGAAGTCGACTCGATCACGTTCCAGGCGCGGGGGCGAGGCATCTGGACGACGCTTGAGGGCGCGGCGGAGGCAGACGAGCGCACGCAGGCCTGCGTCGAAGGCAGCGCGCTCTACAATCTCGACTACCTGCTGTTCGACAAGGGCCGCTACGTCGACGGCGTGTGGGTCGAAGCGGTCCCGGGCGAGCACCCGGCGCTCGGAATCCTGGACCTGCCCGAGGTGCACCTGCGCGTGCTCGACAGGGGCAAGCGGGGATTCGGCGACCTTGCCGTCGTCGGCGTCGCACCCGCGGCAGCCGCGGCCCTGGGGCAGGCTGTGGGCCTGCAGGTCAGCGAGGCGCCGTTCACCGCCGTCCAGCTTGCGGGAGGTCGCTCCGCATGATCGTTTCCTTCAGGCTCAACGACCGCGAGGTCACGGTGGAGGTGGCGGCCGAACGGCGGCTGCTGGACATCCTCCGCGACCACCAGGGGCTCACGGCGACCTCCGAGGGATGCGGCCGCGGTTCGTGCGGCTCCTGCCACGTGTTCGTCGACGGCGAGGTGATGGCGAGCTGCCTGGTGCCGGCCTTTCGAGTGGCCGGGCGGCGCGTGACCACGGTCGAGCGGCTGCGAGAGGAAAAGCTCTTCGCGGACATGGAGCGGGCGGTCGACGACATCGTGCAGACGGGAGAGTGCCGGACGGGCCTCCTGGTGACCCTCTATTCGCTGCTCGGCCAGGTCGAGCGCATGAGCCGCGAGGAGTTCCTGGCTGCGCTTTCGGCCAACATCTGTCCGTGCACGGGCTACCGGCAGCTCTACCAGCGCATGCGACGCTTCGCGTCCCTGAGAGGCAAGAGGTGGCAGGCAAGAAAAAACGAGTCCATGTCACGACTCCCGGGGATCTGACCGACCTGCTCTGGCTTGCCGCCGAGCGGCCCGACTCCTACCTGATGGCAGGCGGGACGGACCTGATGCGGCGCCAGATGACGGACGGGTTTCCCGAGCGGATCATCGACCTCACCGCGGTGAGCGAGCTCTCGCGCCTCAGCCGCACGGAGCGGTGGGTCGACCTGGGGGCCGCCATGACGCTCAACCGTCTCCTCGGCGTGGCGAGGAACGTCCTGCCCCGCGTGCTGCTGGCCGCCCTCGCGGGAATCGGCGGTCCTGCGCTGCGCAACCAGGCGACGATCGGAGGCAACCTCTGCCTCGCCACCCCGCTGAGCGACTCGCTGGCGCCGCTGTTCGCCCTCGACGCCCGCGTGGAGCTGCGCAGCAGCGGGGGCCTGCGCTGGCTGCCCGTGGCGCTCTTTCTCGCCGCGCACGGCGCCCCGGCTCTGCGGCCCGGCGAGGTGGTCTGCAGGATCCGCATCCCGCTCGGCGAATGGAGCTTCGGGACCTTCCGCAAGGTCTCGCCCAAGGCCCCGCCCTCGCAATCGATCCTTGGCTTCTGCGGCCTCGCCCGCGTGCAGCGCGACACTCTCGCCGACGTGCGGCTGGCTGTGGCCGGGCTGCACCGCCGCGAGCAGGGGGCCCCGCTGGTCTACCGCGACCGGACGGCCGAGGTGGCCCTCCTCGGACAGCATCTTCCCCTCCCGCGGCGTCTCGTCGAGCAGCACCGCGAGCGGTTCCTAGCCGCGCTGAGCCGCCGCCCCGAGGCCCTGCCGGCCGACAGCTACCAGGTCGGCACCGCAGAGCGGCTCTTCGACTGGTTCTTCGACCAGGTGCATCACCTCGACCAGGAACGCTGAATCGCTGGTTTACACGGGTCGGGGCCGGCCGCTATAGTTGCGTGCGGGAGGGGGCGGTGAGCGACTTCGTTCATCTGCACGCGCACTCGGACTATTCCCTGCTCGACGGCGCCGCGTCGGTCAGGAGCCTGGTCAGCCGCGCCAGGGAGCTGGGCATGAGCCACCTGGCTCTCACCGACCACGGCAACATGTTCGGGGTCATGAAATTCTACCACGAGTGCCGGGCGCAGGGCGTGCGGCCGATCATCGGCTGCGAGGTCTACCAGGCGATCGACAGCCGTCACAGCCGCACCGGCGGCGACAAGAGCGGCGGCGAAAAGGCCGGCCGCTACTACCACCTGATCCTGCTCGCGCAGGACGAAGTCGGATACCGCAACCTTCTCACCCTCGCCTCCCTCGCCTACACCGAGGGCTTCTACTATCGCCCCCGCATCGACAACGAGCTGCTCGAGAAGCACTCGCAGGGCTTGATCTGCCTGTCGGCCTGCCTAGCCGGCGAGATTCCCCAGCTCGTGCTCAACGGCCAGGACCGGCAGGCTGCCAGCCGAGTCGGCTGGTACCGCGAGATCTTCGGCGACCGCTACTACCTCGAGCTGCAGGACCACGGCATCCCCGAGCAGCGCAAGGTCAACGAGGCGCTGACGGCCCTGGCCCGGGCCAACGGCATTCCTCTCGTAGCCACCAACGACGTGCACTACACCAACCGCGACGACGCGAAGGCCCAGGACATCCTCATCTGCGTCGGCACCAACAAGAAGGCGGCTGAGGCCGAACGCCTGCGCTTCGAGCACCAGGAGTTCTACTTCAAGAGCGGCGAGGAGATGGCCCAGGTGTTTGCCGCCTTTCCCGAAGCCGTGCTCAACAGCCGCGAAGTGGCCGAGCGGTGCACGCTCGAGATCCCGCTGCCCGGCCCGGTGTTCCCCGACTACGAGGTGCCGGCGGGATACACCCCGGACAGCTACCTCGCCGAGCTTGCCCACAGGAGCCTGGAGCAGCGCTATCACCCGGCGACCGCCGCGATGCACGAGCGGCTCGACTATGAGCTGGGCGTCATCGCCCGGATGGGCTTTTCCGGCTACTTTCTCATCGTCTGGGACTTCATCCAGTTCGCCCTCAAACGCGGCATCCCCGTGGGTCCCGGACGCGGCTCGGGCGTCGGGTCGCTGGTGGCCTACGCCCTCCACATCACCAACGTAGACCCGCTCAAGTACGGGCTGCTCTTCGAGCGCTTTCTCACCCCCGAGCGCGTGTCGCTGCCGGACTTCGACAACGACTTCTGCTTCGAGCGGCGCGGCGAAGTGATCGAATACGTCACGCAGAAGTACGGCGCGGACCGGGTGAGCCAGATCATCACCTTCGGGACCCTCAAGGCCAAGCTGGTGATCCGCGACGTGGCCCGCGTGCTGGATTTCCCCTACGCCGAGGCCGACGCCATCGCCAAGCTGATCCCCGGCGGCCCCAAGGTCACGCTCGAAAGCGCCCTCGCCGAAGAGCCGCGCTTGGCCGAGCTCGCCGGCAAAAGCGACAAGCACCGCGAGCTGCTGGAGATCTGCCGCAAGCTCGAGGGCCTCTCCCGCCACGCCTCCACGCACGCCGCCGGCATCGTGATCGGCCGCGAGCCGCTCACGCACTACGTGCCGCTGTACCGCGATCCGCGCACGGGGGTGGTGTCCACCCAGTACACCATGGACTACCTGGAGGAGTGCGGCCTGGTGAAGATGGACTTCCTGGGCCTCAAGACCCTCACCCTGATCAAGAAGACCTGCGACATGATCCGCGAGCGCGGCATCGACTTCGACATCGAGCGGATCCCGGACGACGATCCGGCAACCTTCAGGCTGTTCGGCGAGGGCCGCACGACTTCGGTGTTCCAGTTCGAGAGCTCGGGCATGCAGGCGATCCTGCGGCGGGCCAGGCCCGACTCGATCGAGGACCTGATCGCCCTCAATTCGCTCTACCGTCCCGGACCGATGGACAACATCGACCAGTTCATCGAGAGCAAGCAGGGCCGGCGCAAGATCACCTACCCGCTGCCGGCCCTCGAGCCGATCCTCAAGGAAACCTACGGCGTCATCGTGTACCAGGAGCAGGTGATGCAGATCGCCCGCGAGGTGGCCGGCTACTCCCTCGGGCAGGCCGACATCCTGCGCCGCGCCATGGGCAAGAAAAAAGCCGAGGTGATGGAAAAGGAGAAGAAGACCTTTATCGAGGGGGCCCAGAAGAAGGGCTACAGCCGCGAGCAGGCGACCAGGATCTTCGACCTGCTGGTGCCCTTTGCCGGCTACGGCTTCAACAAGTCCCACGCCGCCGCCTACTCGCTGGTCGCCTACCAGACCGCCTACCTCAAGGCGAACTACCCCGCCGAGTTCATGGCGGCCAACCTCACCAACGAGATCAACGACACCGACAAGCTCACCCAGTACATCGGCGAGGCGCGCGAGATGGGCATCGCGGTCATGCCGCCGGACATCAACCTCTCCGAGGGCGAGTTCAAAGCCAGGGACGGCACGATCGTCTACGGCCTGCTGGGCATCAAGAACGTGGGTCAGGCCGCCGTCGACGCCATCGTCGAGGAGCGGCGGCGGGGAGGGGTCTTCCGCAGCATCGGCGACTTCCTCGAGCGCGTCGACCTGAAGACCGCCAACCGCAAGGTGCTGGAGACCCTGATCCAGACCGGCGTCTTCGACTCCTTTGGCGAGACCCGCGCCACCCTCGCCGCCAACCTCGACAGGCTCCTCGACGACGCCAACAGGAAAAAGCAGAACCGCGAGATCGGCCAGGCCTCGCTGTTCGACGCGGACCAGCTGGAAGCGCTCGCTCCGCTGCAGCTCGAGCGGGTCGGGGAGTGGCCCCCGGCCGAGCGCCTGCGCCTGGAAAAGCAGAACCTCGGCTTCTTCTTCTCGGGCCACCCGCTCGACCGCTACAGGCAGATCATCGCGTCCCGCACGTCCCTCGACCTCGCCAACCCGGCCCAGGCGGCCCCCGACCGGCAGTACACGGTGATCGGGTCGCTGCGGGAAGTCAAAGAGATCCTCACGCGCAGCGGCCGGCGGATGGCCTTTGCCACGCTCGAGGACCTCGCGGGCGCCATCGAGGTCGTGGTCTTCCCGGAAGTGTTCGACCGCTGCCGCCCGCTGCTCGTCGTCGACGGGGTCGTGGCGGTGCGCGGCAAGGTCGACCGCGACCGCGGCGATCCCAAGCTGCTGGCCGACGAGATCCTCGAGCCGGCCGCGCTGCCCGAGCGGCCCGCTCGCGCCGTGCACGTGCGCGTGTCGCGGGCCAGCGACGAGACGGCGCTTTTTGACCTGCGCGATGCGCTCCTGGAGAAGACAGGCAAGTGCGCCCTCTACCTGCACATGGCGGGGGCCGGGGGCGACGGGGAGATCGTGATCCAGGCCGCCTCCACGATGGGGGTCTGCTGCGACCGCGAAATCCTCGAGCGCACGCGCGGCCTTCCCTGCGTCGAGAGGGTGTGGACGGAATAGCCGCCGGATGTTAGGTTAGCCGCATGGCAATCGCGCTCCAGGTCATCGGCGCTCTCCTGTTCTTCTACTCTCTGCTGATCGCGCTGCGCATCATCCTCACCTGGTTCCAGGGCCCGTCGTACGGGCGCGCCTGGGACCTGCTCGCCGCGGCTACCGACCCGTACCTGAGGGTCTTCCGGCGCATCCGCATCCTGCGGCAGGGGATGTTCGACTTCAGCCCGCTGGCAGCCGTGCTGGTGCTGGTGGTGCTGCAGAACATCGTCGCGTCGCTGGCCGTCTACGGGGGCCTGCGCCTGGGCGACGTGCTGGCCGTGGTGCTGCAGGCGCTGTGGGGCAGCCTGGCCTGGATCATGATGTTCTTCTTCGTGCTGGTCGTCGTGCGGCTGGTGTCGCTGTACGTGGCGCGCAACGCCGTGGCGCCGATCTGGCACACCCTCGACCTGATGGTGCAGCCGCTGGCCGGATGGGTCAATCGCCTGTTCGGCGGCCGCCTCGAGTACCTGCCTTCCCTGTTCGCGACCGCGGGGCTCCTGGTCGCCTGCTGGCTGGCCGGCGGCGCCATCGTCGCGGTGGCTTCGAGGGCGCTGCACCGCCTGCCGTTCTAGTGGAGCGTCGGGCTGCGGCGGTCTGAAGGATGTACGTCCGGGAGCTGACCGAGCCCGTAGACAGGCTCAAGGGAATCGGAGTCCGCAGCCGCGAGCTGCTGGCCCAGGCCGGCATCCGCACCGTCGCCGACCTGCTCCTGTACCTGCCCCGCGACTACGACGACCGCAGCGTGGTGCACACGCTCGCCGAGGCGATCAGCCTGCCGCGGGCGACCTGCGCGGTCAAGGTGATCGCCCATGACGCCGTCGGGTGGGGCCGGCGCCGCACGCTCAAGGTGTACGTTGAGGACAGGAGCGCGCGGGCCGCCCTGGTGTGCTTCAACCGCAACTTCCTCGAGCGCGTGCTGACCCCCGGCAGGATGTTCCTCGTCTCGGGCGTATTCCGCTACCGCTTCCAGGAGATCCAGTCGACGAGCTTCGAAGCCGAGCCCTGGGACCCCGCAGCGCCGCAGGCGGGCGCCCGCATCCTTCCAGTCTACCCGCTCACCGAAGGCTTGGTGCAGCCGCTGATGCGCAGGGCGGCGCGCGCGGCCATCCAAGCGGCCGCCGGGCGCATCGACGAGGAGCTGCCGCGGAGCCTGCGCGATCGGGAGGGCTTTCCGCCGCTGGCGCAGGCGCTCGCCGAGGCGCACTTCCCGAGCAGCCGCCGGAGCCTCGAGGGAGCACGCGCGGCGCTGGTCTACTGGGAGCTTTTCTACCTGCAGCTTGCGATCAAGCGGCGCTACCTCAAGCGGCGGGCCGAGACCCGCAAGACGAGGCCGCGCATCCGCGGGCAGCTGCGCGACCGGCTGATCGCCCGGCTGCCCTTTCGCCTGACCTCGGACCAGGAACGGGTGCTCGCCGAGATCGAGCGTGACCTGTTCTCTGACCGGCCGGCGGCCAGGCTCCTGCAGGGCGAGGTCGGCTGCGGCAAGACCCTCGTCGCCCTGATCTCGGCCCTCGCCGTCATCGAGGCCGGTCAGCAGGCGGCCCTGATGGCGCCCACGGAGCTGCTCGCCCGGCAGCACGGCGACAACGCCGCCCGGCTGCTGGAGCCGGTCGGCGTCTCGGTGGCGCTGCTGACCGGCAGCGTCCGCGCCGAGCAGCGGGCCCGGCTGCTGGCGGCCCTCGCCCGGGGCGAGGTGCAGCTCGTGGTGGGCACTCACGCGCTGTTCTCGCAGGACGTCGCCTACCGATCCCTCGGCCTGGTGGTCGTCGACGAACAGCAGCGCTTCGGCGTCGAGCAGCGCCTCGCCCTCGTGTCCAAGGGCGCAAGCCCCGACCTGCTGCTCATGAGCGCCACCCCCATTCCGCGCACGCTCGCCCTCACCGCCTTTGGCGACCTGGACGTCTCGACGATCCGCATGATGCCCGAGGGCCGCAAACCGGTGATCACGCACCTGGCGCGCCAAGGCAACGAGGAAAAAGTCTACGAACGGGTGCGCCGGGAGCTGGAGGCGGGCCGGCAGGCTTACTTCGTCTATCCTCTGATCGAGGAATCGGAAAAGGTCGATCTCAAGCATGCCGAGGGCATGTACGAGCACCTGCGGACCCACGTCTTTCCCGAGCGCAGGCTCGCGCTCATCCACTCGCGCGTGAGCGAGGACGACAAGCGCAGCCGGATGGAGGGGTTCACGCGAGGCGAGATCGACGTGCTGGTGGCCACCAGCGTCGTGGAGGTAGGCGTCGATGTGGCCAACGCCACATGCATGGTGATCGAACACGCCGAGCGCTTCGGGCTCTCGGCGCTGCACCAGCTGCGGGGCCGCGTCGGCCGCGGGCCGCTGCAGTCCTACGCGTTCCTGGTGTACGGGGAGGCGCTCACTGCGGACGGGATCGCCCGCCTGAAGACCATGAAGGAGACCACCGACGGCTTCCGCATCGCCGAGGAGGACCTGCGCATCCGCGGCCCGGGCGAGCTGCTGGGCCTCCGCCAGGCGGGCTACCTCCGCCTGGCGATCGCCGACCTCGTGCGCGACGCCGACGTCCTGCTGCGCGCACGCGACGACGTGGCGGCGCTCCTGGAGGCCGACCCGGGGCTGCTCGCCGAGGAGAACCGGCCGGTGCGCGAGGTGCTCGCCCGGGCCGCGGGCCTGCACGACGAGGTCCTGGACGGGGGATAGGCCGAGGCAGGCCGCCGGCGCGGGTGTACGCCGCCCGACGGCCGGGCTGCGGCGCAGCGAGGGCTCATGAGGATCATCGCCGGACGCTACAAGGGAAGACGCCTGCTGATGCCGCCCGGCGACGTGCGGCCGGCCATGGACCGGATGCGCGTGTCGCTGTTCGGGATCCTCGGCGACCTCGAAGGCTCGAGCTTCCTGGACCTGTTCTCGGGCTCCGGCGCCGTCGGCATCGAGGCGGCCTCGCGGGGCGCCTCGCCCGTCTACCTCGTGGACAGAAACACGAAGGCCAGGGAGACCCTCCTGCGCAACACGTCCTTCGTCGAGACCGAGATCGTGCTGCGCCTCTTTCCCGCCGAGCTGTTCCTCAAGCGCTGCCAACGGCGGTTCACCATCGTCTACCTCGATCCGCCCTTCCGCTACCCCGACAAGCGCGGGCTGCTCGTCCTGGCCGAGCCGGTGCTCGAGCCGGGCGGAACCCTGATCATCCACGCGCCCAGAGAGGACATGCCCCCCGATCGGGTGGCCGGTCTGAGCCTCGTCGACCGGCGCGCCTACGGTCGCTCGATCCTCAGCTTCTACGAGCGGTGACCGCGGCGGCCCTGCCGGCGCCCAGCAGCGCGGCAGCGCTTCCCTCGCGGACGGCGATCTCCAGCAGCCCGGCGCTGTTCCACAGAGCCAGCAGCTCGCCGGGGGCGGCCTCCGCGTAGGTCGCCAGGGGCGGGCCGAGACGCCGGCCGCAGATCTCGACGCCGAGGCATCCGCCGGCCAGCGACGCCGCGTCGATGTTGCTCACGAGGTTCCCGAAGCGGTCGACGTGCACGATCTCACCGCGCACCTCCCCGCCGCACAGCAGGGGCTGCGGGTACGGCAGCGACGCGAGGACTCCGGCGTCGGGGCCGACGTCGGCGAGCGGCAGGCCGCAGGCGAGCGCGGCCGCAGCCGGGGCGAACACGTCGCGTCCGTGAAAGGTGGCGCTGGCCGGCCCCCCGGCTGCGGTGATGCGCCCCGGCTCGATCACCCGCGCCTGCTCCAGCGCCAGCCTGCGCAGCAGCAGCGCGATCAGACCGTTGTCAGGCAGCACGAAGAGCTGGCCCCCCGCGCGGGCCGCCAGCGGCCTGCGGGCGGTGCCCACCCCTGGGTCGACCACGGCCACGTGGATCGTGCCCGCCGGGAACCACGGCGCCGCCTGCGCGAGAAAGAGGGCGCCCTCGAGCACGTCGTGGGGCGCGATTTCGTGCGACAGGTCGACCACGCGGGCCTGCGGGCAGCCGGAAAGCAGCACGCCCTTGACCGCCGCTACCCAGGGGTCCCGCGTGCCGAAGTCGCTGGTGAGGGTCACGATGGCGGACATAGGCTCAAGACTACCACGGAAAAACCGTTGCGGGCGGCCGGGAGGCTGCACTAAGCTGCCTGTAGGAAGGATGGACAGCCTCACGGCCGCGGCGGCCGGACGCCAGAGCCTCGACGAGCTGGTGCGTGCGGGTTCTGTACTGGCCGCGCAGAGTGATTTCCGCTCGCTCGCCTCGGCTCTCGTCGAGCAGGCGCTCGACGGCAGCCGCTCGGACCTCGCCGCCTTGTACGTCTCCGCCGACGCCGGCTCGCGGGGGCAGGACCTGCGCCTCTTCTACCGCCGCGGCCGCTGCGCCGCCGGCGAGCGGCTGGCCGCCTCGGATCCGCTGGTGGAGTTCGCGCGCGAGTGCGGCGAGGCGGTCGTGCTGCTCGAGCGGCGGCCGGGGCCCTTTGCGGGCCTCCTGCTCGACCCGGCGATGCGCAGCGGGATCGCCGTGCCGGTGTCGACGCGCAAGGCCGCGTTGGGCCTTCTCATACTCAACTCCCTCGAGCCCTGCCACTACAACCGGCGGCGGCTGCAGTTTCTGGAATCCTGCTGCCGGCTCGCGTCGGGCATGCTGCACAACAGCCGGCTGCTGCAGGACCTCAGGGAGAGCCTGGCCCGGGTGCAGGAGCTCGAGCGCTACCAGGCCGCCATCTTCGCCTCGATGACCAACCTGCTGCTCGCCACCGACGGAGACGGCCGCCTGCGCTACTGCAACCCCGCGGCAGCCGAGCGCCTGGGCCTCCGGGAGGCCGACCTCGGCAAGCCGCTCGCCGAGGTCGTGGGCCGCTCGGTCGACCGCAGGCTCCTGCGCGCCCTCGAGCGGGCCGCCTCCGAGGGCCGCGAGCTGCTCGGCGTCGAGGGCATCTACCGGCTCGCCGACGGCGACATCGACTTCTCGCTCAACGCCTCGCCGCTGCGCGGACCGCGGGGCCGCCGCGAAGGCTTGACCCTCCTGATCACCGACCAGAGCCGCGAGCGGGAGCTCGCCGGGCAGTTCGAGCAGGCGAGGGAGGAACGGCGCCTGATCAAGGACATGTTCTCGCGCTACCTCTCCGCCGAGATCGTCTCGCACCTCGTCGAGTCGCCGCAGCTCGTGCGGCTGGGCGGCGACAAGAGGGAGGCGACGATCCTGTTCGCCGACATCCGCGGCTACACGGCGTTCGCCGAAGGCAAGGACCCCGAGCTGATCATCGAGGTGCTCAACCAGTACTTCAGCGAAGCGGTCGAAGTCGTGATCCGCCATCGGGGGTTCATCGACAAGTTCATCGGCGACGCGATCATGGCTGCCTGGGGGGTGCCTCTGCAGAGCGTCGATGACGACGCCCGGCGGGCGGTCACCGCGGCCCTCGAGATCCAGCGGATGGTCGCCTCGCGGGACCGCAAGTTCTTCCACCAGTCGGCCTCGCGCCTGAAGATCGGCATCGGGATGCACACGGGCCCGATCGTGGCGGGCAATCTGGGCAGCACCCGGCGGATGAACTATACGGTTATCGGCGACACGGTGAACGTGGCCTCGCGCCTGGAGGACATCGCGGGCCCCGACGAAGTGATCATCACCGAGGAGACCCGTCAGCGCCTGGGCGACCTCTTTGTCGTGGAGCCGCGCCGGCCCGTCAGGGTCAAGGGCAAGAGCGAGCCGATCCGGGTCTACCGCGTCCTGCGCGAGAGCAGCTGAGCGGCTCTGCGCCCCTGCAAGGAGGCCTCATGAGACAGCTCCTGCAGCTGCTGGGCCAGCTGCCGGCTCGACACCCGGCGGCGGCTGCCGCGGCGGCGTTCGCCCTGGCCGGCCTCGCGCTCTGGAAGCTGCTCGAGCGGCGGCAGTTCGTCGCCGCCCTGCGCCGCGCGGCCCTCGATCCCGACAAGGCCGGCCCGGCGCTGCGCCGACGCTACTCCGCTTCGGCGATTCTGGCGCGCACGCGGCTGGTGGCCCGCGAAGCCGCGCGCAGCGGCCGCTCGGCCGTCGCGGCCACGGGCATCGGCGACCTGTGGATTGAGCGCTTCGCCGCGCGGCGGCGCAAGGCCGACCTGGAACGAATCCTGCGGTGGGTGGCCCCGGCGGGCCTGTTCCGCTGCTTCGTCGAGGTGATGGAGAGGCCCCGCCTCGCGCCGCTGCTCTTCCGCTGGCTGCAGGCGCCGGACGGCGGGCTGGACGTGCACCGGCTCGCCCTGGCGGGCCGAGGCGAGCCGTTCGACGGGCAGGCGGCCCGCGACACCTTTGGCGGGCACCTCCAGGACATCCGGCAGATGACCGGCGACCCGGAGTGGCCTTCGCGCTACTTCGCGGTGAGGATCCTCGTGCACGACGACGACGAGCGCTCGACCCGGGCGCTCTGGGAGGCGCTGCGGGACAGCCATCCGCTGGTGCGCCGCACCGCCGTCGAGGGATTCGCCGCGGCCGACCGGCAGCGGCTCTACGAGGAGCTGCTGCGGATGCTCCTCGACGACCCGGCCTGCGAAGTGCGCCGATCCGCATGGGAGCGCATCCACCGCGAGTTCGAGGACCTCTACAGCCTCAACGCCGAAGCCCTGTCCGACTCCCAGGCCACCCACGTGCTCGAGCTGCTGAGGCCCGACTCCAAGCACGACGAGAACGTGGCGCTGAGATTCCTGGCGGGCGACAACCTCGAGCACCGGCTCGCTGCCGCCCGCTTCCTCGAGCGCTCGCTGGCCCTTGAGCGCCTCGCCCAGGAGGTCGACCTCGGCGACCGCGAAGGCCTCGAGCGCAGCTTCGGCCTGCTGCGCAAGGCCTGCGAGGTCGGGGTCGACGGCTTTCTCGGGATCGTCGAGCGCACGAGCAAGCCGGCGACGATGCTGGTGTGCGGCCGCCTGCTGGCCGAGGCGGGCAGCCGCGCGCTCATCCCCAACCTGGCGCGAAAGGTCTTCAGCCTCTACCGCGGCGGCCGGGAGCATGAGGAGCTGTACCGCGCGGCGATCGGCGCCGTGGCCCGACGCGGGTCCGAGGCCGCCCTGCACGACCTCAACCGCGAGATGCTGCGGCGCCGCACTGATGCGGCGGCTCTGGCGATGATCCTGGCCGAGCTGCCGGCCCGCGGCGAACACGTGTTCGAGGAAAGCCTGCTCGCCTTTCTCAAGGACCCCGCCTTTCCGCTGCCCGTCGAACTGAGCCAGGCGATCCGCAGGGTCATCCCGCGAGCCGTCCTGCCGGTGCTGCTGGACCTGCTGCAGTCGGACCGGCAGGCCTGGCCGCACCCCGTTCGCATCCGGGCCCTCGAGTTGCTCGCCGAGCTTGGCCTGCCATACTGCCTGCAGGCCGTCCTGGAGAACCTGCCGGTGCTCCCGGTCGAGCAGGCGGTCGCCTTTGCCGGGGTGCTTGCCCGCTTTCCCCGGCAGGAGCTGCTCGCCAAGGTCGAGCGGCTGCTCGCGGGCCCCGACGCCCGCGTGCGCGCATCGCTGATCGCGGTGCTGCCGTCCACGGGCGACCACGAGGCGCTGCGCCTGGTGCGGCCGTGCCTCAGGGACGCCGACCCGGACGTGCGCGTCGCCGCCGTGTGGGCCCTCGCCCAGATGGGCGACGCCCGCTCGCTCGCCCAGGCGCTCGACCTGCTGCGCGATCCGGTCGAGCGGGTGCGGGCGGCGGCTGCCCGCGCCGTTGCGGCGCACGGTTCGGAGGAGTCGCTGCTGCGCCTCAAGGAAGCCCTCGCGGACCCCAACGAGGTCGACCCCGTGCGCGCAGCGGTAGTCGAAGGGCTGGCCGCCTGCGGATCGGAGACCGCCGTCGACATCCTGATCGACCGCCTCAAGCAGGAGCGGTCGCTGCAGCCGGCGATCGTCGACGCCCTCGCCGCCCAGACCTCCCAGCGGGCCCTCGCGCGGGCGATCGAAGGGCTCAAGGACGCCGACCCGGGGCTGCGCGACCTGATCGCCCGCGCCTTCCGCCGCATGGGTGCTGCGGGCGAGCGGGCGCTCGCGGGCCTCCTGAGCGAGGACATCCCCTCGCTGCAGCCGCTGGTGGCCGAGCTGCTCGAGGCCAGCGGGGCCGTCGAGGAGCGGATCCGCAGCCTCGCCCACAGGGACCCGGCAGTGCGGCGCGAGGCGGCGGCGTTCCTGGCGCGGCTGGGCAGCAGCGCCGCCTACCGCGGCATGGTGCTCGCAGCCAGAGATCCGGATCAGGAGGTGCGGGTGCAGGTGATCAAGGCGCTCGAGCGCCTGGAGACCGCTTCGGGGGCCGCGATCCTCGAATCGCTGCGCACCGAGCGGGCCGGGGGGGTGCGCACCTACCCCGCGGGGGCCGTGGCGGGGCGGCGCCCCATGGGGGTGTGGGGGGCCCCCCCGCGCCGGCCGGCCGCCCGCCTCACGGGCGCAGCATTCTGCGGGCCAGGGCCCGCAGCAGCTCCATGCGCCTGATGCCGCGCTCGAGGGCGTCGGCGAGCAGGCTGCGGCAGGCGGCGAACCCGCAGGCCGCCTCGCTGGGGCAGCGGCCGGCGCGCGCGGCAGCCGCCGCGGCGCTCTCGCCGGCCGCGAGGACATCCGCATGCCCTCCCCTGCCGTCCGCAAGCCAGAGGCCCGTCACCAGCCGCCGTCCGCCCCGCGCCTCCATGAGGGCCACCACGTCCACCCGCGCCAAATCCTTGCTGCGGGCGCGCAGCGGAGGGCGGGCCAGCTTGCCGAGCACCTCTTCGAGGCTCTCGGCGTGCAGCGTCGCGGCCACCGAGCAGCCGTCGCCGATCATGGCGAAGAGCCGCCCGATCTCGGGGCCCCACAGGTAGCCGTAGTAGTCGGCGTTGTTGATCTCGTGCACCAGCAGGCAGCGCGGATGGCCGGGAGGCGGGTGGTCGAGGACCGCTGCCGAGTCCACGGTGACGCACTCGGTGTGAGCGGGCAGGAACGCGAGGCAGGCGCCAAGCAGCGTCGTCTTGCCGACGCCGCCGGGCCCCGCGGCTGTGAGAAAACTGCGGCCGTTGGCCGCAGCCCAGGCAAGCAGCGCGGCCTGCTCGAGGGTGAGGGTGCCGGCGTCCAGCAGGTCCACGAGGCTCAGCATACGGCCGCCGCGCTGGTTGAGCCGGTCGATGGCGCGCTGATTCGCCGCGTCGAAGTCGCTCATCGGGCGAGAATCGCCCGCGCCGCCGACCGCGTCAAGGGCGGCGATCCGCCGCCCGCGCTCCGGCGGGCGAGCCGCCGTCCCGGCGCCGGGAAACGCGGCCGAGCCGGGTTGCGCACCCGCGGCCGCGCGTGTAGATTAGCCGCATGGCCGACCGGCGGCTGGCAGTGATCGCCTCAGTGCGTGCGGCCCTTCCTCTCGCCGCATGTCGCCGCGGGCTCACGCGGCCGGCGGCGTTGCCGAGCGCGGCCTCGTGAGCCCGGGGAGAGTCCCCGCGGCCGCGGCGCGGGAACCGCGCCAGTCTTCCTGATCCCGGGAGCACAGCATGGCCCTCTACGCAACCTGCCCCCTGAGCCTGTACAACACCCTCTCGCGCTCGCTGGAGCGCTTCGAGCCGCTGCACCCTCCCCACGTCGGCCTGTACGTCTGCGGACCGACGGTCTACGGCCCGCCGCACCTGGGCCACGGGCGGTCGGCGCTGACCTTTGACCTCGTCTTCCGCTGGCTGCGCCACCTCGGCTACCAGGTGCGCTACGTGCGCAACATCACCGACGTCGGCCACCTCGAGGACGAAGTCGCGGGCGAGGGCGAGGACAGGATCGGCAAGCAGGCGCGCCTGGCGCGCCTGGAGCCGATGGAGATCGTTCAGATCCACACCCTCGAGTACCACGAGGCGCTGCGGCGGCTCAACGCGCTGCCGCCGAGCATCGAGCCGCGGGCGAGCGGTCACGTGATCGAGCAGATCGAGTTCATCAAGCGCATCCTGGCCAACGGCTACGCCTACCAGGCCAACGGCAGCGTCTACTTCGACCTGGCCAAGTACGCGCAGAGCCACCCCTACGGCAAGCTGTCCGGCAAGGTGCTCGACGACCTGCTTGCGGGCACACGCGACACCACGGGGCTTGACGAGAAGCGCAGCCCCTTCGACTTTGCCCTATGGAAGCGCGCGGAGCCCCAGCACCTGATGCGCTGGCCGTCGCCCTGGGGCGAAGGCTTCCCCGGATGGCACATCGAGTGCTCCGTAATGAGCACGAAGTACCTCGGAGAGACCTTCGACATCCACGGCGGGGGCATGGACATCCAGTTCCCGCACCACGAGGCCGAGATCGCCCAGAGCATGGCCGCCCTCGGGCACGAGAGCGTGCGGTACTGGATGCACAACAACATGATCACCATCGGCGGACAGAAGATGGCCAAGTCGCTGGGCAACTACATCACCCTCGAGCAGCTGTACAGCGGCGACCACCCGATGCTCGGCCAAGCCTACAGCCCGATGACGATGCGCTTGTTCGTGCTGCAGAGCCACTACCGCAGCCCGGTCGATTTCTCCAACGAGCCGCTCAAGGCCGCGGAAAAAGGCTACCGGCGCCTGATGAACGCCCTCGCCGCCGCGCGGGCCCTCGCCCCCGCGGACGCGCCCCAGGCCCCGGCCCCGCGCACTGCCGCCGACCGCGAACTGACGGGCCTGCTCGACGCCGCCTGCCGGCAGCTCAGCGACGACTTCAACACCCCGCAGGCTCTGGCCACCCTGTTCGACCTCGGCTCGAGGCTGAATGCCCTGCGCGATGGACAGGCTCCGGCGGCCGCCGTGAGCAAGCCGGTGCTCGCCTCTGTCTGCCGCGAGTTCGCGGCGCTTGTGACCGACGTGCTCGGCCTGGTCGAGGAGCGTGGGCAGGCCGAGCGGCTGGAACCCGTGGTGCGCATCCTCATCGAGCTGCGCGACGAAGCGCGGCAGCGCCGCGATTTCGCCGCGTCCGACAGGATCCGCGACCGGCTCAAGGAGGCCGGCGTGCAGCTGAAAGACGGCAAGGAAGGAACAAGCTTTAGCCTCGATTGAGGCGCCGGCCGGCGCCCGGCCGGCCACCGGAGGTGCGACTTGGACCATGTCGAGCGGACGTTCCGCGCCGCCTGTCAGGCGCGGGAGCGCGCCCACGCGCCCTACTCGGGCTTCCGCGTGGGGGCGGCGGTCAAGGCGAAGGGCGACGACCGCGTGTTCGCGGGGTGCAACGTGGAGAACGCCAGCTACGGTGCCACCATCTGCGCCGAACGCTCCGCGGTCGTGAGCATGGTCTCCCAGGCGGGCAGGCTCGAGCTCGAGCTCGTCGTGGTCGTCACCGACGCCGACCCGCCGTCGGCCCCCTGCGGCATCTGCCGGCAGGTGCTCGCCGAGTTCGGCAGCGGCGACCTGCTCGTCTGCCTCGGGACGCCCTCGGGCATCCGCGAGCGGACGACCCTCGAGGAGCTGCTGCCGCGGCGTTTCGACCTCGGCAGTCGGCGGTGAGCCGGCCGGCCGCGGGGCGGCCGCGGCCGGCAGCCCCGGGCTCCGCATGACTCAGACGGACGGCGGACCGGCCGGGGGCCCGGTCCACGCGCTCGATCCGTCGGCGTAGTGCTCCTTTTTCCAGATCGGCAGACGCTCCTTGACCCGGTCGATCACCCGGCTGCATGCGGCGAAGGCAGCCTCGCGGTGAGCCGCGGTGACTCCGATCCAGATGGCGACATCGCCGACGGCGAGTCGGCCGACGCGGTGCACGCACCGCACGGCCTCGACGTCGAAGTCCCGTTCGGCCTCGAGGGCGATCCTCTCGCCCTCTCTTTCGGCGAGGCCCGCGTAGGCCTCGTACTCGAGCGCGGACACCCTGCGGCCGGCGCTGTGATCGCGGACCCAGCCTTCGAACGTGACGAGAGCGCCGGCTGCCGGGCGCCTCATGTCCCGAGCGAGAGCCGCAGTGTCGAGCGTCGATCCGGTGAGCGCGAACCTCACTACCCGCCCCCGAACGGCGTCAGGAACACCACCGTGTCGCCACTGTCGAGCGCGGTCTGCCAGTCGGCCATTTCGTCGTTGACGGCGACCTTGATTCCGTCGGCCGCCGCGGGAAACCCGTGCCGCGCAGCCAGCTCCCGGTACAACGCCTCAGGCGTGACTGCGTCTGTCTCGATGATCTCTTCGGGCCTGCCGCGCCTCTCTCGCAGATCGGCGAAGTACAGGAGCCGGATGCGCCGCAAGCCGGCGCCGGGCGGCGCAGACGCGCTCACGACTCCCTCCCCGCAGCTGCGCTACTCGAGCTCGACGTTCCAGTACGCCTCGTCGAGGAAGCTCCTCCAGGAGGCGTACCGCTTGCTGCCGATCTGGGCGACGATCGCCGGGTTGAGGGTCGGCCGGAAGGGCTCGCGGATCAGGGCCATGCCGGCCTCCTCGGGCAGCCGGCTGCCCTTGCGGATGTTGCAGGCGACGCAGGCGCAGACCAGGTTCTCCCACGTGTCGATTCCGCCGCGCGACCTGGGCACGACGTGGTCGATGTTCAGGTCCTTGGACTTGAGCCTGCGGCCGCAGTACTGGCAGGTGTTGCGGTCCCGGAAGTAGAGGTTCTTTCTCGTCAGCCGCACACGGTAGGGACGGCTCTTGTCGTAGTGGAGCACGCGGATGATGCGCGGCACCATGAGAACGAGGCTGGGGGTGCGCACCCAGTCGTGATCCTCGCTGCGTCCGAGAGAATGCCGGTACGACGACAGCTCGGCCCAGTTGGCGAAATCGAAATTCCGGAAGCTCTCGTCCTCGACGGCCACCGCCTCGGCGATGCGGGTGAACAGCATGCAGAAGGCGCGGCGGACCGTGGTCAGGCTGATCGGGCTGTAGTGCCTGTTCAGAACGAGGACACTGGTGTCAAGCACGTCGGCCATACCGCCCCCGGACGGCGGCGGGCCCCACCGCCCGCCGCCCCCGATGATCGCACGCCGCAGAGGTGTTGGGCAAGTGCCGCCGGCGACGGGGGCGGGATTCCGTCTTGCAGGCAACACCGCGGGCCGGCAGGACGCGCGCCGGCATCCGCCATCGCCGGGCCGCTGCGGTGGGATGGGCCGCGGCCGCCAGGCCGCCTCGGGCACGGCGCTGAGCGCAGGCAGGGGCCCGATTTCCCGGCGTACCTCGCCGGGTGTGTCGATTTCGGGGCCCGGGTGGGCCGCCGAGGGCGGTCAGGGGTTGCACGCCTGCAGCGTCGGGTCGCCGCCGGGGTTGCCCCCCGCGGCGCTTGCCATCGCGCGCTCATGTCTTTCGCTCCCCGCCGTGTCGAGCGCGCCGAGGCGGGGCCTGGGCGCCAGGCGATTGCGGCACCTCAGTGCCGCCGCCGCTCAGAAGACCACGACGCCCCGCCCGCAGCATGCAACAGTCGGTTCCGGCTGGTCGCAGCCTTTGCCGGGCGGGGGGTGTCCCGCCGGGCGCTGCCGGCCGCCTGAACGGACCAACAAGAACGGGAGCGCTCCCCCGCCCCGCGGCCGGGGCCGGCATGGGATCGGTCCTGCGGGGCTGCGGGAGGCCGGTTAATGGTTGCCACGCGGCTGCCGAGATAGTATCTTGATCGCCCGCCCTCGAGTTCGAGGGCGTATTATTGACCGGGGAGTCGTGATGAATCAGGTGTTTGTGCGCAGGATGCAGAAGCGCCTTGAGGAGATGAGGCAGGAAATCCTGGGGAAGCTCGCTTCCGAGAGCAAGGAAATAAAGGCGATCGCCCAGGCCGATGACACGAAGGACCTCGTGGACCTCGCGACTCACCAGATCGACCGCACCGCACTCCAGGCCCTCGGTGCTGCGGAGCTGAAGCGGTTGACCCTGATCGAAGCCGCACTTGCCCGCATCCGCGAAGGCCGATACGGCGTCTGCCTCAAGACAGGCAGACCCATCCCGGAGGAGCGCCTGGAGGCGATCCCCTATGCCTTGTACACAGTCGAAGCCCAGAAGCAGGTAGAGCGCCGCAGCAACTGACCCGGAGTTCTCCTGCGGAGCTCGTGAGAACTCCGGGTAGGGGCGCCGGGCTGAAGCCCGGCGAGGGTCACCCGCAGCTATCGCACTTCGTTGGGCTCGGTGGCAGGGTCGCCGCCCGGCTGTTCCTCCAGGTCGCTTTCCGCGCCGGCGCCGCGAGCGGAGAACTGATCGATGATCGGCACCAGGCGCCGGATATCGGCGCACCCTTGCGCGAGGCTGGCGATGAAGGCGGCGTTGCGTTCGCCGGCGATCAGACGGATGTTGGAGACTCTCTGGGGGCCCTTCGCGTTGCTGTCCTCGACCACTTGGTCGAGCAGCGTCGCAAGACGATCGTAGCGCTGGCGGCAGTCCTCGAGCACTGCGCGCGCCTCCTTGTTGACTCCGCGGATGATCCGGCGCAACTGGATGCTCACCGCGGTCTTGCCCAGCCTGTGCGCGTCCAGAGAGCGGTGAATGACCCGCGAAGAGAAGCGGGCGCCGTCGGCGAACATCGCCTCGAACTCCTCGATCCGCCCTCTCACCGAGTCGCAGGCCAGCGCCGCCCCTGACAGCTCCTGCTGGAACGGCCGCTCACAGAACGAGCCTGCGAGCAGCAGCTCCTTGACCGGGTCCATGAGGTGGTTCTCGTAACGGGCGACGGCGAAGCTCTTCAGGACACGGAGCGCGAACACCAGATCGTAGCCGTCCATCCCGCGGCGCAGAAGCATCGTGCTCTCGTCGTCGCTGTACCCCTGCAGCTCGAGCAGGACACCTCCCTCAAACAGCGCCTTGACGTCGGCCTCCAGCGCGGCCCGGTCGGCTTCCCGGGCCAGGCGGTCCGCGTCTCTCGTGTACTGCTCGGTTACCCGCCGCTTGAAGTCCGCCAGATGCTCCCCGCCGCTCTCGTCGGACTGCGGCACGAATGCCGGATCCCCCCGCACGGCCCGTATCACGTCGAGCAGCAGGGGCGCAGGAAGCGCCTCGCGGAGCGCCTGGTTGGCGCGCTCCAGCGCCGCGACGATCGCGTCGGGGTCATGGGGTTTGCCGCGATGCAGGCGTGCGGCAAGCAAGCCGACGTTCTCGATCACGAGGGGAGTGATCTGCAGCGGAGCCAGGATAAAGTAGAGGTCGAGCAAGGCGTCCATGACCTCCTCGCCGGCCACCTCGCCAAACGCCGGTCGGTAGTCGAGCCGCGCCGTGTCCAGGCGCGGATCGAAGCGCTTGAGCAGAGGATCGAGCTCGAGACGGCACAGTGAAGCGAGCCGGAGGGTCTGGGTCATCGCCTCGTCGAATCCGGCGTACGCCTCCCCGCCGAAGCTGCCGATGTAGCGCTCGAACTGCTCGCCGATGGCCTTGAGCGCCGTCTGGACGTCGGCGCCGGACGGGATCCGGTTCCTCATCTCCTTGTAGACAAAGCTGACCCGCCGCGAGGTGAGGCTCGATGGCAGCCTCGCCTCGATCAGCCAGTCGGCGTAGCGCTGGCCTGTCTCGCGGTCGTGGTGCGACAACGTGTAGTCGAAGACCCTGCGCAGCGGCTCCAGGGCGCGCGAAAGCTGCAGCAGCCTCGCGGCCAGGGCCGGCAGCAGCAGGGCTCCGCGGGGCCGCAACAGGGGCGGCTTGTAGGCCCGCAGCCGCGCCCGCAGCGCCCTCATCTCCAGCCGCCTGGCGCCGGCGGGGCCGCGGTACACCACCGATGAGATCAGCTGCCGCAGCAGCTCCAGCAACCGGGGCATGGCCGCATTCTAAAGGGTCCGTGTCGCCCGTTCAACCACTGTCGGCGTACTCACCGATACTTGGAACGGGGGGCCTTCTCCTCTATGATGGCCCCGGGTCGGCAATGGAAGAGACGACGCCAAGGGCCGGGCAGATCTCCGAAGAGGAGCTGCGGCGCAAGATCGAGGAATACTATCTGCCGCGGCAGCTCGTCGAGGCGATCTTCGAGCTGGGGGAGATCCCCGAGAGCTCGACGGAGACCGTGGTCGGCATCGGCTTCATGGACATCGCCGACTACTCCTTCATCTCCAAGTTCCTGAGCCCGACCGAGAACCAGGTGGTTCTCAACGGGCTGTTCACGGCCTTCAACTGGGTGCTGCGCCGCCACGGCGGCTACCTGAACAAGATCGAAGGCGACAGCCTGATGTTCCAGTTCGGCGGCCTCACCGACAGCACCTCCCGACGCCTCGACCCTGAAAAGGCCAAGAAGTCCATCGCCCGGCGCCTGTTCGAGACCTGCGTCAAGATGCAGCGCGTCTGCTGGCTGTTCAACGATGCCAACGACCGGTTTCTCGACGAGCAGGCCGAGCCCGAAATGCGCCAGGATCTGCAGCAGGCGTTCGACATCGTGCGCGCCCTGCGCACCAGCAGCGACCTCGGCGCCTCGCTGAACGCCCTGTTCCAGATCCGCATCCGCGTGGGCGCCAACATCGGCGAAGTCAACACCGGCAACCTGGGCCCGCGGGGCAGAAAGCACTGGGACGTGATCGGCGTCCCGGTCATCGAGGCCAAGCGCATGGAGGCCACGGCCCCGATCGGAGGCCTGCGGATCACCGAGCAGCTCTATAAGGTGCTCGAAGAAAGCGGCGTGGTCGACTCCTACTTCGAGGAGTTCCGCCGCGAGGCGCGCGTGCTCTTCGGAGCGTTCAAGGACATCAAGCGGGAAGAGTTGTTCAAGGCCAGCAGCGTGCTGCTCAAGGACAAGCGCAACGCCGCGTTCAACACCTACAGCGTCCAGGTGAACCCGAGGCTGCCCGAGTGGCTGGCCGAGCAGACGGGCCTGCTGCTCGAGCAGGGGGAGGCGGGCGCCGACAGGATCATCCAGTTCCTGCAGTACTACCGGGGCAACCGCTTCGCTGTGCGGGCGATGGAGCAGATGCTCGAGCAGAAAGGCGTACGCATCAGGCGCCACGACATCCTCAAGATTATCTATCCGCGCACCTTTGACGCCATCCGCAAGGCGAGCGGGGGCGACCCGCGCAGAACCGCGCAGACGGTCAACCAGCGCTACCGGCTCTACGACCTGTTCGAGAAACTGGGAGACCTGCAGGACAAGGTCAAGGAGCACGTCGCTTTCGACGCTCCGCCGCCCCGGCACTTCGATTACGAGCGCCGCATGCCGCAGGAGATCGACAACGTGCTCACCAACTACAAGCTCGTCGAACGTTCGGTGCGGCTGACCAACTACTTCCACAACTACGTCTATCCTCTGGTGTTCCGCAGCATCAAGGTGAGCATTCTCGAGCACCAGAACCGGATCGCGACCCTCGAAGAGGTCTGAAGCCGCCGGCGGAGAGACGAAGCTACCCGCCGGATGCGCCGACGGAGCCGCGAGCGCCCGTGCCCGCAGTCGCGGCGCAGTCCGGTGCCCGCGGACTCGTCGCGGTCTTGTGCCCGCGGGGGGTGCCGTCTATACTGCCTCAGCGTGCGCAGCGTCTGGAAGAAGTCCCTGCTGTTCTTCGTCCCCGCGGCCATCGCGCTCACGGGGGGATTCCTCCTTCTGCACGCCAGCCAGACCGGTGCCGACCTCCGAGTGCTGGAGGCGGGGCAGCTGGAGATCGTGCGGGCGGTCAAGGCGGCGATCGTCGCCGAGATCGCAGCGATGCGGGCCGACCTGCTGATCGTGGCCGATCCGCCGGTGCTCGCGCTCGACGACTCCTCCAGGGCGCTGCTGGCCGAGCGATTCGCCGCCGTGGCTCGCCACAAGGGCGTATACGACCAGATCCGCCTCATCGACGCGCGCGGCCGGGAGGTGGTGCGGGTCAACTACGGGGCGGGAATCGTCTCGGTGGCTCCCCCCGCGGCCCTCCAGGACAGGTCCGGCGCCTACTACTTCCAGGAGGCGATCCGGCTGCGCCGCGGCGAGATCTACATGTCGCCCTTCGACCTCAGCGTCGAGCGCTCGGCGCCCGAGGTCCCGCTCAAGCCGGCGATCCGCGTGGCGACCCCGGCCGTCGGCAGCGACGGCCGGACCGCAGGCATCATCGTGATCAACTACCTCGGCGATCACATGCTGCGCATGCTCCGCCTCTCGACCGCAAAGACGCCTGGGGAAATGATGCTGCTCAACAGTGACGGGTACTGGCTCGCTGCGCCGAGCCCTGAGGACGAGTGGGGATTCCTCATCGAGGAGCGACGCGGGCGGACGCTCGCGCTGAGGTACCCCGAGGCTGCGCTGCGGATCTACTCGGCCCTGACCGGCCAGGCGCGGCTGGCCGAAGGCCTGTTCACCTTCGACACCGTGTTCCCCCTCAACGAAGGCTGGCGCTCGGCGCCCCTGGTCACTCAGGATCCGGTGAGGACCTCTGTCTACCTCTGGAAGATCGTGTCCCGGGTGCCGCCGGAGGCGATCGCGCAGTCGGAGACGGAGCGCCTGCGCCGGACGGCCCCCATCTATGCCGTCGCGCTGCTCGCTCTGGCCTTCGGCTCGGTCCTGCTCGCCCAGGAAGTGACCAGGCGCAGGGAGCACGAGCGGCAGGCCAGGGCAAGCGAGGAGCGCCGCAAGCGCCTGCTGGAGCGGATTCGCGACGCCTACTTCGAGATGGACGGGCAAGGCCGGCTGACGGAGGTCAGCGCGGCGTCCCTGCTGGTCTTCGGATATCCGCAAGACCAGATGGTCGGCCGAACGCTCCAGGAGGTGGGAGCCGACGGCGACCTCCTCGAGCGCCTCGCCGAGCACGGCTCGGTCGCCGACCTGCAGGTTGCCGTCCGCGGCCCGGACGGCAACCTCCGGCACTGCTCGGTCAACGCCTGGACCGTGGAGTCCCCCGGCGAGCCGAGGCGGTTCGTGGGGACCGCCCGCGAGATCACGGAACGCCTGCGGCTCGAGGAGCACTTGCGGCAGTCGCAGCGGCTGGAATCGGTCGGCCGGCTTGCCGGCGGGATCGCCCACGACTTCAACAACCTGCTCACCGCGGTGATCGGCTACGCCGACCTGATTCTCTCCTCCGAGGAGACGTCGCCCGAAGTGATGGAGTCGGCAGGCGAAATCCACAGGTCGGCGGAGCGCGCGGCGTCGCTCACCCGGCAGCTCCTCGCCTTCAGCCGCAGGCAGGTGATGCAGCCGCGCATCGTCGACCTGAATCCCCTCGTTGCCGAGATGGCGCGGATGCTGCAGCGCATCATCGGCGAACAGGTGCGGCTGTGGATCGCCACGCAGTCGCGCCCCGCGCAGGTGAGGGCCGATCCGTCCCAGATCGAGCAGGTGATCGTGAACCTGGCCATCAACGCAGCCGAGGCCATGCCCGGCGGCGGCACGCTCACGATCGAGACGTCGTCGGTCACCGTCGACGAGCCCTACGGGCGGGAGCACGCGGGCATGCAGCCCGGAGCCTACGTCTGCCTCACCGTGAGCGACACCGGCCGCGGCATGACCCGCGAGGTGCTGGACCACATATTCGAGCCCTTCTTCACCACCAAGGAGGTGGGGAAAGGGTCGGGCCTGGGGCTCGCCACCGTCTACGGGATCGTCAAGCAGACCGGCGGCTACATCTGGGTCGACAGCATCCCCTCCAGGGGCAGCACGTTCCGCATCTATTTCCCGCCGGCGGCCGGGCGGCCGGACCACTCCGTGGCGGCGCCCGCTCCCGACGTCGCGCGCGGGGGAAGCGAGCGCATCCTGCTCGTGGAGGACGATCCGGTGCTCAGGCGCATGACGCTGGCGGCGCTGCGCAAGCTCGGCTACACGGTGACGGCCGCCGCTGACGCAGCCGAGGCGCTCTCGATCGTCGAGGCAGACGCCCGCTTCGATCTGCTGGTCACCGACGTCGTGATGCCGGGGATGAGCGGGCGGGATCTGGCCGAGCGGCTCGCCCGCCGCATCCGGGGGATCAGGATCCTGTTCGTTTCCGGCTATGGAAGCGACACCGTCGGACTCGGCAGCGCGATCGACTCCACCAACTTCCTGCAGAAGCCGTATTCGCTCGGAGAGCTCACGCAGAGGATCCGCAAGCTGCTCGGCCGCGACCAGGACTCGCAGCTGTCGCTGCCGCTGTAGAGCCTACGGACGCACTTCGACCACGGCCCGCTCGCGCTTGGCGGCGATCCACGAGCCGAGGGCGGCCTCGCGCGCCTGCGCCCGCAGCCGCGCCCGCGCCTCTTCCAGAGCCTCCTCGCGGCTCAGGGGCCGCTCCGGCTCGCTCTCCCAGACCTTGACGACGTGATAACCGAACGGGGTCAGAAACACCGGCGACACCTCGCCGGGCTTCATGGAGAAGGCTACGGCATCGAACTCGGCCACCATCCGGCCGGGACTGAAGAAGCCGAGGTCGCCGCCCTGGTCGTCGCAGCCCGAGAACTGGCGGGCGACCTCGGCGAAGTCGGCGCCCTCCAGCAGCCGCCGCCGCGCCTCCACCATCTGCCGGTAGGCGGCCGACGGGTCCGCAGGCTCGGGCCTCTTCACGATGTGCGATGCACGCACGCGCGCGGCGCGCGTCATCCGGCCGGCATTCTCCCGGCAGTAGTCCTCGACCGCCTCCTCCGTGGGCTCGGCGACGTCCCGGGTGAGCTGCTCGACGAACCTGTCGACTCGGATGCGCTCCTGCAGGTCGCGCCTGAGGCGCTTCTCGTGCTGTTTTTTCGCAAGCCCTATCTGGAGGTAGAACTGGCTCTCGCCGCCGTAGCCTGCCACCAGCCGCTGGTACTCCGCTTCCACGTCCGCCGCCGTCACCCCGATCCCGCTGTTGAACGCGTTCTGCCGCAGCAGGCCGCGGGCGATCAGGCTCTCTCGCGCCCGGGCCTCGGCCTGCTGCCTGCCGGTCTGGGGGGCCTCGCGCAGCACCCGCTGCACCTCCTGCTCGCAGGTCTGGGCTCCGATGCGTTCTCCGTTGAGTATGATCTCCATCTGCCGCTTCCTCGCACGAATGGCGGGGATCGTAGCCGATCGATCCGCCGGACGCAAGACACCCCGCCTCCTTGGGCATACGTCGGCGATCTGCTATTGTGGCGGCATCCATGGCAGCAGGAGCGCTCACAGCCATCGCTGCGGATCTGGCCGCCCGGGTCGACCGCCTGCGCTTCGGGGCGCCGGTGGCGGCGGTCTACAACCCGCTCGACTACGCGTGGGAGGCCCACGCCGAGTACCTGCGGCGCTACGGAGCAGGACGCAAGCGTGTGGTGTTCCTCGGCATGAATCCGGGTCCCTGGGGCATGGTCCAGACGGGGATACCCTTCGGAGAGGTGGCCGCTGCCCGGGACTGGCTCGGCATCTCGGCCCCGATCGGAGCGCCGCGGCGGCTCCACCCTCGACGGCCGGTGCTCGGCTGGGAGTGCCGGAGGCAGGAACCGAGCGGGCGGCGACTGTGGGGCCTGATGCGGGAGCGCTTCGGCACACCGCGCGCGTTCTTCGCCGACCACTTCGTGGCGAACTACTGCCCTCTCGCCTTCTTCGACGAGGCCGGGACGAACCTCACGCCCGACCGGATCCGGCGCGAAGACTCACGGGCCCTCGAGCAGGTGTGCGACGAGCATTTGCGGGGGGTGCTGGAGGCCCTGGGGCCCGAATGGGCCATCGGGGTCGGCGGCTATGCGGCCCGCCGGCTGCGCACGGTCTGCGGCGACGGCCCGATCAGGGTCGAGAGCATCCTTCACCCGAGCCCGGCGAGCCCCGCAGCCAACAGGGGCTGGGCGGCCGCCGTCTCCCTGCGGCTCCAGGAGCTCGGGGTCTGGCGGTGAGCCCGGCCGCGTCCGTTCAGATCTCGCGCACGTCGGCGATGCGCTCCACGAACGGCTTGATCGTCTCGATGAGCCGCTCGCGCCCGACCGCGTCGACCTTGAGTGTCACCAGCACCGTGGTCGGCTCGTCTCCCGGCAGGGACCCGAAGGCGAGGATGTTGCCCCCGATGCCGGCGATCGCCCCCGAGAGCTTGGCGAGCTCCCCGCGCACGTCCGGAAGGACGGCCTCGACGCGGACGCCCTTGCGCCGGGCGGCAAAGATGTCGACGAACACGCGGAAGATGTCCGACTCGGTCACGATTCCGACCGGCTTGCCCTCTTCCACCACCGGCAGGCACCCGATGTCGTGGTCGGCCATGATGCGCGCCGCCTGCTCCAGCGGTGCATCGCCGCCGACGGTGATCACCTCGCGGGTCATCACCTTGGAGACCCGGAGCTTCGCCAGCAGGTAGTTGATCTCGTACATGCTCAGGCTGGTCGCCGGCGAAGGCGACGCGTAGATCAGGTCCTTTTCCGTGACGATGCCGACCAGTCTGCCCGAGGAGTCGACCACAGGCAGGTGGTGGATCTTCTCCCGCCGCATGGTCGACTGGGCCTCTGCGACGGGCGTATCCGGGGTGGTGGTGATCAGGTTGCGGGACATGGCTCTGGAGACCAGCATTGCGGCACCCTCCCTCCTACCAGCAGTCTAATGCATCGGGCGGCGGCCCGCACACTCTCGCGGTCGGCGGCCCGTCGCGAATCCCCGGCTGGTCAGTTTTCCGCCAGCCAGCGTTCGCACTCGAGCGCGGCCGCGCATCCGCTTCCGGCGGCGGTCACCGCCTGCCTGTAGACCCGGTCCTGCACGTCGCCGCAGGCGAACACCCCCGCCACCCGCGTCCGGGTCGAGCCCGGCCTGGGCATCACGAGGTAGCCGCTGTCGTCGGTCTCCAGCTGCCCTTCGAGAAAAGCGGTGTTCGGCTCGTGACCGATCGCGTAGAACAAGCCGCTCGCCTCGATCGTGCCCTGGTCGTTCGTCCTGGTGTTGCGCGTCTTCACCGCCGTCAGGAACTCCCCGCCTACGGCCTCCACCGCGACGGTGTTCCAGACGACCTCGATCTTGGGGTTCTCCAGGACGCGCTTCTGCATCGCCTTGGAGGCGCGCAGCTCGTCTCTGCGGTGCAGCATGTGCACGCGGCTGGCGAACCGCGTGAGGTAGGTCGCTTCTTCGCAGGCGGTGTCCCCGCCGCCTATGACGACCAACGGCTTGTTGCGAAAGACCGGCAGAGCCCCGTCGCACACCGCGCATGCCGATATACCCTTCTGCCAGTACTTGTCCTCCCCCGGAATCCCGAGCCGCTTGGCGGTCGCCCCGGTGGCGATGATGAGAGATCTCGCGAAGAACTCACGGCCTCCGGCGACCACGGTGAACGGCGGCCCCTTGAGGTCCACGCGCTCGACGGTCTCGGTCTCGATTCGGGCCCCGTGCCGGATCGACTGGGCCTTCATCCTGTCCATCAGTTCGGGGCCGCTGATGCTCTCGGGGAAGCCTGGGAAGTTTTCAACTTCGGTGGTCGTCGTGAGCTGGCCTCCGGCGGCCACTCCCCCGGCCATGAAGCCCTCGAACATCAGCGGCGCGAGCCCGGCCCGTGCCGTGTAGATCGCGGCGGTGTGTCCCGCGGGTCCGGAACCGATAATGATGACGTTTTCGGTCGTTTTTTTGGCTTCGGCCATGATTCACCCTCGCTCTCGCGCAACAGTAACCACAAGACTCCCGAGCGGCAACAGGTGCAGCATGCACCCTGCCTGCACCCCAAACGCGCTTCGCGCGCTTGGGCAAGGGGCTGCCCCCACCCGGCTGCACCGGGTGGGGCCTCCGGGGTCCATCCCTGGACCCCTGGCCGAACGCGCAGCCCGGTCTTGCGGGCAGGCGGGCAGGGCGTCGGCTTGACAAACACCCTACTTCGTAGTGTCGTGGCTGGGTTCGCAATCCAGGCGAAAGGAGAGCCCCGATGAAGCATCGGCTCCTGCTATGGGCCGCACTGGCACTCGTGCCATTCGCCCTCGTTTCCTGCAAACCTAAGGCGGAGGCGGTCAAGATCACCGTGGCGACCGACGCGACGTGGCCGCCGATGGAGTTCGTCAACGAGGCCAAGGAGATCGTCGGCTTCGACATCGACCTGATGAAGGCCGCGGCCAAGGCCGGCGGCTTCGAGGTCGAGTTCAAGAACACGGCGTGGGACGGCATCTTTGCCGGTCTCGCCAACGGCGAGTACGACGCGGTCATCTCGTCGGTCACAATCACCGACGAGCGCAAGCAGACCATGGACTTCTCGCTGCCCTACATCAACGCCGGGCAGGTGCTCGTGGTCCGCTCGGACTCGGCTGCGACCCGGCTGGCGGAGCTCAGCGGAAAGAACGTGGGGGCTCAGATCGGCACCACGGGCGCCTTCGAGGTGGAAAAGGTCAAGGGCGTGACGCTCAAGACCTACGACGAGCTCGGCCTGGCGATCGAGGACCTGGTCAACAGCCGCATCGAGGCGGTGGTCTGCGACACTCCCATCGCGGCCAGCTACGTGCTGCAGAACGAGACCTACAAAGGCAAGCTCAAGATCGTCGGCCAGCCGTTCACCGAGGAGCTCTACGGGATCGCCGTCAAGAAGGGCAACACCAAGGTGCTCGAGCGGATCAACGCGGGCCTGAAAAAGGTGCTCGAATCGCCCGAGAACCAGACGCTTAAGTCCAAGTGGCTGCAGTAGGCTCCGAAGGCAGATCGGGCGGGCGGCAGGCGATCCAGGTCTCCGACAGCCTGCTGGTGCCGGGGCGGGACGAAGCAAGCGTATTCTCGGCGTGGCGGATCACGTTCTTCGGCGCCCTGGCGCTTCTGGTGATGCTGCCGGTCCTGCGCCCGCAACCGTACAGGAACATCCTGGAGTTCATCCCCGACGGCATCCTGCAGACGTTCCTGGTGACCGGCCTGTCGATCCTGTTCGCCACGATCGTGGGCCTCGTGACGGGCATCGGCCGCATCTCCCGGATCAAGGCGGTCAACCGGATCGCCACCATCTACGTCGAGGTCATCCGCGGCATTCCGCTGCTGGTGCAGCTGTTCTACATCTACTACGCCCTGGGCAAGATCGTTCAGGTGCCGCGGATCACGGCGGCCGTGGTCGCCATGACGGTGTGCTACGGCGCCTACATGGGGGAGATCTTTCGCGCGGGCATCCAGGCGGTGCCCCGCGGACAGATGGAGGCGGCGCTGGCCCTGGGGCTCACGCGCGGCCAGGCCCTCGGCCGGATCATCCTGCCGCAGACGATCCGCATCGTGCTGCCTCCGATCGGCAACGAGTTCATCGCGCTGCTCAAGGATTCGTCCCTGGTCTCGATTCTGGCGGTGTCGGACCTGCTGCGCCGCGGCAGGGAATACGCGTCCAAGACCTTCTTCTACTTCGAGGCCTACACTGTCGTGGCGCTGGTCTACCTCGTGATGACGCTGTTCTTCTCCCGCCTCGTGGCGCTCATGGAAGAGAGGCTTTCCAGACGTGGGTGACAGGATCCGCATCGAGAACGCGTGCAAGCGGTTCGGCAAGGTCGAGGCGCTGCGCAACGTCAGCTTCAACGTGGCCGCCGGAGAGGTCGTGCTCATCGTCGGGCCCTCGGGCAGCGGAAAGAGCACGCTGCTGCGTTCGGTCAACCGGCTGGAAGTGCTCACGTCGGGCGAGATCTGGATCGACGACGACCGGGTCACGGATCACAAGGGCGACATCCGCCGCATCCGCGAAGAGGTCGGGATGGTGTTCCAATCGTTCAACCTCTTCAGCCACCTCAGCGCGCTTGACAACATCTCGCTGGCTCCCGTGATCGTGAAGGGAATGTCCAGGGAGGAGGCGCGGCGTCTCGGCACGGAGCTCCTCGGGCGCGTCGGCCTCCCGGACAAGGCGGGCGCCTACCCCGACCAGCTCTCAGGCGGACAGCAGCAGCGGGTGGCCATAGCCCGGGCGCTGGCCATGAAGCCCAAAGTGATGCTCTTCGACGAGCCGACTTCGGCCCTCGACCCGGAGATGATCAAGGAAGTCCTCGATGTCATGACCGACCTGGCCCGCGAAGGCATGACGATGCTCGTGGTGTCGCACGAGATGGGCTTTGCCCGCGCCGCCGCTCACCGTGTCGTCTTCATGGACAAAGGCGAAATCGTGGAAACCGGTCCTCCGGCCCAGGTCTTCGAGCGCCCCCGCGAGGAGCGGACCCGTCGCTTCCTCGCCCACATCCTGTAGGGCCGCGGTTCGCCGCTACGTCATCATCCCGTAGTAGCTGATGAACGAGATCTCGTTGCGCACCTCGCGCACGCCGGGAACGCCCTTGGCGATCTCCACGGCCTTTTCCGCGTTCTTGAGAGCGCTCACCGCGCCCAGGAGCGTCACCACGCCGTCGCTCACGCGCGCTTCCAGGAACTGCACCGGCACCGACTGCTCGTAGAGGATGCGCGTCTCGACCTGCTGGCCGAGGGCGAGGTCGGCCAGGAGCGATCGCGCGGCCTTTTCGTGCTTCTCGACCGAGAACGGCTCGAGGGCGCGCTCGATCAGGTCCGCCACTAACTCCTCGCTGACGTGGGCGGTGTTGATCACCAGGTCGTAGATCGAGGAGTCGGCCCAGTTGACGTTGAAGAAGTAACGCCAGAATCCGCCGCGGTCATGATCCGAGTGCTTGATCACCTGGTCGGCCTGGTTCTCCTTGATCTTGAACTGGGCCGCGACGCGCCTGATGCGCACGTCGCGCGGAGCGGTCACCCGCACGTGCAGGGTCCCCGGCAGCTCGCCCAGGAGGATGCAGCCGCCGCGGCCGACGATCACGCTGTTGCCGGCGGCGGCCTGCTCGTAGATGACCGCTTTGAGGAAATGCAGGTAGCGATCCCGATCCGACGAAAAGGCGTCCCAGACCGAGGGCCTCTTTTCGTCGTACTTCTCGATCTTCCGCTCGGCGATGCCCCGTTCGGCGAGCGCCTTGTCCAGCAGCGCCTTGTCCACCAGCTTGTAGCCCAGGCGCTTGGCCAGCGTCTCCGCGGCTTCGTTGCCGAGGCTCCCGAGCTCGCGCGAAACCGTGATGATTGCCATGGCGCACCTCCTGCTGGCTAAAGTATAGGTTCCCGCGGAGCCCGGCGCAAACCCCGTTTCCGCATAGCAGGGCGCATGCGGTCGGCCGCTACGGCGCCGCCGGGTAGAGGACGACCCGGATGTACCGGTCGGCCGGCAGGCCCCGCCGGGCGGTTTCGGTGAGCGACCGCGCATCCAGCGAGTCGACCAGCTGCCGCCTGAGCAGGAGCGTCGCCGGATCCTCGAGCCTGCGCAGCGCCGTCGCGATCCCGTCGGCCCAGTAGCCGTTGGTGCGGCCGGCCAGCTCGAGGTTGCGGCGCATGACCTCCTTCTGCTTGGCCACCGCGGCCTCGTCGGGCCCCTCTTCGGCGATCCGCCGGATCTCGGCGAGCATCAGGCCCGACAGCTCCTCCACGCGTGCGGGCTCGCACCCGAACCCCACAAAGACCCGCCGCTCGCCGCGGGGGTTCTTGGAAGCGCTGGAAAAGACGGCGACGCTGTAGGTTCCCCCCTGCTGCTCGCGCAGCACGTCTGTCAGCCGAGTCTCGAGCACGCCGCTGAGGGCCTCCAGGCGCACCTCCTCTTCGAGTGACCAGTCGAAGGGCGAGGCGAACACGTACTGAACGCGGCTGACCGGCTCCTGTCCCAGGCGCACGACCTCCTCGACCCGCCCCTCGGGGGCCGTCACGCCCCGGTCCCGCCAGCTCTCGCGCCCGCGGGCGGGAGGCAGGCCTCCGAGCCAGGTCTCCACCAGCGGCCTCAGGGGCACAGGATCGACGGAACCGACGATCACGAAGGCAAAGTCGCCCCCGGCGGCGAAGCGCTCGCGGTAGATGGCCAGCGACCGCTCCAGGCTCATGGAGGCGAGCTTCTCGGCGGTGAGCGGCTCGGCGCGGACGTCGCCGCCGGCCACGAGCAGGCGCACGCTGTCCCAGAACACGGTGTCGGGGCTCGCCTTGCGCGCCTCGACCCGCTCGCGCAGACGCTGGGCATAGGCTCGGAACGCCTGCTCGTCCCCGCGCGGCGCAGTAAAGGAGAGGTAGACCAGCTGCAGCAGGGTTTCCAGGTCCCGGGCCGAAGAAGCGCCCTCCATGCCCTCGTAGATCTCGGAGAGGTAGGGCTCGAGCTCGACGCGCTTGCCCGCCAGCTTCTTCTCGAGCTCGATCTTGGAAAAGGCTCCGAGCCCGGACTCGCGCAGCGCCCCGATCGCGGTGGTCGCGGCGATGTAGTCCCGATCGTCGACCAGGGAGGTGCCTCCCGGGCTCAGCGCCCGGAACAGGACCTCGTCGTTCTTGAAATCGGTGGGCTTGACGTAGACCTCGGCGCCGTTGGCCAGGCGCCACCACGTCACTCCGATCGAATCGATCCGCCGCTCCTCCACCACCGGCGACGGGGCGGGCGGCGAGGCGACCAGCGGCTCGTCGCGCGTCTGGTCGCGGTAGGGATCGAGGGCGAGCGCCGCCACCTGGTCAAAGACCGCGGCCAGCTCCGCCTCGGCCGGCTGCCGCAGCCCGGGCCGTTCAGGAGCGCTCACGCTGAGAACGGCGTTCTCGCGCGAGATCCAGTCGGCGGCCAGCGCGTTGATCTCGCGCAGCGTGATCCCGGGGACGAACCTCCTGTACAGCTCGTACTCGTACTCGACGCCCGGGATCGTCTCCCCCTCGAGGAAATTGCCCACGTACTCGCGCACGTGGGACTCCGAGGGCGTGTTGTCGCGCTCCACGTAGAGGCGCTCCAGGCGCGAGAGCACCGCCTGCTTTTCCCGGGCGAGCTCGCTCTCGGTAAAACCGTGGCGACGCACGCGCTCGGCCTCGGCGAGCAGCGCCTGGAGTCCGGCGACGATCATCCCGTCCTTGGTCCTACCGCCGAGATACGTGACGCCGAGCTCGCGGACGAAATTGCCGCGGCTGCTGCCGGCTTCCAGCAGCGGCGAGTCGGGCCGCCTCACCATCTCGTCCAGGCGACCGTTGAACATGGCCGTGAACAGCGAGAGCACGATCGAGCGCCGGTAGTCGTCCACGGTCCGCACCCGCTCGGGGGGCCGCTTGACGTAGAGCGCGACGCGCGAAGCGGTGGCCTCGGGATCGGTGGCGATCGCGAACCGCAGGCCCTCGTGGTCCGGAACCTGCACGCGGGGCCGTTGCCGCGGCGCGGGAGGCCCCGCCAGGCTCCCAAACACCTCGCGGATCCGCGCTTCGACCTGTCCCGCGTCGAAATCCCCGACCGCCACCACGGCCATCAGGTCAGGCCGGTACCAGTCGCGGTAGAAGTCGCGCAGCCGCTGCGCCGGGCCGCGCTCGATGATCTCCAGCAGGCCGATCGGCAGCCGCTCGGCGTACCGCGAGCCGGCAAGGAGGACCGGCAGCTGGCGGTCGCGGATGCGGCTCTCGGCTCCGCGGCCGCTGCGCCATTCCTCGATGATGACTCCCCGCTCCCGCTCGATCTCCTCGTCTTCGAAGCTGACCGCCGAGGCCCACTCGGCGAGGATCCGCACCGCGGTGTCGATGTATTCCCAGCTGCGCGTCGGCACCTGGAGCCGGTACACCGTCTCATCGAAGCTGGTGTAGGCGTTGATGTCGGGCCCGAACTCGATGCCCAGCGATTCGAGGTACCGGATGATCTCGGCCTTGGGGAAGCTGCGCGTTCCGTTGAAGGCCATGTGCTCCACGAAGTGGGCGAGCCCCCTCTGGTCGTCGTCCTCGAGCACGGAGCCGGCATTCACCACGAGCCTCAGCTCCGCAGTGTTCTCGGGCCGGCGATTGGCGCGCACGTAGTAGGTGAGCCCGTTGTCCAGGCGGCCGACAACGACTGCCGGATCGACGGGGAGGACGCGGCTCCCTGCGGGGGTCGTGCGGCAGCCGATGACCACCGCCGCCAGGAATGCCCAGGCGGCGACACGAATCCGCGTTGCTCGAGACCTGTTGATCATGGGCGGAATGTACAAACGCGGCCCCGGCCCCGCCCACCGGCCGCCGCGGCCGAAGGCTATGAGCTCCTGAGGCGGCGGACGAGCTCGCGGTCGAGAACGGCGGCGAACCGGTGACGGCCGCCGCGGTAGCGCCTGCCCGCGGTCTCGACGCCCTGGCCCCGGAGGCTCGCGACGAGGTCACGCATCGCCAGGCGCTCGCCCACCGTGTCCCGCGTGTAGAGGTCGCCGCGCGGGTGCACGACGTCGACTCCCGCTGCCGCCAGCGCCGCGGCCAGCGGTATGTCGGCGGTCACAGCCAGGTCGCCGCTGCGCGCGGCCTCGAGCATGTGCGAGTCGGCGGCTCCCGCGCCCGCGGGCACGAGCACAAAGCGGACCCGGGGCGCCCCCGCCACCTCCAGGGGTTTCGCCGCGACGAACACCGCGTCGACGCCCAGCCTGACCGCCGCCCGCTCGACGATGCGCCTGATCGCGGCCGGGCAGCCGTCGCCGTCGACCCAGACGGTCATTCGCGCGGGTCCGGGAAGCGGGCGCGGATCGCGGCCATGATCTCGTGGTTCTGCACGAAGATGTCCACCAGCTCCGGATCGAAGTGGCGGCCTGCCTGCATGTGGATGTGCTTGAGCGCGTGCTCTTCCTTCCACGCCGTCTTGTAGGCGCGGCGGGACACGAGGGCGTCGTAGACGTCGGCCAGGCCGACGATGCGGGCGAAGAGAGGGATCTCCTCGCCGCGCTTGCCCGGCCCGAGGTAGACCTTTTCCGCGTGGATGTCCTCGATGTGGCCCGGGTAGCCGGTCCCGTCCCACCGCTCGTGGTGGCCTAGGGTCACCTCCTCGCAGGCGCGATCCCACGGATTGCTCGAGTGGCGGAACAGGCGCGCCCCGAACACCGTGTGGTAGCGCATCTGGACCTTCTCCTCGTAGGTGAGGGCGGCCGGCTTGCGCAGGATCGTGTCGCTGATGGCGATCTTTCCCACGTCGTGCAGGATCGCGGCCGTGCGCAGGGCCGACTTGTTCCTGTCGATCTCGGCGGCGACGATTCCGCGGCGCGCGGCCCACACCTGATACATCTCCGTCGAGTAGGCGCCGACCCGCCGCGCGTGCTCGGTGGTCTCGTAGGGGTCGCGCATCTCCGCGATGTCGACCATGCGCAGCACCATCTCCCTCGCGTCGCGCGCCTTCTCGATAGCCACGGCGGCCGCCTCGGCGAACCGGCTCACGGTCTGCTGGTCGCGCATCGAAAAGGGCACCACGCCGCCGCCGGGATCCTTGGCGTTGATCAGCTGGAGCACGCCCACCACGTCCTGCTCGGGCGCGCGCAGGGGCACCACCATGATCGAGCGCGTCCGGTAGTGGGTCTTGCGGTCGTAGGAGGCGTTGAACGTGTACGACACGTCGGTCTTGATGTCGTAGACGTCGTCGATCATCAGGGGCTCGCCGGTCACCGCCACGTAGCCGGCGAGCGACTTTTTGTTGATCGGCAGGCGGGTGAGGGAGTACACGTACTTGTCGATCGCGCGCTCCTGCCGGAACAGGGTGTCGTTCTGCACGTACGAGAAGTACAGGTAGTTGCCCGCCGCCATGTAGATCGTGCCGGCGTCCGCGTTGGCGAACCTGCGGGCTTCGTGGAGAACCCGCTCCAGCAGCGAGTCGAGGTCCTTGATTGCGCTGATCTGCGCGATCGACTCGTGCAGGTCGGGCCTCGCGGCGCCGGGGCGGGCCGCTGCACCGCTGGAGGCGGGGGCGGGGACCGCCGCGGCCACGCTCAGCGCGGGCGCGCGCCCCCGCGCGGCCTGCGCTGCGTCAGGCGAGGCACCCCTCTGTGCCGTCGTACGCTGTGGTGATGACATGACAGGTGACCGAAAGCATTATAGACCAAAACAGAGGCCTGGACAGCCCTGGGGCGATACCGCGGGCGACCGGGATTGCCGCGAGCCGCCGCCGTTTCTTGACCCGGCGGGGCTGGCGGTCTATGGTGTGCAGCGATGGGTCTGGCGCCGTTGGTCTGGGCGATCGTCGGCCTGCTTCTGATGGCGGCGGAATTCCTCGTGCCCGGCTTTTGGGTGTTCTTTTTCGGCGCCGGCGGCCTGCTGACCGCGGCGCTCGCGGGGCTCGCGCCCGCCCTCGCGTCCCGGCCGCATCTGCAGGTGCTGGTATGGCTCGCGTCCTCGGCGCTCATGCTTGGCCTGCTGCGCCGTGCTGCCGAGCGCCGCTTCGGCCGCAGGGGCGCGGGCAGCGACGACGCGATCGGGGCGCGGGCGGTCGTCGTGGAGGCGATCGCCCCGGGCAGCCCGGGCCGCATCCGGCTCCGCGGGACCACCTGGCGCGCGGACAGCTACGACGAGGAGATCGGGGCGGGCGAAACCGTCGAGATCCTCGCCCGGGAGAACCTGACGTACTACGTCTGCCGTCCGGTGCTCAAGGACGGATCGCAGCAGAGCTGAGGAGGTGCAGCCGTGACCACGTTGATGACCGCGCTGCTCGTCGTGCTGTTCTTCTTCGTATTCTACAGGCTGATCCGGATCATTCCGGAGCAGGAGGCGTGGATCCTCGAGCAGTTCGGCAAGTACAGGCGGACCATGGGGGCAGGCCTGCACCTGGTGATCCCCTTCGTCCAGCGAGTCGCCTACCGCCACTCGCTCAAGGAGGAGGCGATCGACGTCCCGCCCCAGGTCTGCATCACGCAGGACAACGTCCAGGTGACCGTTGACGGCCTTCTCTACCTCAAGGTCGTGGATCCTGCCAAGGCGAGCTACGGCATCGAGAACTACCGGTACGCCGCGGCTCAGCTCGCCCAGACCTCGATGCGCAGCGAGATCGGCAAGATCTCCCTCGACCACACCTTTTCCGAGCGCGAGCACCTCAACGATTCGATCGTCAAGGCGGTCGACGAGGCCTCGGACGCCTGGGGCATCAAGGTCAACCGTTACGAGATCCGCGACATTTCCCCGCCTGAGAACGTGCTCGAGGCCATGGAAAAGCAGATGCGGGCCGAGCGGGAAAAGCGCGCGGAGATCCTCAAGAGCGAGGGCGAGAAGGAAGCCCGCATCAACCTGAGCAAGGGCGAGCGGGAGGAGGCGATCAACCTGAGCAAGGGCGAGCGGCAGAGGCGGATCAACGAGGCGGAGGGCCGCGCGCGGGCCATCGAGCTGACCGCCGAGGCCACGGCGCAGGGTATCCGGGAGATCGCCGAGGCGATCCGCCAGCCCGGCGGCCAGGCCGCCATGTCTCTGCGCGTCGCCGAGCAGTACGTGGCCCAGCTCGGCGAGATCCTCGAGGCCTCCAGCACCTCGATCCTCCCGCCGGAGATCGCCGGCATCAAGGGCGTCCTCGACGCCGTGCTCGCGAGGCCCCCCGCCTCGACCCCCGACCCGGGCCGCGGCGCCGCGAAAGGAGGCCAGGCGTGAACGTCGGGCAATTTCTCTCCACGGCCGTTTTCGGCCACCTGGGCCTGTTCGTGGCGATCTCGATCCTGCGCAGCGGCCGCATCGTGGCGGCCCAG
>CAZKGO010000032.1:0-44894 GCA_964552235.1 uncultured Spirochaetales bacterium | reverse complement strand
CCCCACTTACTCACCGTGCGAGGTGCTTTCCACAGGAACATCGCCTGGAAGGCGGCGACATCATCTCGGGATCGCTCGCGTTCGCCCCTGCCCTAAGCAACTATGGGGCACTCTTCACGGGCAGCGGCGGGGATTTCGTCCGGCTGCTGGCCAACAGCCTCATCGGGGCCGTTGGCAGCACGGTGATCGTGGTTGCGATCGCGTCGCCGGCCGCCTACAGCCTCAGCCGCTGTGCGTGGCCGCGCTTGGGTGAGCGCCGCAGTGGCGGCCTGGCTCCTCTTCATCCAGATGCTGCCGCCGATCGTCTTTGTGGGCCCGTTCTACCTGATGTCGCGCGGTTTTGGGGCCTACAACACCCCGGCGGCCCTGGTCATGGCCTACATCGTGCTCAACTTTCCCGTGGCGATGTTCATCCTGAGGCGCTTCTTCGCCGACATTCCGTCGGAGCTCGAGGACGCCGCCGCCATCGACGGGGCTGGGCAAGCGACCACGTTTGTCGCCGTCGTCGTCCCGATCGTGTCTCCGGGCATCGCGGCCGCCGCCCTCCTGAGCTTCATCTTTGCCTGGAACGACTTCATCTTCGCGCTCTCGCTCACGAGCTCGGCAAGAGGGATGACGATTCCCGTCGGCGTAGCCAACTTCGCCCAGGAGGTCCAGGTCCTCTACGGGGAGATGGCGGCGGCCCCTTTCTTTGCCGCCGTTCCGGCGATCATCCTGGTCGCGTTCGCGCAGCGCTACATTACTGCGGGCTTGGCCCTGGGGTCGCTCAAGGGATGAGGACGAACGCTCCGGGATCGGCGCGTGATCACACGGCGCCGATCGCCTGCGCCTCAGCGTCGGGGTCAGCGGCACCGCGATTGCGAGCGTGAGCGCCGCTGCCGAAACAAGGATCGAGCCCGCGGGCAGCATCGCCCCGTCGACGCCCAGCACGAGCACAGAAGTCACACTGGAAAAGATGAGGATCGCCTCCGGAGGGTTATGCCGCTCCGAGCAGGCGCCGAAAGATGAACGTCCATCCGCTACCCGCGGCTGAAGGCGCACGAATGGACCAAGGGGCTCCCCGGGACATCAGCCGACAGGGGCATGATCTACTGCCCTGGCAGCCCAACCCCTCGTTGGACCCAAGGGGTCGATTTGAGAGGGTGTCCAAGCACGGCGCTCTTCGAAAGAGGCCGCCACAGGCCCGCCGCAAAGGCGAAATCCAAAGCGTTAGCCGATCGGCAGTCCGCCGGGACAGCTTCGGCGGCGGCCCTGCCTCTCGCCCTTCGGACGGCCCTCGCAGTTGAGCTGCCGTCGTCGGCCTCAGCCATCAACAGCAATGGCCCACCGCCGCAGACACAGGACACTCGACGAGTCCCAGCACCGGACAGTGCGCGGTCCAGGCCCCGACCCGGACGCTGCCCCAGGGACCGCAGCGGAGGTCGGCCTCCAGCACCCCCTCGGGCTCAAGACTGACGGCATGCGGGGCGCGCTGTTGCTCCCGCAGGCACGGCGCACAGCCTGGGCCCGCGGTACCGAAAGGGAATCGCCGCCCCCGGGTCCTCGAGCGCCCGGGCGCTCCCGCGCCGCTCAGGTCTGTGGTCCGGCGGCCAGTGCTTTCTCGATGTTCTCCACCTGCCACGCGGAGAGATGAAAGAGGTACTCGCTCTGGGAGGAACGGGCGGGGTAAGTGCTCTCCTTCTTGGGGAACACCGTGAGGCGATGCTCGACGTTCTCCACCGTGACGAGCACGGTCATCCATGGTCCGGCGCCGGGGTCCGGCTCCTCGGCGAAGCGCTGGCAGGCGAGACGGGACAGACTGCGGAGGGCGTCTTCCACCGGCTCGGGCTTCCGCGGCTTGCCATCGGAAGCCTGCCATTCCCGCTTACCCGCCTCGACCGTCCGCGCCGAAAGCTCCAGAACCGCCGCGCCCCGCTCAATCCGCAGCCTGCTCGCCTTGGCGGCGTCGAACGAGAGGACCAGCTTGTCCCGCACCCCCTCGGCGTCCAGGTCGAAGACGGCGCGCAGGTCTCCGGCCGCCTGGAACACCCGATCGTCGCCCTCGAGGCGGACGTAGGTGTGGCTGTAGGTCCGCGCGCGCTCGCCGACCTCGAAGCGCCGCAGCACCGTACCCCGGCCCTCGAGGGAGACGATCAGGGCCGCGCCTTGGTCGAGGCCGTAGCGACGGTAGTCGCCCGTGACCGAAACCAGCTCGGTGAGGTTCAGATCCACCGCGCCATCGACGGCGGCCCGCATCCGGTCAGGATCCGCCCGGTAGCCCCGCGGCTCCAGGCGCCACTCGTCGCCCGCGCGGGTGGCGGCAAAGCCGCCGTCCTTGCGCTGCACCGAAAGCCTCTCGACGTCCGCTTGCGCCACCGACGGCAGACGCGGCAGGGTGTAGCGCATCCGGTCGCGATCCCGCAGGATCAGGTAGCCGGCCAGGGCCAGGATCAGAGCCCCCAGCACGGAATATGTGACGAGACTTCTCCGCGCCCTCTTCACGGTTGCTCCTCCGACGCCTCGGAGGCGAACCTGGCCTGGATCCTGCGGGCGCGCGCGTTCCACAGCATCCAGACCGCGACGCCGGCCAGAACCACCAGGAGGGGCAGTCCCGCGATGTTGAAGGTCTTGACGAAGGCGCGAAGCGCCTCAGGCGACTCCCGCAAGCGGGCGAATCGCTCTCCCTTGGCCCGCATCACCGCGCGATCTTCGCGCCCGTTCATCGCGTCGATCAGGTTCAGGACGAAAAGGGCGTTGGGGTTGGTGCCCTGCGCATCCAGGACGTTGCTGCCCAGCACCGACGAGGTGCCCATGACGAACAGACGGCCTTTCCCCTGCTCCAGGAACGGCAGGTCCACCGAGACCGCGTCGCCGGGAAGGGTCGGGACGGCGGCATCCGCCGCTGAGCGGCCCTGCGCTGGCGGCGCCCCGGGCCGCTGTGGTCTGGGCTTTCCGGCGAAGTAACTGCTGAAAGGTCCCTCCGCCAGACACGCCAGCGAAATGCTCCTGGTCTGCTCGGCCGCGGGGGGCCGCGCCATCATCAGTCCGCCCGCGCTGATCGCTTCGGCGTCGATCTCCCAGGAGCGGGGCGAGGAGGAGAGCACGATGCGGACGTGGTCCGTCGCTTCGACCGGCTCCACCGGGGAGCTGCTCACCACGACGAGGCCGTCCAGATTGCGCACAAAGGGAACGTCGCGGTTCAAGCCCTGCTCCTGGATCACGGGGGCGAAATAGATCGGGGTCTCGCGCACCCCGCCCCTCGGGTCGCGCTCGCGCTGCACGAAGCTCTTCTCGTCCATCACCGTGACGGGACGCACGCGGACGCCGTAGTGCTCCAGGAGAGGCTCCAGCCCCGTCTCGCGGGGGATGTAGACGGGCCGGCCGTAGGCGCCGCCCGACGGGCCGCGATCGACGAGCACGTCAAAGCTGTCGAGAAACACCAGGAGCGACCCGCCGCGCATCAGGAACTGGTCGATCTGGAAGAGCGCCCAGTCGCTGAGACGCTCCCGCGGCGACACCACCATGAAGGACTTGAGGGACTCCGGGATCTGCCCCTCGGCCAGCAGCTCGCCCTCGATCCGGTAGTCCTGAGAGAGCAGCCCGTAGAAACGCGAAAGATCGGTCTGCACGGACGAGCCCGCGGAGGGGGCGCCGCGGTAGGGAGGCGTCCCGAAATCGGCCAGGTAGCCGACCTGCTCGTGGATGCCGAGCACCGCCTTGGCCATGTCCTCGATGGTGGTTTCCAGCGCAGCGCGGTCCAGGAGCCTGTAGCCGAGCAGGTCGCGGGCGAGGAGGTTGGCGCCGTAGGCCTGATCCCCGAGCACCACTGCCACGCCTGCGTAGGCCTCCTGGTCCTGCCTGCGGAGCCGCACGGGCGCCAGCTGATACCGCGCGGCCTCGACGGCGGCTTCGCCGGACTGTGAAGGGTCGAGATGAACCAGGGTGAGCCGATCCCGGTAGCGCCGGTTCAAGCCGTCGACGACGTCCCGCACCTGTTCGGGAACGACGGAAAGCTCCCTGCCGACCGCCACGAGCGAGGACGACAGGTAGAGGCGCACCTGGATATCGCTCTCCAGCGCGATGAGCCGGCTGATCCTGCTGGAGAGCTGCGTGATGACCTCGGTGATCCGAAGCTCCAGCCGGTCCGTGGTGGTGACTGAAGGAATGATCTCCACCTGGTCGCCGTGCAGGAAGGCGAGCCCCATGGTGGCGGAAACGAGGTTGACCTCGTCCCTCTCGACTTTCTGGATCTGGATCGGAAAGATCCCGTAGCTGCGGGCCAGCTTTTCGCCCTCGCCCTCGCCCGGGTCCTCGTCCCCCACGGCATAGAAGGAGTAGCTGAAGAACCCCCGGTCCGACAGTGCATACTCCTCGAGCAGGTCGCGGACCTCCTGCTCGATCGAGTTGTAGGGAGCCGGCATGTTCCTCGAGAAGAAGGCGCGAACGGTCAGCGGCTCCCTCAGCTCCGCCACGGCCCTGCGGCTGGTCGGCGAAAGGGAGTGAATCCGGCCCCGCGTCAGGTCGAAACGGACAAAGAGCGTAGTGGATGCCAGGTTCAGCAGCAGGACGACGGCGGCAATCAGGAGCGTTCGGGCGTGGCGCACCGGTGGCAGAAGGCCGCGGATCATCAGTTCCTCTCCTGGAGCACGACGTGCGTCAGGTCGAGGAGCAGCAAGGTGAAGGACAGGTAGTACACCACGTCGCGCGTGTCGATGATGCCCCGGGCGGCGTTCTGGAAATGGGAGGTCACGCCCAGGAACTGGAGCGGCCCGGCGAGAAAGGCCGGCAGCAGGACGAGCACCCGTTCGAGCAGCACCAGGGAAAAGCAGATCGCCAGCGCCGTGACGAACGCCACGATCTGGTTGCGCGTCAGCGACGAGGCCAGCAGGCCGATCGCGCAGAACAGGGCTGCCAGCAGGACCGTCCCGAAATAGCCTCCGGCCACGGGGCCCCAGTCCAGGTCGCCCAGCCCCGCGGCGAACAGGGCGTAGGAGAGCGTGGGAGCGAGCATGATCAGGACAAAGGCCACAGCACCGGCGTACTTGCCCAGCAGGACGTCCAGAACGCTCACCGGCTGCGTCATCAGCACCTCGTAGGAACCGCCGGAGAACTCCTCGGCGAGAAGCCGCATGGTGACCGCGGGCACCACCAGCGCCAGCGTGAAGGGCAGCAGGGCAAAGAAGTCGCGCAGGTCCGCCCGGCCGTTGAGGAAGAAGACGGAAAAGAAGAACCATCCGGTGATCGCCAGGAAGATGACGATCACGATGTAGGCGACCGGGGAGAAGAAGGCGTACCGCAGCTCGCGCCTCGCGACGTCGAGGATGGCCGTCATGTCAGGATGCCCCCCGCTCTTCGCTCTTGGTGATCTCGCGGAAGACCTCCTCGAACGAGAGACCCTCCATGGACAGCTCCAGCAGGACCCAGTCGCTTTCCCTGACCCTGCGGTACACGGATTCGCGGGCGTCGGCGCTGCAGGCGAGCTGGAGCCGCAGCTCGCCGGGCCGCGCGGAAGGCAGGTCGGCGATCTCCAGGACCTCCGGCAGGCGGGCAAGCGCCGCCCGAGCCTCCTCGGGCGACGGGCCGCGCAGGGAGACCCGCACGAGCTGGCGCGCGGTGAGCGAGCTCTTGAGGCTTTCGGGGGCCCCGTCGGCGACGATCCTGCCGCGATTGATGATGACGATGCGGTCGCAGGTCGCTTCGGCCTCGCTCAGGATGTGGGTGGAAAAGATCACCGTCTTCTCCCGCCCGATGGCGCGGATGATGGCCCGGATCTCCACGATCTGGTTGGGATCCAGCCCCGACGTCGGCTCGTCCAGCACGAGAATCTCCGGATCGCCCACCATGGCGTGGGCGAGGCCGACCCGCTGCTTGTAGCCGCGGGAAAGCTGGCGGAAGGGGCGGTGCATCACGTCCCGGAGACCGCACAAGCGGGCCAGCTCCGGGATTCGTCGTTTGGCCGCCTCGGCTTCGAGGCCGCGCAGGCGGGCCGCGTGCACGAGGTGGTCGTAGACCAGCATTTCCGGATACAGGGGGGCGAACTCCGGCAGGTAGCCGATGAGCTTCTTGACCTCGATCGGCTCCTCGAGGATGTCCAGGTCCTTGACCCGCACCCGCCCGGAAGTCGGACGCAGGTACCCGGTGAGGATGCGCATGGTAGTGGTCTTGCCGGCGCCGTTGGGCCCCAGGAGCCCCAGGATCTGGCCGCGGTTCGCCTGGAAGCTGATGCCCTGGAGGGCGCGGGTTCTGCCGTAGTCCTTCGTCAGGTTCTCGACGGTGATCACGGTTGCAGCGGGAATTTGCCAATACGGCCCGGCCGATGTCAACAGTCCTGGACCGGCGCCGGCCGAAATCGTTCTTGACCCCAGCGCCGAGAGCCCCAGAATTGGCAGTGACGGATCCTCGTGTGGCCTGGACACGAGCGGCGGGCAACCGTGTGCTCTACCTGATGCTCCTGCCGGGGCTCCTCCTGATGCTGGCGTACAAGTACCTGCCCATGGCAGGGCTCGTCATCTGCTTCGAAAACTTCAGTCTTTCCGGCGGCATCTTCGGAAGCCGATGGGTCGGCCTCAGGTCCTCCGCCTTTCCGTTCCGATCGTCCTCGCGCTGATGCTCAGCGAGGTGCGTCACTCTGGGACCAAACGCGTCATCCCGTCCCTGATCTACCTGCCCCACTTCGTCTCGTGGGTCATCCATGGCGGCATCGTCATGCAGTTCCTCTCGCCCCAAGGCGGGCTGGTCAACCAGACGCTGCAGGCGCCGGGATTTGAGCCGATCTTCTTTCCGGCGAACCCGCGGCTCTTCAGGCCGATCGTGGTGCTTTCGGGGATCGAGAAGGACGCCGGCTGGGGCACGATCATCTATCTGGCGGCCCTTTCGGGCATCGATCGGCAGCTCTGCGATGCGGCGCGCATCGACGGCGCGAGCACGAGACACGAGATCTGGTACGTCACCCTGCCCGGGATCGCGACGACGGTAGTGGTCATCCTGCTCCTGGACATCGGCAGGTTCATGGACATCGGCTGCGAGCAGGTCTACGTGCTGTACAACCCGACGGTGTACGAAACTGGGGACCTCATCAGCACCTACGTGTACAGGGTCGGGATCGAAAGCGCCCGCTTCAGGCTGACCACGGTCATCGGCCTGGTCAAGTCGCTGGTGGGGCTGGTGCTGATCTCGACGAGCAACCCTGTCACCAGGACGTTCTTTCAGGGGAGCATCAGGTGACGGTCGCTCGCGGAGTTTCCGTCGGACGGATCATCATTCTGGCTCTGCCGGTCTTCCTTGCCGTTGTGTGCGTGCTTCCCTTCTACTACGTGCTGAGGGTGTCGCTGAGCGACCCCCTGCGGGTGCGGATGGGGGCGATCACCATCCTGCCGCGAGGGTTCTCCCTCGAGGCCTGCAACATGATTCTGCGGCAGGCTACCTTCTTCAATGCCTTCAAGGTCACGGTCGCGCGGACGGCGACGGCGCTGTCGGTTCAGACGATGATGGGCTGCGCCCTGGCCAGCCGGAGGCTGGCGGAGCGGAAGCGGCTCATGTTCCAGGTGGTCCTCACGATCCTCTTGAGCGGCGGCACGATACCGACATGCCTGGTCGTGCGGTACACGGGAATCCTCGATACCCTCCTGGCCCTGATCATCCCTCCCGCGTTCAACGCCTTCAACATCATCATCCTCACGCGCTCTTTCGCCGGCATTCCCGACAGCCTGGAGGAGTCGACCCGGATCGGCGGGGCCCATGCTTTCGCCGTCTTCAGCCGCATGCACCTGCCGCTGTCGCTGCCCGCGCTGATGACCATCACGCTCTTCGTCTCGGTCTATCGCTGGAACACGCTGATGGACGTCATCCTCTACGTCAACAAGTCGACCCTCAGGCCGCTGCAGGTCTACCTGATGGACCTGACCTCGGGGGCGACGGCGACGGACATGTACGAGGATCCGGACGAGTACACGGTGCCGTTTCTCTCGATCCAGACCACCGCCATCGTGACCGACACTGCCGATACTTCTCGTCTGCTCGTCTGCCCGTTCATTCAGAAGCACTTCGTGAAGGCGGTCATGATCGGCCCGATCAGGGGCTGATCCATCTTGTTCCACAAGCAGCAGAGTCATGAGAAGATGCGTTGTGTTCCCGGCGGCTCTCCTTCTGGCCACCGGGATGCCGGCGGCGGTACTTGCGTCCGGCGGAGCCGAGACCCAACGGGCGGCCGCGGCGGCCGAAACGGTCACGGTGAAGTACCTGGCCTCGGTCAACACGGACAGCGAGGGCCGCGACGTCAGCGACAACCCATGCGTCTACCACACAAAGGAAAATCGGAGTCGACAGCGAGATCATCGCCGCGGCCTCCAACTACGAGGCCAACGTGAACACGGTGATGGCCTCCGGCGACGTGCCCGACTACCTGCTGCTGTCGAGGGCCAACAAGGCCATGCTCACCCAGTCTGCTCGGGATGGTCTCCCGAAGCCCCTCGATGACCTGATCCCCAAGACGAAGGCCCTGAAGTCCGAGCAGCCCGACGAGGTCTGGGACCTGTTCCGGATCGAGGGAGAGATCGTGGGCGTTCCCATGATGCGCCACGATCCGACGCCCCACCTCATCGGCGTCCGGGGCTGGTGGCTGAAGAACGTCAACACGGAATTGAAGTCGATCAAGACCGTGGACGACGAGTACAAGCTCTACGTCTCCTCCCGCGACAGGGATCCGGACGGCAACGGCAAGCAGAACCAGTGGGGCCTCCTCATCCGCACCGACTCGGCGCCTTCGATGGCTGCTGCGTCGCGGTCCGGGACGGGCGGGTGGTGCCGAACTGCATTCGGCCCGGCTGCAAGGGCTGGCTGGCATGGATGGGCAAGCTGCACAAAGAAGGCCTGACGGACCCCGAATACGTCGTGACCCGAAGCAGCAGTTCATTGAACAGCAGGTGTCGGGCAATTGCGGTTCCCGGCTGCGCCTGTGGTCCGTGCAGGAGTTCCGAAACGCCGGCGGCAAGCGCGAAGAGCTCGCCGTCATCGCTCCGCCCCTCAAGGTGAGCGGCGGCGAGCCTTCGAAGCTCAAGTACCAGGCCCCCATCCGCCACTACATCTGCGTCACGTCATCGTGCAAACATCCGGAAAAGGTTCTGGCGATCTTCGTCCGGGGAGTGTCCGGCGAGGGCGGCATGCTCGTGCAGGCGGGCGTGGAGGGAGTCGACTGCGACACGGCCGGCGGCCGGCACGCCGGCAGCCTGCGGCCTTTCGCATTACCGCTTTCGCGGCGCCGACGCCGTGCTCACCTCTCTGGTCCTGACCCGCATCACCCCGCTGTCGCTGCTGCTGCCTTTCTGTCTCGTGATCACCCGCCTGGGGCTGGCGGACACGCTGCCGTCGATGATCGTCGCCAACGTCTACCTGACCTGTCCGTTCGCGGTGCTCATCATGAAGAGCTTTCTCGACGGCTTTCCCAGGGAGCTGATCGAGGCGGGAATCATGGATGGGTGCTCGCGTACCGGCGCGTTCCTGCGCATCGTGGTGCCGATCAGCGCCACGGGGATCGCCTCCTCGGCGATCGCCTCCTGCCTCTGGACCTGGAACGAGTTCATCTACGCCTTTGTCTTCACCTCGACGAGCGCGGCTCAGCCGGTGACCGTCGGCTGCTTCGACGCGATCGGCGACATCTTCGTGAACTGGAACCAGATCTGCGCCGGCGGCACGATCGCGGCCCTGCCGGGCATTCTCTTCGCGCTCTTCGCGCAGAAGTACCTGATGCAGGGCCTCTCGGCCGGAGCGCTCAAGTCCTGAGCGCGGCGGCCGCGCGGCCGGTACTCCTGCCGCGTGGAAGTCTAGAAGTGACCGCGTTCTTCGATGATCTTCTTGAGCTTCCGGTCCACCGTGCCGTCGGGCAGCACGTAGTCGGGGGAAACGTACCCTTCGGTTTCGAAGCGCCGCCTGCGAACACAGTTCTTTCCGCCGTTGAGCCAGTACTTGTCGATCCAGGATCTGTCCAGCAACCCTTTGTCGCAGGCTCTCTTCATCCCGGAAGTCTCGTTGTACCGGCGACATGTCTTGCCCATCTCGGACCCTCTCCGCTGTGTTTCGTCCAGCATACGCCCGGCGATCCGCTTGTGCACCCCGGAGGCCGGGGCAGGCCCTAAAGGCGGTCGGTCGGCAACCGGCTACCGGCGGGTCCCCCGCTTTTCGTACTCCGCGATCAGGCCGAACTTCAGATCCTTCAATTTCTCGGAAAGCGAAACCTTGTACACGTGCGGGTTGACGAGACGGGTGTAGGCATGATCCAGGCGGCCGAGGTTGCGCAGGCAACGCTCCCGCAGCGTCCGGAGTGTGGGGAATTCCGCGATCACCCTGCCGGACTGCACCACCGGGGCCAGCAGAGCCTCGGTGCGGCTGTACTCGGCGACTTCGAACGAACGGTAGGGATACCTGGGATGGTAGAAGCGGTAGCTGCGGCCCGGTTCCAGGGTCTCCTCCTCCAGCGCCAGAAGGTCCCCGATCGGCATCCCCGCGCCGTTGTAGAAGCGATGAACCTGCTTGATCCCCGGATCGGTGATCTTTTGCGGGTTGTTGGAAACCTTGATGGTGGGAACGAACCTGCCCCCCTGCTCGATGGCCATCAGCTTGTAGACTCCCGTCAGGGCGGGGTCGCTCCTGGCCGTGACGAGGTGAGTACCGACGCCCCAGAGGTCGATAGGGGCGTGGTCGCTGATGAGCTGTCTGATCACCTCTTCGTCGATCTCGTTCGAGACGGCGATCCTGGCGTGCTCGAGCCCCGCCTCGTCGAGCCGTGCCCGCACCTTCTTGCTCAGGTAGTCCAGATCGCCGCTGTCGAGCCGGACGCCGAAGTTCATGTGTCCCTGCTCCTTCAGCTTCAAACCCGTTGCGATGGCGTGCTCGAGCCCGCTCTCGAGGGTGTCGTAGGTGTCGATGAGCAGAATGCAGCTTTCCGGGTACACCTCGGCGTAGCGCGCAAATGCAGCCGGTTCGCTTTCGAAGGACATGATCCAGGAGTGGGCCATCGTGCCGCTCACCGGGATTCCGAACACCTTGCCGGCCAGGGTGTTGGACGTGGCAGCCGCTCCGCCGACGAACGCGGCCCTCGACGCCGACAGGGCGCCGTTGACCCCGTGGGCCCGGCGCAGGCCGAACTCCAGGACCGTGCCGCCCTCGGAAGCCAGGTAGATCCGCGCCGCCTTGGTGGCGATCAGGGTCTGGAAGTTCAGGATGTTCAGCAGAAGGCTCTCCAGGATCTGCGCCTCCATCAGCGGGGCCTGAACGCGGACGAGGGGCTCGTTCGCAAAGACGATCGTTCCCTCCTCCACGGCATGGATGTCGCCGGTAAAGCGGAAGCCCCGCAGGTAGTCCAGGAATCCACTGCGGAAGATCTTCTGCGCTGAGAGGAACCTCAGGTCATCGTCGGAAAAGCGGAACTCCAGGAGCGTCCTGATGGCCGTCTCCAGCCCGGCGAACACCGCGAACCCCCCGTCAAAGGGCTGGCGGCGAAAGAACATCTCGAAGACAGCCCGCGGATTGTGGCCGTGCACGAAGTAGCCCTGCATCATGGTCAGCTCGTAGAAGTCCGTGAGCAGGGCGCAGTTGAAGGAGCCCTCGCCGTTCATGCAGGCTCTTTTCCGCTGCGGCCGGCCGCCTCGGCCACGGCGGCGGACTGGAGGATCCTGACCCCGGCGGCGCGCATTTCGCCGAAGCGCCGGGCGAGACTGCCCGGCGGCAGGTCGAGTCCGCGCACAGCATCCTCGACCACCACCGTCGACAGACCAAGCCTGACCGCGTCCATGGCGCTGTAGTACACGCAGACGTCGGCGGCCAGCCCGCAGAGATAGACCGTCGTCACGCCCCGTTCGCGCAGGTAGCCCGCCAGACCGGTGGAGGTGCGGCGGTCGTTCTCGAAGAAGGCCGAGTAGGAATCCAGCTCCCGCCGCATGCCCTTGCGCAGGATCAGGCCCACCTTCGGTACGTCGAGCTGCGCGTGCAGCTCCGCGCCCGAGGTGCCCTGCACGCAGTGATCAGGCCAGACCGTCTGGGAGATCCCGAATCGCTCGACGACCTCAAAGAGCTTGGCGCCGGGGTTGTTGCTGGCCAACGACACGTGGTCCCGGGGATGCCAGTCCTGAGTAGCCACTACCACGGGAAACAGGGGCATCAAGCGGTTGACCGCAGGGACGATGAGGTCCCCCAGGGGCACCGGGAGACTGCCTCCCGGACAGAAGTCGTTCTGGAGGTCGATCACGACCAGAGCTGCGCTTTCCTGCTCCTGCCTCATGCCGTACCTCCTGTTTGCAGCTCTTGGCAAAATATACTGCTGTGGGCGCCGCTTCAAACGCCGCGATGACGGGGCCGCGGATTCCGCGCCTTCCGACGGCGGCCGCCGAAAAATCGCTGTCTACGGCGCTCAGGATTGCCTTTCGCGCGTTCGCTCCGACCACGGGGTTCTCCCATGATCGGGGGCGGTCACTGACAGAGGGCGGCTACATGCCCGTCTGATCGATCGCCTGCTCCGCTTCGCCCTCCGGGTCTCTCGCGGACAGCCACCTATATGCGAGAAACTCGAGCAGCACCGCTACCGACTTGTCCACGGTGTTTGCCAGGACCCGGGCCTGAAAGGCCGCGGAGAAGACGCTGCGACCGAGCGCAACCAGGCCTGGGACGATGAAATCGATCTGTGATTGCGTAGTTCCGCCGAAAAGGAACACCACCATGATCGATCCCGGCAGGGAATTCGAGAAACCCGCTGCAGGCGTCGCCCAGACAGCCTGGTTGAGCGTTCAGAAGCGACCCTGGGCGACCATTCCACCCGCGATCAGCGCGGCAGCAACGCTGCAGACCGCAAACGGAGCGTGCTGCCCGTTGAGGCCATAGCCTAGGTCCATGGCCGGGTTGGCGAGCACACCCGTGATCACACCCGGAAGTGTTCCGAAGAGTGCGGCGCCAATCGCGGTGAAGATCGAGTCCATGAAGAGCGGAAGATGGGCCAGCGCGTTCAGCCGCTCCAATGCGGCGTGGGCAGGGACGAACACAGCGATGCTCGTGGCGATGAGCCGGGGGTTGTTGGGGTAGGTCCTCTGAAACCGCCCGAAGCGTTCCATGGACGCCGCTGCGGCGATCTTGCACCACTGATGATGGCCGGTCAACGTGGGGGCCAAAGAAAAAAGCATCGCACGAAGCCGTGGGAGTGCTCTTTTTCTGCGTGCTCGCCGTCCTGTCTCAGGCCACCGCCATGGTGGTCATCGACAGGCGCGTCCAGTCGGTGCTCCGGCAGACAGGGGCGCCCATCCTCGAGGCCAGGATCGCTTCGGCGGCGCAGCAAGGTCCGCTGGTCGCAGGGCATCAGCGCGCTTCGGCCGTGGCGGCGGAAGTCGAGCGCAGGGTCGAGGTCTCGCTGCCCCGCGTGCTCGGAAGCACGTTTCTCAACAGCATGGCGACCCACCGGCCCGAAATGGCCAAGCGACTGCGCGGCGTCGCTGCCGCATGGGAGCGCCGGACAGGGTTCGCTGCGGAACGAGCGGACCACGAGGCGGGACCGAAGGCGCCAGACAGAGGTTCGCTGGAGGCGGCACTCGCCGAGCTATCGGGGGTCTTTGAGCGTCTGGCCGAGGAACAGACGCTCTGCTTCAGGGATATTCCCTGCTTCCTGGTCGCGGCCGCCATTCCTGTGGCGCTGGTGTATCGCGCGATGAGGCGGAACGAGAGCCGGCAGGAGACGGCTCGAAAACAGGCGCATCAACTCGCGCGCCACCTCATCGAAGACTACGAGCGGTGGAGTCACCTCATCGCTCTCGATCTTCATGACAACATCGCCCAGAGGCTGTGCGCGATGCTTCCGATGCTGGGGCCGCGGGACGCGTCGGCGGCCCGCGCTGTCTGCGAAACGATGGACCGGGTCACGACTCGCTCGCGCGGCCTCAGGCCCATTCCGGGGTTGACGGCGTCGCTGTCGACGAGCATCAGGCGGTTGTGCAGCGAGGTCGCCGCTGCGAGCGGGCTGCCCGCGAGGTTCAGTCCGGCAGGCTCGGAACACCTGGAGGTGCCTCCGCAGGTGGCCATTCAGATCTATCGTATGGCGGAGCAAGCGCTTGCCAACGCCGTGAAGCACGCCGAGGCCCAGAGCATCAGGGTCACGCTGGCGGTCTCCTACCCGCGCCTCATAGTCCGGGTGGCGAACGACGGCAGTGGCATATGGAGCAGCGGTGCGGCCGAAGGCCTGCACGTCGGGCTTCGCGGCATGCGCGAGCGCGCGCAGCTGCTGGACGGGGAGCTCACCGTCTCATCCCGGGCCGGCGGGAGAACGGCAGTCAAGACCGCCATCCCGATCACGGAGCTCCGGAACGAAAAGACACAGCTCGGCGCTCATCGATGACCATGGATCAGTCCGCGAAGGGATCAGGGCGGTGCTGGGCCGCTGCGGCCGCTTCGACGTAGTGGCCGAGTATCGGAACGCGGCTTCGTCGCCGCACCACGCGGCGGTCCACAGGCCCGAGATCGTCATCGTCGGCCTCAGCCTGCCCGACGTCGGGGAGACGGAGCTTCTGCCGAGGCTCAGGGCCGCGGTTCCCGCCGCCAAGCTCGTGGTGCTCACGATGCACGACCGTCCCGACGACGTCCTGGAGTCCGTGCGAGCGGGCATCGACGGCCACCGCACCAACCGGACCGACCCGCGGATTCTCGCGGAGGCGCTCAAGCTCGTGGCGCAGAACCAGATGTTCTTCGACCGGCCCACGATGCGGCACATTCCCGACATGGCCGCGCGCAACGCCCTGGTTCACGGGGAGGCTTCAGCCGAATCGTACGGCCTGCTCACGCAACGCGAGCAGGAGGTGCTCCGGATGCCGGCCGAGGGTTTGTCGACGAAACAAGTCGGCAGCGAGCTTGGCATCGGCCACCGGACAGCAGAGAATCGTCGCCCGAGCGTGATGAAGAAGCTTGGCCTCCGCAGCATGGTCAAAGTGGTGCGCCGCGCGCAGCGCATCGGCGGCGTGGAGTAGCCCCCGCCGCGGTCGCCGCCACGGATCGAACGGGCCCGGTCCGCCGTCAAGATCTCACAGGAGCCTCCGAGACCGGGCGTCTTGCCCGCACAGCCTGGTCAAGAACCGCATTCACACCCCGGCGTCCGGCACCGATGCCTGTCGATAGAACAACACCGGGGCGCCAAAGGACGCGGTGATGTGCAACGACCGACGCTGATCGGCAGGATGCCCATGTCACGCGGATTGCTCCGGATCATCGGTGCCGCAGCGGCGGCACTGCTCGCAGTCGGGTACTCGAGCTGCGGCGGGTCCGACGAGGAGGACTGACGGCCCGCCCTCGCGGACCGGATCGCGACTCTCGACGTAAGGTTCACCCCGGACGGATCGGACCTTCCGGCGCTTTCGCCGACTACCAGCGACCTCGAAACCGAGGCGCCCACGTACCTGGTCTCGGATCCGCCGGATCTGGCCGATGTCTACGGCTGTCAGATGTTCACGAACTTCGCCGTCAAATACGTCAAGGACCATCTGCACAGCAACAGGAGGTCCATCGCCGAGGATGCCGCGATCACCCTGCCGACCACCCCCGCCGAGACGAAATGGGGTCAGCACCTCACCTTCTCCAAGATGAAGGTTCACCGCGAGGGCACTACCAGCCTCGACATCTAGCTGACGACCGAGGGGGTGACAATCCTGAACGAATACGCCGAGTGGGAGTACGTCGAAGCGCACATCCGCCTCGAGGCGAGCGTGTCCCCGGATCCCGACCACCCGCGAGGGACAATCACCGCGACCGCGATGTTCAGCGCCGACGGGTTGCAGTACAGCCGCATGGCCTCCACCGACAGCTCGACCATCATCTACGAGGAGTATGATCTCGATGACACCAGCGGCCTGGTCGACGATCCGGCCTACGTCTACCGGCAGTAAAGCGTTGCCAACCCGTCCTCGCAGTACGCGAACTTCTCGAGCTACCGCATGGAATACGCGGCGGGAGGGACTACAGCCTCCGACGAGAGGTTCTACGTGTTCATGTCCCGATCGACCGGCGTCCACGTCCACGAGATCGATGTCCTGGTCCCGGAGTCGATCGAGCACACCTGCGACACCTACCGCGACTATGACGCAACATTCGTCCGAGGCAGCGGACCGGCCGACTTCAACGCGGAGGTAGCCGCGTGGCCTTTGCGGGCTCCGAGCGAGATGACAGCCTCTGTGCCGCAGGAGCGGCTGCCCGAATGGACCGATCCGGAATTCGACGACATCCAGGACTGGTACTGACGGCGTTCGCGCAGGAGGCCGCTCCTCCTTCAGGGCTCTCGTCGACGAGACGCTGTGGAGCGAGTACGGCGATCTGCCGGCGTAGCGGCCGGCGATGGCGCAGTCGGGCAAGGACCTTCGAAGCGCAGGGCGAGGTCTGTTGCCGCCCGCCAGGTGATTGCCTCGACTTGACTCCCGTTGACGCTTCCACGCGTGCCCTCACCGACGGCAGAGGCGTCTTCCGGCTGTCCGTCCACACGTCGTTCGCCTGCGGCGTCCGGATCCGGTTTCAGGGGCTCCGTCTTCCGCTCCGAGTCGAGCCGCCGCGAAACGGGCTGCGCAGGCTTGCGCCGCGCGCCGCCGCGCGGATCCCCGTGCTTGCGCTCGGGCGGCCTGTCGCCTGCCGGCGGCGCCTCCTGCACCCCGCTCACGCGCCCCCGCGCGCCTTTTTCTCCATGGCGTCCACCTGGCCCATGAGCCAGTGGGCGAGCGAGCGTGCCTGACCGGGGCTCATGATCACGCCGACCTGGGACTGGCGCGTGAACGCCGGGCCGCTGGGCGTGCGCTCGATCTCCGGCCCGAGCCCGTCGGGAGTGACGGAGTGGACGGTCTCCTCGGGCGTATCGACGTACTCGATGAACAGGTCGAACTTGACGTCGCCGCGGGGCGTCACCCCTCCGATGGCGCCGTTGGCAAAGATCACCCGGTAGTCGCGGTTCTTCTCGTAGCGGTACACGACCCGGCCGGGTCCGCGCTGCTCCTCCATGGCCCCTCCTTGCTGCGGCCGTGCGGCGGTCAAAGCCGCGCCCGCCGCGGCCCTGCGTTCTACCGCGCCGCGAACACGATCCGCTCGAGCAGGGCCGCCGAGCGATCGAGGCGGCTCCAGACCACCTGCTCCTGCGGGCTGTGGATCGCCTCCATGCCGAGCCCGAAGACGATGCAGCGCAGTCCCTTGGCGTTGAGGTTGTTGGCATCGCCTCCCCCGAGAGAATGGACAAAGGCTGCCTTCGCACCTTCGCCCTCGCAGGCGGCGGCGAACATCCGCGCGCACGGCTCCTGGTCTGCCACGAAGTAGCCGTCGTAGGCGCGCTCCCACTCGAGCGCGGCGCTCGTGCCGTGCCGCCGCATCACGCGCTCGGCGATCCGCTCAAAGCGGCGCCGCCACGCCGCATGGTCTGCGGGCCTGAGGCAGCGCAGCTCGCCGACCAGGTCGGCGCGATCGGGAACCACGTTCGTGGAGCCGCCGCCGGAGAGCGAGCCGACGTTGGCCACCGCGCCGGCTCCGATGCGGCCGCCGGGCAGCGCTGCGGCGAGGGCTCCGGCTGCCCGCACGGCGTTGCGGCCGTCCTCGGGGTTCACGGCAGCGTGGGCGCGCCGCCCCGTCACCGCGATGCGGTACCAGTCCTTGGTGGGCGCCTCGCGGATCGCCGAGTACGGCTCGGTCTCGCCGTCGAGCACGAAGCCCTGGCGCGAGCGCACCCGCGCGGGATCCACGTGAGCCGAGCCGCGGCAGCCGATCTCCTCCTGTACGCAGAAGATCGCCTCCAGCGGCCTCGCCTCCCCGGGCCTGGCCGCCGCCTCGGCGAGCAGCTCGAGGGCCAGCGCCACGCCGACCTTGTCGTCGCCGCCGAGCGGCGAGCGGCCGCCGGTGTGGATGCGGTCCGCCTCGACCACGACCGGGATCGGGTCGAGATCGGGCACGGCCACGGTGTCCATGTGGGCGCAGAGAAAGATCGGCTCGCCGCTGCCGCCCTCGGTGCGCACGAACAGGTTGCCCGTGTCGCCTCCGAGCGCCGCAGCCCCGTCGTCCTCGACGAGCGCGAGGCCGAGGTCGGCGATCCGCCCCCTCACGTAGTCGGCCACGCGCCGCTCGCGACGCGAAGGGCTCGGGATACGGCAAAGATCGATCACCGTGGCGTGCAGGCGCTCGACCTTCACGCGCCCTCCCCGGCCACGAAGAACGGCGGCAGCAGCCTGCGCTGCTCGACGTCGATGACCCCCCGATCGGAAAGCTTGAAGCGGGGGCTCACGCTCAGAGCGAGCAGCGAGAGCATGAGGAAGGGCCGCGGGCGGCTCATGCCCGCGCGGGCGAGGGCCGCCTCCATCGCCTCGAGCTCGTCGGCCAGCGCCGCGACCGGCTCGTCGGAGATCAGGCCGAGAAGCGGAAGGCGCAGCGTCGCCTCGACGCGGCCGCCGGCCACCAGGACGAGCCCTCCCCCGATGCGGCCCACCTCGCTGGCCGCCACGGCCATCGAGGCTGAGTCGCGGCCGACCACCAGCAGGTTGTGGCTGTCGTGGGCAAAGCTCGAGGCAAAGGCGCCTTCGCGCAGGCCGAGGCCGCGGACCAGGCCCGCGGCCCGCGACGAGGCGTCCCGGGCGACCACCGCAGCGAGGGCGAGCGACGGGTCCCAGAGCGCCTCTCCGGCGGCAAAGCGCGCGGCCTCCTGCGGCACGGCGAGGCGCTCCAGGCCGGTCAGGCTGGTCGCCTCGCTCTCGATCACCACCACGTGGGCCGTGAGGCCGCGCGGGAGAGGCAGCGGGAACGGCTGGAAGTCGGCCTGCGCGAAGGGGCCCGGCACCGCCGGCGCCCGCGGCGGAGGAGGCGGCGCAGGCGGCAGGGCCGCGGCAAAGCGGCCCCCGCGCGCGACGAGATCCCCGCCGACGTAGACCTCGTCGGGCGGAAAAGCGGCCGGGCCCTTCATCACCATGAAGTCGGCCAGAAACCCGGGAGCGATCGCGCCCTGGTCGCGAAGGCCGAGGTAGCGCGCGGGCCGGATCGTGGCCGACGCGAGCGCTTCGATCGCGCCGAGGCCGCGGTCGATCGCCTTGGCCACCATGCGCGAGAGGTGTCCCTGGCGCAGCAGCGGCGGCTCGGTGTCGTCGGTGACCAGCAGGACGCGCGAGCGATCGGCCAGCGCGGCCACCGCCGCCATGGTGTCGCCGCGGATCGACTTGTCCTGCAGCATCACGGCCGCACCCTTGGAGATCTCCTCGCGGATCTTGCCGGGATCGGTGAGCGTGTGGTCGCTGCCGATGCCCCACGAGAGGTAGTCCGAGAGCTCGGTGCCGCGCAGGCTGGGGACGTGACCCTCGACGAGCAGCCCCGCCCCGCGCGCAGCCTCGACCATCGCCCGCATCGCGGGATCGCCGTCGACCACGCGCCTGTAGTCCATCACCTCGCCGAGGGCGATGACGGAGGGCTCGGCCGAGAGCCTGCGCACGGCCTCTACGTCGATGCGCGCTGCGGTCCACTCGAGGTCGGCAGAGGTGGCGGGCACGCAGCTCGGGATCGCCTGGTAGATCCGCAGCGGCAGGCCCTGGGAGGCGCGGATCATCCAGCGCACGCCCTCCTCGCCCGCCACGTTGGCCACCTCGTGCGGGTCGGCCAGGATCGCGGTGGTGCCCCACGGCACCACGGCCTCGGCAAAGCGGCGGGGCGTCACCAGGCTGCTCTCGATGTGCATGTGGCTGTCGATGAGCCCCGGCGCGACGAGCCTTCCGCCGAGATCCAGCGAGCGGGAAGCGGAGAGGCCGGGCTGCGGGCTGCCTTCTTCTACGTAGATCCAGCGTCGATCCCTGACTGCGGCCCACCCCCGGAACGTGCGCAGGAGCGCCACGTCGGCGAACACCGCGTTGGTGAGCAGGAGGTCGACGGCCGCCACTAGATTCCCCGGGCTGCGAGGATCTGCACGGCCCGCAAGGCGATGCCGAGCACCTTCTTCTCGCCCTCGCGGTAGATCGCCTCCTTCTCGCTCTGCGTCGGCTGCTTCTCGAGCAGGATGTTGGAGTCGGTGCCGACGATCGCGCCGACGCGCACGCGGCGCCAGCAGCCGACCACGAACAGCAGCGCCGCCTCCTGCTCGGCGGCCACGACGCCCGCCCGCGTGAGCAGCTGGTTGAGCGCCTGGTCCTGGTTGTAGAAGGCGTCGCGGGTGAACCCGATGCCGACCCGAAAGCCAAAGCCGCTCTCGCGCGCGGCCTCGACGAGGGCGTTGGTCACGTCGAGATCGGCGACCGCGGGGAACTCGGGGGGAAGGTAGGCGCGGGAGGTGCCCTCGCCGCGGTGGCAGGCTGTGAGCACGACGGGGGTGCCGATGGGGATCTCCTTTTGCCTTCCGCCCGCGGAGCCGACGCGGATGAACACCTCGGCTCCGATGTTGGCGAGCTCCTCCAGGGCGATCGATGCCGACGGACCGCCGATGCCCGTCGAGCAGACGCTCACCGGAACGCCGCCGGTGGAGCCGGTGAAGATCGTGAACTCGCGGTTCTCGGCGATCTTGCGGGCGCCCTCCATGCGCTCTGCGATGCGGCCCGCGCGCGCCGGGTCGCCGGGCAGCAGGACGTAGCGCGCCACGTCGCCGCGCCCGCAGCGGATGTGCCTCTGGACGTCGGGCTTCGGATCGCTCATCGCTGGACCTCCTTGGCTCCGGCTGCCGCCGCCGGCTTCGGCTCGGCGAGGCCGGCCATCAGGCTCTCGGGCGGCAGCAGCACCGTGATCGGCCCCTCCGGCCACGGCGTGTGGCCGCCCGCCATGTTGACCGTGAGCTCGCCGAGCTCGGTGCGCACCAGGTACTGCAGGCTCGAGCCCTGGAAGGTGCGGAACAGGATCTCGCCCGGCACGCTGTTGGCCGGGCAGGCTGCGTCGGGAGGCGGCGCGGCTGCGAGCCCCACGGACTCGGGCCGCACGTGGACCGAGACGGCGTCGCCCGGCTCCGGCTGCCAGCCTGGCCGCCGCGGCGCCTCCAGCGTGTGCACGCCCGCGGCCAGGCAGACCGAGCCGCCCCGCACCTCGGCCACCCGCGCCTCGAAGCGGTTGTCGAAGCCCATGAACTCCGCCACGAAGGGCGTGGCAGGCTCGCGGTAGATCCGCTGCGGCGGCCCCGACTGCTCGATGCGGCCGCGGTTCATCACGACGATGCGGTCGGAGAGGCTCAGGGCCTCGACCTGGTCGTGGGTCACGTAGACCATGGTGATGCCCAGGCGCCTCTGCAGCCGCGTGAGCTCGGCGCGCATGCCCACGCGCAGCTTGGCGTCGAGGTTCGAGAGCGGCTCGTCGAGCAGCAGCAGGTCCGGCTCGATCACCAGGGCCCGCGCCAGGGCCACCCGCTGCCGCTGGCCTCCGGAAAGCTGCGAGGGCAGGCGGTCCTCCAGCCCCTGCAGGTCGACCATCGCGAGCGCCGACGCGACCCGCCTCGCCGTTTCGGCAGGCTCGACCCGGCGCATGCGCAGCCCAAAGGCCACGTTGGCCGCCACCGACAGGTGGGGAAAGAGGGCGTAGCTCTGGAACACCAGCCCGATGTTGCGCTTGTGGGGCGGCACCCTGGTGGTGTCGCGGCCGTCGATCAAGAGGCGGCCGGCAACGGGCTCGAGAAAGCCGGCGATGACGCGCAGCGTCGTGGTCTTGCCGCAGCCCGAGGGGCCGAGCAGCGAGACCAGCTCGCCCTTTTCCACGGCCAGCGAGAAACCGCTGAGAACAGGCCGGTTGCGGCTGTAGCCAGCGGTCAGCTCCTGCACTTCAAGAAACGCCATCAGAGTCCACCTGGCCGCGGTCTTCCGCGGTCTCCTTCACACGTACCTCGATATCCCCAGCGCCTTCTCGGCCGCCTGCACCACCAGCACCGTGATGACGATCAGCACGCTCGAGAGCGCAGCGATCGTGGGATCGAAGTAGTACTCCATGTACACCAGCATCTGCACCGGCAGCACCGTCACCCCCGGACCGGTCAGGAACAGTGAGACCGGCACCGCGTTGAAGGAGGTGATAAAGGCCAGGATAAAGGCCGCTGCCACGCCCGCGCGGATGTTCGGCAGCACCACCGAAACAAAGGCGCGCAGCCGCCTCGCGCCCAGGCTCACCGCCGCCTCCTCGACGTCGACCGCGAAGTTGCGCAGGCTCGAGGAGACCACGCGCACCGTGTAGGGCAGCAGGATCGCGGTGTGGCCGAAGTAGAGCCCGAGAAAGATCGGCAGGGTGGCGAACAGCACGAAGTAGCGCAGGAGCGCGAGCCCGATGACCAGGGCCGGCACCACCGCCGGCGACGAGAGGGCGACCTCGACGGGCCCGTGGCCCGGAAACCGAAACCGCACCAGCGCGTAGGCGGCCGGAACGCCCAGGGCGAGCGCGGTCGCCGTCGATGCCAGGGCCAGCCAGAGGCTGGTCCAGAAGGCGTCGCGGAACATCCGCACCGTGAGCACCTTGCCGTACCACTGCAGCGAGAAGCCGCTCGGCGGAAAGGACATGTTGGAGTCGGCGCCAAAGGAGACGATCATGATCACCAGGAACGGGCCGAGCAACAGAAGGTAGACGGCGGCCAGCACCGCCGCGGGGCCCCAGGAGCGCTTCATGTGCGCGGCCTCAGCGAGCGCAGCACCGTGTAGAGGATCAGGGTGGTGACGACCATGACCGCGGCCACCACCGTCGCCCCTTCCCAGTCCATGAGGACCAGCGCCCGCTGCTGCATCAGCGTGGCGAGGGTGAGCACCCGCGTGCCGCCGAGCACGGCCGGCGTGACGTAGGCGGTGATGCACCCCGTGAACACCAGCGTGCCGCCGATCACCAGGCCGTCCATCGACAGGGGCACGGTCACCCTGAAAAAGGCGCCGAGCGGCCCGGCCCCGAGGCTGCGCGCCGCCTCCTCCAGGTCGTCGGGTATGTTCTCCATAGCGCTCACCAGCGAGAGCACCATGAGGGGGAGAAAGAGCTGCAGCAGGCCCACGACGATCGCCTGCGGCGTGTAGATCAGGCGCAGCGGCGCCTGGATCAGGCCCAGCGACTTGAGGGTGTTGTTGACCAGGCCGAAGCGGCCCAGGATCACCAGCCAGGCGTAGGTGCGCGCCACGGGGCTGGTCATGAGGGGCAGCACGACCAGGGACATCAGCAGCGAGCGGCGGGCAGGGCCCATGCGCACGATCGCGTAGGCCGCCGGGTAGGAGGCGAGGGCGGCGATCGGCGTCACGATCGCCCCCAGCCCCAGCGTCCTGAAGTAGACCCGCAGCACCTGCGGGTCGGCGAGAAACTCGGTGTAGCGCTCGAGAGAGAAGCCTCCGCCCTCGGAGCGCACGGTGCCTCCGAGGACGATCAGCAGCGGCAGCACGAAGAAGAAGGCGAGGAACAGCAGCACCGGAGCCAGCAGGAGCGCCAGCGTCCGGCGCTGTCGAAGCTGCTTCATCCCGCGGCGGCTATTTCGCCATCGCAGCGTTCCAGCGCTTGACCCAGTCGGGCAGCACGGCCGCGACCTTCACCTCGTCCATGAAGATCAGCGACTTGATCACGTCGTCGCCGTAGGTCAGCTTGGGCGCGATCTCGGCCGGCACGACCACGCGGCGGTTGGTCGGCGAGTCGACGAGGTCGAGGGCCTGCTGGCGCTGCAGCGGCTCCGAGAGGATCCAGTCGATGTACTTGTGAGCGAGGTCGACGTTCTTGGCGCCCTTGACCACGCTCACGATGCTCTGGAAGCCGGTGAGGCCTTCTTTGGGGATCACGGCCTTGAGCGGCACCTTGGTGTCGAGCAGCTGCCCCCAGGAGAAGCTCGGGTACGCTCCGACCCAGGCCTCGCCCTGCTTGACGAGGGTGAGCATCTCGGAGGAGTTGCGGTAGAGGGTCACCAGGTTGCCCGCCAGCTCGCCGAGGCGGGGCCAGAGCGGCTCGGTGTTGTCCATGCCGCCGCCGAGGGCGCGGGCGAGCATGAACACCGTGGCCGGCCCGTTGGTGGTCGAGATCGCCGGCAGCGTCACGTAGCCCTTGAGGTCCTTGCGCCACAGGTCGGCCCAGGACGTGACCGGCTGCTTGACCATGTCGGTCCTGTAGAACAGGCCGTAGGCCGAGACCGCGTAGCCGATGCCGTAGCGGTTTCCCAGCGGGTCCTTGGCCCAGTCGTAGAGCTCGGCGAGGCTGGGGATCTTGGCCGGGTCGTAGGGGGCGAGCAGGCCCTCCTGGATCGCCCGCAGCGTGAAGTTGCCGGCAAAATGCACGACGTCCACCACCGGGTTGGCCTTGCGGGCCGCCAGCTTGGTGAGGCGGTCGGCGTTGTTGCCGGTCTCGTAGACGATCTTGACGTTGTTCTTCTGCTCGAAGGGCCTGGTGAGGTTCTTGTCGAGCAGGTCCATGTTGAAGCCCCACGTAGAGACCGTGAGGGTCTGCTGGGCTGCGAGGGAGCCGGCCAGGGCCAGCAGCAGCGCCAGAACGAGGACGCGCGATCTGGTCATCCTTGGTTCCTCCTTGGGTCCGGCCAATGTAGCGGGAAACGGCCTCGTGCGCAATCAGCGCGCCGCTTCAGGCGTCACGCCAGGCCGACCGGCCGGCCCCTGACCGCCCACGGCGCGCCGACCTCGGCGAAGCTCCTGCCCTCGCGGAACATGGTGCGCAGGATCTCATCGATGCCCGCGATGACGGTCTGAAGCGAGGGGCCGCCGCGGGCGCGGGAGCGCTCCTCGGCCACCTCGATCACGGAAACGTGGTCCGCCGGTATCTGCGCCACCGCACACGACTCGAACAGCGCCTCGACGCAGGCGACGTGCTGCCAGGCGTTGTCGATGGTCGCCCGCGGGGCCGGCCCGCCGGAAGCGGCGGCGGCGACGCCGCGGAACATCTGGTCGGCGATCGCGACCCCGTCGTCGTCGAACTGCTCCACGAGGGTCCCGCCCCGGTACACCCGGCTGCGGCCGTCCTGCTGCCAGACGACCCGGCCCGACTCGTAGCTGAGCTCCAGCACGGGGTTCGCCACTGCGGCCGCGGCGTGGGTCGCGGCGAACGACAGGGTCGCGCCGGCTGCCGTCTCGACCCTGATGAACTGCGTGTCGGGCGACTCGATGGCGGCGTTGGCCCGCAGGTTCTCGCCGTACACCGTCCGGGGGACAGCGCATTCGTCCGCGCCGCCTCCTGCCAGGTACAGCAGGTTGTTGAAAAAGTGCGAGACCGCGTTCTGGATCGGCGAGTCGTAGATGGTCCTGCCGTCGACCCGGATCCTGCCGCTCCAGTAGTTGCGCTGGTAGTAGAGGCTGGTCCTCGGCCAGGCGGCCCATCCCCGGCCCTCAACCAGCCGCCCGAGGCGCCCCTCGAGGGTGAGCCGCTTGATCTTCTGGATGCTCGGCGCCGAGAGATACTGGAAGCCGATCGCCAGGAACCTGCCGGAATCGTCCCTGGCCTTGAGCATCTGCAGCGCCTCCTCGAGGCTGCCCGCTGCCGGCTTCTCGCACAGCACGGAAAAGCCCGCCTGCAGCGCAGCCATCGACTGCGGGGCGTGCTGGTCGATGCCCGCGGGAACGGTCACGACGTCGAGCCTGCCCCGCTCCTGCTCGAGCATCTGCGGGTACGTGCGGTAGATGCGCACTCCCCCATCGCGCAGCCGCTGCTCCTGCTCCCGCTGAGCCTCCCTCTCCTGCTCGCGGATGACCACGGCGCGGAGAGCGCACAGTCCCTCGGCCTCGCACGCACGGATCGAGGCGAGGTGGCGCGCCCCATAGCCGCCGACTCCGATGATGCCGAACGAGGGGACGCTCATGCTGCCGAGCCTACCAGAATCAAGGATCCTTCGCGAGGGCGTCGGGCAGGCGGGCGACATCGGGGATCACGCGCCAGGGAACGGCTGTCGCCCCCGGGGGAACTCCCGCGCCCTTGCGGTCGATCCACACGCCCCGGATCCCGAAGCGCTGGGGCCCCGCGACATCCCACTCGAGGTTGTCGCCCACCATGCAGGCCGCCTCGGCTGCGGCGCCGAGGCGCGAGAGCGCCAGCTCGAAGACGCGGGGATCGGGCTTGCCGAAGCCGAGCTCGCCTTCGACGAGGATCGCGTCGAAATGCGTTTCGAGGCCGAACCTCCGCATCTTCCAGCGCTGGATCTCGCTGTCGCCGTTGGTGAGCAGAGCGAGGCGATGCCCGCAGCGCCTCAGGGCCGCCAGAGCTTCCAGGGCTCCCGGCAGCAGATACATCGCCTCGAGGCGGACGCGGCCGTAGCGGTCGGCCACAAGGTCCGCGTCGGTCGCAGGCAGTCCCAGGCTCGTAAAGGCCTCGGCGACGATCCTTCGGCGCGTCGCCGCCATGTCGAGCCTGCCGACCCTGTGCCGTTCGGGGTCGCTCCAGTACCGGTCGCTCACCCGCCCGACCGCCGCGTACAGGGCCTGAGGGTCGAGGGGGCGGTCAGCGCAGTACCAGCGGATCACCGCCCGCCAAGAGCTCTCGCTGACCGCGTCAAAGGCGACGAGCGTGTCATCCAGGTCGAAGAGCACGGCCGCGATCATCGCAGCGCTCCCGTCAAACGGTCGAGCCGCGATAGCGGCTCGTCGAGAATCCGCTGGAGCGCGGCAACACGGCGCGGCTGAGGCTGCGGCGCGCCGTCCCGGTTGAAGCGCTGCCCGAGCTCGCTCAGAAAGTCGACGCAGAAGACGGCGGGGTCGAACTCGACCGCGGCGCGCGCGGCGTCGCCGGCGTCCAGCGCCTCAGCCCAGGCATCGGCGCAGGTGGCGGGAAGCCCTTCGGACGAGAGGGCCATTCGTGTCAGCCCCAGGGCGTAGAGCGGATCGCCGAAACAGACGGCGCCCGTGTCAACGATTCCCGACGGCTGCCCCCGGTCGACAGTGAAGGTCCTGGTCGCGGCGTCGTCGAGAAAGGCGACGGTCGCGCGAGCGCTCTCCTTCCCGTTCATCCCGGCAGCCTCCGACAAAAAAGCCCGCCGGCCGGGCGTCCGGTCGGCGGGCCGAATGCACTCTCGGCGGCGCTGCCGCTATCGGCCGAACTTGGTGTTGCCGTTCGGGAAGTACTCCTTGCGCGCGGCGGCGAACTCCTTGAACGCCGGCTGCAGCGCGGGGTTGGCGCGCAGCTTGGCCTGGTAGTCGGCGAACTCCTGGATCGGGATGGCGCCGGAGATCGCCTTGGTGCGCATCGTGTTGAACTCCTGGTCGAACTTCGGCCACTCCTTGACCCACGTGTCGGAGATCAGGACACGCCAGGGATTGACGCGGCCGTACTCATAGGTCACAGCCGCTTCCTTGCGCACCATCTCGTTGTACTCTCGGGGCGCGATCGGCGAGTCCACCTTGAACCACTCCCGGGCCGCGATCGCGAACGGGATGTTGGTCGAGTTGTTGATCTCCTTGGCGCCCTTCTCGGTGAGGATCTCGGCGCCGTCCTTGATCGTGTGGTGCACGCCCGCCTTGCCCCAGTAGATGTAGTGGCTGACCTCGTCGCTCAGCGTCCGATCGATGAACTTGAGCATCTGGAGCATCCGGTCCTGCGGGACCTTCTTGTTGATCACGATGCAGCCGACGAAGCCCGGGTCGAAGGCGGAGTACATGCCCTTGGGGCCCTTGACCGCGGCGATGATGCCCACGTCGGCTGTCGGCTGCACCTTGCGCATCTCGCGCTCCATGTTGAAGTAGTGCCAGGCGTTCTTCATGTAGAGCGCGATCCTGCCCGAGGAGAACAGCTCGATGATCTGGTTGTCCTTGACCACCGAGAACTCCTTGGACATGGCCCCGGCGGCGTACAGCTTCGCGTACCAGTCCACGAACTTGACGTAGTTCGGGCTCAGCTTGAAGTGCAGCAGGTCCCCGTTGGGCTCCAGGTCCAGGTCCCAGGCCCCGAAGGCGGCCGAGTAGTCCTCGTGGAACATCACGCCCAGCGAGTCGTTCTTGCCGTTCCCGTCGAAGTCGCTCTTGGCGATCGTCGTGAGGGCCTGCAGGATCTGGTCCGTGGTCACCACGCGCAGGTCCGTGATCGCGCACTTGGCCAGCCAGTCGGCCCGCGCCAGCGTCGTCACGTTCACAAAGGCCCGGGGGCGCGGGAAGCGGATCACCTTGCCGCCCATCTTCATGAACGTCCAGGCGCGGTCCGAGACGTTCTTCTTCATGCCGGGGTACTTGCTCAGGTCGCCCAGAAACGGCGTGAGGTCCCAGAAGGCTCCAGCCTTGACCGCCTTGAGCAGCGACGGCTGCGCCCCGCCCTCGATCGAGAGCATCTCGGGCAGGTTGCCCGAAGCCACCATGAGATCGAACTTCGTATCGAACTCGGTGTAGTTGATCCACTCGATGTCCAGCTCGGCACCGGCCAGGTCCCACAGGCCCTTCCAGAAGTCGTCCTGCATGTTGACCGGCGAGTACAGGGCCGTCGCCATCTTGAAGACCGGTCTGGCCTGCGGCTTGCCCGTCCCCTCCTCGGTGCCGCCGGCCCACCCCGCCGCGGCGCAGGCGAGAAGGAAAACCACGATCAGTTTGCACGAACGCATGACACACCTCCCTTCACGAGATTGGAATCAGTGCGCAACACACTATAGACGCAAGAACCCGTCCGCGCAAGCTCGGCCCCTCAGCAGCTGTACTCGACCAGCGGGAAGGTCCTGCGCCCCTCGGGGATCACGAGGACCGACAGGTCCTTGCGCCCGGCTACGGCCTGCTCGAAGGCGACGCCGAGGTCGGTGAAGTGGCGCGCATTGTACTTGGCCAGCTTGGCTCGGGAGAACCGGTCGGAGACGATGAACAGCCGCTGCTTGTGCAGGCTCATGATGCGTCGCTCGTAGAACTCGCCGCGGATCGCCTTGATGTGGTGCTGCACCTGGCGCTCGCTCAGGTTCCAGGTGCGCTTCTCGTGCAGCCGCAGCAGGTCGCTCAGGGCGAGCTCGCTCAGGTCGATCCCCTCGATCGTGCGACGCCTGCTGGCGACCGTCTCGTCCATGAGCACGATGATGGTGCCGTCCTCGCGGGTCACGTCGAGCGCCAGGCCGACGTAGTAGGTCGGGTTCTCCTCGATGCCCTTGTCGGCCTCCTGACCGGCGGCCAGCACGGTCACGTCGAACCGGCGGCCCAGGCGCGTGCCCCACACGTGCTCTTCGCCGAAGCGGGCGCAGGCGGTAAAGACTTCGGCCACCCCGGCGCCGGCCTCGGCCCGCACCGGTTTGCCGTCAAAGCCGACGACAAAGTTGACGGCGTAGTCCAGGCCCACAAGCCTCCCCACCGCGTCGGCCTCGGCGCGGCTGGGGTTCTTCATGACGTTCCCGTAGATGGAGTGCGGGGAGAAGTTCAGCGAGTGGTCGCGCACGATCGTCTCGAAGGACGCCACCCCCGGCACGATCATCTTGTATCCGCCCTCGTAGCCGTAGGACACGTGCGGGTAGACTCGCCCGACGGAGATCTTGAAGTCGGCCGCGGCCACCGCCGTGTTGATCCAGACCGGCGTTCCCAAGTCGGTGATGCCCATGAACTGCAGCCGCGACGGATCCCCCGCGTCGTGGGCGATGCAGCGGAACCGGTCGCAGGTGGCCTCGCCGAGCTTGCGCCTCAGCTCCTCCTCGCTCATCGGGTCGTGCATCCCGCTGCCGGTGACGAAGACCAGGTCGTCGTCCCTGACTCCGGCGCGCTCCAGCCTGGCGATGATGGCGGGCACGATGCGCGAAGCGGGCGTGGGCCGACCCCAGTCGTCGACCATGACGCACACCTTCTTGCCCCGCAGGTCGAACTGCTCGAGCTTCCTGCCGTCGAGCGGGCTCCCGAGGGCCCTCTCGGCCGCCTCTTCCCACGAGGCGCTCGCGGGAGGGTCGTGGGGCCGGGCGACCACGACATCCCGGCAGCCCTCAACCGCGAGGGTGTACTCGCGCCCCTTGCTCATCAGCTTCACTACGGCTCCTCCTTGTCCACGGCTATCCCTTGATCGACCCGAGCATGACGCCCTTGACAAAGTATTTCTGCAGGAACGGATACAGGAGCAGGATCGGAAGCATCGCGAGCACGACCGAAGCCAGGCGCAGAACCTCCGAAGGCACGACGATCTCGTCCGTGTACGCCGCCGTCGAGCCGGCGAGGTTGGAGCTGGCGTCCAGGACCAGCGCCTTGACCAGGACCTGCAGCGTGCGCTTGCGGCTGCTCGAGATGTAGATAAGCGCCTCGAAGTAGGTGTTCCAGTGGGCCACGGCAAAGAACAGGGTAAAGGCCGCGATCGAGGCCATCGAGAGAGGGATGATGATGCGGTTGAACACCATCAACTCGTTGCAGCCGTCGATGCAGGCGGCGTCCTCCAGCTCCTTGGGCAGCGACTCCATGAAGCTCCTGACGACGATCAGGCTCCAGGCGTTGCTGAGCACCGGCAGGATGAGCGCCCAGTAGCTGTCGAGGAGGCCGAGGGTGCGGACCAGCAGGTAGTTGGGAAGGATCCCGGGGCTGAAGACCAGCGTGAAGACGATCAGCCCGTTGATGAAGCCCCTGTGCGGCAGCTCCCGCTTGGTCAGGCCGTAGGCCGCAGTGAAGGTGAACAGCAGGTTGAGCGCCGTGCCGACTGTCGTGACAAAGACCGTGCTGTAGAGCGCATCCATGAACGTGCGCGTCGACAGGATGTAGGTGTAGGCCTCAAACGACAGCCTCTTGGGAAAGAAGCGGAAGTCGAAGGGGACGTAGACATCCTCAGACGTGAGCGAGACGGCCACGACGTAGACGAAGGGCAGCAGACACGCGGCTGAGATCAGCGCCACCAAGAGGTAGTTGACCGCGTCGAAGAGGGAGAAGCCGCGCTTGTGCACGAAGCTCATCGCGGCCTCCCTACAGGATGCCTTCGTGGCCGAGCCGCTTGACCAGGGAGTTGGCGCCGACCACAAGGATGATGTTGATGACGCTCTTGAAGAGCCCCACGGTCACCCCTGTGCTCACCTCCCCCGCGAGGATGCCGCGGGTGTAGCTGTAGGTGTCAAGAACCTCGGCCACGTCCATCACGAGCGGATTCATCATCAGGAGGATCTGCTCGAAGCCGACGCTCACCATCTGGCCGAGCCGCAGGATGAGCAGCACGACGATCGTGTGGCGGATCGACGCAACGGTGATGTGCCAGATCTGACGGAACCGGCCCGCGCCGTCGATGACCGCGGCCTCGTAGAGGTTGGGATCGATGCCCGAGATGGCGGCCAGGAAGATGATCGTGCCCCAGCCGGTGTCACGCCAGATGTTCTGCGACACCAGGATCGTCCAGAACAGCCCCGGCGAGGACAGGTAAGAGTACGGCTCGAGGCCGAAGTGCATGCGGGCCTTGTTGACGATGCCGATGTCCACCGACAGCAGCGAAAAGGTGAGGCCTGCCACCACGACCCACGACAGGAAGTGCGGCAGGTAGACGATCGACTGACTGAGGCGGCGGGCGACCTCGTGCCTCATCTCGCTCAGCATGATGGCGAGCGCGATGGGGCCGGGGAAGAAGAAGAACAGCCTCAGGAGGTTGATGGCGATCGTGTTGCGGAGCATCAGGCCGAAGGTCGACGTGCGGAACAGGTCCACGAAGTTCTTGAAGCCCACCCACGGGCTGCCAAAGAACCCGCCGAAGGGGGTGTAGTCCTGAAACGCGATCAGCAGGCCCCAGATGGGCGCGATGCGGAACAACAGGAAATAGGCGAGGCTCGGGAGGACGAGCAGATACACGTACCGATGCTTGACGTAGGTCGACCACGGGGCCCAGAACCCGCCTCTGCCTGTCACCGGCCGCTCCCCAGATCGGAGATTCCCGCCCCAAATGAAAGGGCAGCCGCGAACGTTTGTCAACCTGCGCGACGGGCCTGGACAGGCGGGCTTGACGGCGGCGCGCGGCCCGCTAGAATGCCGGATCAAGGGGGGCTTATGCACGGCTACGCTGGACGGCTGCTGCGGGTCGACCTGAGCACCGGCAGGAGCTGGGTCGAGTCGCTCGACGAGCGCAGAGCGCGCCTGTACCTGGGAGGCCGCGGCCTCGGGGCGCGCATCCTGCTGGACGAGGTGCCGGCCGGCGCGGACCCGATGGGCCCGGACAACCGCCTCGTGCTCGCGATGGGGCCCCTGGCCGGGACCTTCGCCCCGGGCTCCGGGCGCTACACGGTGCTGGCCAAGTCCCCGGCCACCGATGGCTTTGGCGAAGCCTATACCGGAGGGTTCGTCGCCCACGAGGTCAAGTACGCGGGTTACGACGGCATCGTCGTGCAGGGCAGGGCGGCCGAGCCGGTCTACCTGGCGATCAGGAACGACAAGGTCGAGATCCGTCCGGCCCGCCATCTCTGGGGCCGGCCGACGCTCGAGGTCGAGCAGAAGATCAAGGACGAGACCGGCGACCTGGAGACGCGCATCGTGAGCGTCGGACCGGCGGGCGAAAAGGCGGTGCGCTTTGCCTGCGTGATGAACGACACCGACCGCGCCGCGGGCCGAACCGGCATGGGCGCTGTCATGGGCTCGAAGAACCTCAAGGCGATCGCCGTGCGCGGCACCGGCAGGGTCACGCTGGCCGACGCCCGGGCCTTTCGCGAGCACGCCCTCTCCAACCTGGCCAAGATCAAGAAGCACGGGTGGCTCGGCGATTCGGCCGGCCGCCTCGGCACGGCCGGAGGCGTCGAGGGGCTGTCGGCCGACGGCATCCTGCCGACCCGCAACTGGGAGACCGGCACGTGGGAGTACGCCAGCCGGATCAGCGGCCAGGGCATGGCCGACACGATCCTCATCGGCCACCGCGCCTGCGAGGCGTGCCCGGTCGGGTGCACGCGGGTCGTGCGCGTGTCCGGCGGCGCCTTTGGCGGCGTGCGGCCGGAGTACGGGGGGCCCGAGTACGAGACCGTCGCAGCCTTCGGCTCGCTGTGCGAGAACCGCAACATCGAGGCGATCGGCCTGCTGAACCAGAAGTGCAACGCCTATGGCCTGGACACCATCAGCGCGGGCTCCGTGATTGCCTTCGCGATGGAGTGCTTCGAGAAGGGCCTGCTCACGGAAAAGCAGATCGGCTTCAGGCTCGAGTGGGGCGACGCCGCGGCCATGGTCAGGCTGCTCGACATGATCGCCTCCCGCGAGGGCATCGGCGACCTGCTCGCCGAGGGCACGCGGAGGGCCGCGAAACAGCTCGGCGCTTCGGGCCTCGCGGTCGAGGTCAAGGGTCTCGAGCTCGGCATGCACGAGGCGCGGGGCAAAAAGGGCCTCGGCCTCTCCTACGCCACGGCGCCCCGCGGCGCCGACCACATGGAGGGCTTTCACGACCCGTCGATCAGCGCCCCGAACGCCTGGCCCGAGATCGGCGTCGTCGAAGCGGCTGACCGCTTTACCCTCGAGGGCAAGCCGTTCGCCGTGCGCCAGGCGGAGAACTACACGTCCTTCATCAACTCGATTCCCATCTGCTCGTTCATGAGCTTGTGCGTGGCCGGCCTGCACAACACCGACGAGGTGACGGGGATGATCGCGGCCGCCACCGGCTGGAAGGACTTCTCGCTGGACGAGGAGATGGCCATCGGCGACCGGGCCTACACCCTGGGGCGCGTCTTTACCGTGCGCGAGAGCGGCGGCCGGCCGGGGGGCCGGGCCGACGACCGGCTGCCTGCCAAGCTGTCCAGGAGCTTGCGCGACGGCGCCTCCAAGGACCAGGTGATCTCGGACAGCGACCTGAAGAAGGCCCTCGCCGAGTACTACCAGCTGCGCGGCTACGACCGCAACGGAACGCCGACGGCAGCCAAGCTCAAGGAGCTCGGCATCGAGGAGGCGGCCGCCCATCTGGCGGCCGTCGGAAAGGGAGGCGCCCGATGAGCCGCATGATCGTCGTCGACACCAGCAAGTGCACGAGCTGCCGCCTCTGCGAGCTGGCCTGCTCGCTGGCCAAGACCGGCGCCTTTGCCCCGTCACGCAGCCGCATCAAGGTCCACGTGTTCGCCGAGGACTTCAAGCACATCCCGGTCACCTGCTTCCAGTGCGCCGACGCCCCGTGCGTCAAGGTCTGCCCCTCGGGCGCGCTGCTGCAGGGCGAAGGGCTCGTGCGCTTCGTCAAGGAGGCGTGCATCGGCTGCCGCATGTGCATGCTCGCCTGCCCCTTTGGCGTGATCCAGTTCGAGGCCGAGGAGCGGGTGATCGCCAAGTGCGACACCTGCAACGGCGACCCCGAGTGCGTGCGCTTCTGCCCCTACGGCGCCCTCGAGTTCCGCGACAGCGAGCTGGCTGCCGCGCCCAAGGGCCGCGACTTTGCCCGCAAGGTCGCCGAAGCGGCCAAGGGCTGACCGGGGCGCCGCGTGCCGCGCATCGTCATCGTCGGCAACAGCGCAGCCAGCCTCGCCGCGCTGGAGGCGATCAGGCGCCTCGACGCCCGCTGCCCGGTCACGCTGGTTTCCGACGAGGCGATGCCCGCCTACTCGCGGGTGATGCTGCCCTACCTCGTCAGCGGCGAGCGCACCGACCTGCGGCTGCGCCCCGAGGGTCACGTCGAGCGTCTCGGCGCTCGGCTCCTGCTCGGCCGCAAGGCCGTCGCGATCGAGGGCCAGGCGCTCGCCCTCGACGACGGCACGAGCCTCCCCTTTGACCGGCTGCTGCTCGCCACCGGCAGCCACGCCGCGATCCCCGCGATCGAGGGCGTCGACTCGCCCGGCGTCTCGCCGCTCAAGAGCATGGCCGACGCGCTGGCGATCCGCGAGCGCGTGGCCTCCGGCGCGCGCCACGCGGTCATCATCGGCGGGGGGCTCATCTGCCTGCTGGTGGTCAGGGCCTTTCTCAAGCTGGGCCTCTCGCTCACCATCGTCGTCTCCTCCGACCGCCTCTTGTCGCGCATGCTCGACGAGCCCGGCGCCCTGATCGTGCAGCGGCGCCTCGCCGAGGCGGGGGTGCGCATCCTTACGCGCACCGACGCGGCCGGCATCACCGCCAGGGGCGGCCGCCTGCGCTCGATCACGACCTCGCGCGGCGAGGAGATCCCCGCGGACATCGCAATCCTGGCCAAGGGCATCCGCTCGAACGTCGAGCCGGCCCGCTCCGCCGGGATCGCGACCGCCCGCGGCGTGCTCGTCGACCAGTACGCGCGCACGAACCGGCCGGGGGTGTTCGCCGCCGGCGACTGCGCCGAAGCGCCGGACATGCTGGTGCGCGGAAAGAAAACGATCTGCGCCACGTGGTTCGAGGCCGTGGCCCAGGGCGAGCTGGCCGGGGCCAACATGCTCCTCGAGGCGCCCCGGCCGACGATGGGCGCCCTCAAGATGAACGTGATGGAGACCCTCGGCGTCGCCGTCGCGTCGATCGGCATGACCGAGCCGCCGGACGAGTCCGCGCGGGTGCTTGCCGGCGGCAGCGACGGCAGCTGGCGCAAGCTGGTCATCGCCCACGACCGCATCGTCGGCGCCGTGCTCGTGGGCGACGTCTCCGAGGCGGGGCCCATAGCCACGCTGATCCGCCGCAGGCGCAAGCTATCGGAGCTCAAGCGCTTCGACCCCGCCCGGCCGATCCGCTACGCCGAGCTGGCCGTGCAGTGGGGCCGCGAGGCGCCGGCTCCGGTCCCGGCCTGAGCCCTGTCCGCGCCGCTCCCCTGCCGGGGGCGCCTACAGCACCGGGAATCCTTCGGCGCGGGCAGCGGAGGCCAGGCGCTCGTCGCTGCAGACAAAGGGCAGCGACGCCGGGCTTTCCTCGCACCCTACCAGGGATGCGGCCAGATGCAGGGCATCGGCGGTGCGCAGGGGGTGCAGGCGCAGGATCCTGAAAGCGCGGGCCCTCACACGCTCGCCCGGCTGCACCTCCGCCCACGCAGCCGCGAGCCTTTGCAACCGGCTCAGAGCCCGGTCGAGCCCCTCGGCGGTGAGGGCGCCTTCGCGATGCAGTCTGTTCAACGCTGAGGCGCACTCGAGGCCGCTCAACCACCAGGTAAGGATCACCGGATCGTCGCGCACGATCGCCCGGCGCGCCCTGCTCTGCGCCTCCTCGACGACCAGCGACACCAGGGCTGAAGAGTCCCAGTACTTCAACGCCCCCCCTCGCGCTCGGAAGCTACGGCCGCCGCGGCCGAAACCCCTTTGGGCAGCGCCGGGGCGGCCTCGTCGAGCAGGGCGCCCAGCTCGCGTGCCGGAGGCCGGACGATGCCCTGGCGGCTGAGCCTCTGCAGCTGGTCGCCCGCACCGACAGCCTCAGGGCGGTAGGGTTCGAGCAGGGCGATCGGAGTCTGGCGGTCCACGATGAGCACGGTGTTCCCCTGCCTGACCTCGTCGAGCAGACGGCTGAGGTTGTTCTTGGTCTGGGTTATCGTGGCCCTTCTCATAAGGCCATAATAGCTCGATCGCGGTTTCCGGTCAACGAGAGCGGGAACGCTCCTGGATCCCGGCGCTCCTCACCCCGTGAGCTCGCGCCAGAGGGCGAGCATCGCCTCGGCTTCGGCGCGGTCGCGAGGCGTCACGGTCGAGCGCAGGATAACGCGGGCACCGCTTTCGCGCACCAGGGCGCCGATGCGGCGAACGTAGCTTTCGCCTCTTTCTCCCGGCAGCGCCGCGAGACGGCTCCACAGGACGGTCCCCGAAGCCGCGCAGCGGCCCAGCAGCCAGGCCGGGTCCCAGCTCTCGGGGTTGCCCAGGTCGATCGCCTTGACCAGGGGACAGCGGCACAGCCTCTCGAAGAGGGCGGGATGCCTGCCGCAGAAGTGGGCGAATCCGCCGGAGAACGGCTCGAGTGAGCGCTCGATCCAGGGCATCACGAAGCGCTCGATCATCACCGGGGACAGCAGCGTGGGGGTGTCCTCGCTGATGCGCGCCCCTCCCTCGGGAAAAAAGATCCCCTGGGGAGTTCCGTGGCCGTGGATCATGCTGCCCGCCGATTCGCCGAGGATCTCCTTGAGCCGCCGCGTGACGCGGACGTAGAGATCGAGGCAGATGTCCATCACCTCGAAGACGCGCCGCTGATCGTCGTCCTCGCCGGCCATGGCCGTGAAGATCTCGTCGCCGTAGAGCAGGTGCGCCACGTCGAAGACGCCCTGGGTGTCGGCGTGGTAGGCGACGACATCGGTGACGCCGCTCTTCTGGTGGACGCGGTAGAAGGCTTCGGCGCGGCGCATCAGTTCGGCGGCGGCGACGTCGACGCTCCGAGCTGCGCGGATGCGCTCGATCGTCAGAGGCTCCCCGGGCCACGGCATCTGGTCGCTCTTGACCTGGTAGCCCTGGCCCGCGATCGAAGGGACGAAGATCACGCCGAGGTTGGGCCTCACCGTCGGGATCCCGTCGGTAGGCCACCCGACGACCGCGCGGGCGCGGCGCATCTCCGACTCCCACATCAGCCGCGGGTCAGCGAAGAGCCTGTCGTAAGAGGCGGTGTCGTAAAGGGTCACCTCCCCGGGCGGCAGCAGCAGCAGCGACGGACCCTCGCCCCCCCAGAAGCGCCTGTGCCGCTCAATCAGCTCGCGCATGGACCCTCCCGAAATCACTCGCCTCGTCGTGCGAGACCTTCTCGAGCACGCCGGCATCCTCGGCGCGCACGAGTTCGGGCAGTTCGCCCGCCATGCCCACGCGCGCGCCCTTGACTATCAGCACGCCCGACACCCCGGCGACCGTCATGATCTGCTCGAGCGCCCCCTCGATGTCCGTTTCGCTGCGGACCAGGTTGCCCGCCCGCGTCGCTGCGGCGTCGGCCAGCGCCCCGTCGGCGGCGACCACCGTAGCCAGGTCGCACAGCCCGAAGCTGAGCGAGTGGCCCATGAGGCCCGACGACGAGCAGACAGCCAGCGGCATGCGGTGCGGGCTCACGGCAAGCGCCAGGCGGCCGGAAAGCGGCTGGGCTGAAGCGTCGCCGGCGTACAGCGCCACCACCACCGGCGAGGCGGAGGCGAGAAAGATGTCGCCGCCGTTCTCCACGACCGCTTCGCGGGCGCCGGCCGCCAAGGCGGCCCGCGCCGCAGCCTCGGCCATGGCCCCGGCCACCGCCGCCATCGGCCCGACGCCTGCCGCCTCGGCCGCTGCGGCCATGCTCCGCGCGATCGGCGGCGCCTCCGGCAGCAGCGGCAGCGGCGTGAGGGAGGTGAGGAACTGCGGGTGCCGCGCTATGTAGCGCTCCAGGCGCTCGCGCTGGCGCACGATTTCAGCCATCACGACGTCGACGCGGTCGCAGCGGATCCGCAGGTGCGCACCCTTGTGGCTGAAGGCGACAAAACCGCGGCCGCTCTCAGAAGATAGATGAGCAGGCGCCATACGGGCAGGTCTCGATGCAGGCCAGGCAGGCGATGCACAGCTTGCCGTCAAAGCTCACGCGCCTGCTGTTGGGATCGCGGATGCTGAGCGCGTCGGTCGGGCAGTGGGGAATGCAGGCTCCGCAGTGAGTGCACAGCCGCTCGTCCCAGCGCACGCCCAGGTTCGACTCGTCGATCTGGACGTTGAAGCCGCGCACGAACTGCAGGCCGCGCTCGATGTCCGGCTCCTCGCCGGTGACGTCGAGCACCAGGTAGCCGTACTCGTCGGGGGTGACCTTGGCCCGGAAGATGTTGATCACCAGGTCATAGTCCTTGACCAGGTGATATACGATCGGCTTCTCGGTCTCGCTCTTGGGAAAGTACAGAAGAAGGCGCTTGGTCGTCACTGCCGCTCTCCTTCGGCGCGCAGCGGCCGCATCGACTGCGCCGCCGGAAGCCTGCGCACCGGAGGCGAGACGAGGAACTCGCCGCGCCGGATCTCGTCCGCCAGCAGGGTGGCGATCTCCAGCGCTTTGGCGTACGACGACATCGAGCCGACCTCGACTTGCCGGCCCGCCACGGTGACCTCGCCCGACCGCAGCTGCTCGTAGCTCAGGCGGCAGAGCACGCGACCGGTGCGCCTGGGGTAGTCGCTCGAGTAGTCAATGACGGGAGCGAAGATGTCGCGGTCGCGCACCGTCGTCCGCTCGAGGATCCGCGGCGTGAGGATCGGGATCGGTATGCCAACCCCCAGCGCGAGGGAGACGCCGTAGCCCTTGAGGCTCACGCCCCTCACGAATGCGGCCTTCATCTGCTTCATGTCCCCGGTGAGCGCCAGCGTGCCGGCGCCCTCGGTCGGCACGTCGTTGGGCCCCCGTTCGCAGGTCGGGGCGTGCTGCGTGCCCTCGGCGTACACGAGCCCGTGCGCCCCGGCGAGCCACACGCTCGTGCCGATCCCGATCGTCTCGTAGAGCGGATCGTTCAGCAGCGGCGAGAGCTGGCCGGCCGAGCAGTAGGTGAGATTCGCCATGTTGGGCTTCAGCAGCCCGAGGTAGGTGTAGATCGGAGCGTCGGAGCAGTTGATGCCGATGTTATAGTTCTGGTAGCAGTTGCGCGGGTTCACCATGATCGCCTGGTTCAGGTCGTTGATCGTGAGCCACGCGGTGAGCTCGCGGCGCGGGTAGTCCTGCGTGCCGTAGCTCTGGGCCACCAGGCGCACGCGCTCGCCGGCCACGAGGCGCTCGATCACGTGGCCGCCGCCGTAGGCGAACTCGCCGGGAAAGATCATGTTGGCGGGATCGTTGCGGCGCAATTCCGTGGCGCCGAGGTAGGCGTCGACGGCCGCGATGCCGCTGTAGACCGGCACGTCGTCGATCCACGCCTGGGTGATCCGCATGCGCGGGGTCGCGTGGCCGAAGTTCAGGAAGCAGCCCGAGGAGCACATCGGGCCGAAGGTCGCAGTGGTCACGACGTCGACCTCGCGCGCGGCTGCCGCGAGGCCCTTGCGGTCCACGTAGTCGATGATCTCGTCGGCCGTGAGCACCACGGCCTTGCCCGCCTCGATGCGCCGGTTGATCTCGTCGTAGGTGCGCAGCACCGGTTCGCGCTCGCTCATCGCCGGCACGATATCAGGTTTTGCCCCCATCCGCAAAGCCGATGGGATCTCGCCGGCCCGGGTCGCCTCGGGCGCCGCGGACGAGCTCGCTCTCTTGAATGCAGCGGGACGTTTTGCTACGTTTTCGATGGAGGATGAAGCGCGGCATTCTGCTCACGCATCTCCTCCGAAACGGCGCCTTCATAGTCCGCGAGGGGCGCCGGCACACCATCATGGCGCGCGGCCGGCGGGTCTCCGAGGTGCCGCGCCGCCGAGAGATCGCGGACAGACTGGCCCGCAAGATCTGCCGCGATCTGGCGGTGCCGTTCGTGAGGTGACGCCGTGGAGTACCGGGCTGTGATCCAGAAGTCGGGCGACTGGTGGATCGGCTGGCTGATCGACCTGCCGGGCGTCAACGCGCAGGAGCGCACGCGCGAACGGCTGATCGAGTCGCTGAGGGTCGGCGCCGAGGACCTGCTGGCGATCCCGCCGGAGATTCCGGAGGGCGCCACGATCGAGCGGATCGTGGTGTAGGGCGGCGGCCGACCCCGCCTGCGCCTGCGGGGCACGCTCGATGGCGCCGAGGAGGCGCCCGGCCGCCTGAACCTACCCACAACATCGAAGCGCTCCCAACTCCACCTTGCCGGCTCTTTGCCCGCAGCGCATAATCCCGGAATCGCAACCCGTCCGCCGCCCCGCCGGCGGGGGTGCGTGGCAGACGCCCGTCCGGCGCGGCCGGCGGCAAGGAGGCTGGAAATGAAGATCGACTTCTCCGGGGTATCCACGTTCGTGGTCGTGGGTCTTCTCCTGTGGCTCCTCTCCCGCGCGGCGAACAAGGAGCCCGAGCGCTCAGCCCAAGGGTCCACGATCTTCAGGTACGGCGGCGGCTACAAGGTCCTGGGGTGGGTCTGCGTCGGGATAGGCTGCTTGATTGCCTTCGCCTTTGCCATCAACTCGAACAAAGCGGACGTCGTTCTCGTCATGGGGATCCTGTTCCTGGTATTCCTGGCGATGGGCTCCTGGCTTCTGCTGGCGGTTGCCCGGGAATGGGTCGAGTGCGACGAGGAGAAGGTTCGTTCCCACGGCATGGGCGGGAAGGTCCGGGAGATCGCCTGGCGTGATGTGACCAGCGTGAAGCTCGACAGGCGAGCCGGGTCTCTGTCGCTGGCGGGTCCGACCGGCGTGGTCAAGCTGGCCGTGACCATGAAGGGCTTCAAGACCTTCATCGAGATCCTCAAGAAGAGGCTCGACAGCCGCCTGTACTCCGACGCCTTCAAGTAGGGAGCGCTCACCCGTCAGCTTCCCTTCCGCCGCGGCTGCGGCGGGTCCGGTGGAGGCGGGCTGCGCTGCGGAGTCACCTCCGGGTTGCCTCCCTGAGGAGGGCCCTGATCGCGTCGCTCGAGCCGGAGGCCGCGTGGTCTAGGGCGCTCTTGCCGGCGAAATCCTTGAGCCGGGGATGCGAGCCCCTGGAAAGCAGCAGGCGCACGATCTCCTCGCTCTGCGCCTGCACTGCGAGCATGAGCGGCGTCATGCCCTTCGCGTCGGTCCAGTCCGGGTCCACGCGGCTGTCGAGACAGAGGGCGGCGATTCGGGCCTTTCCGTTCGCGCAGGCAAGCTGCAGCAGCGTTCGCCCGTCTCGCAGGGGCGCATCGAATATGGACGGCCACGGGCTCGTGGGGACGACCGATTCCAGGGAACGGATCAGGGCGCTCAATCCCGCCGCGTCGTCGGACTCGAGGAATCGGCCGGCGGCCATCCTGAGAAAGCCGTCCCATGAGGTGCCCCTGGTCACGGCCACGTGATACTCGAAGGTTCGCGAGTAGCCATCGGCGTCCGCTTCGATGCGAAGGTTGTGCTTTCCTGCACCCGGGAACCAGATCTCGACCTGCGATCCGCGATCGACGGGGGTCACGATGACGCGATCGCTTTGCCGCTGCGTGGTGAATAGGCCCCGCTCGTTGGATTTGGTCTCGGCCAGGAAGCAGCGGAGCGTGAGCTTTCTCGAGCAGGCGAACGACAGCGTCAGGCAATCGTCGACCGCGACAGGGCCGGCTGGCCTGCTGGCGGTGATTTCGGTTTCCGCCCTGCTCCTCGCCGGACCGGTCGTCGTGATCCCGAACCTGGCCAGATAATGCAGCTCCTTCGAAGGGGGAGTCTCCGCGTACAGCGTCAAGGTCCCGGAATGGGGTGTCTTCAGGTCGAACTCGCAGGCTCCGCCCTTTACCGGCGCGAAAACTTGCGGCGGCACGCCGTCTCCGCGTACACGCAGGACCCATGACTCGGGAAGCGTGAGGCGGAAACGGTGCTTCGTGTCGGCCAGGAGCGGATCCTCGAGAGGCTCCAGCAGGCTGAACTCGTTCGCCAGGAGGGCGTGGACGCGGGGAACGCCCAGGAGGCCCGAGTCTGCGGCCTCGATGCCGATCACGCCTACGACGCGGGAAATGAACGCTCCGGTCGGGATCGGGCCGTCGGGCGCTCGCTCGATGAACAACTGGTACCGGCCAGGCTTGGGAAAGGCGACGGTGACCCTGGTCGACGCTCCTTCTCTGCGCACGGACAGGCAGTCCATCAGGGTGTTGTTCTCGTCTTTCCGGGGATAGGGCCACAGCGAGTATGAAACCCTCGCGTCCGCTTTCGGGGTCGGCAGTTCCAGGGTGACGGCGCCGCCGACTTTGTACGCGCGCTTCAATTCGGGCGCGCCCTTTTCGAAGGCCTCGAAGTACTCGCTCTCGAGAAAGGGGAACTGGGCGAATTCCCGGGCAGTCGTGACACGGCTCGTCAGCTGCCAGACGGGGTCTTCAGGCAGGTGGCGGTAGATCATCACCTCCGGTTCGGCCAGAAACCAGCTCGTCACGAAGTCCCGCTTCCACGTCGTCCCGGTCACCTGGCCCGCGTCCCACGTGGTGTCCACCAGATACCACGCGCCCTTCAGGAGCACCGCGTTCCAGGCGTGGTTGGACTCGCCCACGTTCCGCGGCGAGAACGGGTCGACTTTTTCTCCGCTGTCTGCCCAGCCCTCTATGGTCTGGCATGGGATCCCGGCAAGCTCGCACAGGGCCTTGTAGAGGTTGGAGTAGCCGTGGCAGACGGCTTTTCCGCTGCTGATCACGGAGACCGGGTCCTGGGCGGGTATCTTTGACGATCGGTAGGCCGGCTCGTCGTAGGCGATGTTGAGGGCGATCCAGTCGTGTATGACCCGCGCCTTCTCGAAAGGATCGTCGATCCCCTCGGTCAGACGCTCGACCAGGAAGGGCAGACCCCTGACGGCGTCGTATCGAACCGATGCCGAGCGGCTTCGGGGCGGACCGCCCCGGTAGGCATCGACAGCGAGCAGTCGAGAACGAAAGTCCGGGCTCACGCGGGAGGTATGATCAGCGGAGGCAGCGGCGACCGGACGCTTCTGAGGCTCGCTCGGCGGGACCGTCGCGCAGGTCGCCAGCGAGACGAGGATCAGAGCGGCGAGACATCCGTGCGCCAGCGCGCCAAACCTGCACCACATGGCACTCCTCCTTGTCTCGTTGAGGCCTCGCGGGACCTGCCCGCGAACCTCCTGCACGGCCGCGATCCCTTCGGCGGCAGCCGGTGCCCGGTGCCGGCTGCCTCCGCACCGGCGCCTCAGTACAGCTGCACGATCCCGGTCACGTTGCCCTGGTCGTCGAGCCGGACGGTCTGTCCTTGCTTGACGGCATGAGGCTTGCCCTTGAGCTGGATGGTCACGTCCCCGGAAAGAGTGATTTCCCTCATGCGGGACTCTTCGAAGTAGATGCGGGAACCCGATGGGCATCGCAGCAGGCCGCCGCCCAGCCGCAGGTCGACGTCCTGGCTGACCGCAAAGGACACGGTGCGCTCGCCATCCTGCAGGCGGAACAGGGCCAGCCCCGCGCACGGGTACTGCCTGCCGGCATGCGTCACGGAGGAGCCGCCGGCGAGCTCCGCGGCGCCGAGCGTCCATCTGTCGAACGCAAGCTGGGAACCGCCTGCGCAGACAATCGTCGTTTCGTCGACGCGGACGGAAGTCTCCCGCGCGATCGTCCCCGCGATCTTCCAGGCCTCGACGTACATCTCGGCTCCGCCCTTGAACACCAGGGAGGCATTTCCGAGCGTCACGGGAGCGTCCTCGCCGAGCGTGAACAGGCACATCGACATGCCGGGCCAGCCCGCAAAGGCGATCGGCGTCCCTCTGTCCAGACGGAGGGAGGCTCCATAGGCCCTGATGACCGTATCCCGCGCCGACCGCCCCTTTTTGTGGAGACTGAAGCCGGTCCCCCCAAAGGGCCTCCAGGGCTCGTTGATGGTCTGCTCGTCCGAGACGCTGATGCTCTGCTCGCCGTCGGTCGTTCTCAAGGTGTAGCTGATCGCATCAGGGAGCTGCTCCTGCGCCGCTACGAGAGCCGGCGGGCACGCCACCAGGCAGAACGCCGATGCGAGAACGGCGGCCTCGAGTCTCTTCATTCTTTTCTCCCTGCGGGCGACATCACGCGATTCCCACGCTCGATCGTAGTGCTCGACCCTCGCCGCCGTCAACGCAGCGCGAGCCCCGCCGGCGACCCCAACGCATCTGCCTGCCGCGCGCGACCGCCGATCGAACCGCCAAGCTGTGGCTGTCTCCTGTGCGGCTGGTGCGGAGTCGGAGTCAGGCCGGAAGTCGTCGCCGCCGCCGGCCTGGCATCCCGGACCGCAGGCGGGGGAGCGGCACGAACGCCGCCGGTCACCGTGCCTCTTCCTGACGCCCCGTAGCCGGCGTTCGGCGGCCTACATTCTCTCCAGGATCCGGTTGACCGCTTCGACGTCGAAGGCCTCGGGATCGAAATCGTCCGCCCACTCGAGGATCTCCGCCGCCTCGCGGTCATCGGGGTGGGCGAGCGCCTCGAGCAGGCCCGCGTAGCCGGGAACGCCTCCGCAGTCCTCGGGCGGACAGGCTCTCCTGCCGCCGAGGCACACGGCGTGCTTGCCGCCGCCGGCAGGGACCACCTTCTCGACGACGACCTTGTGCCTCCAGCCGTCGCCGAAGTCGTACTCGTAGACGAGGCTCGCCCCGGCGGCGGGGAGAACACGGGCGAGCGTGATCTTGCGTTCATCCTGCCAGCCGGCGTCCTGCCACCCGTCGCCCCCCGAAAGGACACCGTAGCGGCTGCCGCCGACGGCAAAGCCGTGGGCATGGTCGTCGCTCCACCCCATCACCACCTGCAGCACCTCGTGAAGCCTGCGCAGCGTGACCCTGCTCGAT
>CAZKGO010000031.1:0-45667 GCA_964552235.1 uncultured Spirochaetales bacterium | reverse complement strand
GAAGTCAAGAGCTTTCTTGCCCGGACGCCGTCACAAGGGAGATGAGCGCCTCTTCGACTTGACAACCGCCGCCGGGGGCCCTAAGCTCTGCCTTGTAGAATGTCCAACAAAGTCCTTCCGGACTACCGCACGTCCCTCCTGAGCGACCGCATCCGCGAAGAGCTCGAGCGGCGCATCCGGTCGGCCTCGTTCAAACCGGGCGAGCGTCTGCCGCCCGAGCCGGAGCTCGCCTCGCGGCTGGGCGTCAGCCGCAACTCGCTGCGCGAGGCGCTCAAGACGCTGCAGAACTCCGGCCTGCTCGTCAAGCGCAGGGGCATCGGGACCTTTGTCACCCGGCAGCGGCCGCTGATCAGCCTCGGCATCGAGACCCTGATGGGCATATCGCAGTTCATCGCCGCCCAGGGCCACAGGAGCCTGAGCCGGGTCGGCAGGTTCGAGCGCTCGGTTCGGGACGCAGAGGCGGCCGAGGCCTTGGGCACGGCGCCCGACGCACCGCTCATGATGCTGGAGACCACCAAGTTCGCCGACGCCGAACCGGTGGCGGTGTGCCTCGACTTCGTGCCCGAGGCTTTCCTCGCCGCCGCTCCCAGCGCGGACAAGCTGCACGAGTCGATCTTCGAAGGCCTCGAGCGCCACCACGGCATTGCCATCAGCTTCGCGGAATGTGCGATACTGTCGGTGGCGGCCGATGGGAACCTGGCCGGAAAATTGAAGGTTTCGGAGGGCGATCCGCTGCTGCTCATGAAGCAGGTCCACTACGACGACCGGGAGCGCCGCGTCCTGTTCTCGAAGAGCTGGTTTCCTTCGGACAGGCTGGCGTTCAGGATAGTCAGGCGCAGATCAAAGACGTCATTCGCAAAGACGAGGAGGCGACAATGAAAAGGCTGATGCTTCGCCCGTGCGTGGGGCTCCTGCTCGCCGTCGTGGCCGCGGGGGCGTTCGCTCAGAACCTCGAGGTCGTCTGGATGGGCTGGCCTCGCGACAGCGTCATGCAACTGGTCGGCGATTTCGAGAAGGCCCACCCCGGCATCAAGGTCGACATCCAGCTCATTCCGTTCCAGCAGCTGTTCCCCACCCTCGAGGTGAGGCTCAAGTCGGGCACGACCCCGGACTCCTACCTGGTCGACGGCCCGCTCACAGCCTCGTACGCAGCCCGCGGCTACCTGCTGCCCCTCAACGACCAGTTCAGCGCCGGCGAGCTCAAGGCCTTCTTCCCTTCGTCGATCGAAGCGGGCTCCTACGCGGGCAAGCTCTACTCGATTCCCTACGGGACCTCTTCGGCGGGTCTGTTCTTCAACAGGGCGATCTTCAAGAAGTACGGTGTCCCTTTCCCGCCCGAGCAGCCCAACCAGCGCCTGACCTGGGAACAGGTGGGCGAGCTGGCTCGCAAGCTCACGATCCGCGGAGCCGACGGCCAGGTCGAGGTCTGGGGCCTGCTCATCGAGCAGATCGACCGGCCCTACCAGATTCTTCCCATGGCTCAGTCCAAGGGCGCCAAGGCGATCTCCGACGACGGCTGGACCACCGAGGGATACATCACTTCCAAGCCCTTCGTGGACGCAATCAAGTTCTACCAGAAGCTGTTCATGGAGTGGAAGGTGAGCCCGCAGGGCATCCCAGACGCCGCCAAGTCGCGCGAGTACTTCGGCAACGGCAAGGCGGCCATGATGCTGGGCGCCGAGTGGAACATCTCGCGGCTTCCGGCCTTCAAGGGCCTGGAGTTCGGCCTCTCGGCCCACCCCTACTTCGAAGGCGGCGTTCCCGTCACGCCAACGGGCAGTTGGCACGTGGGCGTCAACTCAAGAACAAAGCTGAAGGCTGAGGCGGTCAAGTTCACCAAGTTCATCACGGGCTTCGACGCGACGCTCAAGTGGCACAAGCTCTTCGGCCACGCGCCCGCGCGCTCCGACGTCTACGATGCGCTGCCCGAGACCTTTGGCAAGCCGATGTGGCAGATCTTCTTCCACGAGATGAAGGCCACGGCCGTGCCGCGGCCCGCAAGCCCCGGCTTTTCCGAGTACGAGCAGATCCTGCGCGAGGCTCTGAACGCGATCCACTACGGCGCCGAGGTCGAGACGACTCTGCGCGACGCCGCCAAGCGGATCGACCGGGAGCTGCGCAAGTACCGGTAGGCTCAAGGGGACGAGGGCGATGTTCAAGGACACCAAGGCGGCTGCGCTGTTCATCCTGCCGGCCTTTGCCCTGCTGTGCCTGTTCAAGGTCGGCCCGATGCTCGTGTCGCTGCACGAGAGCTTTCTGTTCACCGGCGTCTCGGGCAAGAAGCGCTTCGTCGGCTTCGAGAACTATCAGTACCTGCTCACTGGCGACCCAGTTTTCTGGGGCTCGGTCCAGGTGACGGTGCTGTTCTCCCTTCTGGCCAACCCGCTGATGGTGGCAGTGTCGCTGGCCTACGCGCTGCTGCTGAACGTGCGGCGCCGCTTCGTGGCGTTCTTCCGCACGCTCTACTTCCTGCCCGCCGCGGTGTCCTTTTCGGTCGTGGCGGTGATCTTTGGCGTCGTGCTCGATCCGTACTACGGGCTGGCGAACTCGATCCTCCGCATGCTGGGGATCGGGGCCCAGCCGTTCTTCAGTTCCATCGACCAGGCGCTGCCGTGCATCGCGTTCCTCGTCCTGTGGCACTCGGCGGGCTACTGGATGATGTTCTTCCTCGCCGGGCTGCAGGGAATTCCAAAGGAAGTCTACGAGGCCGCCGACATCGACGGGGTGTCGGCGGCCCAGCGCCTCCTGCGGATCACCCTGCCGCTGCTGATGCGCACTATCTCCTTTGTGCTGGTCGCCAACACGGCCTTCAACCTGCTGACCTTCGCGCCGGTCTACATCATCACCCGCGGCGGGCCGCGGGGATCCACCAACCTGCTGATGTACGAGAGCTTCAAGAGCGCCTTCGTGAACAACGACCTGGGCCGCGCCACGGCGATCTCCTCGATCCTCCTGGTGGTGATCCTGCTCATCTCGCTCGTGGAGATGCGCCTCACCAGGGCGAGCTTCGAGTACTAGCGCCATGAGAGCCGGACGCGTCGCCGGGCGGCTGCTCCTGCCGGTCGTGCTGTCGGCGCTGGCACTGTTCTACCTCGTGCCGTTCCTCTGGACCGCGGCCTCGGCGCTGCGGCCCGCAGGCTCGCTCTACGAGTACGCCAATCCCCTCACGCTGCGCACCTTCTTTCCCGCCAGGATCACGCTGGCCAACTTCGTCGCCATCTTCGAGAAGCACGGCTTCGGCCGCGCGCTCTTCAACAGCACCTTCGTGGGGCTATCGGTGGTCGCGCTCGGAGTGGCAGCCAACAGCATGGCCGGCTTCGCCTTTGCCAAGTTCGCCTTTCCCCTCAAGCCGCTGGCCTTCGGGGTCGTGCTGCTGACCTTCATGATCCCCTTCGAGTCGATCGTCATTCCCCTGTACGTTGTCGTGGGGAACATGGGGTTTCTCAACTCCTACGCGGCGCTGATCCTGCCGGCCGTCGGCAACGGGCTGGCGATCTTCATGTTCCGCCAGTTCTTTGCCGAGATCCCGAACGAGCTGCTGGAGGTGGCCCGCCTCGACGGCACGACCTGGTGGCGCATCTACTGGCAGATCCTGGTGCCGCTGAGCGCTCCCGCGATGGTCACGGTGATGATCATGCTGTTTCTCTTCCAGTGGAACGCCTTGCTGTGGCCCCTGGTCGCCGCCCACTCCAGCCGCTTCCAGGTGGTGCAGGTGGCCGTCGCTTCGCACGTCACCGCGGAGGAGACGCACTGGGCGAACCTCTTCAGCTCGGCGCTGGCCGCCAGCCTTCCGCCGATGCTGATATTCCTGTTCCTGCAGCGTTCCTACGTGCAGGGCATCACCAGGAGCGGCTTCCGGTAGGAGGCCACCCGAGACGATGGTTGACGCGGTCGGTCGCGGCCGACAGACTGCCTCCAGCCTCGGCCCCGACGGTTTGACCGACGGGAGCTGAGCGGCTGGTCCGAATCGGAGGCTTTTCCTTGAGTGTGATCACGATCGTAGGCGCAGGCATGATGGGCTCTGCAATCGGCTTTCCGGCAAGGGAGAATGGCAACGAGGTGCGGCTGGTCGGAACGCCGCTGGACCGCCAGATCATCGATGAGGCGCGGGCAACGGGAGTCCACAAGACGCTCAAGCGAAGGCTGCCCGCCGGAATCCGGTACTACCAGATCGAGCAGCTCGCGGAGGCGATGGAAGGCTCCGATCTCCTGGTCAACGGCGTCAGCAGCTTCGGCGTCGAATGGTTCGGGCAGACCGTGCTCCCCGCCATTCCGGAATCCCTGCCGGTCCTCGCGGTCACCAAGGGCATGTTCGACACGCCGGAAGGCAGGTTGATCCCGTATCCCCATCACTACAGGGATCTGCTGAAGGGCCGGAAGCTGTCGCTGAACGCCGTGGGCGGGCCCTGCACGAGCTTCGAGCTGGCCGATCACCACCACTCGACCGTGACGTTCTGCGGAGACGACATGGCAATCCTCCGCGCTCTCAAGCGCATGTTCGCGACCGAGTACTACCACATCAGCCTGTCCACCGACGTCGTCGGCGTGGAATGCGCCGTGGCGATGAAGAACGCCTACGCCCTGGGCGTGACGCTGGCGGTGGGCCTGTCGGAACGCCAGCAGAACGCCGGGGGCAGCCCGGACTACAACTCCCAGGCCGCTCTCTTCGGGCAAAGCGTCCGGGAGATGCGCAGGCTCCTGAAGCTGACGGGCAGCTCGGACGACAACATCGTCCTCGGCGCCGGAGATCTGTACGTGACCATCTACGGCGGCCGCACGCGGCTGATCGGAACGCTGCTTGGGCGCGGTCTGTCGTTCGACGCGGCGATGCGGGAGCTGGAGGGCGTCACGCTGGAATCGATCGTCATCGCGACGCGCACGGCGCGCGCCGTGCGCGCGCTGATCGCGCGCGGCGAGGCGCGGGCGGACGACTTCCCGCTGCTGCTGCACATCGACGACATCATCAATCGCGGCGCGAGAGTCTCGATTCCCTGGAACCGTTTCGAGACGGAGTCGTAGCGGCTCGGCGCCGGCCGCGAGCCTGCAGAAAAGAGGTGCGTTGTGCCCGACAAGATCGCAGTAGCGAAGAACCACCTGGCGATCCGGGTCGAGAGGATGCCCGAGGCGGTGCTTCTTCCCGGCGACCCCAAGCGGGTCGACGAGATCGCCTCGTTCTGGGACAGCAGCGAGGTGGTGGGCGACAACCGCGAGTTCCGCACGCTGGTCGGCACCTACAAGGGGCTGCCGATCGCAGCCTGCTCGACCGGCATCGGCGGGCCTTCGACCGAGATCGCCGTCGTCGAGCTCTACCAGCTCGGCGCGCGGTCGCTGGTCCGCATCGGCACCTCGGGAGGCCTGGCGCCCCAGGTGAACCCCGGCGACCTCATCATCAACACAGCCTGCGTGCGCGAGACCGGCGCAGCCGACGCCTTTGTGCCGCGCAGCTATCCCGCGGTCGCATCGCATGAGCTCACCTTCGCGCTCATCCAGGCCTGCGCCCAAGGCGGATGGAGGCACCACGCGGGCCTGGGCGCCACCTATGACTCCTTCTACGCCACCAAGCCCTACCTGGTGCGCAAGGAGGGCATCCCGAGCACCGTCGAATCGCAGCTTGCCACGTGGCGGGCGGCGGGGGTCCTTCACATCGAGATGGAGGCGGCCACGGTCTTCGTGCTGGCCTCGCTGCTGGGCATGAGGGCAGGCAGCGTCTGCACCGCCGGCTCCAACCTCACTCGCGGCGAGCGGCCGCCGTCGCCGCCGTCCAACGGGCCCGCCATCGAGGCAGCCTGCCGCGCCGTGGCGATTCTCGCCGAGTGGGACCGCGTCGCTGCGGCTGCCGGCTGTGCCTTCCACCCGGGACTCCTGGAGAGGCAAGAATGAAGGGCAAAGACATGCGTCTGGCCGGCAGGAAAGCGGTGATCCTCGGCGGGGCGGGCAGGATAGGCAGCGCGATCGCCGTCGAGTACGTCGCCCACGGCGCCGAGGTGCTGCTCGTGGACAAAGAACAGCAGTCCCTCGACGCGCTGCTAGCGAAGCAGCCGCCGCAGCTGCGGGGGCGATTCCACGCGATCGCGGCAGACGTGCGGGGCGAGGAGGACGCAGCGCGGCTGGCTGCGGCCGCGCGCGACAAGCTCGGTGCGGTCGACGTCTACATCCACTCCGCCGGCTACGTGCACCGTTCGCCCTTCGTCGAGCACTCTCTCGAGGAGCTCGACCGGCTGTGGGACGCCAACGTGCGCGTCGTCTTTGCGACCTGCCGGGCCTTCGCCCGCATCATGGTCGAGCAGAAGCGGGGCAGGATCATCGTCTTCGGCGCCGTCGGCGGGCTGCGGCCCGAGATCGGTCATGCCGGCTACTGCGCCGCCAAGGCCGCGCTTGTGGGTTTTGCCCGCGTGGCCGCAGTGGAGCTGGCCAGGAACAACATCCGGGTGAACATCATCGCGCCGGGTCCCACCGAGACCGTTCCCTTCAAGTCGCGCTACTACCTCGACCACCCCGAGATGCTGGCAGGCATCGAGAGCCGCACGCCCATGGGTCGGATCGGGCACCCCGAGGACCAGGTCGGGCTCGCGGTGTTCCTGGCCAGCGACGAGTCGGCCTGGATCACCGGCCAGGTGCTGTACTGCGACGGCGGGCTGAGCCTGGTGTAGAGAGAGCGCAACGAGCGCAGAAGTCCCGCTCTTCGTCAGGGCATCTCGGTGGGGTCTTCCTGCCGACGTTCCGCGGCGACGCAGCGGCGAGGGTTGGCTCGCCTGAGCTGCTTCATCGCGGCGCGCATCACGACGGAGAGACGGGGCTTCTCGGCCCAGGGCAACCGAGCTCTCGCCCGCTGCCAGGCCGCCTGTCGTTCGAGCACCTGCTCGATCTCGTTCACGCGAGGAACCTCTGAACGGAGCGCTCCCCAGCGGCACCGAGGCCGTGACGGGAAGCGAGGTCCGTGAGCGCGTCACGACTGACCGCTTCCGATTTCAACAGAGCGAGCACGCGGGCAAAATCCTTGGGCCTGGCGGACCGGGAGGCAATGGCGGCAAGATGCTCGGCGCGCACGACCTTCAGCGGGACTCCGTCGATGTCAACGACCTCGGCGCAGCGAATCGCCTCTTCAGTCAGCGAGTTGAAGGTAGGTATGAACTGCACGGGCCAGTCGCCGACTCGAGCGGCCTCACCTTACGCAGGCCAGCCGCGGGACTCGCAGAATCGGTTGAGCGGACGGAGCATGTCGCGACCGGTTTCGGAACCTACGGCTAAGAGGATGTCGGCGTCGAAAGTCACGATTGCCTCGATGCAACGCATCTGGGCGACGGCACCGAAGACGGCATAGTCCCTGATGACGCCCGTGGCGAGCATGTCGCCGAGCAATCTGGCGACGTCCCTCATCCTGTGAACAGGTCTACTTGGTTTGCGACGACAGTGCAAGCTGAGTCCGCGGCGCCCTGACGTACCGGCCGGCATCGTTGGGTGGGCCATCCGGGCGGCCGTCCGGGCCGATGCCCCGAGAAGACCGATCGCCGATTTGCGCGTGCGCGAACGCAGGGCAGGGCTTGTGATGCTGGTTCGCGAGCGGGAGCGCTGTTCTCAACCTAGTAGTCTGGAGGTCAGCTTATGGGTGACGCAAAGGGCAAGAGGGGGTTGTTCGACTGGTACTTCAAGACCAACCTTCTCATCCGCATCCTGATCGGCCTGGTGGTGGGAATCGTAGTGGGGTTGATCGCGGGCCCACCGATCGCCGTGGTAAAGCCGCTGGGAGACCTGCTGGTCCGGCTGCTGCTCATGATCGTCGTGCCCGTGGTCGTGTTCTCGCTGATCGTGGGCAGCGCGAAGATCACCCCGGCCAAGCTGGGACGCGTCTTCATCAAAGTGATCGTCATCTACCTGGGCACCGGCGTGCTGGCGGTGCTGATCGGGCTGTTGTGGGGCAACCTGCTCAAGCCGGGCCTGGGCTTCGCGCTTACCGGGTCGGCTCCGGCCCGAGCAGCAAAGGTACCCCCATTGGTCGAGACCCTCCTCAACATAGTCCCGCGGAACCCCTTCGATTCGATCGTGAAGGGGGAGATGCTGCCGATCATCTTTTTCGCCGTGATCTTCGGCATGGGCCTCTCCCTGCTCTCGGGCAGCAAGGAGGGCCGGATCCGCGACGCCGCGGCCGCCGTGCTGCAGATCTGCGACGGGGTCGCCGAAGTCATGTACAAGATCGTCGGCGGAGTGCTGCAGTACGCGCCCATCGGCGTGTTTGCCCTCATGGCCATTGTCTTCGGGCAGCAGGGGGCCAAGGCCTTCGGTCCCCTGGGCATGGTGACCCTGACCGTCTACCTCGGCCTGATCACGCACCTGGTCGTCGTGTACGGCGGCCTGCTGTCGATCTTCGGGATCAACTTTCTCAAGTTCCTCGGCAAGGCCAAGACACCGATGCTCACCGCCTTCGTGACCAGGAGCAGCAGCGGCACCCTGCCGGTGACTCTCCAGGCCAGCGAGGAGAACATGGGCATCTCCAGGGGCATCACGGCCTTTTCCGAGCCCTTCGGGGCAACGGTGAACATGGACGGCACCGCCCTCTATCAGGGGGTCTGCGTGATGTTCATCGCCTTTGCCGTCGGCCAGCCGCTGAGCTTCGGCCAGCAGATGATCGTGGTGGCCACCGCGCTGCTGGCTTCGATCGGCACCGCCGGAGTGCCGGGGGCCGGCGCCATCATGCTGCTGATGGTCCTGGGCTCCGTGGGCTTCCAGATGACCGAGGGATCGGCCGTGGCCATGGCCTACGCCATGATCCTGGGCATCGACGCGATCCTCGACATGGGGCGGACCTCCCTCAACATGACCGACGACCTGGTGGGGACGGCCATCGCCGCCAAGACCGAGGGAGAGCTCGACGCCTCCAAGTGGAAGTAGCAGAGACCGCAGGCATCATCGGGGAACAGGTCCGGACTCGCTTCCGGACCTGTTCCGCAGCATGACCGGCCGCTCACGCGGTCCCGGGACGCCGCGGTGTCCCGTTGCCCATCAGCGGCTGGCAGATCTGACAATTTTGCATTAGCACTGCAATATAGCAGACGTGTATATCAGGCGCCTTCTCGAGCCTGTGATCAGGCGCGCGAGCCGGACCCTTTCGGTCGTCATGGTCACGGGCCCGCGCCGGTGCGGCAAGGCTACGCTGCTGAGGCACCTCGCCGGCGTTGCGCGGAGGTTCGTTTCGCTCGACGACCTCGAGCTGCGGCGCCTCGCGACGAGCGAGCCGCGGCTGTTCGTCGAGCAGTTCCGCCCGCCCGTGGTCATCGACGAGTTCCAGTATGCTCCCGACATCCTGCCGTACATCAAGATGGAAGTCGACGCTCTTCGCACGACGGGCCGCAGCCGGGAGGCTGCGGGGATGTACTGGCTCACAGGCTCGCAGCACTTCGGCCTCATGAAGAACGTTCGCGAGTCGCTCTCCGGACGGGTGGCAATCCTGGACCTGCTGGGCTTCAGCCCCTACGAGCGGCTCGAGCCGACGACTCCGATCGTCCGCCCGGTTCTCGAGCAGGACTTCCGCGTCCTGGCCGGACACGATCTGCTGGCCCGCAGCTACAGGGCGCCGGTCCAGGTGTTTGCCGAGATCCTCCGCGGAACCATGCCCCAGGTGGTGGCACGAGCCCGAGCAGGCCCTGCGAGGTCCGCTCGCTGCCCAGCTATTCGAGAACTGGGTCGTCTCGAACGTCGTGCGCAGCTTTCGCCACAGGGGCCAACGGGAGGACCTCTTCTTCTGGCGGACGCGCACGGGACAGGAAATCGACCTATGGCACGGGAAAGCGGGAAGCATCACGGCAGCCGAAATCCGCATGTCGCCGAGGTTCGACGCCACGCCCTTCGCGCCGCTTCGCCAGATCGACCCCTCGCCGTCAGCGTTCGGCCGCCGGGTGCTGTTGACGCTGTCGCGCGACCTTGTGGAGATCGAGCCTGGAACGTGGAACATCCCGGTGCACTTCATCAACTGAGTCGGCCGCGCCGCGGCGGCGATCCCGGCTCGCCCCCGGCGCCGGCACGTAAACCGATCGCTGCACGCGTCCGCGGCGCTCACGCCACGATGCTGCCCGACGATCTGGTCCGCCGATCCGACGGTGTTCTTGCGCGCGGCTGCTGAGTCCGCGATAATGGCGGTTTGAGCGCGCCCGGCGTTGTCCACGCTGAGCGGCGTGCAACCGCCACGACGCCGTCGTGCGGGCAACGCGCCGCTGCGGTCGGCCCCGCAGCTATCCTGCCGCCGTCGCGTGGGGAGGGACCCTATGGCGGTGATGCCAGGCGCCGGCAGCTACTTCTTCGAAGGCGGTGAAACAGGCTGCCTTCTCGTTCACGGCTTCACGGGCATCCCGCAGAACATCCGACCGCTGGGTGACTTCCTCTTTCGTCGCGGTCTTGCCGTGCTCGCTCCCGGACTGGCCGGACACGCACGTGCGTCGATGAGCTGGAGCGTTCGACTGCCGCTGACTGGACAGCGAGCGTTGAGGCCGGGCTGGACCAGTTGCGGCGCTCCTGCTCGGCGGCGTTCGTGATCGCCGCAGCCGCCGTCTGTTCCGCTCCCTACGCCGGACTCCCCGTCGAAGTCGCAGAACACCTCGCGCTGAAACCCCCGCAGGACTGCCTTGCCTCCGAAGCGAACGTCCACGAAATCCAGCAGCGCCTCGAAGTCCTGCGCCGTGTGTCCGTGCGCGCCTTCCCGGAAGGCCCAGCCGATGGCGTCGCGGCATCCGAGCAGGTCGTAGACTTCGCGCGCAGCGAGGCAGGCGGCGTAGGAGCCAGACGGGTTCGCCCAGAGGTCGCCGTAAGCTTCGCTCACGAGCAGGGCCCGCGGAGCCACGAGCGCGTGGAGAAAGTGCTGGTCGTAGGGCAGCGCGGCGTCGCGGTGCCTGTACTCGGCGAAGCCTGGGCCGAACCAGAAGATGTTGCCGGACCTGACAAAGTCGTCGATCCGCTCCGCGCCCTTGCCCTTGAGCCTGTTGAGAGCCGACCCTCCGGCCCCGGAGTCGTTGGGGTTCGTGAGGGCGATGCGCTCGTCCGTCGCGCCCGCGAGAAGCACGGTCTTTCCGCCGCGGGAATGGCCCGTGATCGCGATCTGGTCCGCCCGCAGGAAATCCAGAGCCCCCAGCGCGTCCACGCAGCGGTGGTAACCCCAAGCCCACGCAGCCAGCGCCCCGAAGGACGCGCCCGGGTACGCGCGGTAGAGGCCGGTTTCGCGGTACGACTCCTTGTTGTCAGCAGCGAGGGCCGTGCGATTGAACGACGCCGCGGCGCAACCCCTTGCGAGCACCCGCGCGACGATGTCGTCGTCGAAATAGCGCCAGCAGCCGTCGCCGTTCAGGATCACGGGAAAGGGGCCCTCGCCGGCCGGCACCCACAGGTTCATCAGGAACGACAGCTCGCCGCCCGTGTCGAGGCCGCAGCGCACCTCGTAGGTGCAAAAGCCGGCGCGGCTCGCGCACAGGAGCACGGGCGTCGTGCGCGCAGGCTCGGGCGGCATGCCGCCGTACTCGTGCTCCACGATGATGCGCAGCTCGGCGCGCCTCGCCCGCCAGTCGCCGGCCGCGACGGAGCGGCCGTCAGCGCTCTCGAGGAGGCGGGGCGTTGCAGCCTTCATCGTTGTCCTCCTGTTGGCCCGTGATGATAGCGGACGAAGCGACGCCGCGTCGATGGGGCGCCTCAAGACCCTGCGGGTATCCGGCTCTCCTCGAGCGTCACGTGGGGCTGGCAGCGGCGTCGAGATGGCGGCCGCTTTCGATGACTGCTCGTCACGACAGCAGATCGGCGGGCAGGTCGGCGGCCCGCGGGAAACTGGTCTGGGTGCCCGGCGACTGCACGCTCAGGGAGGCGATCTGCACTGCCCGCCGCATCGCTTCGTCCAGGGCCAGATTTCGGGCCAGGAAAAAGGCCAGGCTGCCTACAAAGGCGTCGCCCGCTCCGGTCGAATCGACGGCCCTGACCGGCGGGGCCTCAACGTGCAGCGTCCGGCCTTGGACGGCCAGGAGGCTCCCGCGCTCTCCCAGGGTGAGCACCACTGCGCCGGGTCCCCGCTCGAGCAGGCAGCGGGCGGCGGTTTCGGCTTCGTTGAGATTGCTCACCCGCAGGCCTGTGAGAAGCTCAGTCTCGCTCTCGTTGGGGCACAAGACATCGCTGAGGCGGTAGGCCTCCTCGGGCAACTCGGGACGGGCGGGAGCTGGGTTGAATACCGTGCGCACCCCTTGCGCCCTCGCGATCCGCAGAGCCAGCAGGCTGATCTCCAGCGGGATCTCGAGCTGGCAGACCAGCACCTGCGCCGCGCCGATCACCTCCCGGGCGGACTCCACCTCTTCGACGGTGAGCAGGTCGTTGGCCCCGGTGACGATGATGATCGAATTGCGCCCCAAGGGATCCACGGCGATCGGCGCCACCCCGGAGAACGCCTGGTCCGTGAAGAGCACGTGCCGGCAGTCAATCCCCTCGGCCTGGAAGTTCGTCAGGGTGTTCTCGCCAAAGACGTCCCGCCCCAGCTTGGTGATCATCGCCACCTCGGCCCCGAGCCTGGCGGCCATGACCGCCTGGTTGGCGCCCTTGCCGCCGAAGCCCATGTGGAAGCGGCTGCCGTGCAGAGTCTCTCCCACCCCCGGCAGCCGGGGCACGTAGCTGATCAGGTCCAGGTTCGAGGCGCCGATGACGCAGATCCGCGGCTTGGCCACAACATCACTCACGGACGAGCCCCCGGAAGGAGTCTGACGCTACTATGTTCCTGGCCCGGCTCGTGCGTCAAACTACGGCGCGGTCCGTCCCAAGGGCAGGCGTTCGACCAGGCCGAGATGGCGCCCCGGCGAGGGCCGGGGGATGCGGTGGAGAGGTTCTGTTCCGCGGGCAACGACCGATCCGCTGTCGGCGGCCGTCGGACCGCCCTCGCGTGTGCCCTGCTACTGCCGTGCGTTCTTCTGCCCGCCAGCACCGAAGCCGGGCTCCCCCGACATCGTCGACCGACTGGAACCAGGGTGCTGCGCGGTCAAGTTCGCATACGGACACCGGCACCACACCGGGTCGATTGTCTTCTAAACACGGGACAGGAAGGCGCGTACCCGCGCCGGCCTGCGGCCGAGTCGATCGACGAAGCGCTTGCCAGGCGCCCGTCGCTGGGCGTGCATCCGGATTGGAACGAACAGCACGTCGGAGTTTCCCAGTGGGAAGTCCTCGAGCACGAAGGCAACTCGCTGGTCTTCGCGGTGGTTTTGGCGGGAGGCTCGGCAGCAGCGATCAACACGACTGACGGAAAGGCCAGGGACTCCGCCTACGTATGCGCCATCTACCGCTGCTTTCACCTGTTCGTCCTCGCCCTGCACGACACCCGGGCCGACCTGCTGTTTTCCGACTTGCCGCCGGCAACCAAGACCGGGCTTGCGGCGGACCCTATCGGGCCGCAGGACGTCATCGGCGATCTGAAGGGCCGGCTGTTACGCTTCAGCTCGAGCATCAATTTGGGCCGCAGGGACTACACGGGGCACATCCGCCGGGCCGAGTGCCGCCGACGCGGCGACGCCACGGTGCCTTCCGCAGCCTTGGGCCTCTACACCTCGAGCCACGTCCCGATTCCGCGCTCGCACGCCCGCTGGTAGACGAGCGGAGCCACGGCCATGTCATCGATCGCGAGGCCCAGATTGCAGGCGATGTTGCGCTCGTCGCGACGCTGCCTTCCTTTCTTGGTCCCCGTCACGATCTCGCCGAGGTCTCCGTAGAGCGGAGGCACATCCTTGAAGTAGCCGAGCTTCTTGTGGTCCTCGAGCTGGGCCGTGTCGTCGGTTGTGAACTTGTCGGCCTCCCGGAGCGCGGCCCGGTCCCAGTAGGAGTCGTAGTCGACGGCCGAGGCAAAGGCTCCGCGGCCGAACCAGCCGGCCTTGATGGTGGCATGAGGCGGCCGCACGATAGGGCCCGCGGTCACCACCAGGTCCATGCCCTCGACGGCCTCGCGGGGCGCGGATGCGATGGTGAGAGCGAGGTCCGGCCACCGGGCCAGCACCTGGAGGCGGTAACGATCGGCGTTCTCCGCGGAGACGTCGTATACCGCGACGCGCTCGATCGGAAAGAGGCACTTGAGCGCCTCCAGGTTGCTGAATCCCTGGACTCCGGCTCCGAGGATCCCGAGGGATCTCGAATCGGGCCGCGCGAGCCACTTGGCGGCGACCGCCGTGGCCGCGCCTGTGCGCTTGGCCGTGATCCAGGTGCAGTCCATGACCGCGATCGGCGCGACTGTTTCGGGGTCGTTCAGTATCACGAGGCCGTTGATGTAGGGTATGCCCTGTCGGGGGTTCTCCGGGTTGCCGCTCACCCACTTGACGCCCACCGAGCGCAGGGCGGGTATGTAGGCGGGCATGGCATGGGCAAAGGTGTTCGTCCCGGGGTGGACACCCGGCTTGGGCGGCATCTCGATGCGGCCGAGACCCTTTTCCCGAAAGGCGGCGGTCACCGATTCGATGATCTCAGGCATCGACAGCCCGACCGCTTGGACGTCGGCGCGCGAGAGGTAGAGAAGCTTCATGGCTGCGCATCATAGCGCACCGGCAGCCGAAGCGACAGCGCCCTATGGGTCGGGCTCAGAGCTGCGGCGGTCGCCCGCCGCAGCCCCCCATTCCCGCGCGGGCAAAGCACGACCGCGCTCTTCGTTGACAGCCGTGGCGGGCGGGATTACGATCCACGCTTTCCGCCGAAGCCAAAGGACGACGCATGGGCCTTCACGATCTTTCCCGGGATTTCGTCGGGCGCTGCGTCTCGGAGCAGGCTGCCTTTCAGGTGCTGTGCGGTCTCGTCGACCGGGTGGGCCCGCGGCCGTCGGCAAGCCCGGCTGAGCGGCAGGCCACGGAGATCGTCCTCCAGTGGCTCGCGACGCGAGGCTTCGAAACGAGCGTCGAGGAGTTCTCCTACTCCGGGTGGCAGCCTGGAGCCACGGTCGTGACGATCCACGACGGCGGCAGGGCGCGGTCGATTCCGTGCCACCCGCTGGGCTGGTGCCCCCCGGCCTCCGTCAGGGCCGGCGTCGCCGACGTCGGCTTCGGCAGCGAGGACGACTTCCGCAGGGTCGACGTGCGCGGCAGGATCGCGCTGGCCTCGTCGGGCAGCGCGCCGAACACCACGCCCTTGCACCGCTCGCGCAAGTACTCCCTTGCCGTCGAGGGCGGGGCCGCGGGCTTCGCGTTCTACGATGCGAGGCCCGGCGGTGTCGTGCCCATGGGCTCCCTTCGCCTGGAGGCGGGCCTGGGCAGCATCCCGGGGGTCGGCATCGGCTACGAGGACGCCATGCGCCTGCGCCGCGCGGCAGCGGGCATCGAGCTGGAGGTCTCTTCGGCATGCAGCGCGCAACCCGCGGTTTCCTGCAACGGCATCGCCCTCAAGAAGGGCAAGTCGGACGAGGAGATCGTGGTCTGCGGCCACATCGACTCGTGGTTCTGCGAAGGCGCCTTTGACAACGGCTCCGGCATCGCCATGCTCGTGGAGCTCGGCCGCCTGTTGGAGCCCTTTGCGCTCGAGAGGAGCCTTCGTTTCATCACGTTCGGCTCGGAGGAGCCGGGCCTGCTGGGCTCCAAGGCCTACGCGGCCGCCCACCCGGACATGTCGCGGATCCGCTGCCTGCTCAACATCGACTGCCCTGCCATTCGGGAGGGCGCCCTCACGATCACAACGAACGAGAACAGGCGCCTGCACGAGTTCTTCGAGCAGCTTGGCCGCGACCTGCACCTGGAGCTCGAGCTGCACGGGGAGCGCATCCGCTACTCCGACCATGACCCGTTCCGGGAGCGGGGAGTCGCCTGCGCGCAGTTCCTCGCCGTCAGCCCGAAGTACGCCTTTGCCCACAGCGTGTTCGACACCCTCGACAAGCTTTCCGAGGAATGCTTCACGGTTCCCCTCATCGTCGTGGGCGCGGCAGTCATCGAGGCCGCGATGCGCGGGCCGGATTTGGGGAGGGCGACATGAAGATCACCGGCGTCTCGACCACGCCCCTCGCGATGCCGTGGCCGGCGCGGTATTCGTCGCAGGGAGCGGGGACCAAGCGGGAGTGGGGAAGGCTCGGCAGGATCACTCCGGCCAGGCCGAAGCGGGTCCTGGAGTACCTGATCGTGCGCATCGACACCGACGAGGGACTCGTCGGCACCGGCGAGGCGGTCACCGACATCGGCTTCTTCGGCGAACCCCTCGAGGAGGTCAGGAGCGCGATCGACGTCCACCTGGGCCCCAGGATCATCGGCAGGGACCCCTTTGACCGCGAAGAGATCCTCCGCCAGCTCGACTTCCGCGGCAACAGCTGCGCCCGGGCCGGCATCGACCTGGCGATCCACGACCTGCTCGGCAAGGCGCTGCGCGTTCCCGTCAGCGAGCTGATCGGCGGCCGCGCCAAGGAGCGGGTCCCGGTTTCCGTGGAAATCGCCGGCGGCGCGCCCGCGGACATGGCCGCCCTGTGTGCCGACTGCGTGAGCAGGGGCATCCGCGCCTTCAAGGCCAAGATCGGCGGCATTCCTGAAAAGGACGCCGAGAGGCTCAAGGCGATCCGCGAGGCCGTGGGACCGGATGTGTCGATCAGGGCCGACGCCAACCAGGGCTACTCGCCCAAGGAGGCGATCCGGCTGTGCCGGCTCGCCGACAGGTACGGCGTGGGCCTCGAGCTCCTCGAACAGCCGGTGCCCTACTGGGACCTGGACGGAATGGCCGAGGTCAGACGCAGCGTGGATACCCTGATCGAGGCCGACGAAAGCGTCTACACGATCCACGACGCGATGAACGTCGTGAGGAAGAAGGCCGCGGACGTCATCAACATAAAGGTCGAAAAGGCGGGCGGCCTCTACAACGCGAAAAAGATCGCCGCCGTTGCCGAGGCGGCGGGCCTCCAGGTCGTGCTCGGCACCGCCTTCGGTCTGGCCTTCACCATCGCGGCCAAGCTTCACCTCGCCTCCTCGACCGTGAGAATGCTGGACGCCGTGGAGTTCACGGAGATCATCCTCCACGACAGCCTCGCCCTCGCGCCCTACGACCGGCTGTTCACGCCGCCGCTGGAACAGGGCTGCCTCAGGGTTCCGGACGGTCCCGGACTCGGCGTGGCGCTGGACGAGGGCCGCATGGAGAGCTATCGGCTGTAGCAGAGATGGAGCGCATCAGCCGCCGGGCAGGAACGGCAAAGCAGCTCGCACGAAACTGGGAGCTCTACCTGATCGTACTGCCGCCCGTGCTCTACTTCGTCATCTTCAAGTACGTGCCCATGTACGGCGCCCAGATCGCTTTCCGCAGCTTCATGCCGGCCAAGGGCATCTGGGGGAGTCCCTGGGTCGGGCTCGAGCAGTTTTCCCGCTTTCTCGCCTCGAGCAAGTTCTCCGTGATCCTCTACAACACGATCGCACTGAGCCTCTACAAGCTCGCCGCCGGGTTCCCGATGCCCATCATCCTCGCGCTGGCGCTCTACTACTGCACGGGCTCCCGGTTCAAGAAGGCCGTTCAGATGGTCACCTACGCTCCCCACTTCATCTCGGTGGTCGTGGTCGCCGGCATCGTCGTGCAGATGCTCTCGCCGAGAGTGGGCGTGGTCAACCGCCTGATCGAGCTGCTCGGCGGCGAATCGATCCTCTTCATGGGCGAGCCGCGCCTCTTCAAGTCGATCTATGTCTGGTCCGACGTCTGGCAGGAGACCGGCTGGGGCTCGATCGTCTTCCTGGCTGCCCTCGCCGGAATCAACCCGGAGCTCCACGAGGCGGCCATCGCCGACGGGGCGACCAAGCTGCAGAGGATCCGCTGGATCGATCTGCCCGGCATCATGCCGACCGCCACGATCCTGCTGCTGCTCAGCTTCGGCCGGATCATGTTCATCGGCTTCGAGAAGGTGCTGCTGCTCCAGAACCCGCTGAACCTGGCCGCCTCGGAGATCATCGACACCTACGTGTACAAGGTGGGGCTCGCGTCGCCGGTGCCCAACTTTTCGTACTCCACGGCCATCGGCCTGTTCTCCTCGGCGATCGGGTTCGTGCTGCTGATCGCCGTCAACCAGATCGCCAGACGCTTCGGGGAGACGAGCCTGTGGTGAAGCGCATCCCGGAGGCAGCGCCTATTGCGCCTCGCCGCTCGGCCGAGTCCCGCGAGGACCGGGTGTTCAACCTGCTGAACAACGTGTTTCTCTCGGTGTGCTTCGCGGTCGTGACCTACCCGCTGATCTTCGTGGTCAGCAGCTCGCTGAGCGCGCCCGACGCCGTGATCTCGGGCCGCGTGTGGCTGTGGCCCGTCCGGCCCTCCGTGGCAGGCTACGAGCTGGTCTTCCGCAGCCCCGAGGTCTGGAGAGGTTACGCGAACACGGTTTTCTACACGGGCTTCGGCACCCTGATCAACGTCGTGCTCACGATCATGCTGGCCTACCCCCTGTCCCGGAGGGACTTCCGCGGCCGCAACCTCATCATGTTCCTCGTGACCTTCACCATGATGTTCTCCGGCGGGATCATCCCGACCTTTCTTCTCGTGCGGTCCCTGGGGATCCTCAACACGCGCTGGGCCATGCTGCTGCCCAACGCCATCACGGTGTGGAACCTGATCATCACGCGCACCTACTTCCAGACCAATATCCCCGCCGAGCTGCTGGAGTCCTCGCAGCTCGACGGGTGCAGCAACAGCCGCTTCATCCTGAGCGTCGTGATTCCCCTGTCGGGGGCGATCGTGGCCGTCGTCACGCTGTTCTACGCCGTCATGCACTGGAACGCGTTCTTCAGCGCCCTGATCTACCTGAGGGACTCGCGCCTGTACCCGCTTCAGATCATCCTTCGGGCGATCCTCCTCGAGAACCAGATCGACTATACCATCGCGACCAACCTCGAGCAGGAGGAGGCGCGCCAGATGATCGCGGCTCAGCTCAAGTTCGCTCTGATCGTCGTGGCGAGCCTTCCAGTGCTGGCCGCCTACCCGTTCGTGCAGAAGTACTTCGTTCGGGGCGTGCTCATCGGTGCGATCAAGGGATGAGAGGGCCCCGGGAGGAGGTGTCGAGAGAATCGTCTTTGGCAGCCGCAAGTCCCGAAGTCCGCACTCGCCCGGGTGAGAAACCGGGCAGGGAGGAAAACGATGAAGGTTCGCGATTCGCTTCGATCGGTGGTTCTGGCGGTAACGGCGGTGCTCCTGGCGGCGCCTCTCCTGTTCGCCGCAGGCGCCCGCGAAGCTGCCGTGGCGGGCCCGCCCGTGACGCCCAACGGCGAGTTCCCGGTGGTCAAGGAAAAGGTGACCGTCAAGGTGTTCGCCAGCCTCCACCCCTACACGGGCGACCTGACCAAGAACTGGTTCACGCAGTTCTACGAGGGCAAGACCAACGTACACATCGACTGGGAGCAGATCGCCGACGAGCAGGCGCCGGAAAAGGTGAACGTCCTGATCGCCGCGGGCGATCTGCCTGAGGCGTTCCTCCACGGCGACTTCACGTTCAGCCGGTCGCAGCTCATGGTCAACGGCGCTTCGGGCATCTTCCTGTCGCTGAACGATCTCATCGACAAGTACAGCATCAACCTCAAGAAGATCTTCAAGGACCGGCCCTACGTGCGATCGGCCATGACGGCACCCGACGGCAAAATCTACGCCCTGCCGAGCATCAACGAGTGCCACCACTGCGTGCACGAGGTGAGGGCCTGGATCAACAAGCCGTGGATCGACAAGCTGGGGCTTGCGATCCCGACGACCACCGACGAGCTGGCCAACGTGCTGCGGGCCTTCAAGACGCGCGACCCCAACGGCAACGGCAAGGCCGACGAGATTCCCATGGCCGGCGCGATCACGCGGGGAGGCTACAACAACGAGATCGACAAGTGGCTGATGAACGCCTTTGTCTACAGCTACTTCGAGGATCGCGGCGACCGGTCGTTCGTCCACGTGGAGAACAAGAAGGTCTTCTTCGTGGCCAACACGCCTCAGTGGCGCGAGGGGCTGCGCTACATGCGCATGCTCTACCGCGAGAAGCTCATCGACCCCGAGAGCTTCACCCAGGCCCGCGACCCTGGGCTGAAGCAGAAGTCCGAGACCCCCGGCGCCCAGATCCTCGGGTTCGTGCCCTCCGGCAGCATCAGCGCCTTCAACATCTACTATGGCGACAGCGGACGCTACAAGGAGTGGGTCCTCGTTCCGCCGCTCAAGGGGCCTGCCGGGTACCAGGTCGCCTACACCGGGCCGTACCGCATACTCCCCGGCTTCGAGATCACCAAGGCGGCCAAGCGGCCCGACGTGATCATGCGCTGGGCGGACTGGTTCTACACGCTCGACGGGACGCTCATGGTGATGAACGGCGAAGAAGGCGTCGGCTGGCGCCGCGGGCAGGCCGGCGAGCTCGGAGCCAACGGCAAGCCGGCGGTCTTTGCGCGCCTGCAGCCCTATGGCCGCAAGCAGGACTTTGCGTGGGCGTCGACGTCGATCCACGACCAGAGCGTGGACATATTCAACGGCCAGGCCGTGACGCGGCCCGACGACCAAGGCCCGATCCTGTTCCGGGCAGCCAACCTCTATGACCAGTACGCGCCCAAGGAGTTCCTGCCGTACCTGTGGTACTCCCAGAAGGACTCCGCGGAGATGGCGGAGCTGCAGCTGGCGATCAAGGACTTCGTGGTGGCGGCGGATGCGGCCTTTATCACCGACAGGAAGAACCTCGACGGCGCCGACTGGGACGAATACCTCAAGGAGCTCGAGAAGCTCGGGGTCAAGCGCTACGTCGAGATGACACAGAAGGCGTACGACGCCTACCTCGCGGTTCAGTAGAGCAGACCAGGGGACGCTGTGGGGAGCCCCGGGCGGGAAACGCCCGGGGCTTTGCCGCCCTGCGCCGGCGGGCATGGGGGGGCGGAACAACTGGTCTACGAGACCGGCTTGCTGCGGGCGCGTTCATGAGGCGCCCGCTGCCACCGGCCAGCGGGCCGAGCCCCGGTAGCGGGCGTACGGGTTGCCGAAAGCCCTGATCCGCAGGAAGTGCTGCAGGAACACCACATAGCGCATCGGAGGAACCAGCAGCACGTAGCCGCGGCCCGCGCCGTTGCTGCGGTAGGAGATCTCCACTTTCCAGTTGCTCTCCACCAGAACCGAGTCGATCTCCTGGTAGCGCACGTCGAGACCGTCGTCGGCAGTCACGGCCTCGCTCGTCAGCACGACCGACCCGGGACGCAGGCTCTTCATGTCCTGCCTCCGCAGCCAGTGCCGGGCCTGCAGGTCGGCGCCGTTGCGCGGTGTGCGGCGGTGGACATAGGCTCCGGCGATGGCAAGCGCCCCGGGATCACAAGCACGGCACCAGAGGAGGTTCATCGACTCGATCTCCTGCAGACTGACGACCTGCGCGCCGCCGGCGGCGCCCGAGAGCCCTTTGCCCTCCAGCAGCGCGAAGGCCGCGCCGCAGGCGCCGCACACGAGGCGGCCGTCTGCGAAGCCGCGGCAGCGAAACGGCGCGCCGCACCGCGGGCATACATACAGCAGCTGCTCGGCGACGCGGGCAGGCTGCGGCCTCCCCAGCGCCCGCAGCCGCGCGTCGCAGGCCCGCTCGCCTTCGACCAGGCCTCGGATGATCTGCTGCGAGCTGCCGGGCCCGTGCAGGCGATAGCGCAGGGAGATCCGGCGCCGCCGGGGCGCCGCCGCGAAGCGCGGATGATGCTCAAAGGCGCCTTCGATCTCCACAGTCACGATCGGCACCGCAGGCTTGTCCAGAACCTTGAACACCGCAGGCTCGCACGCCGTCTCGCCGTACCAGCTTCGCGCCCCTTCGGGAAACAGGGCGACGGCTCCGCCGGCCTTGAGGATCTTGAAGGCGGCCATCATCGGCTTCAGGTCGGGCTGGCTGCGCACCAGGGGGATGCACCCGAGGCGCGCGAAGTGGTGGGCGAGGAAGCGATGGCGGAACAGCACCGACGTCGCGATGTAGTGCAGCTTGCGGGGGACCCCCAGGCTCACGAGATAGGGGTCCATGTAGCAGCGGTGCAGCGACACGAGAAAGAACGGACCGCTGAGGGGCACCTCCCCGGCTCCGCGGATGCGCAAGCCGCACCAGAGGCGGTAGTACACACTGATGAGAGCGCGCGACCAGATGTAGGTGGAAGGCAGCAGCAGACCCGTGCGCAGGCTGTACAGCCGGTATGAGTCGCCGAAGCGCCTGCGCAGCGCCGGCTCCTCGAGCAGAAGCGCATGCCCGATCCACGCCGCAAGGGCCAGCGGCCCGGTCGTCAGGAGCACTCCCGCGCTCCCGATACACAGAGCGACCCCGAAAGCAGTGAGCTGGCAGCCCAGCGCAAGCGGGTGGCGAAAGGCGTAGTACGGTCCGCTCTCAGCGAGCCGGTCCCCGCCGCTGGCGACCAGGCGGCGGACAGAGAGGATGCACAGGATCGTGCCCTGCACCGCCGCGAACACCGCGATTCCGCGGCCCCGGGGAAGAGGGTCGAGCTCGGCGAGCCGGTCGATCACCTTGCCCAAGACGACGAAACCGGCTGCGATCATGGCCCGCGCCGCGAGCCCTGCGGTGAGCCGCCTTTGCACTGCGATCCGAAGCTAAACCGTCGGCAGCCCGCTGTAAACCCCCTTCCGCCGCAGGCGCGCAGCGAGCCCAGCGGACGAGCGCGACTGCGCGACCGGGTCTCTCGACGTGTTCAAGAGCCAGGCAGAGAAGGTGGTGGTTGCGGACTGCTGCTGGACCGCGGCAAAGGTCGACGACACCTGCACGCAGAGCACGGCGTGAGGCTGCGTGTCGGTCCCCGCGAGCAGCCGCGTGGAACCGGTGCATCAGTAGGCGGCTCGAGAGCAAGCGCGCCGTCCACCTCGACGGCCTGCCTTTTGTGCGCGGGGACCCGCGTTCCGCCTGCCCATCCCTGCGCTCGCGGTGCGGGTCGGAGTCGCCGGAGAGGGCTACCGCAGCGGCCGCGCGGCCACCGCAAGCTCGACCTCCGGCCCGGCTTTCGCTATGGTCTCGTCGGCTGGCGCGCCCCGGAGCGGAACCCCAGGGAAGCGCAGGTAGGAAGGCATTCCTGATGAACCGAAAGACCCTGCTGCTGGCTCTGCTGCTCGCCCTGCCCGTGGTCTCGGGCCTGGCCCAGAGGCTGCCCGCCCTTTCCCCGGCAGCGGTGGTCGATGGCGCAGTCGGGCAAAACGAATACCCGCTGGCCGTGACGCTGGAGAACATGACTCTGCATGCTGCTCGTACGGCCGACACGCTGTACGTCGCCGTGCGGGCCCAGACCCCTGGCTGGGCCGCCTTTCGAGCAGGCTCGCTGAGGATGGACAAGGCCTGGATCTACATCGGCTATGCCATGGGCGCTGAGGTGGGGTTCGAGCGCACTCAAGGCGCCGGCCACAGGCACAGCGACGTCGGGGCCCCGCCGACCGCGGCCTACAGCGTCAAGGACGAAGGGGGGTCACGACCCTGGAGCTGCGATTCAAGCTGTCGGACCTGATCGCCACGGGCCAGACCGAGCTCAAGTGCATTGTGGCCTGCGGTCGCCGGGACGACCTGAGCTCGCTGCACCTCAAGCGCGGCGCGGTGACTCTCCAGCTGTAGGCCGGCCGGCGCCGCACCTCAGAGGGCGAAGCGCTCGGCGTGCAATCGGCTGCGGGGAACGCCGAGACGCCGAAGCGACCCGAGCACGGCTTTCATCATCGGCGGCGGTCCGCAGACGTAGAAGGCCCTCTCCGTCAGGGTCCCATCGAGTCGCCGTCGGATCATCTCGCCGCTCACCCGTCCGGTCTCGCCGCGCCAGCCTTCCGGCGGACGCTCCAGCACGTGCACCACTTCCAGCCGCGGCTTGCCCTCGCCCGCGATGGCATCGAGCTCGTCCTTGAACACGATGTCGTTCTCGGTCCGATTGGCGTACAGAAGCAGGACCCGGGCCTCCGAACCGACGCTGCGCATGTGCCGCAGCATGCTCATGAGCGGCGTGATCCCGATGCCCCCTGCGATGAACACGAAATCCCGCTCATCGGGGTTCAGGACGTAGGAAAAGCGGCCGAAAGGACCCTGAACCAGGACCCGATCTCCGCTGCGGACCTCCTTGAGGGCGCCGGTGAAGTCCCCCGATTCCTTGATCGTCGACTCGTGGGGCTCCCCGCCGCAGCCGGAGGAGGCGATGGTAAAGGGATGCTCCTCGAGCCGCCGGCCCCCCGCCAGCCGCCTGTCCACGGCGATGAACTGGAACTGGCCGGGCAGACTGCTCAGCGGCGCACTGCCCGCTCCGGGGGCGAGCGTCACGGTCCAGACGTTCGAGGTTTCGTGCCGCAGGCCATTCACGGTAAAGGACCGGCGCCGGGCCGGCCGGATCAGCTTGTGAGCAGCGTAGGCCGCGGCTCCCACGGCCAGCAGGCCGGCAAAGAGCACCTGCACCGGCGGCAGCATGAGGTCCCGTCCCGCCACCCATGCGTGAACAAAGCCGGCGGCCAGCAGCGCCAGGGCGGCCAGGTTGTGAAGCGAGCGCCAGCGTTCGTAGCTCAGGCGTATGATTGCGTACAGAAGCGAGCTCAGTACGAGCACCACCAGGACCATCATCCCCAGCTTGCCGAGGAGAATGGGCCAGGGCCAATCGAAGCCGGTGAGCAGAGAGAAGTCCCCGAAGTCGAGGGCCAGCATCAGCGGGTGCAGCAGGACCAGCACCCCGCCCGCTATGGCCATGGCCTTGTGGAAGCGGTAGACCCGGTCCAGGCCGAACAGGCGGTCGAGCCACTGCAGCCGCGCCGACAAGACCGGCTGCAAGGCGAGAATGGGAAAGGCGATCAACGACGAGATCAACCCCAGGTGCAGCGCCGGGCTTCGCTCCGACACGTAGGGTGCGGTCAGGCAGGAGACGACCGCGGGCGCCAGAACGATCACGATGTAGGCGAGGACCGACGCCGCGCGAGCCAGCGTGAGGGCAGGGGATCTTTTCATTGGAGGCGATTCTACCATGGACCGACGCTCCCGCCCAGACGTCTGCCTCGGGAGGCGGCCCGCGACGGGTTCGCGGCGCCGCGAAGCCCGCCGGTTCCGTATCACACGCCAGGATGTATAGTACGAAGGCAGCACTCGAAGGGAGCAGCAAGGTGCCGATCGTCGCATCCGCCGCAATCGTGGCCAGGGCCGCGAGGGGAGACTACGCCATCGCGGCGATCAACTGCCAGGGCGGCAACTACGACATCGTGAGGGCGATCCTGGAAACCGCCACGGAGGAGTCGGCGCCTGTGATCCTCATGGCCTACCATGCGAACACCGCGTACTACGGCCTGGATTGGCTGCCGCGGCTCGCCGGAGTCCTCAGCCCTGACTACCCCATACCCGTGGCCGTGCACCTGGACCACGCCGGGGATCCGGACGTAGTCAAGACGGCCATCGGGTGCGGATACACGTCGGTCATGATCGACTGTTCGACCCGCCCCCTCGAAGAGAACATGCGGGTGACCGAAGAGGTGATCGCGGCCGCCAGACCCCGGGGGGTGTCGGTCGAGGCGGAGATCGGAGAGCTGCAGCGCAACGATGGCGAGGAGAAACGGGCGCCCCGCAACCTCGTGGACCCGCAAGATGTGCGCCGGTTCGTGGCCCGCGTGCCGGTGGACCTGCTCGCGGTGGGGATCGGCAATGTTCACGGTTTCTACAAGGGCGAGCCGAACATAAGGGTCGACCTCCTGAAGCGGGTCAAGGAGATCGTCGGCGAGCTTCCTCTCGTGCTGCATGGAAGCACCGGCATACCGGCTGAGGTCGTGACCGAGTGCATCGCCAACGGCGTGGCCAAGATCAACTTCGGCACGATCGTGCGGGTGCGCTTTGTCGATTTCGTGCGCGAAGCTCTCGAGGACGAGAGCATCCACAGGGGGCACATCTGGCGTGCGCTGCAGCACGCCAAGGACCGGCTGAAGGACAACATCCGGCAGATCATCCGGATGACCGGCAGCGCGGGAAAGGCGTAGCCGGCGCAGCGGCCGGCCCGCGACCCGGCAAAGGGCTACTCCCGCCCATCGATCCGCAGTAGTATGGGCGGCGGCCGATTCAGGCGGGTGTCGATCACTCGCTGGGAACGCCCGGGCTTCGGAGGATGATCGCATGAGGTTCGAGAACAAGACGGCCGTGGTAACCGGCGCCGGACGTGGAATCGGGCGGGCCATCGCCCTCCGCCTCGCTTCGGAGGGCGCCTCCGTGGCCATCGCCGAGATCGACAAGGCCTCGGCCTACGGGGTCGCCGAGGAGATCCGCTCGCTCGGCCGGGAGTCTCTGGCCATCGAGGTGGACGTTCGCCGGATGGACAGTGTCCAGCGGATGGTCTCGGAAACGATCGCGGCATGGAACCGGATCGACATCCTCGTCAACAACGCCGGCATCACCATCGTGGGACCGGTGCTCGACTCCACCGAAGAAGAATGGGACCGGATGATCGAGATCAACCTCAAAGGGGTCCTGCGCTGCTCTCAGGCAGTCGCCCGCGAAATGGTTGCGCGCAAGCGGGGAAAGATCGTCAACGTGGCCTCTGAGTCGGGCAAGGTTGGCCGGCCGCTCTTTGCCGTGTACGCAGCGACCAAGTTCGGGGTGGTCGGTTTCACGCAGGCTCTGGCGCAGGAGCTGGCGCCGCACGGGATCAACGTGAACGCCGTGTGCCCCGGCATCGTGCAGACAAAGATGTGGGATGAGCTCGACGAGAAGCTCAGCCGCCTCCAGGGGCTCGCCCCCGGCGAACCTCTTGAGCGGCGCCGCAAGAGCATACCGCTCGGAAGGCTCGAGACACCCGAGGACGTGGCCGGCGTCGCGGCGTTCCTCGCATCTGCCGACGCGGACTACATGACCGGCCAGTCCGTGAACGTGACCGGCGGAAGGATCTTCCACTAGCGAGCCCCGGGGCGCGCCGCGCCACCCGCGATCAGCCCCACGCGGGGCCCTTCGCGAAGCCCGCGAGCGGCCCCCCGATGAGCGGACGGCACCACTCGAGGTAGTCGTCCGTGATCCTGCCGCCCGCCGCACTCACGTATTCCAGCGGAAGCGTCCGCTCGCGCAGCATCACCTCTTCGACCGGAATCAGGAAGGTCTCGCAGCGGTAGGGCGCGGTCGACAGGCGCCTGAAGCCGACCATGACGGCCGTCTCGCCCGCCAGAGCGGCAGCGACAGCCTCGCGTCCGGCCACCTCCGCCTCCTCGCGGTCGACGCTCGACTGGTGCGCGATCGAGCAGCGACCGAGGCACCCCGGCTTTTCGCCCCGCGCCTTGATTCCGAGCCTCTTGATCACCAGCGCGCACAGATGCGCCGACACGTCGCCGTAGTAGATCGACCGGCCGGACTGGAAGATCGGCGGGACGATCGGCTTGCCGTCCTTGCCCCGCAGCCCTTCGCTGGCGACGACGAGGACTCCGCCGAGGCGGTCGTACAGGCTCTTGACCCGATCGAGGAAGGCCTCCTCGTCAAAGGCCACTTCGGGAACGCAGATCATGTGCGGGCCGAGCGGGCCGTCGCTGCAGCCGTCGCGGGCGGGTGGAAGGGCCAGGGCGGATGCGGCGGTGAGCCAGCCGGCGTTGCGCCCCATGCTCTCCACGATGCAGACATGGATCGGCAGCGAGGCGATGTCCTGCGCGAGCTCGGCGACCGAGGCGGCGAGGTAGCGCGCCGCGCTGCCGAAGCCCGGCGCGTGGTCGGTCACGGCGAGGTCGTTGTCCACCGTCTTGGGGATCCCTGTGACGCGGATATGGCGGGTGGCCGGCCGCCGCGCGGCCGCGCGCGCGATCTTGCCGCAGGCATCCATCGAGCCGTTGCCGCCGGTGAACAGCAGGTACCCGACGCCCTGCTCGACCAGGCGATCGGCGATCGCTTCGTAGGCGCTCTCTTCGATCGGGAACCGGGAGGTGCCGACAAAGGATCCCGGGGTAAAGGGCAGCCTCTCCATGGTCTCGTCGGGAAGAGAGGACAGGTCCGCGTAGTCTCCCGTCAGGATCGCCTGGGATCCCCCCCGCGCGCCGTAGATGGCGCCCACTGCGCCGGAGGCTTTCGCCGCGGTGATGGCCCCGTGCAGCGATGCGTTCATCACGGCGGTCGGAGCGCCCCCGTGGACGATCAGCATGCCGCTCTTCATCCCCAGCCCCCCGCAGTCGGCGGATGGCACTCGATCACCTTGATCCCCTGCTCCGTCGCGTAGGCGTATTCCTTGACGCCGTTCGGGATGAACAACTCAGTCGATCGCCGCAGCGGGATGCGAACGCCGCCTCCGCTCGCGGTGCCCTCGCCATCGATGACGATCGCCACGACGAAGCTGTCGTTCTGCTTTCTGTATTCGCACCCCGCTTCCAGGGTGACTGCGCTCATCCCGAACCAGGGAGTGGTCTCATCCGACAGGAGGCTCTCTTCGACAAAGCCCGAACCGCTGGCGAGCGTCCTGCTCTCGACAAAGACCCTCCGTCGCCTGGCATGGAAATCCAGGCAGGAGTAGTCGAAGCAGTCCAGCATCGCCTCCATTCCGGCGCCCCCGTGCATGGCCATGTCCGTCAGCACCGTGCCCAAAGGCGTCCTGCGCTCGGCCCGCAGCGTGATGTCCGTGGGTTCCTGGATCTCGACCACCAGGCTGCCGCTGCCCAGCGCATGCGCAAGCCCTCCCGGGATGAAGAGGACGTCGCCGGGGGCGAGCGGGAAGGCGTGCAGGAGACCGAGGATCGCGTCGGAATCCTGTTCGGCGATCGCCCGCCTCAGCACGTCCCTCGTGACGCCCGGACGGAAACCTGCGTAGGCCAGCGCGCCCTGCTCGGCGTCGACCACGTACCACGCCTCGGTCTTGCCGAAATCGAGGCCGAAATACCGCCTCGCCTTCTGCCGGTCCGGATGCACCTGCACGAGGAGCCGTTCACGCGAGTTGAGCAGCTTGACCAGAAAGGCCGGATTCCCGCCCCAGGCCGCCGCATGCGCGCTGCCGAGAAAGAGGTCAGGCCGGGAATCGAGCAGGGTCTTGAGGTACACCCCCTCATCGCCGGCCAGGCGCGAGAGCCCTTGGCCCCCGCTTCCCAGCACGGAGGTCACAGTCGAGGCCACCCACATCTGCGAAGGCTGATCCGCGGAGTGCGCGTTCGAGTCCTCGCCCAGGAAGCGCGGCAGGAGAGCGCCCCCTGGAATCAGGTGGCGGATCAGGTTCGTTCGCAGGACGAATGGCCTGCGGGAAAACTCCGCGAAGTCTCTTGCGGGCGTGTCAGCCATTCTTGCCGAGCATGCGGTGCATGCTCCTCTTGTAGCCTTCGACACCGTGCTGGGTGAAAGGCTCGACGCCCAGGAGGGTTGCCGAGACGTAGCAGGCGAACATGAAAAAGTAGAACAGCTCGCCCAGCGTCCGCGTGCTGATCGGCGGGCAGGAGATCTCGAGGCAGGGCACGCCGTCGCGCGAGTGGGCCTCCTGCGCTGCCGCGTACACGACGCGGTTCAGCTCGTCGAAGGGCCTGCCGTCGAGGTAGCCGAAGCCGTCCCTCACCTGCGGCGATGCGGGAATGAACAGGCCGGAATCCTCGTGGAACAGCCTCAGGAAGGTCTCCGTGATGCAGCGCCGGCCCTGCTGGACGTACTGCCCGACGGCGTGGAGGTCCTCCGAATAGCTGAAGAACGTGGGAAGGACGGCGTTCGGGGTCTTGCCCTCGGTCTCGGCGAACAGCTGCACCCACCAGCGCGCCAGCGGCACGAGGTCGGGCTCGAAGATGACGAGGCTCTCGTTGGTGAATCCCTTCGAGAACAGCAGCTTCCGCCAGGCCGCGTAGAGGACCGCTGGGTTGGCGCGGACGTCGGCCTTTTTGAGCGCACTCTCGGCGTCCGCGGCCCCGGCGAGGACCTCTGCGACGTCGATGCCGGCCACGGCCATGGGGAACAGGCCGACGGCGGAGAGGACCGAGAACCTGCCGCCGATGGAGGCCGGGAACTCCAGGAAATGGTAGCCGTGACGGTCCGCCAGCTCGCACAGCTGTCCGGGTCCATGGCTGCCCGTGACGACGATCCGGCCGGCGTATTCGGCGCCGTACCTGCGCACCATCGCCTCGCGCAGGACGCGGAACGTCACCCCCGGCTCAACCGTGTTGAAGTCCTTGGCGATCACGTTCAGGACCACGGAGCCGCTGCTCACGACGTCGAGGGCATCCCGCATACTCGATGCGCTCAGCGTGTCGCCTGCGAACACGACGCGCGTCGGGGAGCGGAGCGACCGGTGCAGGGCCGCGGTCGCCGCCATCGCTCCCCGGTTGGAGCCGCCGATGCCGAGCACGAGCATCGTGTCGGCGTCGGCGTGGACGCGCCTGCTCTCTTCGCGGATCCTATCCAGGTGCGGCCCGGGGGCGGAGTCGGCGGGCGAGAACCAGCCCAGCAAAGCGTTGCCGCCAAAGGGCCCGCGCAGCGCCCGGTCGATCAACTCTTCGTTGTCACGGACGCAGCGCGCGGCCTCTTCCGCACCGGCGCACGACTGGGCGTGCCGCGGGTCGAAGACGAGGTCCATAGGCCGGCTATTTCAGCGCCTTGAGCGCCTCCAGCAGGTAAGTGTCGTTGAACGCCTTCTCGAAGGGCTTGACCGGGTTGCCCTTGGGCACGTTCGCCACCTTGCTGTCGTACAGCGCCTTCATGTAGCGATAGCCGAGGGCGCCGCGATTGGCGAACCACGCCCTGTAGTCCTCCTTGCGGGGAGCCACCAGGTTGGTCGGATCAAAGGTGTTGGCCGGCCTCTGGCAGAGCTCCTCGCCGGCCCTCATCGCCGCGTCGATGTTCTCCGCCCTCCAGACCGCGGCCTCCAGCAGGGCCTTGACGAAGTTGCGGGCAACCTCGGGATTCTCGGCCAGCCACTTGTCGCTTGCCACCCAGGTCGAGGGGAAGGATTTCTCCGCCGGCATGTTGTCGACCGTGGTGGCGATCTTCTCGGCGTTCCTGTTGGTCCGAATGATGGTGCTGGTGGCGGGCGAGTAGCCGGCGACCACCGACATGCCGCCGCCTGCCGCCATGCCCGCGGGCAGGTTGGCGTTGAGCGTGTTGACCACCGTGACCTTGTTGGCCGGGCTGGAGTTGGGCGCAGTGTAGCCGGCGAGGTACGAAGCGGTCTCGCAGGACAGCCACAGCTTGTCCGCGTTCGCCTTGTCGGCGTTCACCAGCTCCAGCAGAGTCTTGAACCATCCGCCCGGGGTGGTGCCGACCTCAATGTAGACTGTCTGTCCCTTGAGACCGGCGTAGATCTCCGCGTTGTCGAACCTCCCGTTGCCGTTGGCGTCCTTGAAGATCCCTTTCTTGGCGATCAGCATCTCGGAGTTCGACAGCCCGTCGAGGAACACGAAGGACAGGGAGTTGCCCGCTCCGTCGATCGGGTTCCAGGCCACCCCTGCGCCGATGTAGCCGATGTCGAGCGTCCGGTTGTCGGCCCGCATGGCTGTCATCTCCGCGGGTCCGCTCTCGACGATGGTGAAGACGGGGTTGATCCCGTACTTCTGGAAGATCCCCTGGTCCCGCGCCACGGCGGCCAGGGGCGCCCCGCCCTCGTTGGCGTGGATGGCAACGCGCACGGTGACGGGCGCGGCAGCGGCCGCCAGCGCGCAGAGAACCAGAACCGCAGCAGTGAACAGCCTCTTCATGATCGGCCCTCCTCTACAGTGTCGCTCGTATCGTGATCCGGGGCGACCCCCGCGTGATGCCTCGGACGTGTCATTTCCTGATCTCCAGGTACATCCTGTAGACCGTCTCCCAGATGGCGTTGCGGTGCTCGATGAACGCAGGGTCCATCTTGGTGGCCTGGTTGCGCGGATAGGGAAGACTGATCTCAACGATCTCCTTGATCCGCCCGGGGCGCGCGCTCATGATCACCACGCGCGTGGCCAGAAGCACCGCCTCCTCGACATCGTGTGTGATAAAGAGGACGGTTTTCTTCTCCTCTTCCCAGGTCCGCAGCAGATCCTCCTGAAGCTGCGCCCTCGTCTGGGCATCGAGGGCGCCAAAGGGCTCGTCCATCAGCAGCACTTCGGGGTTCTGGGCGTAGGCCCTGGCGATGGCCACCCGCTGCTTCATGCCGCCCGACAGCGCCTTGGGGTAGCTCGCCTCGAAGCCCGTGAGATTGACCATCCTGATGTAGTGGTCGGCCATCCTCGCCTTTTCTTTGCGGGTGTAGCGCTCAGCGCGGCCGGCCCCGGGCGTGCCGGCCTGCCCGCCCCCGTCCTTGCGCAGGAACTTCATGCCGTACTCGATGTTCCTGCGCACCGTCATCCACGGAAACAGGGCGTACTGCTGGAAGATCACGCCGCGCTCGGGTCCCGGGCCCACGATGGGCTGCCCGTGCAGGGTCACCGTGCCGCTGTCAAAGGGCTCGAGCCCGGCGATGATGTTCAGCAGCGTGGTCTTGCCGCACCCGGAGGGGCCGACGAGGCAGACGAACTCGTTGCGCTCGATGTCGAGGTCGACGCCGTCGAGAGCGTTGACGCCGGAGCCGCCTTCGACCTTGTACTCCTTGTGGACGTCCCGGATCCGGATCATCGTCTCGTTCACGGCGCGCTCCCTACTTCCACCGGGTGAGTCGCTTCTCGACGAGCAGCAGGATCTTGTCGAGAACGAAGCCGATCACGCCGATGGCGATGATCCCGAGCAGCACGATCGAGGTGTCCATGAACTGCTGCGCGCCCTGGATGCGGGCCCCGAGGCCGAAGGTGGTGCCCGTGAGCTCCGCGGCGATCAGCGTGGTCAGGGAGGCGGCCATGCCCAGCCGCGCCCCCACCAGGATGAAGGGAAAGGCGGCCGGGATCATGATGTCCCAGAAGATGTCCCGGTCGGTGGCGCCAAAGGTGTAGGCGGCCTTGATGAGGGTCTTGTCCACCTCCTTGATGCCCTGGTAGATCGTGACCACCATCACCAGGAACGCGGCGACAAAGATGATGGTGTACTTGGGCGGCTCTCCGAGCCCCATGGCGAGGATCACGAGCGGGATCAGGGCGATCGGCGGGATCGTCCTCAGGAACTGGATCCACGGCTCGACCGCACTCCTGACCTTGGGATACCACCCCATCAGGAAGGCTATGGGGATCGAACAGACAAAAGCGAGGCCGAACCCCACGAGGACGCGCTGGAGCGAGATCCAGATGTCCTTGAAGAACCTCCCGTCGGCTGCGGACTCCGACAGCAGCGCCGCGTAGACCTGCTCGGGGCTCGCCAGAAAGGTGTTGATGGTGGGAATCCGCGTGATCAGGTACCAGAGGAGGAACCCGCCCAGAACAGAGGCGATGTTGATCGCCAGCCGGACCGCCCTGGGGCCGTCGCCGAAGTCCTTGAGCTTCCTGGGCCTGTTCAACGTCCCACCCCGTGATTCACTTGCGTCGCCGGCTTCGACGAAGAGCTCCCGGGCTTCCCGCTGTTCGAGCCCCGAGGGCGCGGCGGGAAACCGGGAACACGCACATGCGGCCCGCGGCCTGAGGACCGAGGATATCCGATTGTTCCGCAGCTGTCCAAGCGAGCGAGGAGCCGTCGCGTGGCGCCGCCTGACACGCGATCTCATTCTCGGGCGCGCCTGCGGACCGGCCGCCTCAGGCGCGAGGTGCGCGCGTCGTGGCCGTCCGCGTGGGGTGGGCCCTGGCGGTGGCGACCTCGGCCAACCTGCCGTCCCTCATCCTGATTCTGTTCTGGCGAAAGACCACGGCCCCGGGGGATCATGGCCTCGAGCCTGGGTCGAACGACCGCATCACGGGCAGGGGGCGAGTCATCGCGTTCGGCAATCGCCTCATCTATGGGTATGCCAGCGTGTCATCCCAGATCGTCTGGGGCATCGTGAGCGCCGGTGTGCCTGCACTGCCGGCGGAGGGACAGAGCATCATGGGCGAATCCTGAGACACCGCAAGTGCGAGCTTCCGCCCGTGTGCTCAAGGTCACACGCGCCACCCTGGACCGTGGGTCTCGAAGACGGGCGCACCATCTCCGTTTTCCTGGACTGGCAGCCCCGGCACGGCTCCGCAACTGCGTCACACAGGATGGGATTCCCTGCCAGCAAGAGCAAGTTCCACTTGACTCCGCAACGATCGCGCGTAGAATAGACCTCACACTTGCCAAAGGAGGACGAAGCGTGTTTGCGAGGAACGCATTGATAGCGCTGGTGTGCCTTGCGGCGTCGGCGGCGCTTGCCTGCGCCAGCGGAGCTCCGGAGACCGGAGATTCCAGCGCGTCGGCCAAGACGCCCATCACGCTCCGGCTTTGGGGCGGCATACAGCCCGAGTACGGCTACGACGCGGTGGTAGCCAATTTCAACAAGGAATTCAAGGACAGGGGCGTTCAGTTGGAGTACGTCCGATACATGAACGACGCCAACGGCAACCTCCAGCTCGATACGTATCTGGCGTCGGGCGGCCAGGTCGATCTTTTCGTCGGCTACGGCGGCTTGACCCGTTTCAGGCCGAGGGTCGAGTCGAAGCTGCTCATGGACCTGACGGACCTGCTCAAGGCGAAAGGCTTCGACGCGTACAAAGAGATCGGCGAAGTCAACGTCAAGACGTGGTTGGTGAACGACCGCATCTATACTTTGCCGGCCGTCTTTGGCAACGGGGCGTTCTGGTTCGCCAACGTGAACCGCTTCAAAGAAGCCGGCGTTCCCCTGCCCCTCCGCGGCTGGACCCAGGCCGAGTTCCGGGAAGCTCTGAAGAAACTGACCAGGGGAGAGGGAATCAACAAGCAATACGGCATGTGGTGGGGGATAAGCTGGAACCGCGCCTACGCCAACGCGATGATCCAGGACATGCTGGGCAGGTATACCCGGTACAAGAACGATCAGATGACGGAAACGAATTTCGATCATCCCCTGTTCGCCCAGGGACTCCAGCTGATCGTGGATACCATGCGAACCGACAAGACCGCCATTCCCCTGGAAGACGAGGTGGGCGACAAGATCGACTTCGCGAAAGCGTTCATCTCGGGGAAAGCGGCCATCGCCGTGGACCAGGTCCAGATCCGCATCGTCAAGGACACGAAAACTTATCCCCATGACTTCGTGACCGCCATGATTCCGGCGCCGGTTCCCAGCGCGGAATTCATGGACCGCTGGAATCATGATGTCGGTCCGGGCGGAGGCTCCGACTACGTCTGCATCAGCGCGAAAACCCAATACCCCAAAGAGGCTCTGGACGCCTTTATCTGGTACCTCAAGGGCGGAAGCTACCCCCTGGCAAAGGGCGGCCGACTTCCCCTGTGGAGCGGAGTGGACAGGAACCTGGTCGCCGATGCCCTGCTCCAGGGAGCCGACGGGGTGTTCATCCGGGAGTCCGTCCTGAACTACCTCGGTTCCATCAATGCGAACAGGGCTTTCTCCTCCCTGAGCGGCCCCGCCAGCCCCCAGATCGAAAAGGTCTGGGCGGAGGAAATGGACGCTGCCCTGTACGGCAAGAAAAGCGTCAGCCAGGCGTTGAAGGACGCGAAGACCCGGGCGGATGACCTCATCGCGAAGCTGGCGAAATAGGGGACGACACAGACTGAAAAGAGAAGAGACTCTACGGAAGACCCTGACAGCCTACGCTTTCCTGACGCCGAGTCTCGCAGGACTTGTCTGTTTCAGCATCCTGCCCCTCTTTTTTTCCCTGTTCGTCAGTTTGACGGACTGGAATTTCACCAAGGGCGTAGGGAACTGGAATTTCACGGGCCTCAAGAACTTTGTCGATCTCTGGTCCGACGAATGGTTCCTCGCGGCCCTGTGGAACACCTTTGTTTACACCTTTGTCACGGTGCCCGTAGGTCTCTTTCTCGCCCTCATCGTGGCCGTGATCATCGACGAATTCGTCCATGTCAAGCTCGCCGGCATAGCCCGCATCTCCATGTATATGCCTCATATCTGCAACATCGTGGCCGCTTCGGCGATCTGGATCGCCTTCTTCTCCCGATACGGGCCGTTCACCAACTTGATGCGCGCCCTGGGCTGGAAGGATCCGCCGCGGTGGCTGGCCGATTATTTCTGGGCTTTGCCGGCGGTCATGCTCGTCGGCATCTGGAGCAGCCTGGGGTACCGCATCTTCATCTACAGCGCGTCGCTTCAGGGGTTGTCCCGTGAGCTCTACGAGGCTGCCGAAATAGACGGCGCCGGCAGGTTGCAGAAGTTCTTCCGCATCACCGTGCCCTTGCTGCAACCGACCACCTTCTTCCTCACCGTCACCGGCATCATCGGCAGCTTCAAGGTTTTCGGTACGGTCAACGTAATGACCAGCGGAGGGCCGGGACACTCCACCTATACCCTGGTGTACTACATCTTCACGAGCGCCTTTTCCTACTACCGCATGGGATACGGTTCGGCGATAGCGGTGATCCTCTTCGCCATTCTCCTGGGGATCACCGTCTACCAGTGGCGCGGCAATCAGCGGATCGAGAATCGTTGAGGGGCCGGCATGAAAGCGACACAGGGCGTACGCCGGATCCGCGGCAATCGGCGCTTCAGCTTCGTCGGGCTGTTTTTTGCGATTCTGATCATCGGGCTCTCCTTTGTCATGATTCTCCCTTTCATCTGGATGATTTCGGCCTCGTTCAAGATGCAGCGGGACGTGATGACCATCCCGATACAGTGGATACCCTCGTACTTCTATCCCGACAACTATCTGCAGGTGTTGAACATCAAAGGCGCCGGTTCCCGGAACTACAACCTTCTGTTGGCCTACAGGAACTCGATCAAGCTGGCGGTGACCAACACCTTCGGCTCCCTGCTCAGCGCGTCCCTCGCGGGCTACGCTTTCGCGAAACTGGATTTCAAGGGTTCCCGGGTGCTTTTCATCGTCTACCTGGCGCAGCTGATGGTGCCGGCCCAGCTCACGTTGATTCCCAGGTTCGTGCTGTTCTATTCCCTCGATTTGACGAGCACCCACTGGCCGCTGATCCTGCCCAATCTCATCGCCGTATCGGCTGTCTTCATGCTGAGGCAGGCCTTTCTCGGCGTACCCAACGAGATGAGGGAATCAGCGATGATCGACGGGGCCGGCGAGTTCCGCATCTGGTGGCAGATCTGCCTCCCCATGGTCACGCCTACCTTGGGAGCTCTGGCTACGGTGCAGTTCCTGGATTCCTGGAACGCATACCTCGATCCGTTGGTGTTCCTGTCGAACTGGCGCCTTCACACCCTGCCCCTGGCGCTGAACCAGTTCGTGGGCGATACCTTTTCCCAGGACAACCTGACGATGGCGGCGTGCTGCCTCGCGGTCATCCCCGTATTCATCGTGTTTTTGAGCGGGCAGAGGTTCTTCGTCAAAGGCCTTACCGTCGGTTCGGTCAAAGGCTGACATCCGGAGCGAGACGTGCGTATCGGAACCATGACCAGCCATTTCAGGGACCAGCGCGGAACAAAGGAATTGACAGGGTATGTCGAGTCCATGAATCGCTGCGTCAAGGCCGGCTTCAAGGTCCTGGACCTCAATCTGTGCGCCCTCCTCAGGGGCGGCACGGAATTGAACGGGGACGATTGGAAGACGAAACTCGATCTCATCTGCCGCGAAAAGGAGCGGCTGGGCATCGACTTTGTCCAGTCCCACCCGCCGTACCGGCCCTTTGTCGGCCTTCATTTCCCGACGTCGGAAGAGGACGAGCGTTTCGCGTCGCTCACCGAACGGGCGTTGGACGCGAGCGCTGCCGTAGGGGTCAAGTGGGCGGTTCTGCACCCGGTGACCGGAGCCGACGGTTCCGCGCTGGACCTCGAGACGAACCTCGATGCGAACCATCAAGCCTTCGACCGCATAGCCGAGTACGCCGGCAAACGCGGCGTGGGCATCGCGTTCGAGAACATGTCGGATTCGAAGAACCGCCGCCGCTTCGGCGCGACCGCGGAGGAGCTCCTGGCCCTGGTGGACTCCTTCAGGAGCTCCGGCGTGGGAATCTGCTGGGATACGGGACACGCGAACAGGGTGTACGCCGACCAGGCACCGGCGATCAGGAAACTGGGACGTCATATCAAAGCGACCCATATCGACGACAATCTCGGCGTCGACGATCTCCATATGCTGCCTTTCCTGGGTACGGTCCCGTGGGAGGCAGTGATGGAGGCCTTCAAGGATATCGGCTACCAAGGCGACTTGATCTACGAAATATCCATCAACAACCGCATGCCCGCGGACTTGAAGGACATGACCGCCGCCTATAGCTGTGAAGTCGGCCGGTATCTTCTCTCCCTCGCGGAATGATGGGCGACGAAAAGGTTGCGGCTCTCGAGGACTCTCGGCCGCCGGCACAGGCCCGATGCTCTCCGCCGGCCTCCATCCGAGCAGTACCGGGTACGTGCTCGGACGGCACGGCGCGCGGGGCAAGCGCAGAGCCCGCCCGCTGAGTTGTACCCGGGAGGGCCTGCAGCCGCCGCGCCCGCGGCGGCCGGCGCCTGCCTACCGCAGCGCCCGCCTGCGGCTGTCGAGCGTCGCCGCCTTTTGCGGATCGATCCACCAGGTGTTCAGCCCGATCGAGTACCTGGGCATGACCGCCGGCGTGGCGAACTTGTCCCAGTACAGCACGCGTGTGGCGGCCTGGTGCCACTGCGGAATGACGTAGTGGCTCCAGAGCAGGACCCGGTCGAGGGCCCGGCAGGCGTCGACCAGATCCTCCTGGGTCCTGGCCGAGACGATCAGCTCGATCAGCTCGTCCACGACGGGGCTCTTGATGCCCACGTAGTTGGACGAGCCCTCCGTGTCCGCGGCCTGAGAGCCCCAGAAGTCGCGCTGCTCGTTGCCCGGCGACAGCGACTGGCCCCACGAGGCTACGATCATGTCGAAGTCGAACTTGTCCAGCCGGTTCTGGTACTGCGCCGTGTCCACGGTGCGCACGGTCGCCTCGACGCCTAGCCGCCGGAGGTTCCTGGTAAAGGGCAGCACGACCCGCTCAAAGGCCGGCTGCACCAGCAGGATTTCAAACTTCATCGCCGCGCCGGTCCTGGAGTTGACCAGCTTGCCGCCGCTCACGGTCCACCCCGCCTCGCCGAGCAGCCGCAGCGCCGTGCGCAGGCCGCCGCGGATGTCGCCGGAACCGTCGGTCCTGGGCGGCTCGTAGGCCTTGGTGAAGACCTCTTCGGGAATCCGGCCGCGGTACTTCTGGAGGATGCGCAGCTCGCCGGGCCCGGGAAGCCCCGTGGCCGCATAGTCGGAGTTGGCAAAATAGCTGGCCGTGCGCGTGTACTCGCCGTAGAACAGGTTCGCGTTGGACCACTCGAAGTCGAACATGTGCCCGAGCGCCTCCCGGACCCGCGGGTCCTGGAACATCTGCCTGCGGGTGTTGAAGGCGAAGGCCTGCATGCCCTGGGGGGTCTCGTTGGGGATCTTGCGCTTGACGATGACCCCCCGCTGGACCGCGGGGATTTCGTAGCCCGTGGCCCACTCCTTGGCCGTATTTTCCACCAGCAGGTCGATGTTCCCCGCCTTGAACGCTTCGCGCTGCACCCCTTCGTCCCTGTAGTAGTCGTAGCGGATCTGGCCGATGTTGTCCTGCCCGACGTTGACCGGCAGGTCCCGGCCCCACCAGTTCGGGTCGAGCTCGTAGCTGATCGAGCGGCCGGGGTCCACGCTCCTGACCTTGTACGGTCCGCTGCCGAGGGGAGGGGTCAGCGTCGTGGCCTCGAAGTCCTTGCCCTGCCAGTAGTGCCTGGGCAGCACCGGCATCTGCCCGACGATCAGCGGAAGCTCGGGGTTGGGCGTGCCGGCAAAGGTGAACCTCACCGAGCGCGGCCCCGTGGCCTCGGCCTTTGCGACGTCCCTGTAGTAGTGGCGATAAAACGGGTGCCCCTTGGTTTTGAGCGTCTCGAAGGTCCAGACCGCGTCTTCGGCCGTGACGCTGCGGCCGTCCTGCCACCGGGCGCGGGGATTCAGCGCAAAGGCGACCCAGGAACGATCCTCGGGCCATTCGATGGTCTCGGCCAGCAGCCCGTACATGGTGAACGGCTCGTCGAGCGACGAGGTCATCAGGGTTTCGAACAGCGATCCGATCCCGGCGGCCGACTGGCCCTTGAGGATGAAGGGGTTCAGGTTGTCGAAGCTGCCGATCGCGCCAAAGACGACGCTGCCTCCTTTGGGGGCTGCGGGGTTTACGTACTCGAAGTGGGGGAACCCGGCCTTGTACTTCGGCTCACCCCTCATGGCTATCCCGTGGCCCCTGTGCACGGTCTGAGCACCCGCGGGCGCTCCGCTGCACACCAGAACGGCCAGGACCAGGCCGAGAGCTGCCTTCATGCGCTCACCTCCACTGCCGTCGCGACGTCGTGTCGCCGGCGCTTCCGCGGGAGGCTCAGGTCCTCACGATGCCGTCGTCGGCGCTCGCGAGGTCGAACGCGGCGCTGATGAGGGCCCTGGTGTAGGCCTCTCGCGGATGATCAAAGATATGCTCCGGGGCCCCCGCCTCGACCACTATTCCGTTGCGCATCACCAGGATCACGTTGGCCAGGGCGCGAACGACGCGCAGGTCATGGCTGATAAAGATGTAGGCCAGGCCGTACTCGCGCTGCAGGCCGCGGAGCAGGTCGATGATCTGGGCCTGGACGCTCACGTCGAGGGACGAGGTCGGCTCGTCGAGAACGATCAGCTCGGGCTTGAGGACGAGGGCCCGCGCGATGGCGATCCGCTGCCTCTGGCCGCCGGAGAACTCGTGCGGGTAGCGGTCCCTCGTGGAAGGGTCGAGGCCCACCTCCTCGAGGGCCTGCACGATCCGCCGCTCCCCCTCGTCGGCGTCGGCCTCCAGGCCATGGACGCGAAGCCCCTCGCCGACTATCTGGGCGACCGAGAGGCGGGGGTTGAGGCTGCCGTACGGATCCTGGAAGATGATCTGCATCTGGCGCCTCAACGGGCGCAGATCCCCGGACCTGAGGCCCTGGATCGACCGGCCCTTGTACAGGATCGGGCCGCTCGAGGCGACCAGGCGCAGCAGCCCGAGGGCCAGCGACGACTTGCCGGACCCCGATTCGCCGACGATGCCGACGGTCTCGCCGCCGCGCACTTCGAGGCTCACGCCGTCGACGGCTTTGATGTGGCCCGTCACGCGGCGCAGGAAGCCGGTCTTGATCGGGAACCAGACCCTGAGGTTCTCGGCCCGCAGGAGCACGTCGGCGCCCCGGCGGCCGCCTGCCGAGCCGCGGGGCTCGGAGTCCAGCAGCAGCCTGGTGTAGGGGTGCTTGGGCGCCGAGAAGATCTGCCGCACCGAACCGGTCTCCACGATCTCGCCGTCCTTCATCACGCAGACCCGGTCGGCCACTTTGCGGACCACGGTCAGGTCGTGGGTGATGAACAGCAGGGCCATGCCGAACCGCTTCTGCAGGTCCTTGAGGAGGGTGAGGATCTGGGCCTGGATCGTGACGTCGAGGGCGGTGGTCGGCTCGTCGGCGATGAGGATGTCCGGCTCGTTGGCCAGCGCCATGGCGATCATCACCCTCTGCCGCTGCCCTCCCGAAAGCTCGTGGGGAAAGGCGCCGAGCCGGCCGGCCGCCTCGGGGAGGCCTGCCAGGTTGAGCAGCTCGACGGAGCGCTCGCGGGCGGCCGTCCGCGACATGCCCTTGTGAATGAGAAGGACCTCGCCCACCTGCCGCTCGATGGTGTGCAGCGGGTTCAGCGACGACATCGGCTCCTGGAAGATCATGGAAATGCGGTCGCCCCGGATGCGCTGCAGGGCTTCGGCGGGCGCGCCGACCAGCTCCTGGCCTTCGAAGCGGATGCTCCCGCCGGGGTGGAACGCAGGCGGATAGGGAAGCAGCTGCAGGACGCTCAGGGCGGTCACCGACTTGCCGGCCCCGGACTCGCCGACGAGCGCCACCGATTCGCCCCTGTCCACGTCGAAGGACACCTTGCGGACGGCCTCGACCGTCCTGCCTCCGAGGGCAAAGGAGACCGAAAGGTCACGGACCTCGAGGAGCAGGCTCACGGCGCGGCTCCCGGCCGAGCGGCGAACGTCTTGCGGGGATCGAAGGCGTCGCGGACGGCCTCGCCTATGAACATCAGGAGGCTGAGCATGGCGGCCAGCGTGAGGAAGCTCGTGAGCCCGAGCCAGGGGGCCTGGAGATTGTTGCGCGCCTGGTTGACCATCTCGCCGAGCGAGGGCGAGCCGGGCGGCAGCCCGAAGCCCAGGAAGTCCAGCGACGTGAGGGCCGTGATCGCGCCGCTGAGATTGAACGGGAAAAAGGTGATCGTGGCCACCGTGGCGTTGGGAAGCAGGTGGCGGGCCATGATCTCCAGGTTCGAGACGCCGAGCGCCCTGGCCGCGCGCACGTAGTCGAAGTTGCGGGCCCTCAGAAACTCGGCGCGGACCACTCCCACGTAGCCCATCCAGCTGAAGAGCAGCATGATGAGGAGCAGCCAGCCGAAGCTCGGCTCGACCACGCTGGAGAGGATGATCAGCAAGTACAGCGTGGGCATCGACGACCAGATCTCCATGAAGCGTTGAAAACCCAGGTCGACCCAGCCCCCGAAGTAGCCCTGAATCGCTCCCGCGCTCACCCCGACGATCATCGAGACGGCCGTGAGCGCCAGCCCGAAGAGCACCGAGATGCGGAAGCCGTAGACCAGGCGCGCCAGCACGTCGCGGGACTGGTCGTCGGTGCCCAGCAGGTTCTCCCGCGACGGCGGCGCCGGGGCCGGCCTGCCGTAAACCACCGTGTTGTAGGAGAAGCGGATCGGCGGCCAGACCATCCATCCCTTTTCCTCGATGAGCTGCTGGACAAAGGGATCCCGGTAGTCGGCCTCGGTGGGGAACTCGCCGCCGAAGCGCGTCTCCGGGTACGCCTCGAGGAGGGGAAAGAAGAGCCGGCCGTCGAAGCAGACCAGGAGCGGCTTCTCGTTGGCCAGCAGGTCGGCAAAGAGGCTGACGAAGAACAGAGCGGCGAAGACGAACAGCGAGAGGAGGCCCCGGCGGTTCGCCTTGAAGGTGGCGATCCTGCGGCGCGCGAGCGGCGTCATCGCTACACTTCCCTCGACTCGAAATCGATCCGCGGATCGACGACGACGTACATCAGGTCGCTGACCAGGCGCATGATCAGCCCGAGCAGCGAGAAGAAGTACAGCGACGCGAACATCACGGGATAGTCGCGCTTGATCGCCGCCTCGAAGCCGAGCAGGCCCAGGCCGTTCAGCGAGAAGATCACCTCGATCAGCAAGGAGCCGGTAAAGAGGATCGAAACGAAGGCCTCGGGGATTCCCGAAAGCACCAGCAGCATCGCGTTGCGGAACACGTGGCCGTACAGGACCTGCCGCTCGGACAGCCCCTTGGCCCGGGCCGTCGTGACGTACTGCTGCCTGATCTGGTCCACGAAAAAGTTCTTGGTGAGCATCGTCAGACCCGCGAAGCCGCTGATGACCATCGCTACGATCGGCAGCGTCATGTGCCAGAGGTAGTCCAGCACCTTGCCGACCAGCGACAGCTCGCGCCAATTGTCCGAGACGATGCCCCGCAGCGGAAACAGGCTCAGGTAGCGGCCGCCGGCAAAGAGCACGATGAGCAGGATGGCGAACAGGTAGCTGGGGATCGAGTAGGCCACGGTCACCAGGGTGCTGGTGGCCACGTCGAAGCGCGTCCCGTCGCGGACCGCCTTGGCGATGCCCAGGGGGATCGAGATCAGGTAGACGAGAAGCGTGGTCCAGAGGCCCAGCGAGATCGAGATCGGCATGCGCTCGATCACGAGATCGACGACCCGGCGATCCTGAAAGTAGCTCTCTCCGAAGTCGAAGGTGACGTAGCGCTTCATCATGTCGAGAAAGCGCACGGTGACGGGCTTGTCCATCCCGTACATCTTCTCGATCTGGGCGATGAAGGCCGGGTCGAGGCCGCGCGAGCCGCGGTACCGGGTGCCGGGCTCAGAGCGGGGCCGCGAGCCCGGAGCCTGCTGCCCGGTCTGCTCAGCCTGCGGGGCTGCAGTCTCGCCTCCGCCGCCGGAGATCCGAGCGGTCGCAGAGACGGCCGTGCCCGACAGCTGTGCGATCAGCTGCTCGACCGGCCCTCCAGGCACGATCTGGATCACGAAAAAGTTGATGATCATGATGCCGAGGAGCGTGGGGATGATCAGCAAGAGTCTTCGCGCGATGTAGGCGTACATCTGGCCTCTGGCGTCCCGCGTGTCGATCGTGGGGCCAAGCGAGGCTTCTGGTCAAGGTCCGGCAGCGCCGCACGGCGGCGGCGCGCTACGCCAGGAGCCTGGTCCGCCGCGGCCGGAACAGCATCAAGGCCGCCACCGCGAGCAGAAGGAACGCGAGCATGCCCGTCGCCGTCTTGATGCCCAGGCGCTCGGCGACGGCTCCCGCCGGCAGGACGCCCAGGGGCATCAACCCGTAGTCCATGGCGTAGACGCTCGTCAGGCGACCGCGGTAGGGAGCCGCCGTGGCTTAGACGACGAGGGCCAGGTTCAGCGAGCGACGGACCGCGTCGCCGATGCCGAGAGGCACCATGAATCCGGCGGCCAGGGCGTACATCGGCACGAGGGTGATCATGCCCATGGCCAGACCCGAAGCCGCGGCTCCGCCGATCAGCACCAGCCCCCGCCGACCCGGCCGCAGCGACGCCACAAGCAGCGAACCGATGATCGCGCCCGACCCCATGATGCTCAGCAGCAGCCCCAGGGCGTCGGCGCTGCGCGCGTAGACGTCGACGACCATCGCGGGAAGCATGGCTCGGAACGGAAACTCCGGCAGAGCGGTGAACAGGCCCGGCGCGAGCAGCTCCACCAGCAGCGGCGAACGGGCGATGTAGAGGAGTCCGACCGCTATTTCCTGCAGGAGCGTTTGCGCGGGCGCGCTGTCGCTGCCGCCGCGGAAGCGGATCATCCCCGTGAAGATCACGGCCAGCAGCTCGAGGGCCGCGATGACCAGGTACACGCCGGCCGGCCCGATACAGGCGTACAGAAGCCCGCCGGCGGCGGGGGCCAGCAGGGTCGTCATGCGCATGGCCGCAGCGTTGAGCGCCAGCCGGTTGGCGACCAGCTCCCTAGCGACGATCCGCGGCATGAGGGCGTTGCGGGCCGGCACCACGAACGAAAAGATGACGCCATCGACCACCGAGACCGCGAACAGGTGCACCCACGTGGCCCGGCCGGCAGCGATGGTGACGGCGAGGACCAGGGCCGTGGCCGCGCCCAGGGCCTGGGAGATCTGGATCAGCCGCCTGCAGTCCAGGCGGTCGGCCGCCCCCCGCCCAGGAGCGACACGAGGAGCATGGGCACCGCGAAGCCTGCGTTGACCACACCGAGCTTGATCGCCGACGGGGTGAGCTCGTAGGTGAGGAAACCGCCCACAACGCCCTGCATCTGCATTCCGCCCATCATGCAGAGCACCCCGACCCACAGCTTGCGGAAATCCGGCGCGGCGAGGGCAGCAAAGGTGCGCCGCGACCGTGCGGCCGGCATGGGGAGAGGATCCGTGCCGTCCGTGGGAGCCATGGGTCATCGTAGCGGCCGCTCGCCGCGTGGGCAAGCCGGGCCGCGGGCGGCGGCTCGCACGCCGACCACCATCACCCGCCCTCACAATCGCGCGCTCGTCAGCACGTACTGGGGCGCAGGGTGCCTTCGGCGAGCCTCCTGCTGCCGGCCCTCGGGACGCCTCCGGCCCTGCAGCCGCTGGACAGCCCCCTCACGGCTGCGGCCGGGGCCCGTCGGGCTCGGGGCGATGAGGCCCGCGTGGAACCTTGGTCGTCGACTTGTCGTGTCCTCTCCGGGCCTGAAGGCCTGCGGCTCACACGTCCATCGAGGCGCCTGCCGGGCTATCGCGCAGGGCGGAAAACGCCGTTCATCTCTTCAACGACTGCGACAACCGCTCCTTCGTCATCGATCGGACCCAGGATCATCTCCGGCGGGCC
>CAZKGO010000030.1:0-46174 GCA_964552235.1 uncultured Spirochaetales bacterium | reverse complement strand
TGGCGCAGAACCCGCAGCGGGAGCCGGTGGACGACGCCATCGGCTGGATGCACGAGTGGGCCGATGAGCGGGGCCTGGAGCTGGGCCCCGAGACCAACTTCCCGCAGTGGGACGGCAGCAGACCGGACTACGACCTGGCGATCAGCGGCGTGCTCGACGATTAGGGGCGCGGCGGCCTGAGCCTGCGCAGGAAGCCGGAGCGCACCGCGGGGCACGCTGGGTTCGACATGTGCGGCGCATGTGAACATGCCAGCAGCACGAAAATGATGCAGATCCGCAACGTGCCCGACTCGCTGCATCGGACTCTCGGGTCGCGGGCCGCTCTCGAGGGCATGTCGCTTTCCGACTGCCTGCGCGCGGAGGTCGAGGGGGTGGCCGAGCGTCTTTCCGCCCATGACGCGGCCTACGTCGCCCTGGCCGAGGCGCTGGACGCGCCGCTCCTCACCTGTGATCGCCGCCTGACGCAAGCTCCCGGCCGCGAGGCCGGCCTCGAAGTGATCGCGTAGCCTGGCAGAGCCGCGCCGCGGCCGAGCCCCCTGGTCCGCGTCTATCACATGGATATGCGAAGCGGAATCGGCGATAGTACGGGGCTGTCGGGCGTCGCTGCGTTCGAGCGTGCAGACTCATCGATAAAGGAGACGGAACAGGGCTCTTCTCGGCGCCGCGGTCCTTGTTCTCTCGGTTTCCTCGGGCCGCCTTTCGGCACAGGAGAGAAGTCCTGACGAAATCGCCGTTCGAGAGATCATAGCCAGGTTCGTGCCCATGTGGACCACACAAGACGGAGTGGCGATATTCCGCGAGCTTTCCTCGGACGCGCACTTCACGATGATATTCGGCAACTCGATACTCCACAAGAACGATTCTGCTCAGCAATTGGCGCAGGTTCTCCAGAGCAATCCGCCAGTCAGACACACGCACGAGATCAAGAAGATAGTCATCTCCGGCGCTGTCGCCTTTGTGTACGGGGCGGTGCAGACGATGACAAAGACGGGGCAGACCATAAAGAGCGAAGCAGTGAATGTGTTCTTCCGAGAAGAGTCTGGCTGGAAGCTCGCTATGAACATGCCGGCGTCGGAGCTGAAGAGACTGTTCCAGGAGTGATGGGCTGATCCGCGTGCAGCCGTCAGCAGCGAGCTCCCGTCCCGCGCTCGACCCGGGCGCCGCGACTGGACTCCTGGATCGTCACGACGTTGCACCCTCTGGACCGCGTCGACTGCTTTGATCCTCTGGGTCCCGCGAAGCCCGGCTCCTCGGGAGTATCCTGACCCCCGCGCTCCATCGTCTGCCTCCGCTCGTTGACAGCTTCGCTCTGTTCCCGTCCCGATCCCCGCGATCCGGGTGCGTTGACAGCAACCGCCGGCTCCCGCTACCCTGACTCTCGCGCCGACGTGACGAAACAGGTAGACGTGTCAGACTCAAAATCTGGCGACCGCAAGGTCGTAAGGGTTCGAGTCCCTTCGTCGGCACTCGCTCGGCTCGGCCCGCCGTCGGGCGCGCGGGAGAGCGTGGCGTGAGCGCCCCCGGCCGCTTCGTCGCCGACTTCCACATCCACTCCCATTTTTCCATGGCCACCAGCGGCCAGCTCGAGCCCGAGCATCTCGATCTCTGGGCGCGCATCAAGGGCATCGGCGTGGTCGGCACCGGCGATTTCACCCACCCCGGCTGGGTCGCTGAGCTGCGCGAGAAGCTCGAGCCCGTGGAGCCCGGCCTCTTGGCCCTCAAGCCCGAGCTGCGCCTGCCCGGGGCTCCCGCTGCGGCCGAGCCTGCCCGCTTTGTGCTCACGGCCGAGATCAGCACGATCTACTCGCGGCAAGGCCGTACGCGCAAGGTGCACCACGTGCTCTTCGCGCCGGACTTCGAAGCGGTCGAGCGTGTGCAGCAGGCACTTGCCCGCGTCGGCAGCATCACCTCCGACGGGCGGCCGATCCTCGGCATCGACTCACGCGACCTGCTGGAGATCGCCCTCGAGGCTTCGCCCGATGTCTACTTCGTGCCCGCCCACATCTGGACGCCCTGGTTCTCCGCACTCGGGGCCCAGTCCGGCTTCGACTCGATCGAGGACTGCTACCGCGATCTCGCGCCCCACATCTCGGCCGTCGAGACCGGCCTTTCCTCCGACCCTCCGATGAACTGGGCCTGCACGTCGCTGGACCGCTACACCCTCATCTCCAACTCCGACGCCCACTCCCCCGAAAAGCTCGGCCGCGAGGCGAACCTGCTCGCCTGCGACCTCTCCTACGCCGCCATCGTCGACGCTTTGCGCACCGGCGACCCGCGGCGCTTTCGCGGCACCATCGAGTTCTTTCCCGAAGAAGGCAAGTACCACTACGACGGCCACCGCAAGTGCGGCGTCTGCGTCGACCCGGTCGAGGCCCTGCGCCTCGGCGGCCGCTGCCCCAAGTGCGGGAAGCCGCTCACAGCCGGCGTGGCCAGCCGCGTGGCCGCTCTTGCCGATCGCGACGACGTGAGCCAGCGGCCGCGCCGCGCCCCGTTCACCTGCGTCGTTCCGCTCAAGGAGCTGCTCGCCGAAATCGCCGGGGCCGGCGCCGGCTCGCGCCAGGTCGCCGGCGCCTACGAGCGCCTCGTGCACGCTGCCGGCAGCGAGCTCGGCCTGCTTCTTGACGCCGACCTCGCCGACGTGGAGCGCTGGGGCGGCGCTGTGCTGCGCGAGGCGGTGCAGCGGGTGCGAGAGAGAAGACTGGACATAGACGAAGGTCACGACGGCGAATACGGCCGCATCCGCGTCTTCGGCGACGGCGAGGCGGGCGAGCTCGGCGGCTCGCTGTTCGCCGAGGCGGCGGGCGAGGGGTCGGCGAGGGCGCCGCGGCCGCTGATCAGCTTCGACCTCGGGGCGCTGAGGCGCCTGCGGGGCGTTAGGCGGTCGACAGAAAGCGCGCGGAGCGCGGCGGCGCAGCCGCAGCCCGCGGCGCCGGCGCTGCTGGCGGCCGACCCGCTCGACGGCCTGGACCCGCGGCAGCGCGAGGCCGCCTCCCACGGCGAAGGGCCGGCGCTGATCCTGGCGGGCCCGGGCACCGGCAAGACGCAGACCCTCGCCCGCCGCGTGGCGCGCTTGCTCGACTCGGGCGTCCCGCCCGACGAGATCCTCGTGCTCACGTTCACCAACAAGGCGGCCGCCGAGCTGCGCGAACGCCTCGCCGCCGCGGTGCAGGCGATGACCTTTCATGCCTACGGGCTGTCGCTGCTGCGGCAGTGGCCCGAGGCTGCCGGCCGCACCCCGGGCTTCCGCGTGCTCGACGAGCAGGAGGCTGCCGAACTGCGGCCGCAGGAGCCGGGCTACCGCGAACGGCTGGCGGCAGCCAACGCCTTCGACTTTGACGCTCTCGTGAGCGAGGCAGCCGCCGTGCTCGGCAGTGATCCGAAGCGGCTCGAGCAGGCGCGCGCCGCCGCCCGCTGGATCCTGGTCGACGAGTATCAGGACGTGAACGCCGCCCAGTACGACCTGCTGCGGCTTCTTGCCCCGGACTCGCGCTCGAACCTCTGCGTGATCGGCGACCCCGACCAGGCGATCTACGGGTTCCGCGGCGCCGATGTCGCGTTCATCCGCCGCTTCACCGACGACTACCCGGGAGCAGCGGTCTATCGGCTGGAGCGCAGCTATCGCTGCTCCTCGCGCATCCTGCGCGCCTCGGGCCAGGTGATCGGCAACCTCTCGTTCCTCGAGGGCACGAGCGACGGCGTGAACGTGCGCATCGTCTCGACTCCCACCGACTCCTCCGAAGCGGCCTTTGTCGCCGCGACGATCAGCCGCATGATGGGCGGCGTGGGCTTTCTCGGCGCGGGCGAGGCGGAGCAGGGCATCCGCAGCTTCGCCGACTTTGCCGTCCTCTGCCGCCTCGGCCGCCAGATGGACGCCTTCGAGGCCGCGTTCCAGCAGCAGGCGATCCCCTACCAGCGGCTGGGCGAGGAGCCGTTCTTCCGGCAGGAGCCGGCCCGCAGCCTGCTCGCCTCGCTGCGGCTCCGGCGGGGCGGCGCCGCTGCCCTGCTCGCCGAGGCCGCGGCCGCCGGCGGCCTGAGCGCCGAAGAGCCTGCGCTGCGCGACCTGCTCGCGCTCGCAGCCCGCTGCGGCGACGACCCTTCGGCCCTGCTGGACCTGGCCGCTCTCGGCACCTCAGCCGACGCGTGGGGCATCCGGCGCGAGCAGGTCGCCCTCATGACGCTGCACGCGGCCAAGGGGCTGGAGTTCCCGTGCGTGTTCCTCACCGGCTGCGAGGACGGGCTGCTGCCCTACCGGCTCTTCGAGGGCTCGGCTGCCGACGAGGAGGAGGAGCGGCGCCTGTTCTACGTCGGCATGACGCGGGCCGAGCGGCACCTGTTCCTTACGCACGCCCGGCGCAGCCTCTTCGGCCGCGAGTGGCGCCTGCCCCGCAGCCCGTTCGTCGCGCGCATCGAGCGCAAGCTGCTCGACGAGGAGACGGCCGCGCCGCTGCGGCGCGGGCCGGCCGACCGCAGCCTTCAGCTTGAGCTCTTCTAGAGAGCGTCGGGCGGACGCCTGCAGCACGGAGGCGAGGAAGCGCCGCTCTCCGGCCCTGCGGGCGGCTCTGCGCTGTTAGGCGAAAGCCTCCGGTGGGCCGCCGGGGAGACGGGCATTCTGTGCTGCCGGCAACCGACGACGGCTCAACCAGTCGGACGGCCGACAGGCGCCCGGGTCGCGCTTGACAAGGATGACCCCGGCGAGTGAGATTGGGGCCGAGCCGCGTACTGCGCCAGCCGCTCCACGGCCGTGGAATCGGTGGCGCGCGGTGCGATCGAGCTGTACACCGGACAATGGAACAGATCGAGAAACGGACGTTCGAGCAGCTGCTCGAGGACTGGCGAGGCAGGAAAGGCAACGTCATTCCGCTCCTGCAGAAGACGCAGGAGCTGCACGGTTTCCTCTCCCGCGAGGACATGGAGCGGATCGCCCGCGTCACGGGGCGCTCGCCCGCGGACATCTACGGCGTGGCCACCTTCTACGCCCAGTTCCGCTTCCATCCACCGGGAAAGCACACCCTCAAGGTCTGCCACGGCACCGCCTGCCATGTGAACGGGGCGGAGTCTCTGGACACCACCCTCAAGATGGAGCTCGGCGTCGAGGCAGGCGAGACCACGGCCGACGGCGAGTTCTCCCTGGAGCGGGTCGCCTGCCTGGGCTGCTGCTCGCTCGCGCCGGTGGTGATGCTGGACAACGAGGTGCACGGCCGGCTCACCGGTGACAAGCTGAGAAAGATCGTGCGGAAAGCGAAGACATGAGCGCGGTCAAGGAACTGCTGGTCGGGATGGGCTCCTGCGGCATCGCAGCCGGAGCCAGGCAGGTGCGCGAAGCCCTCGTGCAGGAGTTGGCCTCGCGGGGCCTCGAGGTTGCGGTGATCTCCACCGGCTGCATCGGGGCCTGCCACCGCGAGCCGCTGGTGGAGGTGCGCGAGGCCGGCGGCCGGCGCTTCCTGTACGGTGACGTGGACCCCGCCAAGGCGAAGCGGATCGTCGAAGAGCACCTGGTCGGCGGCCGCCCGGCTGCCGAGCTGCTGATTCCCGACGACTACCCGTACCTGGCCCGGCAGCACAAGATCGTGCTCGCCAACTGCGGCGTGATCGACCCGGAGTCGATCGACGACTACCTGGCCAGGCAGGGCTACGAGGCCCTGCGGCGGGTCGTCGGCTCGATGAGCCCCGAGCAGGTGATTGCGGAGGTGCAGGCTTCGGGGCTGCGCGGCCGCGGCGGGGCGGGGTTTTCCACGGGGACCAAGTGGATGCTGGCGCGCCAGGCGAAAGGAGCCAAGAAGTACCTGGTCTGCAACGCGGACGAGGGGGATCCCGGCGCCTTCATGGACCGCAGTCTGCTGGAGAGCGACCCCCACGCTGTGCTGGAGGGCATGGCCATCGGCGCTTACGCCATCGGCGCTGACGAGGCATACATCTACGTGCGGGCCGAGTACCCTCTGGCGATCAAGCACCTGGAGGTGGCGATCGCGCAGGCCGAAGAGCGCGGCTTTCTCGGAAAGAACATTCTGGGCAGCTCCTTCAGCCTCGAGATCCATCTCAAGGAAGGTGCGGGCGCGTTCGTGTGCGGCGAGGAGACGGCGCTGATGCGCTCGATCGAGGGCAAGCGCGGCATGCCGACCCTGCGGCCGCCGTTCCCTGCCGAGCGGGGGCTGTGGGGGCTGCCGACAAACATCAACAACGTCGAGACCTACGGCAACGTGCCCTACATCCTGCGCAAGGGCGGAGCCGAGTATGCGAAGCTCGGCACGGCCCGCAGCAAGGGCACCAAGGTGTTCGCCCTGGCCGGCAAGATCAAGCGCGGCGGCATGATCGAGGTGCCGATGGGCATCACCCTGCGCGAGGTGATCTTCGATGTGGGCGGAGGCATCGTCGGGGACCGCCGCTTCAAGGCGGTGCAGCTCGGCGGTCCCTCCGGCGGCTGCATCCCGGAGAGCCTGCTGGACGTGCAGGTCGACTACGACTCGCTGACCGCCACCGGGGCGATCATGGGCTCCGGCGGCATGGTGGTGATGGACGAGTCGACCTGCATGGTGGACGTGGCGCGCTACTTTCTGAGCTTCACTCAGAGCGAGTCCTGCGGCAAGTGCACCTTTTGCCGCATGGGAACCAAGAGGATGCTCGAGATCCTGGAGCGCATCTGCGGCGGAGAGGGCCAGATGTCGGACATCGCGCTGCTCGAGGAGCTGGCGCAAAAGGTGCGCGTCACATCGCTGTGCGGCCTGGGACAGACCGCGCCGAACCCTGTGCTGACCACGCTCAAGTACTTCCGGCACGAGTACGAGGAGCACATCCGGGACAAGCGCTGCGCAGCGAAGCAGTGCCGGGCCCTGATCCGCTACCGGGTGGTGGAAGACAAGTGCACGGGCTGCACGGCCTGCGCCAGGGCCTGCCCCACCGGGGCGGCCGTGGGTGAGCGCAGAAAGGCGCACACCATCATCCAGGACAAGTGCATCAAGTGCGGCTTGTGCGTGCAGGCATGCCGCTTTGACGCCATCGCGATCGAGACGGGGATGGAGGCAGCTGCCCCGCTGGCCCGCGCCCGCGCGGCCGCCGCTCCGGTGGCCGCGGGAGGCGGTGCCGCATGAACGACGCCACGACCGTCACCCGCTTCGTGGAGATCGAGCTCGACGGCCGCAGGCTGCTGGTCCGCCCCGAGCAGACCATCCTGGAGGTCGCCGAGGCCGAGGGCGTGCGCATCCCGACCCTTTGCCACGACCCCCGCCTGGAGCCCTACGCCTCATGCTGGCTGTGCGTGGTGCGCGTGCAGGGAGCCAAAGGCTTCGTGCCGGCCTGCGCCACCAAGGTGCGCCAGGGCATGCGCATCGTCACCGACGATGCCGACGTGCGGGCCACCCGGCGCCTGGCGCTCGAGCTGCTGCTGTCCAACCACCACGGCGACTGCAGGGCTCCCTGCACCATGACCTGCCCCTCGAACGTGGACGTGCAGGGCTACCTGGGACTGATCGCCGACGGCCGTTACCGGGAGGCCCTGGCGCTGATCAAGCGCGACTGCCCGTTGCCGGTGTCGATCGGACGGGTCTGCCCGCGCCCCTGCGAGGAAGCCTGCCGGCGCAACCTGGTCGACGAGCCGGTGGCCATCGACTGGTGCAAGCGGTTCGTGGCCGACCGCGACCTGGAGGCTTTCTCCGGCTACGATCCGCCCCTGGCACCGCGCAACGGCAAGCGGGTGGCCGTGGTCGGGGCCGGCCCGGCCGGGCTGTCGGCCGCCTACTACCTGGCTCAGGCCGGAGTCGAGGTCACCCTGTTCGAATCGGAGGCCAAGGCCGGCGGCATGCTGCGCTACGGCATTCCCGACTACCGCCTGCCCCAGGACACCCTGGATCGCGAGATCCAGACCATCCTGCGCCTGGGGGTCAAGCTCCAGACCGGCGCGCGGCTCGGCAAGGACCTCCAGGTCGAGGAGCTGCGCAAGAGCTACGACGCGCTGCTGCTCGCCTTCGGCGCCTGGAAGGGGCAGGGCCTGCGCGTCCAGGGGGAGGACTGCCCTGGCGTGCTCGTCGGCATCAACTTCCTGCGCGAGGTGGCGCTGGGCAACCGGCCGCAGCTCGGTGAGCGGGTGGCGGTGATCGGCGGAGGCGACACGGCCATCGACTCCGCGCGCACCGCGGTGCGCCTGGGCGTGAAGGAAGTGAACCTGTTCTACCGGCGCAGCGAGGTCGAGATGCCCGCCTCGCCGGTCGAGGTGCACGAGGCCATCGAGGAGGGGGTGCGCTTCCACTACCTCGTGGCGCCCGTTCTGATACAGGACAAGGGCAACGGCCTCAAGGCGCTGCGGCTGGTCAGGATGCAGCTTGGCGAGCCGGACTCCTCGGGCCGTCGCAGGCCGATCCCCGTCGAGGGCAGCGAGTTCGAGGTGGAGGTCGACACGGTGATCAGCGCCGTCGGCCAGCAGGCCGACACCCGGCCGCTGCAGGCGATCAAGGGCCTGCTCGACGAGCGCGGCTCGGTGCGCTGCGACGAGCAGACCGGGAGCACCGGTGTGCCGGGGCTGTTCGTCGCCGGAGACCTGGCCACAGGCGCGGACATCGCCATCCGGGCCGTAGCCGGGGGCAAGCACGCCTCCCGCGCGATCCTGGCCTATCTGGCCGGGCACGAGTACGGCCGGCCGGCCGAGTTCCTCAGCCGCAGGGAGGACCTGGAGAAACCCTCGCCCGAGGACTTCAAGGACGAGCCGCGCGTGCCGAGGCAGAAGATGCCCATGGCCGAGGCGGCCGTGCGGGTCAGGAGCTTTCAGGAAATCGAGAAGGGCTTCAGCGAGGAGCAGGCCCGGGCCGAGGCCCGCCGCTGCCTCGAGTGCGGCTGCCGCGACGTGCACGAGTGCAAGCTCAAGCAGCTCGCCGACGAGTACGGGGCCAGCCACGTCCGCTTCCCCGGAGAGATCCAGAATCACCCGATCGACGACAGCCATCCGTTCATCCGCCGGGACCCGACCAAGTGCATCCTCTGCGGCCGCTGCATCCGCATCTGCGAGGAGGTGCAGGGCCTGGGCGTGCTCGGCTACGTGCACCGCGGCTTCCATTCGTTGGTGGCCCCCACCTTCGACGTGCCCTTCGGGGAGGACTCGCTGTGCATCAACTGCGGGCAGTGCGTGTCCGCCTGCCCGGTCGGGGCCCTCACCGAGAAGATCCCGGGCCGCAGGACTGTTCCGCTTTGGGAGAGCGCGACGGAGGCCTTCTGCCCGATGTGCTCGGTCGGCTGCCCTGTGGAGCTGCGCGAGCACGGCAGGGTGCCCCTCCGGGTCAAGGACCGCCGGATCGAGGGCCGAGGCAGCGGCGACTGGCTGTCACGCCCCCTGGCCGGCGGCCGGCTGTGCGAGAAGGGGCGCTTCGGCCTGCTGGGCCTGCTGGAGTCTGCGGCCGGCTCTCCGACGGCTCCGGTGCTGGACGGCAAGAGCGCGACCGCCGAAGAGGCCCGCGCGTTCCTCAGCGAAGCTCTGCGGAAGGCGAAGCGGCCGCACCTGCGCCTGTCGCCTCTGCTCGCAGCCGAGGCGTTGGACCGCTTCGTGGCCTTTGCCGCGAAACACGAAATCCCGGTCGAGCCTGCAGGCTTGGCCAGTCTGGAGCCTGGCTGGGCGAACCTGCCGTCGGAGGGGATCGCCGCCCCGAACGGCTGGGCGCCGCTGCGCGTTCTGATCGCCGGCGGAATCGAGAGCGCCAACAACGTGGCCTTTACCGAATGTTTTGCCCTGCAGCGTAGAGGGCTGGCGCGGCTGTGGTTCTACGGAAAGCTCCAGCCGGTCTACGAGCGCTTCTTCGAGCGGGTCGAGCCCGACCCGGCCAAACTGGCCGAGGGGCTGGCCAGCGGCGAACCGGTCGAAGTCCTGGTGAATCCGCAGGAGCTTCTGAGCCGGTTCGGCAAGGAAGTCGAGACCAATGTGCTCGCCGGCCTGCGGGCTGCGGCCGGGCGGCCCGGGGTGCGCATCACCCTCTACTGGAACTCCCGCAACGCGGCCTATCTACTGCGTCTGCTCGACGGCAAAGGCACGCAGGGCGCGCGCGCGGATTGCGACCTGCTGTTGGACGCCGGCCTCGACGGCGTCCCGGACGGAGCCCCGGGCCGCGCAGCCGTGCGCTGGGGCCTGGGGTCGGCCGACGGCGGGTTGTTCGTTCCGCTGGCGCGCGCGGCCCTGCTGGCCGGCACGAGCACGCCCTCGGGCTGCGCCCGCCTGGTGGCCGGCGAGCTGGACCGCAACGTCCTGGCGGCTCTGCTGCTGGGGTGAGGGCGGCGGTGCGGGCGCGCAGGCAGTCTGGTCGGCGCCCCAGGAATGCCTGCGGACCCGGCTCGCTGGTGGGATCAGGCGTCCTGACCCATACCGGCGATCTCCTCGAGGAAGCCCATGAACGCCTCAAGATCCCGGCGCACAAGAGGTATGGAACGCAGAAAGGTCTTCTCCAGCAACTCCATCCGGTCTCGCTCGTATCTGCGGTCAAAATAGTAGCGCCGGAAATGGCGGAACCGCATCAGCTCGTCGAGGCACCTGAAGCTGTCATCCGAGAGCACCCGGGCTCTGATGGTAGGGATCTCGACGGTCATCCTCTCGAGAAGGCTCTTGTGCCATCGTTCGGCATCCACATGGTTCTCGAAGAGCTTCGAAATCTGGACGAATCCTGTCTCCAGGCACGTGTAGTAGTCCGTCACGATGTCTGCGAGCAGCACAAGATCGTAGTTACGGCGCGTCTCCACCGGCGGGAAATCCCGTCGGAACTCCGCGTGATACGCCTCGACCTCGTCGACCTTCCGGAGGGTCCTGCGCAGCTCCCCCTGGAGCGTGCGGATTCTCTCAACGACGCTCATAGACCACTCTGCCTCGGCTCATGATGGACTCCCGGCTCAGGGGGTCGATCCGTTCCAGCTCCACGATATCCAATGGGAAGTCCGTCATACGAAAGGCTATCCCGTGGAGGTCGAGGAACTGCCGGGCTCCGGCAAGACCTTCGACGGCGATGTCGATATCCGAGCTCTCGTCAAAACGTTCCGGATCCAGCAGCGACCCCCACTGGAGCACGCGCCGAGGCTCGAACCGAAGCACGATCATGTCGATGATGCGCCTGCAGTCCTCGGATGCCTGTTCATGGAGCCGGCGACAGCGTTCGCGCCGTTCCCTCTCGCGTTCTGCCAGAGTCCGCGCCGCAGAAGCCACGTCAAAAGAGCGATCCATGCATGCGCCTTCTGTCGCTCATCGTAGCCCCAACGGCGCCCAGCCGCAAGACGACCCTCCCCCTCCCGCCGCTCGCGCTCCGACCGGCATGTGCCTGCGTGGCCGCCGGCGGACTGCGCCCTCAGCGTCCGATTGACGGCGAATCTTATCCTATGGGACGGCGTTCTGGTGCGGCGGGTGCGGTGGGTGGCGAGGCAAGAGACCTGCGATCGCGGGGAGAGGAGAGGCGCCGCGGTGGGGCAGGGACCAATTGACAGAGAGCGCCAACGACGTGGCCTTTACCGAGTGCCTCGCCCCGCAGCGCGGAGGGTTGGCACGGCTGTGGTTCTACGGAAGGCCGCTGTCGGTCTTCGAGCGCTTGTTCGAGCAGGTCGAGCCCACCCGTGCGAGCTGGCCTGCGGGCCGCAGCCGGGCGGCCCGGGCAGCGCATCACCCTCCACAGCGACTCCCGCAACGCGGCTTGTCTGTTGCATTTGCTCGACGGCAAAGGCGCGCAGGGCGCGCGCGCCGACTGCGACCTGCTGCTGGACGCCGGCCTCGAGGGCGTCCCCGACGGACAAAGAGGGCCGCCATGCGATCCATCGCGATATTGAGCAAAGGCCGGATTCTCTCATCGCTGTCCGTCGGCTGCTCGACGTTGAACGCCGCGCGGGTCACCGCGGTCGGACAGTACGACGCAAGCGCCGATCAGGTCACCTCCGGCGGTTCGTCCCGGGGAGGGCCGTGTTCGGCATTCGGCGTCTGCTCCCAAGCTGAAAGCACGCGCGCCACATCCCCTTCCACAGCCGCCCGAGCCTCGCACCGATCGCATCCCAGCGCGAGCAGCTCGTCGTAGCGGCTCTCGGCATGACGCACGTGGACCCGCACCGCGGCCCTCACAGCCTGCTCGTCGAGGTTCCTGCCCTGGGCCGTGCGTCCGATCCGACCGCTGCTCCTCCGACAGGCGTGCTCGGCAATCGACGCCCCACGCTCCGCCGGACAGCCGCAGTAGAGCTCGCGCACGCGCGCGGCGAACTGCTCCACGTGACGGCGATCGATCTGTTGCCGGCGCAGCGCCTCCCGCTGTCTGCTCCGCTCCCGGGCCTCGCTGTCGGCCAGACAGTCGGCCTCGGCGCGCGCCAGGCCTGCCTCCTCGACGAGGAGCCCCTGGCGTTCGTAGCGCTTTCGCGCGCGGCTGCACTTGAGGACTGCCGCCGAAAGAGTGGAGTAGCTCCGAAACCTGCGGGTCAGTGCAGCGTTGCCCGAAGGCAGAAACACCAGGTGGTCCAGGTCCGCACAGGCCAGGCAGAGGGCCCCCCTGCCTTGCTCGAGGGTTATCCAGTCGCCCCGTTTGAGACGCTTGCCGCACTCGCAGCAGCGGGAATCGTGCTCGCCTGACGTGACGAAGACCTTGAGCTCTCCAGCGGTGCTCATCATTTCGTCTGCGGGCGCCGGATCGTGAACAGCGCAGCCAGGATCCCGACCGGCGCGGCCTGCACCTATCGCCCGAATGCGTTGGGAACGAACATGACGATTTCGGGCACGTAGGTGACCAGGAACAGCACCAGCGTCAGCATGATCAGCATCGGCACCATCTCCTTGATGATCGCCTCGAGCTTGGTGCCGGAGATTCCCGAGACGATGAACAGCAGCACTCCGAACGGCGGAGTCGAAAGCCCGATCATCATGTTGAACACGATCAGGACGCCGAAGTGCACGAGGTCGATGCCCAGGGCCTGGACCGTGGGCAGCACGATGGGCACGAAGACCACCTGTATGGTCGAGGTGTCGATGAACATGCCCAGCACGAGAAAGATGACGTTGACCATCAGCAGGAACACGTGCTTGTTGTCCGTGAGCCCCAGGAACAGTTGCGCCACGAGCTCCGGGATCTGCTCGACGGCGACGACGTAGCTGAACGTGAAAGCCGCCCCGACGATGAGGGAAAGGGTGCCCGTGGTCCTGGCCGTGTCCAGGATCACCTTCCACAGGGTTTTCGGTCCCATCACGCGGTAGACGAGCGTCGAGATGATGAGGGCATAGAAGCCGGCCAGTGCGCCCGCTTCGGTGGGCGTGACCACGCCGCTGTAGATCCCGCCGAGGAGAATGACCGGAGTCAGCAGGGCGGGCAGAGCGCGCAGCGTGTAGCCGACGAACTCCCTGGCGCTGTACCGCGCGCCCCTCGGGTAGTCGCGCTTGTGGGCGACGTACCAGACGTAGACCATCAGGGCCACAGCGATCAGGACTCCGGGAACCATGCCGCCGAGGAACAGGTTCCCGATCGAAGCCCCGGAGAGCATCGCGTAGACGACCATGGGGATGCTGGGCGGGAAAATCGGGCCGATGGTGGCCGAGGCCGCGGTAAGCGCGCAGCTGAAGCTGTCCTCGTAGCCGTGCTTGCGCATGGCTTCGATCTCCATGATCCCCAGCCCGGAGGCGTCCGCCACGGCCGACCCGGTCATGCCGGAGAAGATCAGGGAGTCGATGATGTTCACGTGGGCCAGGCTGCCTTTCCAGCGCCCCACCAGGCCGGTGGCGAAATTGAACACCATCTCGGTGACCTTGCCGGTGTTCATGACGTTGGCGGTGAACACGAACAGGGGCACCGCCATGATCACGTACTTGGCAAAGAGATTCGAGAGGACCTTTTCCGCCACCATGCTGATGTCGAGGCCGGCGGCGATCATGTAGAAGGTGCTCACCGTGATCATGCCGATGGCGATCGGAAGACGCAACAGGAATATCAGCACGAACCCGATCCCGAACACGAGGAGAGGCCAGTTCATTCTACGTCTTCCCCCGAAGCAGCCTGCGGACATCCCGCACGAGATCCACGGCGACGCGCACGAAGATCGAGACCATGAACAGCACGTACGGGAAATAGCCGATGCTGAAGGGAATGCGGAGCACGGGGGTTTTCTGGAACCCCATGAAATGCACGAAATCGACTGTCTTGGCAAAGGCCGCGGCAAAGGCGACGGCGATCAGCAGGTTGCCCGCCAGGCGGATCCGCAGCTGCGCTCGGGGCCCGGCCCTATCATAGGTCAGCGTAAAGGCCACGTGGCCGCCCGTCCTCATGGCGTAGCACGCTCCGAGCATGGTGGTCCAGATGAACCCGAGGATGCTCATCTCGTGCGGCCACGTCAGCGGGTGGTTCAAACCGTAGCGGAACACGATTCCGATCACGAACGAGAGGAACATCACGACAAAGGAGAGCGCCGGGGCATAGACCTCCACCACGTCGAGCAGCAGGCCTCCCAGGCGCCTCCACCCGCCGGCGCGTCTTGTTCCGTTCATCGACTGTCCTTCGAGAGGGAACGGGCCCCGCCGAGACCGGCGGGGCCGCGGCACGCAACGCCGACAGCTACTTGATCATTGCCTGGATCGAATCGAAGATCTCCTTTTTCCAGGCGCCGCTGATCTCCTTGCTGTCCAGGTACATCTTCTGCGCGTACTCCATAAAGGCTTTCTTGTCCGGCGTGATGACCGTGAGGCCCTGCTGCTTGAAGAACTCCACCAGCTCGGCCTCCGCCTTCAGGTTGGTCTCGTCGCAGAACTTGCGCGCCTTTTCCACGGCCTGCAGCACCTTGGCCTGGTAGTCCGGTCCGAGCTGGTGCCACTTGACCTCGTTGATGGTCGGCATGATCGGGTTGATGTAGTGGTCGGTCAGGATGATGTATTTGGTGACCTCGTAGAACTTGGCGTTCTTGTCGGTCGGCAGGGGGTTCTCCTGGCCGTCGACCGTCCCGGTCTTGAGGGCCATGTACAGCTCCGTGAAGCTGATCGGCACGGGGTTCGCTCCGAGGGCCCTGCCCATGAACAGCCAGGTCGGCGAGTTCGGCATGCGCAGCTTGATGCCTTTCATGTCCTGCGGGGTGCGGACCTCGCGCCCGATGTCCCTCAGGTTCAGCTGCCGCGTGCCGAGGTAGTAGGCCGCCAGGGGACGGAACCCCGTGATCCTCGCCACGTCGTCGTAGAGCTTCTTGCCCAGGGGCCCGTTGAAGTACTCGCTCATGTGCTTGTAGTCCCGGAACATGTACGCCGCGGCGAACATCGACGTGTAGGGGACGTACTCGGCGAACCAGTTGGGACCGATGAGCGCCATGTCGAGGGTTCCCCGGCGCAGAGCCATCGGCTCCTGCTCCTGGGTAAAGAGCGTTCCGCCGGGATGGACGTTCACCCGGATCTCCCCGTTGGTCAGCCGCTCGAGCTCTTCTTTGAAGACGAACATCGACTTGGTGTGGGCATCGTCGGGAACGCTGGTCGAGGCGAAGGTCAAGGTGAACTTGGGCTGCGCAGGCTTCGGCTCCTCTTTCACTTCGGGTTTCGGAGCAGCCGCAGGCTGCGGAGCAGGCGCCTCTTTCTCGCCGCGCGCCGAAACGAGCCCGCCGAACAAGATCAGCGCGACGAGAACCATCAGCATCTTTCGTTTCATAGTGCACCTCCTATCGTTGTTTCTCCAGGACTTGGCAAGCAGGACTGAAGCCTGACTTTACCACCGCCCCGCTGCACCGGCGTTCCGGCGACCCATGCCTGCCGACAGCGGGGCTGTACGCGGCGATCATGCTGGCACACGGGCTCTGACCTGTCAAGGAAACGAGCGTCGCTGCCGGTCTAGTCACGCCTTGTGCCATTGGTCGCTCCAGAGCGCGGCGGGCGGACCGGCCGCGCGCCACGCCGCCTCCCAGGGGGTGCCGCGCAGGTCGCCCCCCTTTGCCTTGAAGTCGGCCAAGCTCAGCTTGTCGGGGCTCAGCGTCGTCTCCTTGGAGATCAGGCGCGTAAAGGCCTCGGCGTAGGTCTCGAGCTGGTTCTGCATGTCGGCAGGGAGGTTGTCCGGCCACCTGCCCTCGTTCATGACGACGCCGCGCGGGTCTTCGGGGGGTACGGGCGGTTCGTCGAACGTGACAAAGCTGCCGCTCTCGAAGCTCTCGGCGAAGCCGTTCATGCGCTCCCAGGCGATCACCCTCTCCCGCATCGAGGAAGCGATGTCCGGCTCCGCCTCGGCAAGGTTGCGGGTCTCCCAGGGGTCCGACTGCAGGTCGTAGAGCTCCTGCCTTCCGCCTGACGCCCACAGCGCATACTTCCACCTCTGCGTGCGCAGGGCTATCCACCGGCTGCGGCCGTGACCGTAGTCGATGAAGAAACCGTCGCGCTCGCATCCGAGCCCGCAGCCGGTTCGGCGAAGCAGGCTCTCCCCCGCGAGCGGCCTGCTCTCCCGCTCCACCTCCAGCCCGAGGCCGTGGACCAGCGTGGGAAAGAGGTCAGTGATGCCGACGAGGTCCGCGCATACACCGCCGGCAGGGGTGACTCCGGGCCACCGCACGATCAGGGGGATCCGCACGGAGTGCTCGTAGGGGACGTTCTTTTGCGACAGGCCGTGGTCGCCGAGCATTTCGCCATGGTCGCTGGCAAAGATCACGATGGTATCCTCGGCGAGGCCGAGCCGCTCGAGCTCGGCCAGCACCTCGCCCACGCCGTCGTCGATCTGGCTCACCAGCCCGTAGTAGAGCGCCCGCAGGCGTCTGAGACGGTCGGGGTCGCGGTGAGCCCCGTCGAGCCGTGCGCGGTGGCCCCAGCAGGCTGCCGGCAGGCTCGAGAGGGGCCGTTCGGCAAACTGCGGCAGATCCATAGCGCGCCAGTCGTACATCTCGTCGTAGGGCTCGGGTGGGGCGAAGGGCGGATGAGGAGCCGTCCACGAGCAGAACAGGAAGAAGGGCCGCGCCGCGTCGAAGCGCTTGTGCCGCCGCAGGAACTCCAGCGTGCGGCGGGTCACCCAAGTCGTCTTGTGGTGCTCCAGGGCAATCCCGTTGGTCTGCGGCTGGAAGTAGAGCAGGTCCCGGTGGCCGTTCGGGAAGCGCGTCCTGATACCATTATCCCTCAGGTAGATAAGGTAGTCGTCTTCGAGGAACGAATCGAGTACCTCCTCGGAAGATTCGTGGCGGTGGAAGCCGTAGTGGCGGCCGCGGAAGTGCGTCTTGCCGATCGCCTGGTTCCAGTAGCCCGCATCGTGGAGCGCGGTCATGAGCGTCGGCAGCTCGGGCGCAGGCCCGGGCAGCCGGTCGTTGACCGGAAAGCGATGGCGGCTGAGCCGATGCCCCGTAACCATGCTCATGCGGGCGGCGACGCATACCGGGGTGGACGTGCACGCCTGAGTGAAGCGCACGCCCGAGGCGGCCAGCCGGTCGAGGTTGGGCGTGCGGATCTGCGGGTTTCCCGAGCAGCCGAGGGCGTCGAAGCGCTGCTGGTCGGTGAAGAGCCACAGGATGTTGGGTCGCCTGCTCACGTCTCCCTCCTGCCGACGCCGCGAGGTCTCGTGGATGCGGCTGCCTGCACGACCCCACAGTAACGCGCCGCGGACGAGTTCCGCAACGCTGCGCAGCCCCCCGTGGGGGGAGAGAGATGTCGGTGAGCGGCAGCGCGATCAGGTAGACCCACACGACGCGCCGACGCCTCGGCCGCCGGCAACGCCCGCAGCGACCCGGTGCATCCGAACCTCCTGGCGTGTGGGACGATCGCGCGAGTCGTCCACACCGTGACTGCGCGGCGCAGGTTTCTTGCTTTGTTCAGCGACTGCGGATACAATCCGGCGATCCGAACATGCGGGGAGGCGATGTCATGACTCTGCGTCGGACGATGTTTGCGATCGCGGCGGCGGCGATCGTCTGCCTGCTTCCACGTGCCTTTGCCTTCGAGCCCTTTGCCCAAACGACGGACAGCGACGGGACCCGGGAGGTGCGGGCGCCCAACGGCATGATTCTTCGTTGGCGAGTGGAGGGCGAGCGGCTGCGGGTGATCCTGGATGCGCCCACGGGGGGCTGGGTCGGGATCGGCTTCCACCCAGAGAGCAGGATGAAGGGCGCGAACTTCATCATCGGCTACGTTCGCGGCGCGGAAGTGGTGGTCGAGGATCACTTCGGCACCGCTGCCGGCCGTCACCAGGCCGACACGCGCGGCGGAGGAACAAAGGACGTCTCGATGATCGGGGGCTCCGAGTCCGGCGGCCGAACCCGGATCGAGTTCACGATGCCGTTGAGCTCGGGGGACAACCAGGACAAGAGCCTGCGCCCGGGCCAGCGGGTTCCCGTCCTGCTCTGTTTCGGGTCTCGCGACGACCTCGCCGGCCCGCACACAGTCAAGGCCGAAGCCAAGGGGGACATCACCCTCTGATCGGTGACGCTGTTCTTGCGCGCCGGCGCCACCCTCCGGGGTCCTCGCGGGGCCGTCCGACCAAGCGCTGAGCCGATTGCAGGGCTACGAGAGCAGCGAAGCGAGGCGCCCCCCCGACAGCCATGCCGCCTGCGCGCCCCCCGCGGGATCGAAGGCGTCTCCAGCGAGGCCGACTCGGCAGCGGCCGAAGCGCAGCACAAGCGGCGCAGCCAGCTTGTTGGCCCCATCGAATCGCGCGTAGCGCCACCTGTGGGGGTGAGTCCATTCCGGGCGCGCAGCCCAGTCCCCGAGGCGCTTCGCCGCCTCCTCCAGGAGGGCGCGCGACCATTCCTCGGGCGGATGCTCGAGGCGCTGGTGCGACCACAGCGGCCTTGCCTGGTGCACGAGGACGAGGGAGCGGCCGGCCGGCCGCTTGGACGACTCGTTGCCGATGAGCTGCAGGCCTCCCGTCTCGGGGTAGCAAACGTCCCACGCGGGAGCTCGGGTCCCGGCCGCGTATCCGGCAATCACGGTGAGGCTTGGGACGCTGGCGAGGGTTTCCAGCAGCCCGACGACGCCGTCGCGCGAGCGGCCCGCCGGCAGCATCCGCACAAAGGGGACCGACTGCTCGAGCGCCATGGCCAGCACGAGGTCCCTGCCCCGCAGCCGCTGCCCGGAGGCGGTGCCCACCTCGACGCCGTCATCATCGATGGAGACCGACGTCACCTCCGTCGCGAGGCGCATCGGCAGCCCGGCGGCTAGCGCCTGCGGAAAGGCGTTGACTCCTTGGGCAAAGGCGACCTTCTCCTCACCAAGAGAGCCGGGCTGGCAAGGCGTGCCTCGGCCCTCCACGCGCGACGGCCACCCTCGCAGCAGTTGGGCGCCCGGCAGCGAGAGCAGTTGTTCGAGGAATGAGGGATCGGTTCCGTGGAGAAAGAGGGGACCGTAGTCCACGGGCTGCCCGTCGAAGAGCCGCGTGGCGCAGCGGCCGCCGACCTTGGGCGAGCGGTCCAGCACCAGGACCTCGGCGCCCGCTTCGTGCAGGCAGCGGGCGCAGCGCAGGCCGGCCACGCCGGCGCCGGCTACGATCACGTCAGCTTCCATCGCCGTGATGATACGGGGGAGGTGACGGGGCGTCAAACCGCCGGCTTGCAGCCGGCTTTCCTCGTGGTGGCGCCGGTGTTATCTTGCCCTCAGGTACGCAAAAGGAGACTATAGTGGCGCTCACCCGGCTGCAGATCAAAGAGCTGCTCGACGAGAACCGCTACCACGACTGCGAAGGCTTCGGCAAGCAAAAGATCTGCGTCAGGATCGCTTCGATCGCCGACCTGCCGTCGCGCTTCGGCCAGTTCCAGGTGGTGGCCTTCTGGAACAACCGCGACGGCAAGGAGCACGCGGCCTTTGTCCACGGCGACGTCACCGGCGCCGAGGGCGTGCCGGTGCGCCTGCACTCGGAGTGCCTGACCGGCGACGCGATCGGCTCCCTGCGCTGCGACTGCCGGGACCAGCTCGAAGCGGCCCTGACGAAGATCGGGCAGATGGAGAACGGGATCCTCCTGTACCTGCGCCAGGAGGGGCGGGGCATCGGCTTCCTGAACAAGATCCGCGCCTACGGCCTCCAGGACCACGGCTACGACACGGTGGAGGCGAACCTGGCCCTCGGGTTCCGCGACGACGAGCGCGACTACAGCGTCGCGGCCCACATGCTGCACTCGCTCAAGGTCAAGTCGATCCGCCTCATGACCAACAACCCGAAAAAGATCGACGGCCTGAGGGAGCTGGGAGTCGTGGTGACCGAGCGGCTTCCGCTGATCATTCCGCCCAACCCCTACAACCGCTTCTACCTCGCGACCAAGGGCGCCAAGTCCGGGCACCTGCTCGACCCGCAGGGCAAGGAGCACCTGCTCGAGCAGATCGACCGTCCCGTCGTCGAAGGAATGACGGGCGAGCAGGCGGCGAGCATCCAGGAGTAGCCGGCCCCGCCGAACGCTCGGGGTAGCTGATGAGCCGCGAGGACGATCACGGGCACGGCCGGCCGGCCGATGCCGCTGATGAGGCAGAGCAGGCGCGGCGCGTGAGCCGCTACTACGACGGCAACACCCGCTGGATGCTGCGTCTGGGCGCCGGCAGCGCCGAAAGGGTGCTGCATCGCCCGGTGTGGGTCGACGGCGTGCGGGATCGCGGAGAGGCCCTGCGCACGGCGGAGCGCCTGATCGCCGGGGCCCTGGAGCTGCGGGCGCTGGGCGGCAACGCGGGCGCGACGGCCCCGCCAACCCGGCTTCTCGACCTCGGCTGCGGCGCCGGCTCCAGCGCGATCTGGATGGCCGAGCGCTTTGCCGTGTCCGTGACCGGCGTCACCGTCAGTGCGCTGCAGGCCCGTGCAGCCGCAGATGAGGCCGGCAGCAGGGGACTCGAGGAGCGCTGCCGCTTTGTGGCCGGCGACTTTCTCGATCCGCCCCCGTTGGCTCCCGCGGACGCCGGCTACGCGATCGAGGCCTTTGGCCATGCCGCGAGCCCGCAGGGCTTCTTTCAGGCGGCGGCGTGGCTGCTCGTCAACGCGGGCAGGCTCGTGATCTGCGACGACTTTCTGGAAGAGCAATCCCTCGCCGGAGGCTCGGCGCAGCGGCGCCGCGATCGCTGCCTGGCGCGGTTTCGCCGGGGATGGCACCTCGCCAGCCTCATCAGCCTTGAGGAATTGGTGGAGCACGCCGCCGCGGCCGGCTTCGCCCTGGAGTCGCGTCGGGACCTCACCCCCTGGCTGGCCCTGGAGCCGCGGACCTTGCGGCTGCCGAGGCTTGCGCTCGGTCTCGCCCTGGCAAATACGCCCTGGGGTTCCAGCCACCTCGGCAGCGCGGCGCTGCAGCAGGCCCTTGCCGCCGGCTGGGTGCGCTACCTGTTGCTGGTGCTGAAAAAACGCTAAGCTCCGCGGATCGTCGGAAAGCCGCCCCGATGGCCTCGCACCCGACTCCGAAGCCCGAACCGGACCCCGCGTTCCTCCTGAACCGGGGGCTCACCCTTCTGAGCGCGGTCCACGTCGTCGCGCTGGCCGTCGCAGCGCTCGCCCTGTCTCGCGCGGGCTGGCCGGCCACGTGGTCCTGGCTTGGCTCTGCGGCGGCCGTGGCCGCGGGCAACCTGGGCCTGTTGTGGGCGAACCGACGGCGCCTGCTCACCGGCGCCAACCTGCGGAGCATCTGGGGCCCGGCGAACCGGATGACCGCTTCGCGCGGATTGCTGGCCGCGCTGCTGGCAGGTTTCCTTTCTGCGCCTCCACCCACCGGGCCCCTCGCGTGGGTCCCCGCTCTCCTGTACACCGCGATAGCCTGCCTGGACTCTGTCGACGGCTGGTGGGCGCGGCGCAGCGGGACTCAGACGCGCATGGGCGAGATCCTCGACCAGGAATACGACGCGCTCGGGATCGCCGTGGCCGTGCTGCTGTCGATCAGCCACGGCAAGCTTCCCGTGTTCTTCGCGGTCGTCGCAGCGGCTCGCTACCTGTTCGTCCTCGGCCTGGCCGTGCGCCGCAAGCGAGGGCTGGCCGAGCGCGAGCTGCCGCCGAGCTGCCTGCGGCGGCGCCTGGCGGGGTTCCAGATGGGCGTGCTGGCGGTCTTTCTCTGGCCGATAGCCCGTCCGCCGGCCACCACCCTCGCGGGGACCATCGTCAGCCTGCCGCTGCTGCTCGGCTTCGTCCGTGACTGGCTGCTGGTGACCGGGCGGATTGCGCCGAACGGCGCCCGCTACCTCGCCCTCAAGCGCGTGGTGTACCGAACGGTACGGAAGTTCCTCTCGCCCCTGGCGCGTATGGTCCTGGCCGCAGCGGCCGGCTGGATCTTGTGGGAGTTGGCGCGCGGCGGTTCTGCCCTGCCGCCGGCGGCGGCCGCCGACCTGCCCTGGCAGCTGCCGCGCGCGGCGCTGCTGCTCACCCTGGCCGCCGGGCAGTGGGTGACACCGGCGGCCCTGACGCTGCTGGTCCTGGAGTCCGCGCGGGTCTTCGTTGCAGGCTTCGATCCGTTGGGGGCGCTGGTCATCGCCTCGACTCTGCTGCTCGGCCTCTTCGGCGCCGGAACGGGCCGCCTGATCGACGGGCTGCGCGGGATGCGCCGGCTGCGCCTGCGCGACCTGCTGTGGCTGCCGGTGCCGCCGCTGCTGTACTGGGCGCTGCGGGATCTGCGCCTGCGCGACCTGGGCGCGCTGCTCGGCAGGCTCGAGGCCGCCGAGCTCGCCGTTCTGCTGGCGCTGAACCTCCTGTTCCTGGCGGTGCTCACGGCACGCTGGTGGGTGATCCTGCGCGGCCTCGGGGCGAGGCTCTCCTTTGCGGCGACAGCGGCCTACCGGCTGGCCGGCTTCGCGGTGAGCTATCTCACCCCGGGTCCGCAGACCGGCGGCGAACCCCTCCAGGTCTACCTCGCGGCCCGGCATCCCGGAGTGAGCTACGCAACGGCCTCGGCCTCGCTGCTGCTGGACAAGAGCTACGAGCTGTGCGGCAACTTCTTTTTCCTGGCCCTGGGATGCGCCGCGGCCGCGTCCCTGCGGATCCTGCCGGCCGCCGGCGCGGCGGCGCTGCTGCTCGCGCCGCTTGCCCTCCTCCTGCCGCCGGCCCTCTACCTGGCCGCGCTGATGCGCGGCCGGCGTCCCCTGTCGGCGCTGCTTGCAGCGATCGGCCGGCGGCGTCCCCGCCTGCGCGCCCGGCCCGCGGCGCGGCGGCTGCTGCACGGCGTCCTGCGCAGCGAGCGCCAACTGGTGCGCTACGCCCGGCGGCGCTCCCGAGTGGGCCTCGAGCTTGCGGCCTTCTTCTTGCTGACCTGGGCCTCGAGTGTCCTGGAGATGACCCTCGTCCTGCGCTTCCTGGGAGTCGAGCCCGGCTTGCTGCGCGTGGTCTTTGTGCTGACAGCCGGCAGGCTCGCCTTTCTGCTGCCGCTTCCCGCGGCCCTCGGTGCGCTGGAGATCAGCCAGGTCGGCGCCTTTGGTCTGCTCGGCTACGGACCGGAGGTGGCCCTGAGCCTCGTGGTGTACGTGCGGGCCAGGGACCTGCTGTTCGCCGCTGCGGGGGCGCTGATCAGCCTGACGGCGCTGCGCCGCGGGGCGGTCGGGCCCCGGCCTCCCTCGGCCGCACGGCAGCCGGCTTCGCAGGGCTGAAGTCCTCGAGCAGCCCGGGAAGAAAGCTCTCCAGCCCGGCATGGGGCGGCTGCTGCGCCGGGACGAGCCCGGGCGAGTAGCCCCGCTTGAGGAACGGCTCGAGCAGGGCGGCGGCGCGGCTGATCACGTGGACGGGAACAGACCAGGGCTTGCCTTTGCCCGTGATGCCGGTAAACGGCTGGTGATCCCCGACGATCACGGCGAGGGTTTCGTCGCGGATGAACCGGCGCAGGTACTCGCTGATCAGGCCGAGCTCGTAGCGCATCGCCGCCACGTAGCCCTCGGCCCCGCCTGTCTGGCTGCCGGCCGGAATCGGGACGGTCTGCACCGAACCTTCGAGGCCGAAGATGCTGCCGTCGCCGATCTGGTCCCAGTCCTCGAAATAGCGGGGGATCAGGTTGAAGGGGTAGTGGCTCGAGACCAGCACGTACTGGAGGAACAGCGGCTTCGAGGCGGCGGCCACCTCCCGGCGGTGCATCGCGTCCAGCACGTACTGGTCGGGCATCGGCGCCCACTTCAGGCTCGGTCCGCGATACCCCAGATGCCCGAAGTGGTACTGCTTCTGGAAGCGGAAGTAGTCGCCCTCGGGCCAGGCGTAGGTCGTGGCCGGCATCGCGGCCACCGTTCGGTAGCCGGCCTCGTTGAAGTAACCGGCGATCGGCTTGACGTCCGAGGCGAGCAGGAGGCCGTAGGCTTGTTCGTTGTCCACCCTGACGCCGGAGGCCAGCGTCGAATCAGCCAGCCATGAGTTGCCGCCGAACGCCGGGGAGCCGAGGAACGAGGAGGCGACGTGGTAGCCCGCCCGCTGCAGCGCCGCCTCGATGCGCAGCAGGTCTTCCCTGATCGGTTCGAAGTGGCGCGTTTCGCTGAACAGCGTGTAGCCGTAGGACTCGACGATGAACAGCAGCACGTTGCGGCCTGCGAGCCCGGAAAGGGGAGCGCTGACCTCCTGGTTGCCGCGCTCGGCGAGGTACCGCTCCTGCTGCTTCGCATAGGCGGGCCGCCGGGCAACCTTGACGAGCTCCTCGGCAACGCGGGGCAGGGTGCTGCTCGAGCGGACCGGCCCGCCTGCGGCCAGGCCGGCCAGCGCCAGGGCCCCAGCGGCGACCGCGACGGCAGCCCGGCAGCGGGGCCGGCGGAAACCGGTCTCCATCGCGGCGAAGGCCCGGTAGAATCCGTAGACCGCGCCGGCGATGAGCGCGGCCAGGGCGACCAGGGCCGCGTGGAAGACGAACGTGGACTGCGTGTCGCGCATCAGGGCGTAGAGATCAGGGAGGTAGCTCCAGTCGCGATGCAGGTCGAAGGGACGGTCGAAGAACAACGGCACCAGGGAATCGGCCGCGCGAAAACACAGCAGAGTCGCGGCGAACAACGCGATGAGCCCGAGCGCGATGCGAGGAGCCGGCAGCCGCAGCCACACGACCAGACTGACCAGCAGGGCCAACAGCAGGGCATCGGCGGGCACCAGCAGTGACGGCGCTCCGCGTCCTGAAAGGCCGCTCGCGGCAAACGGCAGGTGCACCAGCAGCAGCACGAACACGAAGAACAGCGCGGAACGCCGGGGAGCAGCGGCCGGGGCCACAGGCTTTGCCCGATTCACGCCGGAAAGTTATTGGCAATTACGGTGGGAAGCAAGCGCGCACAGCGACGTCTCGATGCCCGCCGCTACCTGATCCCACGAGCGTGGCGCCCGCCGCCCCGCGGCTGCCAGCGCCTCCCATCGATCGGGCTCGGCGAGAAAGCGCTCGATCACCTCGGTCCAGGCGCGCGCCCCTCCGCCGCGACCCACCGGCGGCAGCGAGCGCGCTTCGGGACCCAGGGCGCAGTTGCGCTCGATGAACGCGCTCGGCACACCTGCGCACAGCGTTTCGTAGACCGCCATGCCGTAGCCTTCGTCATGACTGGGAAAAAGGTGAAGGTGGGCGCCGGCGAGCGCCTCCAGCAGCTCGGAGGTGGGCGCCGGTCCTGTGATCACCTGCTCCTGCATCCCGAGCATGCGCGCCGCGGCCTCGATCCGCAGCAGGTAGGCCGGTTCCGCATCGGAGCGGCCGGCCAGGCGCAGGGTCCACGGCCTGCCGGCGAACAGGGCGGCCCGCACGCCGGCAAACGCTTCGAGCAGCACGAGCTGGTTCTTGCGTGCCGTGATCGAGCCGAGACTCACGAAGAGCCAGCGGTCGCGCAGCGGCCTGCGCGCGGGTGCCCGCTCCAGGGGCAGGTGCGCGGTGGGCGGGTGCACGCTCACCCGCGCGGCCTCGACGCCGTAGGAGGCGACGAGCAGGTCGCGGATCTTGCCCGACGGAACGATCAGCAGGTCGACCTGGGCGAACAGCGCGCGCTCGAGCGCCGGCAGATCGGCCGGCGCAACGGGGATCCAGGGCTCGTCGACGTTGAAGGCTTCGGCAAAGGGGCTGTGCACGATCGCGGCCTGCGGTCTGCCCGGCAGCAGCCCGCCCCAGGCCGCGTGCCCGGAGATCAGGGACATGCCGTCCCACAGCACCACGTCGGCCTGGCTGCTCACGGACTCCGGAGGCCTGCCGTCTGCCACGCGCCACAGCGTCACCTCGTGGCCCCGCGCCCGCAGCCTCTCCGTCACGTTGCGCTCGTAGAGCGAGCCGCCGGTCAGGCTGTCGAAGGGCAGCTCGATCACGAACAGCAGCTTCATGCGGATCGCCTCTCCCGCGGGTTCAGCCCGCCTGGGCGGCTCACGCCCCGCCGCCCCGCGCCAGGACGTCGAGCTGGTGCACGATCAGGCCGAGGCGCGCGGCGCGCAGGTCTTCGAGCCGCGACTGCAGCCATTCATCCATCGCAGCGTGCTGCAGACCCTGGCGCAGCCCCTCGGCGTGCATGGTCTCGAGCATGGCCTCGAGAAACACAGGATCGCCGTCTCGATACAGGCCGCCAAAGGGATAGAGGCTCCAGTCGGAGGCGCCGCAGCCGCACACCTCGAAGCCGGCAGCGGCGAGGGCGACGATAAGCCGGCTCGCCGCGCGGCTTCCGCCTGTCTTGCGGCCCCGCGAGCGGCGGTCGTCCATCGAGCGGTCGTAGACCGCGAGCAGCTGCTCCTCGAAGACGGCGTTCCGCGCCGCGGGGACGAGGGTCGTGCGGCCGTCGTAGGTGATCGTAGCGTACAGCAGGCCGCCGGGAGCGAGCAGCCGGCCGAAGCGATCGAGCGCTGGCTCGAGAGGCAGGATGTCCATGAGAGCGTGCGCCATCACGGCGTCGAAGGGGGCGCCCCGCGGGGCCGCGTCGAGCAGGTCCGCCTGCACGAAGCGCACGGCCGTGCGCCGGCCTGGGCGCTCGACGACGATCTCTTCGCCCAAAGGCAGGCCGCCCGCGGCCAGAAGCCGCTCGCGCGCCACGGCGAGGCTCGCCGCTTCGGAATCGAGCGCCGTGATTTCGACGCTGCCGCCGATGTCCTCCGCGGCGAGCCGTCGTGTCATCGCGCCGGTGCCGCTGCCCGCGTCGAGGATGCGCAGGGGCGAGCGGCTCCGCAGCGCCGCGATGAACGCGGCGTGGACCTCCGGGTGGCGGCTTCGCGCGTCGAGGCCGACCTTGGCCTCGAGGTAGTCCTGGAACGAGATCATCCGTGCGCTCGCACACCGGCGCCGCCGCTCGCGGGCCTCGCCGTCGCAGCCTTCACCCTGTCCACTCCTGCGAGTAGGAGGCCCAGGCGTCGTCGGCCTCCCAGATCGTGATCTCGGATCGCGCGATCCGCTGTGCCGCTTCGCCGAGGCAACGGCGCAGCTCGGTCGCTGCAAAGACGGCGAGGTTCTCGACGCTCGGCGGCCGCTGCGCAAAGAACGGAAGCCCGTTCAGGTCGGCGTCCTGCAGCCTCACGCAGAGCTCGTGCAGGCATCGCTTGAGCAGCGCGATGTCCACCGCGTAGCCGTGCTCGTCGAGCTCGGCGGCCGAGCACGACCACTCGACGAGGTAGTCGTGGGCGTGCGGCACGGCCTCCTCGGCTCCTGCGCCCGCCAGCCGGTGGATCGCGCGCAGCCCATGCTTGACCCCTGCCGAAAACACGATAGGCCTCCTCTCCTGCCGCCGCCTCATGGCTCGAGCACGACCTGCAGCACCTCGCCGGGGCTGCGGTCGATCAGGTCGTAGGCCTGCTGAGCCCGCTCGAGGGGGAAGCGGTGGGTGATGTGCCTGGAGGGCCGCACGAGGCGGAGCATCTGGAGAGCGAGGGCGAGCCGCCGCCGCTTGTCCCAACGCCCGGCGAGCTGCGGCGCGATCGTGGAGACCTGGCTCGAGCGCACGAGCAGCCGCTTGCGGTGAAAGGCTTCGCCGAGACGCAGGCTCACCGCCCGATCGCCGTAGAAAGAGGCCTCGATCACCGTCGCGCCGAAGGCGAGTGAGTCGATCGCCGCCTGCAGGCCCGCGTCCGTGGCGCTCACGTTCACAGCCACGTCGAACCCGCGGCCCGAGGTGGCTTCGGCGAGGAGCGCCGCGATCGACGGATCCTTCGGATCGAGCGCGAGGCAGCCGAGGGCCGCCGACGTGCGGCGCCGGGCCGGCTGCGGCTCGAGCGTCACGATGCGGACCGGCGCGCAGCGGGACAGGAGCTCGGCCACGAGGAGCCCGATCACCCCCTGGCCGACGACCAGCACCTGGTCGCCGAGCACCGGCGCCGCATCCTGGCAGATCGCGACCGCAGTCTCCATGCTCGCGAGAAACACGGCGTCGTCGTCGCCGATGTCGGGCGGCAGGGCGACGGTCTCGGCCTCGGGCACGCGGAAGCGCGTCTGATGAGGGTAGAAGGCGAAGACCCGCTGCCCCGCGGCCGTCGCGCCGACGTTGATGTAGCCGTAGCGCAGCGGGTAACGCATCGGGCAGCTGAGAGCGCTCAGCCAGGCATCGGCCTCCCCGGCTTGCGGCAGCTCGCCGCGGAAAACCCGCATCTCGGTGCCTTGGCTGATGCCGATCAGGGCGCTGGTGACTTCGACTTCGCCCGGCGCGGCCTCCGTCGGCAGATCCACTTCGCGCAGCGAGACCGTTCCGGGCGCATCGAAAAAGAGCGCCTTGGCTCTGTCCACGTAGGTGAGGCTCCAGACCCCGCCGCTCCACTATACGATCGCGGCATCAGCCCTGCAAGGCGGCTCGGCCCCGACCGGCAGGGGCGGGGCGAATGCGAGGACGCAGAGCGCCGCGGGCGGTGGACACCGCCTGCGATCATCAGGCAATCTGCTGAAGCGCGCTGACGTCGACCCCCCGTGGCGGTCGCTTGCGCGCACCCTCACTCCACGACGAGAAGCGGCATGATCGCCGACGAGTCCCAGAACCCCACCGCGCGCCCCGTCGTTCTTCCAGAAGAATCCGAACAGGACTCGCGCCGCCCGCCGGCCGAACCGTCTTCCTGCCGAGAAAGGCAGCCAGGTCCGGCTTCCGGCGGGGGGGCGCGATCACCCCGCTCCTGACGAGCTCCGCGATCCGCCATGTTCGCCCTCGCCGCCTGCAGCGATCGGCTCCAGTCGCGCGACAGGCCTGTTGCGGTCGAGTATGAGCACCGACTCCCCGCGCCTGACCGCGTCGATGAGCCCGCTCAAGTTGTTCTTGGCCTCGGGAATCATGGCCTTTTTCACATGTTTCTAGCAGCCACGATGAAGGCTGAGGTCAAGATGCCGCCAGGTCGCAGGCGCGGAAGCCTGATACCGGCACGCGCGGGCGGCATTGAAAAAAGCCCTCCCGCGGGGGAGGGCTCATCAGCGACGCGACGCGGCCGCGAGGGCTACCCCTTGTACTCCCTGAAGCAGAGCACGCCGTTATGGCCGCCGAAGCCCAGAGAGTTGGAAATCGCGGCGCGGATCCTGGCCGGTATTGCCTTGTGGGGCACGTAGTCGAGGTCGCACGCCGGGTCGCGCTCCATCAGGTTGCGCGTCGGCGGGATGATCTGTTCTTTGATCGCCAGAGCGCAGATCACGGCTTCAATGCCTCCGGCTGCTCCGAGCAGGTGGCCGTGCATGCTCTTGGTCGAAGACATCTTGAGCTTGGAAGCGTGGTCGCCGAAGGCCTTCTTGACCGCCATGGTCTCGATCGGGTCGTTGAGCGGCGTCGAAGTGCCATGGGCGTTGATGTAGTCGATGTCCTCGAGCTTGAGGCCCGCGTCTGCGACCGCCAGCTTCATGGCCCGTATGGCCCCGAGCGCCTGCGGGTGCGGGGCGGTGATGTGGTTGGCGTCGCAGGTGGCGCCGTAGCCGGCCATCTCGCAGTAGACCCTGGCTCCGCGCTTCTTCGCGTGCTCCTCAGCCTCGAGGATGATGACGCCGGCGCCCTCGGACATGATGAAGCCGTCGCGGTCCTTGTCGAAGGGGCGGCTGGCATGCTCCGGGTCGTCGTTGCGGGAGCTGACGGCCTGCAGCACGCAGAAGCCGGCGACTCCCAAGGGGGTGATCGGCGCTTCGGTGCCTCCGGTGACGGCGATGTCGATCCAGCCCTTGCGGATCAGGTCCATGGCGATGCCGATGGCGTCGGTGGCCGAAGAGCAGGCGGTGACCACGCCGTAGCTCGGGCCCTGGGCGTTGAGGCGGATCGCCACCATGCCCGGCGCCTCGTTGATGATCATCTTGGGAACCAGCAGCGGGTGCACCCCGTCGATGCCCTTGGTGTGCAGCTTGACGATGTTGTCCTCGAGGGTCTCGATGCCGCCGATGCCGTTGCCCAAGATCACGCTGATGCGCTCGGGGTCGTAGCCGCCGTCCTTGAGCCCCGCGTCCTCCATGGCCTGCAGCGAGGCGGCCATGGCGTACTGGATGAACGGGTCCATGCGGCGGGCTTCCTTCTTCTCGACGTACTTCGACATGTCGAGGCCCCGCACCTCGCCCGCGATCCTGGACGAGAAGCCGGCGAACAGCCCCTCCTTGACGTTGAACTTGGTGATCGGGCCGATGCCGTTCTCGCCGTTCTTGACCTTGGCCCACGTCGTGGGGACGTCGTTGGCCAGGGGGTTGACGGTGCCGATTCCGGTGATGACGATCTTGCGCGACACGTGGGATCCTCCTATATGCTCATGCCGCCGTCGACCTGGACGACCCTCGCTGTCACGTAGGAGGCCAGGTCCGAAGCCAGGAACAGGACAACCTTGGCCACCTCTTCGGGCGTTCCGCCGCGGCCGAGCGGGATCACCTTGACGAAGGCCTCCTTGGCCTCCTCGGGCAGCTTGGCGGTCATGTCGGTGATGATGTAGCCGGGCGCGACCGCGTTGACGCGCACACCCCGGGCGCCGACCTCCTTGGCTAGGCTCTTGGTGAAGCCGATCAGGCCGGCCTTGGAGGCCGAGTAGTTGGTCTGCCCCGCGTTGCCGCCGATGCCCACCACCGAGGCGATGTTCACGATCGAGCCCGAGCGCTGCTTCATCATCGCCATGGCGATGTGCTTGGAGACAAGAAAGGCGCTCGTCAGGTTGATGTCGATGACCTTTTTCCAGTCCTCGGCCTTCATGCGGAAGACCAGGCCGTCGCGCGTGATGCCGGCGTTGTTCACCAGGATGTCGACGGCGCCCTCGTCGAGGATCTCCTTGACGACGCGGTTGACCTCCTCCTCGCTGGAGACGTCGCACTTTCTGTAAGCGACAGCCACGCCGTTGGTCCGGGCCAGGCTTTCCATCCCGGCCATGGCGTCGCTCGGCGCGATGTCCAGGAAAACGACCGAGGCGCCTTCGCGCAGAAAGGCCTCGGTGATGCACCTGCCGATGCCGCGGGCACCACCGGTGACCACGGCCCTCTTGCCTTGGAGCAGCAACCTCATCCCCCTATGATCTGGTTGATCTGTTCGATCTTGCCTGCGGCGAGGCACGGCTTGTCCTCGGCCACAGCCTTGAGGAGCCCGGCGAGCACTGTGCCCGGTCCGACCTCGAGAAAGCGCTCAATGCCGTCGGCGATCAGGTTCCGCTCGAGATCGACCCAACGAACGGTCGACACGACCTGCTCGACGCTCAGCTTTTTGGCCTCTGCGGCCGTGGCCGTGCGCTTGCCGGTAACGTTCTGGTAGAGCGGAATCTTGGGATCGGCAAAGTCGATGGTTTCGAGAAAGGCGCCAAAGGCGTTGCGCGCCTCGTCGAGCAGCGGCGAGTGGAAGGGACCCGAGACCTTGAGGCGGATGACCCGGCGGGCGCCCGCCGCCTTGAGCGCCGCCTCGGCCGCGTCCAGGCCCCTGGCCGTGCCGGAAATGGCGATCTGGGTCGGGCTGTTGTAGTTGGCGGGATAGACACCTTCGATGCCCTTGAGAGCAGCCGTAAGCTTGGCGAAGTCCAGCCCGACAACCGCTGCCATTCCGGGACTTCCGGTCGGCGAGTCGAGGCTGCGGCTGACCCTCTCGAAGATCTCGCCCCTCGCACGCACGATTCTGATGGCGTCCTTGAGGGAAACGACACCGGCTTCGCAGAGGGCGGCGAACTCCCCCAGGCTGAAGCCGGCCACCGCGTCGGGGCGGACTCCGTGCTCCTTGAGGACGGCTGCAGCCGAGAGGTTGACGACAGTGATCGCGACCTGCTGCTTATCCGTGGCCCTGAGCTCGTCTTCGGTGCCCTCGAAGAGAAGCTTCGTCAGGTTGATGCCTGTCGTGTCGGAAGCGAGCTTGAACAGATCCTTGACCGTTGAGCTCGTCTCCCAGAGGTCCTTCCCCATGCCGGGGTACTGTGCGCCCTGCCCGGGAAAGACGAAGGCTGTCTTCATAACGGCCCCTTTTTGTCAGGATTCGGCTGCAGAGCGTAGCATACCGCCCCGAGACAGGTCAATCACGAGCCTCGAGGCCCCCAACATACAGCGGCGTATGGCTCGGCCCGGCAGCGGCCAATGCCGCCGCCGCGGCACCGACGAACCCTATCGACCGTTGGTTGACGTCGTTTGTCGCCTGTCGATAGAGTAAGCGCTTCATGAAGGGCATGCGACGCAGCTGCGTGATCGCAGGGGTCGGATCCTACCTTCCGGCGCGCCGCGTGGCGAACGAGGAGCTCTCGCGCACTCTCGACACGTCGGACGAGTGGATCTACTCCCATACCGGCATCAGGTTCCGGCACATTGCGGCGGAGAACGAAAAGGCATCTGACCTCGGCCTGCAGGCCTCACAGGCGGCGCTGCGGGCGGCGGGACTCGAAGCCGCGGCTCTCGACATGATCCTGGCGGCCACCTCGACCGGCGACTACCACGGCTTTCCTTCGACCGCCGCCATCATCCAGGGGCGCTTGGCCGCCTCCAGGGCCGGCGCCATGGACCTTGCTGCCGCGTGCGCGGGCTACGTGTACGGCCTGGCCGCCGCTGCGGCGTTCATCGAGTCGGGCGCGGCAAGCCACGTCCTGGTCGTCGGCACGGAGGTCATGAGCCGGGTGCTCGACTGGAACGACAGGGCCACCTGCGTCCTGTTCGGAGACGGGGCTGGGGCGGCCGTGCTTTCCGCCGCGGCCCGGGCTTCCGACAGCGGGGCCCGGGGCATCCTGGGTTCGATCCTGCGCTCCGACGGGTCGAAGGCCCACGTCCTCACGATCGAGCCCGCCGAGGGGTCGCCCCGCCCGTGCGTGAGGATGGATGGACGGGCCATCTACAACTTCGCGGTTCGTGTCGTGGCGGAGCTCGTCGAGGAGATGACCAGGATTCACGGCGTCGGCCCGCGGGACCTCAGGGCGATCGTTCCGCACCAGGCGAACGTGCGCATCCTCACCGCCGCTGCCAAGCGGCTCGGCCTTCCTGCCGACCTCTTCTACGTGAACATGGACCGCGTCGCCAACACCTCGGCGGCCTCGATTCCCATTGCCATCGCCGAGATGTCCGCCGCGGGCCGCCTTGCCCCCGGCGATCTTCTGCTCACGCTCGGCTTCGGCGGGGGCCTGGCGTGGGGCGCCAACCTGATCCGGTGGTAGAATAGGACCTGGAGTCCCGGCCGCGGCGCGAGCTGGTCCTTTTCTTCAGCGCCGAAAAGCCGTATCCTGAGTGAAACGGAAGGCGCCGGGCGCCGATACTCTTAGGGAGCAGCCGGGACGAGACTCCCATAGCAAGGCGGGTCAGCCGACTCGATGGCCAAAGAGACAGACAGGCTTCGCAAGATCATCGGGCTCGACACGAGCCTGCAGACCATACAGGATCTCGACCTTCTCCTGGAGCGGATCCTCCTGGAGGCGCGCCAGTTCACACGCGCCGACAGCGGCACGATCTACCTCAAGCGGGGCGGCGAGCTGGTGTTCGCCTACACGCAGAACGACACCAAGCAGAGAGAGCTGCCCGCCGGACAGAAGCTGCCGTACTCGTTCTTCACGCTGCCCATCAACCGGGACTCGATCAGCGGCTACGTGGCTACGACCAAGAAGATCCTGAGCATCCCCGACGTCTACCAGATTCCCAGGGACGCCCCGTACCACTTTAACCGGGACTTCGACCGCAAGGGCAACTACAAGACGACGTCGATGCTGACGATCCCCCTCGTCACCAGCACCAGGGAGGTCCTCGGTGTCATCCAGGTGATCAACGCCCTGGACTCCGAGGGCAGGGTCGTGCCGTTCGACAAGGACGACGAGCTGCTCGTCGGCCACTTTGCCACCGTGGCCAGCCAGGCCCTACAGCGCGCCCAGCTCACCCGCCAGATCCTGCTGCGCATGATCAGCATGGCGGAGCTGCGCGACCCCAAGGAGACCGGCCCGCACGTCAACCGCGTCGCGGCGGTCGCTGTCGAGCTCTACGAGCGGTGGGCGATCAAACAGGGCATGGAGCGCCGCCAGATCGACCGCGACCGCGACCTGCTGCGCATGGCGGCGATGCTGCACGACGTCGGCAAGGTGGCGATCTCGGACCTGATCCTCAAAAAGCCGGGCCGCTTCACCGAGGAAGAGTACGAGATCATGAAGACCCACAGCGTCAGCGGGGCTCGCCTGTTCCGGCAGAAACAGTCCGAGTTCGACGAGATGGCGCTGCAGGTGGCCCTCACCCACCACGAGAACTGGGACGGCACGGGCTACCCGGGCATGATCAACCTCGAGACCGGCAAGCCGCGCAAAAAGGACCCCGACGGCAAGGCCGCCCGCCTCAAGGGCGAGGAGATCCCCATCTTCGGCCGCGTCGTCGCCGTCGCCGACGTGTTCGACGCGCTGAGCTGCCGCCGCGTCTACAAGCAGGCGTGGCCCGAGGCGCAGGTGCTCGCCGAGATGAGGGCCATGTCGGGAAAGAAGCTCGATCCGAACCTGGTCGACATCTTTTTCGAAGCCCACGGCCACATCAAGCCGATCTACGACCAGTACCCCGACGTGGAGGAATAGCGGTCAACCGCGGCCCGCCGCCGCCCTCAGCTCGCGCTCCGGCCTCTCCACGAGGTACTGGAAGAGCGTCTGGTCGCCGTTTCCGTCGAACGACTCGAACTCGAGCCCCAGGTTTCCGCCGTTGCGCACCACGCGGCAGTTGACGGTCACGATCTGATCGCCGACGCGCAGCGAGCAGCCCTGGATCCGCTCGTCGACCTTGAGGTCCCTCGTGAGGGCGGGGTCCCAGGGAAAGAACCGGGTCCCGTCGAGGGAAACGTCGGCCACGACGCCGCCGATGATCGCCATGCGGCCCGGATGAGTGAACAGCAGCTCGAACCTCTCGGTTTCGTTCGGCGCCAAGCGCGGGGATTTGCGTTTGTCCTGGATGCTCTTGTAGCGCTTGAGCAGCTCCTCGAGGCGGTAGATGATCTGGTCGGAAAGGGCCTGCACCGGCAGCAGGCCGTTGACGTTCATGTAGGCCGCCTTGGCGGCTTCCTCGAAGGGGAAGTCGTCCGGAGTCAGGAGGATGAACACGCTCTCCTCCGGTCCCCACTGGTCGCGCACCAGCTTGAGCAGGGGCTTCCACTGTCGGGGGAAATCGGCAGCGTTGAAGATGATCAGCTCGGGGTGGATTTCCTCGAGGTCGCGCATCAGCGCCACCGGGTCGCTCGTGTGCTCGACCCTGAATCCGATCGGCATCAGGTGATAGTCCAGAGGCGCGGCGAACAGAGGGTCGGCGGCCACGAGGATCACGCGGCGCAGGGCAGCCGGCTGCGCGGCGGCCGAGGGTTCCTCCTCGAGGCCGCGGATCGAGGCCAGCTCGCGCTCGAGCCTGCGGAACGCATCCGATTTTCGCAGCAGACGCTCGGCCACTATGCCCAGGAGGCTCACGTCCTCCTCGGGGCTCTGCTCGAGCAGGTCCTCGAGGTAGGAGGCCGGGATCTCGACGCACTCGCACTCCTCGCGGGTCACCAGCGTCGTGCCGCGCGGCTGGTTGAACAGAGGCGTGAGCTCCCCCACGAAGCTGCCGGCCTGGTCGACTGTGCGGATGACCCTCTCCTGCGATACGACCTGTATCGAGCCGCGCAGCAGCAGGAAGATGCTCTCGCATACCTCCCCTTCGCGGCACAAGACGGTGTTGGGAGGGTAGGTTTTGCGGGAGACGAGGAACCTCCCGCCCTGGGCCGTCATCTCTCACCACCGTAGCACAGAGGGCAGGGGCGGTCAATTTGAGCCATACGGCCCGGCCTTCCGGCCGGCCTTCCGGCCGGCCTACGCAGTCCTTCCCGGCCGCTAGAAGTCGTATGCCAGCTTGAGGATCAAGCCGGGGTTCTGCCGGGCGAAGGCCTTCATGTCCTCGCGGTCGATCGAGAACAGGCGCGTGCCCTTGCGCGCCGTGAACGTGTAGTCCGACGGCCTGTCGACGCTGATGCCATGCAGATCGCCGACAAAGTCGCCGCGCTTCAGTTCGGCGATCTTGCGCCGCCCGCGCGTGACGTCGACGACGCCCTCGCGAATGATGTACATGCGTTCGAACGGCTGGCCCTCATGGGCCAGCACGGTCTCGGCTCCGTCGGGCTCGCGGGTGAGGTAGCTCTCCAGCCAAGTCTTCTGGTAGGAGGTCAGACGCTGGAAGAAGCGGCTGGTCGACAGCACGTTCCAGGTCTCCTCATTGCGCGTGCGGATGAGCTTTTTCAGCGTCTCCTCGAAGTCGGTGCCCGCCACGAAGGCGAGGAACTTGTCGCGCTCCATCGAGTAGGCCACGACGTCGGTCTCTGCGGTCACGTCGGCCGAGACCGGCTGGTCGGTGAGCAGGCCCATCTCGCCGAAGTACTCGTAGTTGCTGTAGATCTTTTTCTTCTCGAGGCCCTGCAGGTTGATCGCCACGTTGCCCGAGTAGATGATGTAGAACTTCCGTCCCCGCTCGCCCTTGCGGATGATCGTCTGTCCCTTGTGGAACTGCTCCTCCTCCACGCTCATGAGGAACTGCTGGACCTTTTCCAGGGGAAAGTCCTGGAAGAAGTCCAGGTGCTTGAGGATTCCCAGCACCTCGTAGGTCTTCTCGAACTGGGGCGGGGAGGCCTTGAAGTAGAGGGTGTTCTCGATGCCGAACGTCGCCAGGTTCAGCGCGGTCTTGGGCGGGAAGTCCTTCTTTGCGATGTGGTAGACGTTGGTCTTGCGCTTGTACTCCTCGGGCAGCGAGTCGAGCCACTTGATGGCCGTGTGCAGCGGCGGGATCCCCGACTCGTGGTAGATCACGTCGGCGTCCCAGGGGAACTTCGAAAGCTGCTCGAAGCGCTCGCGGGTGATCAGCTTCTTCTCGAGCAGCTCCTGGTGGACCCGCGGCTCGGCCTGGTGGTCCGAGGAGTAGACGAACGACTGGTCCTGGAACTTGAGCGTGAAGCCGATCGTGGGGATCGAGTGCAGCCTGTAGACAAAGCGGAACTCGCCGCCGTGGATGTAGTAGGGCCGCTCGAGGTAGACCGGCTCGCCGCGGACCACCTGCACCACCTAGACGATCGACACCACGCAGAGGGCCGAGTCCTTGCGCAGCAAGCTGTTCATCACGGTGCGCGTCGTGTAGACCGTGATGCGGCCTTCTTCCATGATCTTCTGGAAGGTGCCGGCGTCGTGGTCGGCGTGGCAGTGGGTCATGATGATAGAGTCGATGAGCTTGGGATTGACGTTCGACTCTTCGAGCCATTCCGTGGAGTTCACGGGCGGATCGACCATGATGCCGCGGTGGTTCAGCCACACGATGTAGCCCGAGGTGTTCTCCGTCGGGTCGAAGCCGTGGCTCGGGCCGAGGCACGTGACGCCGAACAGCGGAGGCTTGTAGGGCTCGGCGAGCCGCTGGCCGATCTCGAATCGCCCCTTGTACTCGATGGTGGCCGGTAGCTGGGCGGTGCGCTTGCCGCCGTCGTAGACATCGAAGCCCGATGCGTGCGAGACGATCGTGACCTTGCCAAAGGAGACGCGGTCGTCGCGGAAGTAGTGAAAGGACAGCAGGTGCTCGAAGCCGAAGTTCTTGTAGAAGTCCATCTCGGCCTTGAGATCCGGGGCGATCACGCCCGTGCTGGCCGGGTGCACGTCCTGGCGGGTGTCGACGACCTCGGGTCCGAAGATCGGCTCGCGCAGCACGCGCAGCAGGCGGGCCGCCTGGGTGCGGGTGCAGATGATCGTGGTCTTGCGCTTGAGGATGAAGAAGTTGTAGTAGATCGGGAACTCGAGCTCGGCGAGGCTGATGCCCTTTTCGGGGTTGAACAGCCGGCGGGGCAGGATGAACAGCTGCGGGACCGAGTTGGGCAGCAGCATCGTGTCCTTGATCGTTTCCGGCGGCGCGCCGAGCTGCACGTACCCCGAGGACGTCTGCACGAGGTAGCCCCCGCGCGGCAGCTCGGTGACGACGTCCTTGAGCTCCTTCAACGCCAGCATCATAGGTCCTGCTCCGTAGCTCGTCCGCCCGCGCACGCCCCGGGGCACCGCGGTGGGGATTCGGGAGATTCTTTATATTATCGGCGATTTCGATGAGAAGGTCACGCCGGTTTTCCGCCGCGCGCCGCGCCCGGGCCCGCAGCCTGCCGGATCGCGGTCGAGGGCGGTCAGCGGGCGCCGGGGCGCCCCTCCGACTCCGCCATTCTCTCCCACAGGATCGTGCTCAGGATGGTCTTGGAGTCAACGATCTCGTTGCGCTCGACCATCTGCCGCAGCTCGCCGAACGGCAGCACGACGCGCTCGACGACCTCGGTGGGATCGAGGCCGGGGCTCTCGACCGCCTCGAGATCGAGCCCTACGTACAGCGTGATAAAGCCCGTCGAGTAGCCTTCGGCGTGAGCGTAGCTGATGAGCTGCAGGAGACGCCGCGGCCGCAGGCCGATCTCCTCCTCGCACTCCCGCCGCGCCGCCTCCCGCGGGTCCTCTCCCGGCTCGATGACGCCGGCGGGCGCCTCGATGATCGTGCGGCCGATCGCGGGCCGGTGCTGGCGCACGAGGTGAACCCGGCCTCGGGCGTCGACGGGAAGAACGGCCACCGCGTCGCGCACGGCCACCACCTCGCGGCGGGCCGGCCGCCCGTCGGGGAGCCGGATCGCGAGCTCCTCGAGGCGGAGGTAGCTGCCGCGGAACAGCTCCCTACGGCCGACCACCTCCTCCGCCGGCCTGTCGCCGTCACTCAAAGAGTCCCCCCGCCGCAATCCCGCCCGCCCTCGCCGCGAATCAGGTCCACAAAGGTGAAGGGCGCGGGCGTGCCCTCAGGGTGCTCCTCGCGGCGGACCTCACGCCACTCGCCCCCGATCGGGGGGAACGTCGTGTCGCCGGGCGGCGAGGCGTGGATGCGCGTGAGGTAGAGCCTGTCGGCCAGCGGCAGAGCGAGCCTGTAGATCTCCCCGCCGCCCATCACGAACGCCTCGCTGTCGCCCGCGTTTCTCGCTTGGGCCAGCGCTTCGGCGAGCGACGTGCGCACACGGGCGCCCGCTGCTGCGTAGCGCTGATCGCGCGACAGCACGATCGTGGTGCGGCCCGGCAGCGGCCTGCCGATCGACTCCCAGGTGCGGCGGCCCATCACCAGGTGGTGGCCCATGGTCAGCCGCTTGAGGCGGGCGAGGTCGGCGGGGATGCGCAGCGCCAGCGACCCGCCCCGGCCGATCACCCCGTTGTCCGCCACGGCCGCGATGATCGACACCAGCATGCGTCGGCCCGGCGCTGAGGCGCTCATACGGCGATCGGCGCCTTGATCGGCGGGTGCGGGTCGTAGTGATCCAGCGCTATGTCCTCGTAGCGGAAGTCGAACAGCGAAGGGACCGCCGGGTTGAGGCGCAGGGTGGGAAGCGGCCGCGGCTCGCGCTCCAGCAGCAGCTTTGCCTGTTCCACGTGATTGAGGTACAGGTGCGCATCGCCGAGGGTGTGGACGAAGTGCCCCGGCGCAAGCCCCGTCACCTGGGCGACCATGTGGGTGAGCAGCGCGTATGAGGCGATGTTGAAGGGCAGGCCGAGGAACACGTCGGCGCTGCGCTGATAGAGCTGGCAGGAGAGGCGGCCCTCGGCCACGTGGAACTGGAACAGGAGGTGGCAGGGCGGCAGGGCCATCCGCTCGAGCTCGCCCACGTTCCAGGCGCTGACGATCAGGCGCCGCGACTCCGGGCGGCTGCGGATCTGCTCGACCACGCGCCCGACCTGGTCGATGGTGCGGCCGTCGGCGGCGGGCCACGAGCGCCACTGAGCGCCGTAGATCGGCCCGAGGTTGCCCTCGCTGTCGGCCCAGGGATCCCAGATGTGCACGTCGGCCTCGTTGAGCGAGCGGATGTTGGTCTCGCCGCGGAGGAACCACAGCAGCTCGTGGATGATCGAGCGCAGCCGCAGGCGCTTGGTGGTCAGGCAGGGAAAGCCCTGGGCGAGGTCGAAGCGCATCTGGTGGCCGAACCAGCTCAGGACGCCCGTGCCCGTGCGGTCGCCGCGGCGCACTCCCCGCTCGAGGATCATCCTGACCAGGTCCTGGTACTGCTTCACCGCAGGCGAGGATACGCAGCGCCGCAGCCGGGGGTCAAGGGATGCGCTGCGCCCCGCAGGCCGAGTTCGGCTTCCTGAGCCGGCGCGCTGTGCCCGCGGGAGGGGCCCAGCCTGGGCGTGGGGTGCGGACTATGGGGAGATTCCCAGAGCGGAACGGGGAATCCTTGACAATACCCAGACTCCGGGCACGATCTCGCGAGTGGTACGCACGCTGCCCGTCGTCCCGCTGAGCGGCGAGGCGAAGCTCAAGGTTCTCATCGTCGACGATGAGCTCCCAATCCGGGAGATGTTGCGTCGTTTCGCCTGGGAGGAAAAGGGTTGCCTGCTCGTGGGAGAGGCCAGCAACGGGGCCGACGCGCTTTCTCTGTGCGCTCGCTGTGATCCCGACATCGTCGTGACAGATATCGTGATGCCCGTCATGGACGGCATGGACCTGATCAGAAAGGCGCGCGCACTCAAGCCATCGTTGCAGTTTGTCATTCTGACCGTGTACCAGGAGTTCGACTTCGCGCGGCAGGCCGTCGGTCTGGGGGTTAGAGAGTACCTTCTGAAGGGAGCCTTCTCCGGCGACGACCTGGCGGCCGCGCTGGGCAAGGCGAAAGTCGCGGTCGGCGCCGCGGCATCGGCAGCTCGCGTTCGCCCCGACCTGCGCGAAGATCGTGGACGCCTCGTCGCTCTGCGCAACACCTTTGCCGGCGAGGCGACCGAGCCGCCGGGGGATCTCGAGTTCCCGCTGTTCCTGGCGAGCCTGCAGATCGGGTGGGCGTCCCCGCCGCCCCTCGCCGCCGAAGATGCACTGCGCGCGATCGCCGACGAAACGACACCAGTCGCGGGCGAAGTCGTTCCGACCGGCGGCGGCGTATTCCACGTGATCGTCTCCGGGAGAGGTCCGGAGAGGCCGATCGGCATCTGGGCGGAGGCCCTTGCCCGTTCTCTCGAGGGCCGGCTCTTCGGGGCTGCCGTGCGAATAGCCTCCTCGCCGCGGGTGCGGTCGCTTGAGGAGATGCGAGCCTGGGCGAGCAGCAACGTGTCTGTGCTCAAGCTGGGTTTCTACGGATGCGATCCCGCGGTCACCGCGTCCCGAGTGATCTCGTTGCGTGGCCTCGATCGCCGCGAGACCATGGCGCTGACCGCGGATTTCAAGGAGGCTTCTCAGAGACCCGCGACGCTGCGCAGGTACCTGCGGGACGAGCTTGGCACTTTCTTGGCAAAGGAATACGTCGACCCCGACGACGCCCGACTGCTGTTCGCGTTGTGGACAGCGGAGATGCCGGCCAAGGAGCGGAGGCGCATCGGGACCACGATCGCCGAGGCATCGACGCTGGCCGAGGCCATAGATCTCCTTTGCGACCTCGCGAGTGTCGCGGATAGCGCCGCGGACAGGCTCGAGGTCCGGCGGGCGCTGTTGTTCGTCGAAGAGCATTTGAACGAGCACCTGAGCGCCGAGAGGATCGCCGGCCACGTCGGACTGAGTCCCAACTACCTCGCGCACCTCTTCAGGCGGGCCAGAGGAGAAAGCCTCGCCAGGCACATCCACCGCGTCAGGATGGAGAAGGCAGCGGCCCTTCTTGTCGGCAGCAACCTCAAGGTATACGAAGTCGCAGAGAACGTCGGCGTCCCGAGCTACCGCTGCTTTGTCACCGTGTTTCGCGAGTTCCATGGCGTCACGCCCAACCAGTACGGGCGGAGAAAGGGGCGGCCGCGGTGAGGGCATTCCGGAGCATCTTCGCGAAGCTGCTTGCGATCATGGCGCTGCTGACCCTTCCGGTCTTCGCGAGCCTTTCCTACCTCCTTTCGGTGAGTTCGCGGCGGGCGCTCGTCTCGGTCAAGGCTGAGGACACGGAGCTGTTGTTCCGGCGCACAGGTCAGTACGTCGACCTCATGCTCGAGCAGATCAGGACCGTCCTGAGCGCGATCTCGGCGCGAGCCGAGATCCTATCGGCGCCCGAGGCGGAGGTGGAGACTCTCCTGCGCGCGCAGGCCATCGGCGAGCTGCTCTTGATCAAGCCGGACAAGTCCGTGGTGAGCGGCGACCGCCTGCTCTTCGATGTGGTGGGCCATCCGAAGCTCACCGAGTTCTTTGCCGAGACGCTTGCTTCTCCCCTCGGGGTCCACTGGAGCGAGCCTTACTACTCGCCCCTGCAGGTCGGGATGGCCATCGCGTTCTGCCAGGCCGTTCGCTCTCCGAATGGGCCGCCCGGCGTCGTCGTCGCCGAGGTCGACTTGAGGCTCGTCGCCGAGCGGCTCGTGCGACTGGTGTCGAGCCGCTATCAGACCTTCGTGATCCTCACCGCCGAAGGCAATTCCGCTGCCGTCGATCCGGAAAGCGACCTTCTCGCCTACGAGGCCGGCCGCTATCCCCCGACCCTTGCCCGGAGCCTGAACCGCGCGCTGAGAGCTCTTCCCCTCGGCTCCAGCCGGATAACCATCGGTGGACGCAGAACCCCGGCACTCAAGTCGCGGCAGACCCTGCTGCGCTGGGACTTTGTCATGATCGTAGACGAGGCCTTTGTGACGCAGCCCCTCCGCGACCTCTACGCCGGGCTCCGGGGGCTCACCATCATGCACCTCGCGCTGCTGTTCGCTGGCATCGTGCTCGTGGGGCGTCACTTCAGCCGACCCCTCCGCCTGCTGAGCAGCCAGATGGACCGCGTGCAGGAGGAGCCGATAGCCCTTCCCGCCGTCATCTCTCGAGGCGACGAGATCGGCCGGCTCTCGGTCCGCTTCCGAGCTATGATCGAGCGCATCACGGGCCTGCTCGACCGGCTGCGGCGCAACGAGGCAGCCAGGCACAGGCTGGAGCTTGCCCTCCTCCAGCGCCAGATCCAGCCGCATTTTCTGTGCAACACACTGGCGTGCGTCAAGGAGTTGCTTCGCCAGAACCGTGTCGAAGAGGTCGAGCGCACGCTCAGTGACCTCGTGCGCCTGATATCGACGAATGTCCGCTCGACCGACGAGCCGATCACCTTTGGGCTGGAGCTGGAGATGCTTGAGGCATACGTGCGCATCCAGCGCGTGCGCTACGGCGACCTGGTGGATTACCGCGTCAGCTCCAGACCGGAGCACGCCGCCGTGATGATTCCGCCTCTACTGCTTCAGCCCATCGTGGAAAACGCCATCTTCCACACGCTCGACGCGCGCAGGCAGAGCGTGACCGTCTCACTCGAATCGGAGCTCTTGGAGGGTGCGTTTCACGTCTTCGTGCGGGACAACGGGCCGGGAATGGAGCCGGCGCTCGCCGAGCGTATTTCTCGCCTCGAAGGCGGGGAGCCGCTGCAGACCGGCTCCGGAGGGATCGGACTCGTCAACGTCCAGCGCAGGCTGAGGCTGATGTACGGGGGGAGCCATGGTCTTTTCATCACGTCGCGGCCTTCTGAGGGCACCCAGATTGAGGTCTGCATTCCGTATCCTCTGCCGGCGGCCGGCCGGACGCAGCTCAGGTGACCGGGATTGAACCGCGATCGACAGCGCGCAACGCCTGCGCAAGGTCACGCCACGGCACCTGCTCCGGCGGTGACCCGGACATGGCTGCCAAAGCGGCAAGCCCGCCGGCAGCCTCGCCTAGGCGCACCGCGTTACCGGTGACGCGGTAGCTGGAGTGGGCCCAGAAGTCCCCGCTGATGCAGCGGCCAGCCATGAGCAGTGAACGGGCATCGGCGGCGATCAGGGCCCGCGCGGGAATGTCGTAGGGGACGGTGCGGGTTCGGTTCTCCGGCTCGTGGTCCTTGCCCCGCGACGGATCAAGCGAGTGCACGTCGATGGGAAACTCCACGCGGCAAACCGCATCTTCGTGACGAGCGCCCGTCAACAGATCTGCTTTCGTGACAGTGTAGAGGCCGCGGATGCGGCGTCCTTCGCGGACGCCGATCTGAGCCGCAGTCGCCACGAGTCGCAGGTTCCGCCAGATGCCGCCCAGCCCGCGCATTGCCTCGACGAGCCTGCTGAGCTCTTCGCGCGCATGGAATGTCGCCTCGGTCAGCTGACCGGCGTCCGTTCCGTTGTATCCGTATTCGTGGTTCGCCATGAGGATGTAGAGCCTGTCCCGCACGTGCCAGAGGCACGGCATTGTGTAGGACGGAAGCACGCCGGCGCGCTCCATCTCGGCGCGAAGTGTCTCCTTGGGCGGCGTCGGCAGGAGGCCGCCGGCTAGCTCGAAGGGCTTCATGTCCTCGGGGTCGGGACCGCCCAGCAGCGCGATCATCGAAAAGGGCTGGGTCCAACCGGTCTCAGGGTGACCCCAGTCGTAGCCACACCCGGCCAGGGCTGCCAGGTCGCCGTCGCCCGTGGCGTCGACGAACACGCGAGCGCCCCATGCCTGGCGGCCCGACTTCGATTCGCTTACGGCATAGGCCAACCTGTCTCCACTGCGTGAAGCAGCGACGACACGCGTGTGGAGCTGAACGCGGACGTTCGCCTCGCTACACATCCGCTCGAGAAGCAGCTTGGTCTCCTCGCCATCGCAGATGAAATCACGGTCACGGACGCTGTGCCCTGCACCGCGAGCCTCGAGCCTGCGCGTGAGCTCCGCCATCAACCCGGTTTTCGCGCCGTAGTCGAGGATCCAGCTCAACAACCCTGTCGTCCAGATGCCGCCGAGGGCCCCTTGCGCTTCGAGGAGCCTCGTGCGGGCCCCGAGCCGAGCCGCCGCCACCGCGGCGCTCACGCCTGCCGGCCCCGCCCCCGCGACCAGCACGTCGGCATCCTCGACGATCGGGGTTTCGCGTGCCGCTTCTGTGAGTGTGCTCATCGGTGAGGCTCCTTGAAGGACCGGGCTCGTTCGCCGTCGGCTCGGACCGAGCGGAGAAGGGCAGCCGCCCTTCTCCGCATCGACTGACTACCTCGGATACCCTGCATCCTTGATGCTTTTCCCGGCCGCGTCGAGATAGGTCTGCAGCCCAAAGCGTTTGTACAGCGAGTCGACAAAGGCGTCCCACTCGGCCAGGGGCCGTTTTCCGTAGATGAACTTGGTCACTTCCTCGATCTCGTACCGCTTGAGATCGCTTGCGTTGTAGCCCTGCGGCACGATCACCAGGGGATCGTAGGATGTGATCCTCGGAAGGTCGTTCGCGAACTCGATCTCCTTTTCGTTGACCGGGAATTTGGTTTTCAGGTACGGGATCTCGTCGCGGCCCGACAGCTGCATGTTCCAGGAGTAGGTCACCTCGGTGATCGCCGGCAGCGTGACGATCTTGCCGCCATCGTACTTCCAGTGGCGGCCTTCGATGCCGTAGGCCACGGCGTTGTGGCCGCCTCCGCCGACCGCTATGAAGTCGAGGAACTCGAGCACCTTGGCCAGCTTGCGCGCGTCCTGCTCGAGCTTCTTGGCTACGACCGTGCCGCCTTTGGAGCCTACGCCGAGGGCCAGCTCGCTGTCGAACGCTCCGCCGGGCCCCACGGGAGGAGCCGTCTGGATCCAGACCATCTTGGGGTTGACGGCCTTCATCTGCGCGTCATAGGGAGGCTTGGTCAACTCGGCCCACGTCATCCGCATCATGCCGACGCCGCTCTTGAAGGCCTTCTCTCGAGCCTGTTCCAGGCTCGAGACGGCCATGATCTCCGGATCCACGGCTCCGCTGGCCACGAAGTCCCTGATCCAGGCGAGCGCGTCGCGCAGCGCAGGGTCCGTGGTCGAATAGACGACCTTGCCGCCCTTGATCACGAACACTCCCGGCCTCACTGCCCCGAAGGCCCCATAGAACTGCGCGAAGGGGTCGAGCGTCGATCGGCTGTAGTCCGTGCCGAGCTGTCCTCCCATGCCCGAGTAGCCATACGTGTCCTGCTTGCCGTTTCCGTCGGGGTCGTTGACGGTGAAGGCCTTGGCCACCTTCATCACGTCGTCGAGGGTCTTGGGGACCGCCAGCTTGAGCGCATCGAGCCAGTCCTGACGCACCCACTGGGAGGCGTAGGTGTTCGAGCCCGGCCGGGCGGGAACGGCGTAGAGCTTTCCGTCGACCAAGCCGTTTTCGATCTTGTACTTGTCGTACTGCCCCTTGATGTTCGGCATTTTTGCCAGG
>CAZKGO010000029.1:0-46684 GCA_964552235.1 uncultured Spirochaetales bacterium | reverse complement strand
CAGACCGGACTACGACCTGGCGATCAGCGGCGTGCTCGACCCGTGAGGACCGCGGACGCGAACGGCCGGCTGCATTCACTGTTGAGACCCTACACCCGCCGCGCATCTTCGCGCATCATCGCGGAGCTGACCGCTGGGCTCGCCACGCCGAGGCCGGTACATGTGTACCGGACTCCGTCGCTCGTGATCGGTGTCCTATTGCTCTCGGTGCGAGAGGGTGCGAGAATTCCGGTCGGATGCAGCCCCTCACCACCACGCTCAAGAGCATGCCGACCGGCCGACCGCGACGCCGGCAGTCGCTGAGGCAACTCGCGGAGAACACGGACCTCTACCTGTTTCTCGTCCCCGCGATTCTCTACTTCGTGGTCTTTCACTACTGGCCGATGTACGGCGCGGTCATCGCCTTCAAGGACTTCATCCCGGTCAAGGGCATCCTCGGCAGCCCGTGGGTCGGATTCGCTCATTTCGAGCGCTTCTTACAGTCGCATTTCTTCCCCGTCCTTCTGCGTAACACTCTGCTCATCAGCGTCTACTCCCTGGTGTTCGGCTTTCCCGCACCGATCCTGTTCGCCCTGATGCTCAACCAGGTCGGGGCCAAGCGTTACCGCAAGCTGATCCAGACGGTGTCGTACGCGCCCCACTTCATCTCGATGGTGGTCTTTGTCGGCATCCTGTTCATCTTCCTCTCCCCGACCACAGGCGCGGTCAACCGCCTCCTGCAGGTGTTCGGCGGCGAGGCGGTCGACTTTATGGGAAGCGCGGCCTGGTTCAGGTCCGTGTACATCATCTCGGACATCTGGAAGGACACCGGCTACGGGGCGATCATCTACCTGGCCGCGCTCAGCGCCATCGCGCCTGAGCTTCACGAGGCCGCGATCGTGGACGGCGCCACCAAGCTGCAGAGGGTCCTGCACATTGACATCCCGGGCATCATGCCGACCGCGGTGATCCTGCTGATCCTCCGCGTCGGGCAGATCATGAACGTCGGTTTCCAGAAGACCTACCTGATGCAGACCGCCCGCAACATCGACGCTTCGGAGATCATTCCCACGTACGTCTACAAGGCGGGATTGCTGGGAGCCCAGTTCAGCTTCGCCTCGGCCGTGGGGCTGTTCAACTCCCTCATCAACCTCCTGCTCATCGTCGCGGTCAACAGATTCGCCAGGTCGATGAGCGAGCACAGTCTGTGGTAGGGGGCAAAGATGAAGGGCTCGCGACAAGACCGGGTCTTCAACGCGGTCAACACCACGATTCTCGGGCTGGTCTTCGTGGCGATTCTCTATCCGCTGTACTTCGTCGTGATCTCCTCGTTCAGCGACCCCGACCTCGTCAACACCGGGCAAGTGCTCCTCGTCCCGAGGGGGCTCACGCTGGTGGGATACGAGCGCGTGCTGCGCGACCGCAACATCCTCACCGGCTACCGCAACACGTTCCTCTACACCACGGTCGGCACGGCGCTCAACGTGTTCGTCACCCTGCTGGCCGGCTACGCCCTCTCGCGCAAGGACCTCAAGGGGCGGGGCGTGATCAGCCAATTGATGGTGTTCACGATGCTGTTCCAGGGCGGCCTCATACCCCTGTACATCGTGGTCAAGCGTCTCGGGATGCTGAACACCTTCGCCGCGATGGTCCTCCCCACCGCGGTCGGAGTGTGGAACGTGATCGTCGCGCGCACGTTCTTCCAGACCACGATCCCGGACGAGATGCTCGAGGCGGCGAGAGTCGACGGCTGCACCAACACCCGCTTCTTTTTCAGCATCGTGCTCCCGTTGTCGCCTGCCCTTATCGCCGTGCAGGTGCTGTTCTACGGCGTCTTCCACTGGAACTCGTTCTTCCACGCGCTGATCTTCCTCTCCGACCCGCAGCGCTACCCGCTGCAGCTGGTGCTGCGCCAGATTCTCATCAGGGCGCAGCTCGCGGAGATGATGCAGACCACCGATCCGCGGGAGATCCAGGAGCTGCAGATGCTCGCGGAGTCGATCAAGTTCGCCCTGATCATCGTTTCGTCGGCGCCCGTCATGCTGCTCTACCCGTTCCTGCAGCGCTACTTCGTGACGGGCGTCATGATCGGGGCCATCAAGGGGTAACGACACACGGGAGTGTGTTGCGACAAACCAATCGGAGGAGGTGGAACAAATGGTGCGTCGAATCATGTTGAGCCTGCTGGCGGCTTCGGTCGTCGCGGGGTCCGTGTTCGCCACGGGCGCGCCCGAGCAGAGCTCGGCGAGCGCGCAGTACGGCTTTCGCGCGATCGGCTACCCGATCGTAGACAAACCGGTCACGCTGCGAGTCGCGACCGCGAAGAACCCGAGCCACACCAAGGCGTTCGCGGACATGGCGATCCTCAAGAAGGCCGAGCAGGTCACCAACGTCAAGATCGAGTGGATCGCCATCCCCGGCGACGCCTACAACGAAAAGCTGAACCTGATGCTCGCCTCGGGCGACCTGCCGGATACGATCAACTCGGGCATGAGCGATTTCAACGTCGTAAGCATGGGCGAGTCGGGGGTCTTTCTCCCGATGCAGGACCTGATCGAGAAGTACGCGCCGAACCTCAAGGCCATCTTCGCCAAGAGACCGGCAGCACGGAGCTGGGTGACTGCCTCCGACGGCAACATCTACGCGCTCATGAGGATGAACGAGGGCAGCTGGACGCGGCTGGGACCGGTCTTCTACATGACCAAGCCGTGGATGGCCAAGCTGGGCATCGCTGCGCCGCCCAAGACGCTCGACGAGTACACCCAGATGCTGCTCAAGGTCAAGGCCGCGGGCGACGTGAACGGCAACGGAAAGGCCGACGACATACCGCTGGGCTTCCGGTATGATCAGGAGTCTCAGGGGCTCGCGAACTTCTTCTTCGCGCACGGCCTGCCGATCCAGGAGCCCGGGCACCTCTACGTGGAAGGCGGCAAGGTCCGGTTCGCCCCGACGACTCAGGCCTACAAGGACACGATCAAGTACCTGAACAAGCTGTGGGCTGCGGGGTTGATGGACCGCGAGGGGTTCAACATGACCGGCCCCCAGTACACAGCCAAGATCAAGCAGGACCAGTACTTCTCCTTTGCCGAGTGGCAGGTGGAGAACCAGGTCGACCAGACGCGGTGGAACAACTACTCGGTCATCGCCCCGATGACCGTACCGGGCCACACGCCGCAGGCGCACTACCGCTTTGCCTGGTTCCGGGGCTACAACCCGATCATCAAGGGCAACAGGTACCCCGAGGTCACGATGCGCTGGACCGATTACTGGTACGACACCATGAACAGCATCGAGATGATGGAAGGCCCGATCGGAATCCGGCTCGAGAAGAAGGCCGACGGGACGATCGGCGTGCTGCCTCCGCCCAAAGGCGTCGGCCTCTCGGAATGGCGCGACATGGAGAACCTCGGATCGGGGGTGAACGTCGTCATCCTGGCCGAGACCTACCGCGACGTGTTCATCTTCGAGCAGGCCGAGCGCAAGGGCACGGACCTCAAGAACAACTACGTCCGCTTCTGGTCCAAGGAGTACTGGCCCAACCCGATGAAGAGCTCGGCGGAGATCAAGGAAGAGAACGCGATGCTGCCGGACATCAACGCCCTCATCAGCAAGACCAAGGCCAAGTGGATCACCGAGGGCGGCATTGATCAGGAATGGGACGGCTTCCAGGCCCAGCTGCAGAAGATGGGGCTGCCGCGCCTGATGCAGATCTACCAGAAGAACTACGACTTCTTCCTCAAGAACGTAGGCGGGACGCCGAGCCTGCCGTACTGATTGAACGGCCTGCCTGCCGCCGCCGCGGAGAGCCCTGTCCCCGCGGCGGCGCGGACTGCAGCAGGAATCCAGGCAAGGAGCGCACGGTGGCACCGATGGCCGGAACCTGGGGCGACCAGGGCGACGGGACCTACCGCAACCCGATCCTCAATGCCGACTACCCCGACGTGGATGTCGAGCGGCTGGGCGACACCTACTACATGATCACGTCCACAATGCACTACGCGCCCGGGATGACGCTGCTGCAGTCGCAGGACCTGGTGAACTGGACGCTCATCGGCCACGTGTTCGAGACCCTCGACTGGGAGCCGGAGTACAACTGGGACCGCATGGGCCACTACTCCTACGGGGTGTGGGCAGGCGACCTCGCGTACAACGACGGCACCTGGTACTGCACCTTCATCGACGCGGTCAGCGGCCTCTACGTGAGCAGCGCCCGCGACATCCGCGGACCGTGGTCGCGCCCCACCTGCATGCTCAAGAAGAGCCGCTGGACCGACCCCGCGGTGTTCTGGGATCACGATGCGAAGCAGGCGTGGCTCGCCTGCAACTTCGGGCGCGATGCGGCTGCTCCGCAGCGCGGCAACGAGATACGCCTCTTCCGCATGAGCTGGGACGGCATGCGCCTCCTGGACGGGGGGCAGCCGATCCACTACGGGCCGGGGGCCGAGGCTGCCAAGATCTACAGGATCGACGGAACCTGGTACGTCTTTCTCATCGAGTGGCTGGACAACGACCGCAAGCAGATCGTGCTGCGCGGCAAGAGCCTCACCGGTCCCTTGGAGCGCCGCGTGGTCATGGAGCGCGCCCCGGAGCTCGACCGCAGCACGTGCCAGGGCGCGCTCGTGCAGGCTCCCGACGGGTCGTGGTGGCTCACGCACCAGCTCGTCCAGCACCGCGTCTATGGACCTGACGGTGTGCCCGGCCCTTCGACGGATCTTTCATACGAAGGTCGCTCGCAGTGGCTCGTGCCCGTGGCCTGGAAGGACGGCTGGCCGATCCCCGGCGAGGTGCGCGACGGCGCAGCCATCGCCTGCACGATGCACAGGCACCGCAAGCCGGTCGCCGGGCATCCTGTCGCGGCGCCTGCAGCGAGCGACGAGTTCGACTCACCGCGGCTCGGCCCCCAGTGGCAGTGGAACCACAACCCGCGCAACGACCGCTGGTCCCTCACCGAGCGGCCGGGGTGGCTGCGCCTCAAGGCTTCGGTCCCCGTCAACGACGGCGGATTCTGGAACGCGGCGAACACGCTTTCGCAGCGCCACATGGGCAAGGGGCTGGGCGTGGCCGAGACGCGGATGGACATCAGCGGCATGGCGGCCGGCCAGCAGGCGGGTTTCTGCCACCACTCGGGGCAGTACGTCCTGATCGGGATCCGCGTCGCCGACAATGGAACGCGGAGGCTGGTCTTCAACCATGACGGCGCTGAGCGGCTCGGGCCGGAGATCGATGCCGATACGATCAGCTTCCGCAGTGTGATGGACGGCGATCACGCGAGCTTCTGGTATGCCACGACCGGCGAGCGGTGGATCCCCTTTGGCGGCGCCTTCCGACTCACCTTCGGTCGCCGGAGGGGCGACCGGCTCGGCTTCTGTTGCTGGAACGAGAAGGCCGGTGCCGGGCACGTCGACATCGACTGGTTCCGCTATTCCTACGACGGTCCGCTGGGCGGCATCGGCTGAGCCGGAGCAACGTCGAGGCCGACCAGGGCTCAGTGCCTCACCTGGCGCCTTGAAATGCCTCACCGAATGCTTCATACCGGAGGCGTGAAGAACCAGATCACGGTCCGCGGGATCGACCGGGAAACCGAGAAGCGCCTCAGGGACCTGGCCCGGCGACGCCGCATATCGCTCAATAGGGCGGCCGGCATCCTGCTCCGCAAGGGCGCGGGGCTGCGCGAAGAGGACGCGGGGCCCGAGGTGGTCGGGGAATCCCTGTATGCCTTCGTCGGCAGCTGGTCGCGGGAGCAGGAGCGGGCGCTGCTGGACTCGATTCGCGAGATGGAACAGGTCGACCGGGATCTCTGGACGTGAGACTGCTGCTCGACACCAACGCCTACACCGGATTCATGCGCAGCAGCACAGAGGTGGCCGCGGCAGTGCGCCGGGCGGAGCGAGTCTACGTCTCGTCGATCGTCGTCGGCGAGCTGCTGTACGGCTTTCGCAGCGGCACGCGCCGGTACCTGGATCACGGCTCATGCCCTGGAAACCGGCGCTGATCGTTCGGGGAGCCTCGAGCAGGCGCGAAGCGCCTCACCTCACCGTGAACGCCTCGGCCGGGTTGCGCTCCGTGATGCGCCGGATCGTTTCGCAGCTCACGCCGCGCTCGAGCATCAGAGGCACGAAGCGCTCCATGAGAAAGGTGAAGGGCTTCTTCTTGCCTCCCGGCTCCTCGCCCACGCGGTACCAGCCGGCGTCATGCGAGAGCATCACCTTGCCTTCGAAGCCCGCCTCCAGGAGGGCGAGCAGCGGCCGCATGTGCTTCTCGACGGTTTCCTCGCCGAGGCCGTCGAGCTCGATCCAGGCGCCGCGCCGCGCCACGGCGAGCAGCTTGCCGATGTCGGTCTCGTTCTGGGCGTGCACGAAGATCCAGCGGTCGGGGGCTACACCTTCGCCTTCGACGATGTCGAGCACCTCCATGGCCTGGTCGGCACGACCGGTGTGCGTGGCGACGGTGAGGCCCGTGGCCCGCGAGGTGAGGGCGGCGGCGCGGATCACCTTTTGCTGCACCGCGGCGAGCGGCTCCGGGTTCACCGCGGTCTTGATGAACCCCGGCCGCGCGCCGGTGCCCTCGATGCCGTCGTTCCACTCGGCGATCCACTGGTCGGCCAGCTCCCGCGCGTCGACCTCAAAGGTGGCGCGCGGCAGGTAGGGCTCCTTGTACTGGCCGGTGTTGGTCACGAAGCGCATGCCGGTCTTGCGGCCGAGCTCCCGCAGGACGCCGACATCGCGTGCCAGGTACATCGGCGAGCAGTCGACAAAGGTGCGCACGCCCTGCGCGCGGATCGCCTCGACCCACGGCAGCATGGTGGCGACGACGTCGGCGGGATCGTAGCGGTGCCTGCCTGTCTGCTCGGCGCCGACGAAGTCGACCATGATGTGCTCGTGGGGCAGCGTGAGCCCCATCTGCGCCGGCGCGATGGGCCCGTCGACCGTCATGATCATTCCGCGCATGCAGCGCCTCCGCGCAGGCACTATAGCCGCGGGCAGGCGGCGCGGCAACGCTGGCGCGCGGGCGGCGTCCGCGTGTAAGATGAGGCCTGGAGGCCTCCATGATCAGTCTCGGAGCGCAATACTATCGCCCGCCCTTTCCCGTGGACTCCTACTGGGAGGAGGACCTGGCCCGCATGGCCGCAAGCGGCCTGAACACGGTGCAGCTCTGGATCCTCTGGGGCTGGGTCGAGCCGGAGCCAGGGCGCTTCGTCTTCGACGACTACGACCGCCTCGCCGAGATCGCGGGACGCAAGGGCCTCGAGCTCGTGCTGAGCGCCATCTCCGAGATCCAGCCGGTCTGGATCCACCGCGTCGTGCCCGGCTGCGAGCTGGTGACCAACATGGGACAAAAGGTGGTCTCGTCGAACCGAGGCGAGTGCCACTTCGGCCTGACTCCCGGCGGCTGCTTCGACCACCCGCGCGTGTGGGAGCTGATGAGGCGCTTCTTCACCGAGGTGGCGACGCGCTACCGCGGGCTGCCGCATCTGCATGGCTGGGATGCCTGGAACGAGCTGCGCTGGAACGTAAACGCCGACGGCCAGGTCTGCTACTGCGAGCACACCCTCGCGCGCTTCCGGCAGTGGCTCGACCGCAGGTATGGCGGCCTCGAGGGCCTGAACCGCGCGTGGAACATGCGCTACACCTCGTGGGACGACGTGCAGGCGGGCAAGATGCCGCGCAGCCCGTACACGAACATGATGGCGTTCGAGCATTTCCTCACCGCGCGCAGCAACGAGCACGCGATCGCGCGCTGCGAGTGCATCAAGGCGCTCGACCCCGGGCGGCCGGTCACGGTGCACGGGGCGGCGCCTTCGCCGCTGCACGGCGGCAAGCCGCCCGACACGGCGCTGTCGCGCGGCAACGACTGGGCCTTCGCCGAGCGCCTCGACGGAGTGGGCACCTCGAGCTTTCCCGTCTGGTTCGGCATGGACGACGCCAACTTCGCCGTGCGCGTCGCCTTTTCGCGCTCGGCCGCGGCCAGCGCCGGCGAGGCGGGAGGCGGCAGGCGCCTGTGGCTGAGCGAGCTGCAGGGCGGCCGCGGCGCGCAGGGCTTCGAGATCCAGCCGTCGCCGCGCGCAGCCGAGCAGCAGCGCTGGATCTGGAGCGGCCTCGCCGAAGGCGCAGACACGATCCTGTTCTGGTGCTGGCGCGACGAGATCTTCGGCCGCGAGTCCACCGGCTACGGGCTGGCGGGCGGCGACGGCTTCGCCGATGAGCGCCTGGAGGCCATGGGCCGCTCGGCCGCGGCCATCAGGGACAACGAAGCACTGCTCGAGGGCTGTCGCATGGACCGGCCCGAGGTCGGGGTGCTCTTCAGCCCCCAGACATACTACCTGCTGTGGACCGACGAGCGTCCGGTGAATCAACCTGTCGAGGACCTCTCGGGCTACTGCCGCGCCCTCGTGCGCGGGAACATCCCCTACGTCGTGGTCGAGGAGGAGCACCTCGATCAGCTCGACAGGCTCAAGGTGCTGTTTCTCCCGCGGGTGCTCGCCGCCGATTCCCGACTCACCGCGCGGCTCACCGAGTTCGTGCGGGCCGGCGGCACGCTGGTCTGCGAGAGCGAGTGCTGCGCCTATGACCCCGCGGGCATCTGGAGCGCGCCGCACGAGCGCTTTCTGGCGCGCCTCACCGGCGTGGTCGAGGTGGGGCGGCGCAGGCTCGAGGGCGATCGCGTCGAGGTGTCGGTGGCGGGAAGCCGCTGCGGTCTGCCGGCGCGGGGCTGGCTCACGCCGATGACCGGCGGCAGCGGCGACGTCCTCGCCCGCAACAAGGAGGGCGCCCTGGTGGAAAGGGTGAAGGTGGACAAGGGCACGGTCGTGCTCTGCGGCGCTTTTTTCGGCTCGGCTTACCTGGCGGGCTCGGAGGCGAAGGACCCGCGCTACCGCTCGGGCTGCGGCGACTTCGAGCGCTTCGTCGCCGGCCTCGTCGCCGAGGCGGGAGTGCGGATGCCCGTCGAGGTGCTGCGCCCGCCCGCGCCCCGAGCCGGACACGTGCACATCCGCTGGGGCCGCTCCGGCGCTCACCGGCTCTGTTTCCTGATCTCCGACCAGCCAGGGACCGTGACGCTGCGCTTCGACGACGGGTTCTTCTCCGGTCCCGTGCGTGACCTGTTGTCGGGCGCTGCGGTCGCCGTGAGCCGCGGGCGCACCGGGGCCGCCTGCCGGGTCGCCCCCGCGCGCTGGGGCGTCGCCGTGCTGACCGACGCGCCGCGCTCGGAGCGCGCCCGTGGGACGTGAGCAGGGGCTCGCGGCCATCAATCTGCGGGCGCCCGACTGCGTACCGCGAACGGAGTACTCTGCTCACGACCTGCACTGGGAGCTCGTCCAGCGGGTGACGGGCATCGACACGCGAGTGCTCGCCGACCGCCCGCGCGCGTCGGCTGCGTTCGTCGAAGCCTGGGACTACGGCTTTCTCTGGGCCACCGACGTGGGCCGCTGGGCGCTGGCGCGGGGCCGCACCACCCGCATGGGCCACGCGGTCTACGCCGAGCTTGCCGACGGCCGCAGCGACTTCGACCCCCGCGTCGAGTCACCCTTCTGCGGCCTCGATGACATGCTCGCCCTCGACCCCTGCCGCGAGTACCCCGAGCACGATCCCGAACGTCTCGTGGATGAGCTCGATCGCCGCTACGAGGACCGTTGCCGGCGTTTCCCTTCGACCTTGAACATGGGCGGGGTCTACATCACGCTGCTCTCGGGGCTGATCGAGATCTACGGCTGGGAGAACCTCCTGCTGGCTCTCGCACATCCGGGGGAGTTCGCACGGGTCATCGACGGCTACGCCGAGTGGATCGCCCAGTTCTTTCGCGCCTACGCGCGCACGAGCATCCCGGTGCTCATGTGCCACGACGACATCTGCTGGACCCGCGGGCCGGTGGCGTCGCCCGACTGGTACCGGCGCTGGTACTTTCCGCACCTGCGCCGCCTGCTCGCGCCGTGGAAGCAGGCGGGCAAAAAGGTGATCTTTACCAGCGACGGCAACTACACGGTGTTCTTCGACGACCTCGTGCGTTGCGGCATCGACATGTTCGTGATGGAGCCGCACACCGACATGGCGGCCTTTGCGCGCCGCTACGGCCGCACGCACGGTTTTGTCGGCAATGCGGACACGCGCGTGCTGCTGTTGGGCGATCGCCGCGACATCAGGGGCGAGGTCGAGCGATGCTTCGAGATCGGCAAGCGGTTCCCTGGGTTCATCATGGCCGTGGGCAACCACATTCCGCCTAACACGCCCGTGGACAACGCGCTGTACTATGATGAGTGCTACAGGGATTGCGCCAGGCGATAGCGCCCAGGGCCGGCGGGAGGCAGGCAGTGACCTTTCCGAAATACCGCGAGACCCGCAGACTCGGCCGCAGGTACTTCTGCCCGTGCGGCCGCGAGTTCGATGTGAACCGCGAGATCATGTCCGTCGACTTTGCCGGCCTGCTGCAGGCGCAGGACGACGGGAGCTTCCGCCGGGCCTTTCGTCCCCGCGCGGACTCGTGGCTCTACGTCGCGCGGTACGAGGACGCGGTGATCGCCGAGGAGTCCGGCCAGGAGCCGCGGCGATTGCCGCCGGGAGGCCCCCTTCCGGACTACGACTCGGTGGCTTCGAGCTGCCCGGCCTGCGGACGCAGGCTGCCGCCGCGCGAGTGTCCGGACTGCGGCAAGCCAGTGAGCGCCGAGGAGCGCGAGAAGGTGAGCGGCGCGGAGGGGGACGACGAATGGGAAGGCTCGGTCCTCTTTGTCGTCTGCCCTGCCGGCCACGCCCGCGCCGTAATGAGACGCCTCGACACGAGACACGGCAACTAGCGCGCGGGTCCCGGCGTTTCGTGCGCGGTTGGGCCACTGGAGCGAAGCGGAACTGGGCACTTGTGGCCGGCGAAGCCGGCCCCCTGGCCCGGCGAAGCGAAGCGTAGTCGGGTTGACTGAGCGATGCGCCGCAGCGACAATAGGTCCCCGTGATCACCAAAGGCCGCCCGGACCCGGCGCAGAAGGGTCGTGTCGCCTATGCTCTCGAGGGTCGCGAGTTCCTGGTGCGCCACTTCGTCGTGCGCACCACGACGCCGGACAACCCCTTTGCGCCTCATCGCCACGAGCAGCAGGAGATCTGGTTCATCATCGAAGGCCGGGGTCTCTTTGTCGACGAGTGCGGTGAGCACGCGGTGGAGGCCGGCGATCTCATCACCATCGACAGCGGACGGCTCCACGGGCTCCGCACCGAGGACACGGTGCGCTGGATCTGCGCGGGCTGAGACCGCGCGACCGCCCCCGGCCTGCCAGGGCGCGCCGCTGCGCCGCAGCCTTCGTCCTTGACCTCTCCCGGGCTCGTCCCTAGAATACGGCGCGAACCACAGGAGGCGAGGATGGTCCAGAAGGCCGACGGCATGATGTACGCGCCCAAGGGCAAGGCGAAGCCGGTCGTGAAGAAGGGCGAGTTCCCGATCGCGGCGATGAGGCTCGACCACGGGCACATCTACGGCATGTGCTACGCCCTCACCGAGGCCGGCGCAGACCTCCGCCTGGTCTACGATCCTGACCCCGCAAAGGTGAAGGCTTTCAAGGAGAGGTTTCCCGACGTGCGCGCAGCGGCCTCCGAGGCGGAGGTGCTCGACGACAAGGAGATCCGCCTGGTGGCCGCGGCCGCGATCCCGAACGAGCGCGGTCCTCTTGGCTGCCGCGTGATGGAGGCGGGCAAGGACTACTTCAGCGACAAGACGCCCTTCACGGAAAAGGTGCACCTCGAGCAGGCCAGGCGCACGGTGGCGAAGACCGGGCGCAAGTACATGGTCTACTTCAGCGAGCGGCTCCACGTCGAAGCCGCTGTGGCGGCCGGCGATCTGATCGCCGACGGCGCGATCGGCAGGGTGATCCAAGTGATCGGGCTCGGTCCGCACCGGCTCAACGCGCCGAGCAGGCCGCCGTGGTTCTTCAAGAAGAAGCAGTACGGCGGCATCCTCTGCGACATCGGAAGCCACCAGATCGAGCAGTTCCTCTTCTACGCAGGGGCAGAGGACGCGAGGGTCGTCCACGCCAAGGTCGCCAACTACCACAACCCGCAGCACCCGGAGCTCGAGGATTTTGGCGATGCGAGCCTCGTGGCGGCCAACGGGGCCAGCAACTACTTTCGCGTGGACTGGTTCACGCCCGACGGCCTCTCGACCTGGGGCGACGGGCGGCTGTTCATCCTCGGGACCAAGGGCTATGTCGAGCTGCGCAAGTACGTGAACGTGGCCGCCGATACGTCGGGCGACCACCTCTTCCTGGTAAACGACAAGGGCGAGCAGCACCTGGAGATGGCGGGCAAGGTCGGCTATCCCTTTTTCGGAGCCTTCATCCTCGACTGTCTGAATCGAACGGAAAAGGCGATGACGCAGGAGCACGCCTTTAAGGCCGCCGAGCTGTGCCTGGAAGCGCAGGAACGGGCGGACACGATCCGCGTCGACCCGTCGATCCAGAAGTCGTGACCCGCTGCGGGACGGACGGGCGCGCGACGTGACGAGAGTGCCGGAGTACTTCGAGCTGGTCGACGAGTCCGGCCGCGTCGTGGGCCGCGCGACGCGGCAGGAATGCCACGGGAATCCCGCGCTGGTGCATCGCGTCGCTCACGTGCTGCTGTTCAACACGCGGGGCGAGCTGTACCTGCAGAAGCGCGCCCCGACCAAGGACATGCAGCCGGACAAGTGGGACACCTCGGTCGGCGGGCATCTGGCCATCGGAGAGAGCTACGATCAGGCGGCGGCTCGCGAGCTCCGCGAGGAGCTGGGTGTGAGCGGCGCGGCGCTCGAGGGGCCGCTGTACGAGTACCGGATGCACAGCCCCATCGAGACCGAGGCGGTTCGCACCTACCGCCTGGTGTACGACGGGCCGGTCAGCCCCGATCCTGTCGAGATCGCCGAGGGTCGCTTCTGGAGCCTCGACGAGATCCGGGCGGCCCTGGGCAGCGGGATCTTCACCCCGAACTTCGAGGAGGAGCTCGGCCGCTACCTCAGATGGACCGCGGGACCGCGCGGGTAAGGGGCGCGATGGGCGGGATCGTCGCGAAGTTCGGCGGCTCCAACATGAAGGAGCGGGACGACATCGGCCGCATCGTGCGGATCGTGCAGGCGTACGGCCGGCCGATCACCGTCGTGGTGTCCGCGCTGTACGGAATCACCGACAAGCTCGTCGCGACTCTGCACGGGTCGCTCGAAGACGAGGCGATCATCCAGCGCTTCTCGCGCATGCTCTACGATCTGAAGGCGGAGATCCTGGACCACACCGTGGACTCGGAGGAGTTCCGCAGGGAGGTGCTCACGGAGATCGAGGTGCGCCTGCACCGCCTGGAGCGCTACCTGCACGGCATCCACTACATAGGCGAGATTCCCCCGTCGGTGGAAGACACCGTGACGAGCTACGGCGAGCGGTTGTCGTCGCTGCTGCTGTCCTCGATCCTGCGCTTCCACGGCGTCGACTGCCGCGAGGCGCTGCCAGAGGACATCGGCCTGCTGACCGACGGCGAGTTCGGCAACGCGACCATCGACTTTGGCCGGGCGGCCGACGCCGTGCGAACGGCGCTGGCGGCCGGGGTGACCTGGGTCGTGCCGGGCTTCTACGGCATTTCGCCGGCGGGAAAGGTGACGGTGTTCGGCCGGGGCGGCAGCGACTACTCGGCGGCCGGCGTGGCGCGCTGCGTCGGCGCCGAGAGCGTGGACATCTGGAAGGACGTCGACGGGTTCCGGACCGCCGATCCCGCCCTGGTGCGCGGCACCGCGCGCATCGGCGAGCTCTCCTACCGCGAGGCCGCGGAGTTGTCGTACTTCGGGGCCCGGATCCTGCACCCGCGCACCGTGGAGCCGCTCGAGGACCTCGGCATCCCGGTGCGTATCCTGGACGTGGACCGGTTCGACGGCTCGATCCGTCCCGCTTCGGTGATCGGCAACGGCTCGCCGTCGGGCGGCGGCGTGATCCGCAGCGTCACCTACTCCGACGACATCGCGATCCTTCAGCTTCGAGGCCCGGGAGTGGGCGCCAAGCGGGGCATTCTCGCCGGAGTGACCACGGCGCTGGACAATCACGGCATCAACATCAAGTCGATCATCACTTCGCAGACCAGCATCAACTTCCTGCTGGCCCGCGACGAGCTGGCCAGGAGCCACGCCCTCGTCAAGGGGCTGGACTTCGGCGTGGTCCGCCAGGCGGTTCCCGTCTCGGACGTCGCCCTGGTCGCGGTGGTGGGCGAGGGGCTGGCCGAGCGGCAGGACGTGCTGTCAACCGTCTCCTCGGCGCTGGCGCGCGCCTCGGTCAAGGTGATCCTCTCGGCGACCGGAGCCTCGGAGGTGGCCGCGTACTACGTGGTTGCGGAGGGCGATCGCACCCGCGCCGTGCAGGCGATCCACGACGAGGTGTTTGCCGAAAGGTAGCGGTCCGGCGGCGGCTGGGGACGCAGATTTCCCTTGACAAGCGCCCGGGTCGGTGCGATGTGCGGGGGATCGGACTGTCGAGCGCCGCCCACATCGGGGTCCTGCTCGACGACCGCGACCAGCCCGTGAGGCGCGCCATCCTGTGGAGCGACCAGCGCAGCGGAGAAGAGGCGCAGCATCTGGAGGAAACCGTCGGAGCGACGATCTTCGAGAGGTCGCGGAACAGGGTTTCTACGACCTGGATCCTGTCGGCGGTGCTCAAGAGGCCCCTCCTGTCCATGCGGGACGCCGACTCCTCACACGGAGCGGCGCTGCTCGCGTGCGCCGGCGTCGGGAACGTCGATCTTGCGCGTCTGCTCCGTGCGGAGGGAGCCCCGGGCGTGGGTGTCGCCCCGGATCAGGGCTGGGTGCAGACTTACGAGGATGCTTTTTCGACCTACCGGCTGATTCACCGCCAGATGCGCGACGTGTACCATCGCGCCGGCAGCGGCTGCGGAGGGATGCTGTCTTGAAAGGCCAGGTTGTGCCTCGCAAACCCGCGAACGGGCAGCAGCTGGACGCTGCGATCAGAGCGCACTTTCTCAAGAAGGGCTACAGACCCGGCGAGCGCGTCGAGACAGAGCACGAGCTGGCGGAGCGCTTCGGCGTTTCGCGCTACAAAATCAGGTACGTTCTCAACTCGCTGGTCCAGCAGGGGGTACTCGCCAAGTCTCCACGGAGGGGAACGTTCATCCGGCAGTTCGACGAGAAGATGGTGAGCGACAATCTGCAGTTCGCCTACCGTATCTCCCGGTTCGACCTGCACGAGTACATCGAGGCGAGGATCGTCGCCGAGCTGGCGGTCCTGCCGCTGGTGGTCAGGCGCGCCACGCCCGCTCAGATCGCGCGGATGGAGGAGGCCGTCGATCGGATGCTGCGCAACAGGGACTCGCCGCAGGAGGCCGACAAGGAGGACCTCGAGTTTCACCTCCTGCTGCTCCGTGCCTGCGGCAACGATCTGCTGGCATCGTTCACGGCGGTGCTTTCGAGGCTCTTTCACGACCCCGAGTACCGGCGCAAGTACTGGAAGCCGGAAATCGTCGCGCGGCTCGCCAACGAGCATCGACTCATCCTGGAGGCGATCAAGGAGGGCGACGTCGAGCTGGCGCTCGAACGCCACAAGAACCATCTGCACTACCGCGAGAAGGTGGAGAGGGGAGGCGAGGTCTGAAACGGCCGCCGCGCCCTAGGGCTTCTCTTCGAGCTTCCGCTCCAGGTCGCCGACGGGGACGGGCTTGCTGAAGTAGTAGCCCTGGAACAGCTTGCAGTCGTTGTCGGCGAGGTACTGCAGCTGCGCCTCGGTCTCCACGCCCTCGGCCACGACGTCCATGTGCATGCTGTTGGCCAGGGCGATGATGGTGTTGACGATCTTGGGGTTGTGCCTCTGGGTGTAGAGGTTCATGACGAACGAGCCGTCGATCTTGAGCATGTCGACGGGCAGCTCGCTCAGGTAGCTCAGCGACGAGTAGCCGGCGCCAAAGTCGTCGATCGCGATGCGGATCCCGGGGTTGGCCTTCTTGATCTCTTCCATCTTCCGGCGGGCTTCGTCGGGATCCCTCATGAGGCTGCTTTCCGTGATCTCGATCCTGAGGTTCTCCGGCCGCGCCCCGCTCTGGCGGACGATCTCCGTCAATCGCTCGACCAGGTCGGACTGGTTGAACTGCTTGACCGAGAGGTTCACGGACACGTAGAAGTCCGGGAACCCGGCCGCGTTCCACGCTGCAAGCTGGCGGCAGGCGGTCTTGAGCACCCAGTCGCCGATGGTGAGGATCAGGCCGGTCTCCTCGGCAATCGGGATGAACAGGCCGGGAGGGATGTACCCGCGCTGCGGGTCGCGCCACCGCAGCAGGGCCTCGGCGCCCTTGGCCGTTCCTGCCGCGTCCACCACCGGCTGGTAGTGCAGCTCGAAGGAGCGCTTCTCGATGGCCTCCCGCATCCCCGCCTCGAGGTCGATCCGCTGGTTGGCCTGACGGTTGATCTCGTCGGTGAAGAACACGTAGGTGTTGCGCGTCTCCTTGGCCTTGTACATGGCCACGTCGGCGCTGCGGATGAGGTTCATCGCCTCGGTGCCGTTCTGAGGGATGAGCGCGATGCCGATGCTCACCCCGAGGCTGGCGCGCACGGCGGTCTTCTCGCCGGCCACCTGGTAGGGCCGCGACACCGACTCGACGATGCGCTGGGCGATCCGCGCGGCGTCCGCCGCGTTGGCGATGTGCGTGAGCAGAATCACGAACTCGTCGCCGCCGAAACGGAACAGCTCCTCGATCGTCTCCTGCCCGATCTCCATCTCTTCGCTGAAGCGGTAGACCAGGTCACTCTCGCGCAGACAGCTGCTGACGCGCCGGGAGGCCTCGCGCAGGATCTGGTCGCCGGCCTCGTGGCCGAGGGTGTCGTTGATCTTCTTGAAGCCGTCGAGGTCGAGAAACATCAGGGCGCCGCTGTTGTCGGGGTAGCGGCCAGCCTGGGCGAGGTATTGCTTGAGCGAAACGTAGAGAAGGTCGCGGTTGCCGAGCTCGGTCAGCTTGTCGTGGTAGGCGAGAAAGCGCAGGCGGCGCTCGGTGCGCTTGCGCTCGCTGATGTCGCGCATGATGCAGGTGAGGATCCGCTCCCCGTGGATGTTGCGCGAGTTGCCGAACGAGATCTCGAGGGGAAAGACCTCGCCCTCCTTTTTGCGGCCCAGCACTTCGATGATGTTCGTCAGCCGGGTCGCCTTGCGATGGGCGTCGTCGACGACGAAGTACTTGCGGAAGTGCTCGCAATAGCGCCTGTAGGCCGACTCGGGGAACAGCCTCTCGAAGCTCCCCTGCAGCACCTCCTCCACCGGGTAGCCAAAGATGGCGCGTACCGCCGAGTTGGCAAAGATGATCCGCAGCTCCTCGTTGATCTGCACGATCGCGTCCGTGCTCGTCTCCGAGAGCGCTGAAAAGGTGTTCTCGGCGGCCCGGACCCTGTCCCTGTGGGTCAGGTCGCGGAGCACGAGCAGCAGGCTCCCGGCTTCGGCGCCGGAAACGCAGAGCACGGCGACCTCGAGAGGGACCTCGCGGCCGTCGCTGTGCAGGCCGTCGACGGCAAAGAGGCCGCGCGGCTCCATCCCCGAATCGCGGCACTTGTCGAGGCAGTCGGCAACGGCCCGTTCAAAGGACTCGCGCGCCCGCGGCGCGAACAGTGCCGCTGCGCTGCGGTTCAGCAGGTCCTCGGTACGGTAGCCGAGCAGCTCGCTGAGGGCCGGATTGGCGAACCGGACGTTTCCCGAGGCATCGATTTGGAGCGCCGCGTCAGCGGTGTTCGCGGTTACCATGCGGCAGAACTCGTCGAAGCCGCGGCACTCCTCGGCCGCCGGCCCCGTTGTCGCTGCAGGTCGACTTGCGCGCATTCCTACATATCCTACCACAGAACCCGGGGGAACTCGGGGTGTTCCGGTCCCCTGTCTCGATTCTCGGCATGCGCGGCCGTACGGTGCACTCCCCGCTGGGGCGGCCTGAAGCCCGCCCGATTTGCCCTCGCCGGTGTCGGGGCGTATAATGCGGCCTCACCGCAGACGGAGGAAAGCCATGATCAAGGGTCCCGCAATCTTTCTCGCTCAGTTCCTCTCCGACGAGGAGCCGTTCAACAGCCTTGAGGGCATCACGAAGTGGGCCGGGGACCTGGGATACGTCGGCGTGCAGATCCCCACGTGGGACGCCCGCGTCATCGACCTCGACAAGGCAGCCGAGAGCAGGACCTATTGCGACGATCTGAGGGGGCGCTGCAGCGGGCTGGCCGTCACCGAGCTGGCATGCCACCTTCAGGGCCAGCTTGTCGCGGTGCACCCGGCCTACGACGAGCTGTTCGACGGGTTCGCGGACCCCAGGGTGCGGGGCAACCCCGAGGCCCGCACCGCCTGGGCCGTGGACCAGGTCATCAAGTCGATCAAGGCGTCGAAAAACCTGGGTCTCACCGCCATGGCGTCGTTCAGCGGCGCGCTGCTGTGGCCGACCCTCTACCCCTGGCCGCAGCGGCCCGCGGGGCTCGTGGAAATGGGCTTCGAGGAGCTGGCCGCGCGCTGGAAGCCGATCCTGAAGGCGGCCGAAGACGCCAACGTCGACGTGGCCTACGAGATCCATCCCGGCGAGGACCTGCACGACGGGGCGACCTTCGAGCGCTTTCGAGAGGCGACGGGCAACCACCCGCGGGTGGCCATCAACTACGATCCCTCCCACTTCGTGCTGCAGTGCCTGGACTATCTCGGCTTCATCGACACCTACGCTCCGTTCATCAAGGCATTCCACGTCAAGGACGCCGAGTTCAACCCGAGCCCGCGCAGCGGGGTGTACGGCGGCTACCAGGACTGGAAGGACCGTCCGGGCCGCTTCCGCAGCCTCGGCGACGGCCAGGTCGATTTCAGAGCGGTCTTCGGGCGGCTGACGAAGATCGGCTACAGCTCGTGGGCTGTGCTCGAGTGGGAGTGCTGCCTCAAGAGCGCCGAGCAGGGGGCCAGGGAAGGCGCGCCCTTTATCAAGTCGATGCTCATCGAAACGCCGAAGCGGGCGTTCGACGATTTTGCCGGCGTCAAGACGGACCGCGCCATGCTGCGGCGCGTCCTCGGCCTCAGATAGGAGGACAACGACTATGCTCAAGCGCAAGTTGCGTGCGGGAATGATCGGCGGCGGCATCGGCGCCTTTATCGGGCCGGTGCACAGGGCGGCGGCGACGATGGACGGGCTCGCCGAGTACGTGGCGGGGGCTTTTTCCTCGGACCCCGAAAAGTCGCGCAGGAGCGGCGAGGCGCTGTTCCTGGACGCCGATCGCGTCTACGCGAGCTACGGCGAGATGGCCGAGCGCGAGGCCGGGAGGCCCGCGGCGGAGCGCCTGGACTACGTCTCGATCGTGACGCCGAACGCCACGCACTTCGACGCCGCCAGGACCTTTCTCGAAGCCGGCTTCAACGTCGTGTGCGACAAGCCGATGACCTGCACCCTCGAGCAGGCCGTCGAGCTGCGCGGGATCGTGCGCAGGACGAACAAGGTCTTCGTCCTCACCCACAACTACACCGGCTACCCGATGGTCAAGCAGGCGCGGCAGATGGTGCGCGACGGCGTTCTCGGCCGCCTCAACAAGGTGGTGGTCGAGTACCCCCAGGGCTGGCTGGCGAGCCGGCTCGACGGCGAGACGGCGGCTCTCGCGGTCTGGCGCATGGACCCCAGGGTGGCCGGCGCTGCCGGCTGCATGGGCGACATCGGCACTCACTGCGAAAACCTGGCGCGATACGTCACGGGGCTGCAGATCGAGGAGCTCTGCGCAGACCTGACCAGCTTCATACCCGGCAACGAGCTCGACGACGACGGCAGCGTACTCATCCGCTACCGGGGCGGCGCGAGGGGCCTCCTCCACGCATCGCAGATCTGCGCAGGTGAGGAAAACGGCATCGCCATCCGCGTCTACGGCAACAAGGCGGGGCTCTACTGGAACCAGGAAAATCCGAACTACCTCTGGGTGAGGAGCCGCGACGGCACCGAGACCCGCTACTCCCGCGGCAATGCCAACGTCGCTGAGGCCGCCAGAGCCGCCACGCGCCTGCCCACCGGCCACCCGGAGGGCTTCTTCGAGGCGTTCGCCAACGTCTACCGCGAAGCCTTCGAGGCGATCAGCGCCGAGGTTTCGGGCCAGGCGATCCCCGAGCGCGACTACCCGACCGTCGACGACGGGGTGCTCGGGATGGCGTTCATAAGCGCGGTGGTCGCCAGCGCTCGATCCAGCGCCAAGTGGACCAGATTCCCGGCGGTATGAGGCCGCACCTCGTCATCTTCAACCCGGACCAGTTCAGGGCCGACGCTGTGGCTCATCTGGGCAACCCCGCGTCGCAGACCCCCGTCCTCGACCGGTTGGTGCGCGAGGAAGCGGTCTCCTTTGGCGATGCCTTCTGCCAGAACCCGGTCTGCACCCCGAGCCGGTGCAGCTTCATGACCGGCTGGTATCCCCACGTGCGGGGGCACCGCACCATGTTCCACATGCTGAGGCCCGACGAGCCGCTTCTCCTGGAGAACCTCAAGAGCGCAGGCTACCGCGTCTGGTGGGGCGGCAAGAACGACCTCGTGCCCGGCCAGCTCGGCTGGAGCCGCTGCTGCCACGAAAGGGCGGAGCCGAGCCCGGGCCTGAGGCCCAACCTGCACAGGGACCAGCGCTGGCGAGGCGAGCCCGGCGGAGACAACTGGTACTCATTCTACGCGGGGCGCCTGGAGACGGCGCCGGGCGAGGTCTACCGCGACAGCGACTGGGACTACGTCGAGCAGGCAGTCCGGTGGATCAGGGGCTACAGGCGCGAAGAGCCGTTCTGCCTGTTCCTGTCGCTCGGCTATCCGCATCCCCCCTATGGGGTGGAGGAGCCGTGGTATAGCGCCGTCGACCGCCGGCGGGTGCCTCCCCGGGTGCCGACGCCGGAGTCTTGGGAGCGGCTGCCGAGCCTGATGGAAGGGCTGGTCGAGGGTCAGGGCCTGCGCGGCTGGACCGAGGACCGCTGGGCGGAGCTGCGCGCCACCTACCTCGGCATGTGCGGCCGCATCGACCACCAGCTCGGGATGGTGATCGATGCCCTCAAGGCGCGCGGGGTCTACGACGAGACCGCGCTGTTCTTCTTGTCCGACCACGGTGACTACACCGGCGACTACGGCATCGTAGAGAAGGCGCAGAACACGTTCCAGGACTGCCTCACCCGGGTGCCGTTCGTGGTCAAGCCGCCGCGATCGGTCCCAGTCCGGCCGCGCGTCAGCGGGGCGCTCGTCGAGCTCGTCGACTTTCCCGCGACGGTCGAGTCGCTGGCCGGCATCAGCCCTGGGCACACCCACTTCGGCCGATCGCTGCTGCCGATCCTGGCCGGGGCTGCCGACGAGCACCGCGACGCGGTGTTCTGCGAGGGGGGGCGACTGCACGGCGAGCGGCACTGCATGGAGCTGGAGAGCGCCGACCAGCAGCGGCCCGACGGCCTGTACTACCCGCGTCTGAAGCTGCAGCGCAGCGAGGGGCCCGCGCATACCAAGGCGGTCATGTGCCGCACGCGCACCCACAAGCTGGTGATGCGGCTCTACGAACCGGACGAGCTCTATGACCTGCGCGACGACCCGCGGGAGCTCGACAATCGCATCGACGACCCCGCCCTGTGCGCGGTGCGCGCAGCGCTGACCGAGCGCCTGGCGCGCTTCGCCCTCGAGACCGGCGACGTCGTTCCCCACGATCCCGATCAGCGCAGCTTCGCCTGAACAGGCCGGCCCCGAAGTCTCGCTCAGGGCCCTCCGGCAGACGACCGACAATGGAAAGCGGGAGAACGCCGTGGAAGTAGCGCGCGTCGTCTGCATGCAGTGCGGCCGCACCATCAGGGACTTCAAGATCGAGAGCGGCCTGGTGTCCCACGGGCTGTGCGTGGAGTGCGGCGCCGAGTTCGCGCGGCAGATCGAAGACCTCGGGCCCGAGGACGCTCCCGCCTTTGCCCAGGCCCCGCTTCCCGCCCTCGCAGCTGCCCCGTAGGCCGCCGGGAGCCCCACGCGGCAGACGCGAGGCCGCTGTCGAGGCTCCGCTCCGGCGCGACCGCCCGACTCCACCCCCTTCCTTGACCCGGACGCCCGGACCTGCTTAACTCCCCGTGATGCAGGTAGGAGCAACACTGGCCTCGATCGCTGTGCGGGCTCTCAGCGGCTGTGTGGACGTGCACACGATGGAGGAGCTGGCGCGCCGGCTCCTCGATCGGTACTACGATCTGTACCAGCGCACGGGGTTCCAATCGAGCATACCGATTCCCAAGCTGGACGCCGCGCTGCAGGTGGTCAACGACATCCGGGCGGCGGGCAAGTTCCTCGACCTGGTGAACCTGCTGGTCCAGATGCAGGACCAGGGGCTGGCCGGCCGCAAGTACGCGATCCCCCATCTCAGGGACCTGGTCCGCGGGATCCACGACCTCGGCTTCGACTACGACCAGGAAACGCGCATGTTCGTGGAGGATCCGCGGGTGCGCAAGACGCCCAACTGGGGCGTGCTCCTCGAGGGCGAGCCGTACGTGTTCACGTTCCTGCGGCTCGACGTCGTGGGCAGCTCGATGCTCGTGCGGCGCTTCCCGCGCCGCCGCGTCGAACAGGCCTACGCCGACCTGGCGGCGATCGTGCAGCGCTGCATCGAGCGGCGCAACGGCCGGGTCTGGTGCTGGGAGGGCGACGGCGGGCTGGTGGCCTTCTTCTTTTCCAACAAGAACACGCTGGCTACGCTGGCCGCGATCTCGATCCTGCACGAGCTGTTCCTGTACAACCACCTGTCGCCGCGCCTGGAGGTGCCGCTGGAGGTCCGCATGGCCGTGCACAATGGCGTCGCCGAGTACACGGGCAACGTGGAGAAGATCCGCAAGAGCGAGACGATCAAGCGCATCCTTCAGATCGAGAGCCGGTACACCAGGCCGGGTTCGATCACCGTGAGCAACGCGGTCTACACGACGCTCGAGCCGAGAGTGGCGAACCAGCTCGTGCCCCTGCCCAGCGTCGAGGCCAACGGGTTCTACAGCTACCAGTTGCGGTGGGAGAACTAGGTGCGCGTGCTGGTCTTCAGCGACAGGGCCGAAGCGCGCCGTTGGTTCGAGCGGGTCTCGCGGGCGCAGGGCTTTGTCGTCGAGCACCGCGGCGCCTCGGCCGTCGGCGGCCGGCTGCAGGTCGCAGCCGGTCCGGCGGCGGATCGCGCACTCGCCTACGTCGACGTCGCAGGCAGGAGCAGCCGCTCGCTCGGGGCCGTGCTGCGCCGCCTGGAGTCGCAGCCGGGCGTCCTCGCTGCGGTCATCGATGCCGATGGAGCCCTGGAGGACCCGGCGCAGCTGCTGCGGGGCGGCGCGGTCGACTATCTCGGACCGGCTCAGCTCGCGGCAGGGGTCGATCCGCGGCGGCTGCGCGACGTGATGAGGTGGGCGGCGCTGCTGCGGCCGGCGGCTGCGGCGCGGGGATCCGACCCGAATCCGCCGGCCTACGCGGTTGGCCAGCCCTCGCGCAGGGCGGCGGCGGCGCTGCAGCGGCCCGCCGCAGCCGCGGCCGAGCTGTCCGGAAGCGACTGGACGGCCGTCCGCTCCGGGCGGGAGTACACGTTCACGCTGATGTTCATCGAGATGGACAACCAGGAGGCGCTGCGCCGCGACCACGGCAGCGAGTCGCTGGCCAAGTTCCAGCAGACCTTCCACGACACCGTGGCCGCCCTCGCGGCTCCTGCTGCCGGGCGACCGTGGATGTGGAGCGATTTCGGGGGCGTGCTGCTGTTCCCCTTCAACGGCAAGCGCTGCGACGCGGTCGTCACGGGCTTCCGACTCGTGCTCAACCGCAAGCTCCTGGCCATCGAGATGTACGACTTCGAGATCGTGCCCTCGTACCGCATCGCGCTGCACATCGGTGCGACCACCTATCACGCACGAGGGGAGACCGGCCGCATCGTGTCGGATTCCGTCAACACCATCTTCCACCTCGGGCAGAAGTTCACGCAGCCGGGCGACTTCTGCATGACCGAGGCGGTCGTGCCCTTTGTCCCCGCCGGCATCCGCCAGTACTTCGCGCCGGTCGGCGCCTTTGAGGGCCACGACATCTGGCGCATGCGCCTGCCCCTGTAGGCTGCCGCGTCGGGAGGCGGCCCCTGCGGCCGCGGCGGCGATCGCCTCCGGCTGCGGCATGGGGAGGCGGGCGGCTAGGCCTGCTGGTGGCGCGAGAGGAACGCGATGAGCTGCTCGGCCATCCACGCGGAATGCACGCGGCCCGACTCCCCGACGTCGATGCGCTCGCAGGAGGCCACCTGCGACGCGATCTCCTCGGCGACGTCGCTGCGATGCATGCGGTCGGCCGATGCCGCAGCCACGAGGATCGGCTGAGCGACGCGGGACAGGTCCGCCGGCAGCTCATAGTCGAGCAGCGCGCGGGCGGCCAGGCGCGTTCGCCGCGGCTCGAGGCGGTCGATCGAGTCGTAGTTGTAGCGGAGCATCGTTCGCTCGCCGCTGCGGTCGCTGAGGGCGGCGCTGATGTAGGCCTTGATCGCGGGCTTGAGCGCGCTGATGAGGGGATGCGGCAGCCAGAGCAGCGGCTGCGCCCAGCCGGGGATCGGGAAGCGGCGCACGGGGATCATCAGGGCCGCGGCCGCAGGGCGGGGGGCAGCCTCGCCGGCCAGGTACTCCAGGATCACGTTGCTGCCCGTCGAAGAGCCCACGAGAAAGAAGCCGCGTTCGCCCAGCCCGAGGGCGCGCACGACCGCAGCCAGGTCGCGGGCCTGCCGGCCGACGCCCATGTCGGGGTTCCGCGGTCTGCCGCGGCCGTCCGGCGATCCTGTGAGCCCGAGATCGGCCGACTCCTTGTCGCGGCTCTCGACGTAGAAGACGGCAGCTGAGCGCGCGAGGCGCCCCACCAGATCATTCCAGCCGCTGCGGTGAGAGACCCACCCGGGCAGAAACACGACCGGCAGGCGCAGGAGCGGCGCCGCAGTTCGATGCTCGGTGACGAGGAGGCCGACCCCGTCGTCCACGGTGATCCTTCGCTCAGCCACGCGCAGATCTCGCATGCGGACTTATACCCTCGGGCCGGTAAGTCCCGCAACCTCCGCACACCCCGCCGCCGGCGGGGCCAGCGCCGCGCCCACGCCCCGGCCCCGCGCGCGGCGATCGCCTTGACAGCCGCGGGCGCCCGCGCCCCAATACCTCATGCGTCTCGGGGGAGAGCTCTTTCGCCGCTATGATGATCCCGCCGACTGGATCGCCGCCGTGCGCGAAGCCGGCTACAGCGCGGCCCTGTGCCCGCTGCCCATCGGCGCCTCGGATGCCGAGGTGCGCGCCTACAGCCGCGCGGCCCGGGCGGCCGGCGTGGTGATCGCCGAGGTCGGAGCGTGGAGCAATCCCATCTCGCCCGACCCCCGCGAGCGCGCCGAGGCGCTGGAAAAGAACCGCCGCGCTCTCGACCTCGCCGACCGCATCGGCGCCCGCTGCTGCGTGAACGTGGCCGGCTCGTGCAGCAGCGAGTTCTGGTACGCGGCGCACGAGGCGAACCTCTCGACCGCAACCTTCGACCTGATCGTCGAGACGGTGCGCTCGATCATCGACGCGGTCCGGCCGACGCGCACCGTCTACGCCCTGGAGGCGATGCCGTGGGCCTGGCCCGACTCGCCCGCCTCCTACCGGAAGCTGCTCGACGCCATCGACCGGCAGGCGGCCGGGGCGCACCTGGACCCGGTCAACCTCGTTTCGAGCCCGCGGCTGTACTTTGCCAACGCGAGCCTGATCCGGGAGTGCTTCCGCGAGCTGGGGCCGCGGATCGCGAGCTGCCACGCCAAGGATGTCAGGCTGGACCCTCGGCGGCTCACGGTTCACCTCGACGAGGTCGTGCCGGGCGACGGAGCCCTCGATTACGCCGTCTACCTCGCGGAGTTGGCCAGGCTGCCCGCGGACACGCCTCTGGTGCTCGAGCACCTCAAGTGCGAAGCCGACTACCGCAGGGGCGCGGACTACATCCGGGGCGTAGGCCGCAGGATCGGAGTCAGGGTCGACTGACGCGGACCCGGCGCCGCCGCTGCGCGATGCCGAGCAGCGCCTCCACGTCGCTCACGCGGAAGAAGCGCATCAGCCCCGTCCTGGGCGACGACGACGGCGCCACGCCGGTCTCGGCCGACAGGCGCGGAAGCCCCTGCACGCCGGCCCGGGATGCCGCGTCCCCTTCGAAGACGTCGAACACCTTGTGCATCAGCCGCACGACGCGCGCCTCCACGTCGGCGAGCGCTTCGGTGCGCTGCTCGCCGGTCGAGGGATGCGTGTAGGCGAACGGCCGCTCGAAGAACGGCACGGGTTGTTCGAGCCGCGGGTACATGAGGGCCGCGAACGGCCCGCCCGCGCCCGGCCAGAGACGACGCGCCGCGGCGACGGTCCACCGGAGCACGGGGCTGTAGAACAGCCCCTGCAGCAGCGCGTGCCTGCGCAGGGCCGAGGCCACCACGCGCCTGGGGACCGACTCGACGTAGAGCAGCGAGCGCACGAGGGAGGCGATCTCGGAGAGGCTCATCGGCGACCCGCGCAGGATGCGCGCGAGCCGACCGTCTCCCGGCGGCGCCTCGAGGCTGCTGTAGTGCACGTCGAGCCATCCCTCGAACGCGAAGTGACGCTCGAGGGCGCCGCCGTGCAGCTCCTCGATGCCGCAGAAGTGGCAGACGATCGGGTGGAACTGGCTGTCGACCATGATGTGGCAGGCGACGCCGAGGGCGAGGGCGGCCAGCGGCTCCGTGACCGCGCGGTCTAGAAAGAACAGCGGGTCGCCGCCGCGGCTCCCGTGCAGGAGCTCCGCCAGCGCGAGCAGCTCGCCGCGGTGCCGGCCTGCCAGGGTGTAGAAGGCCGTATCCGGCAGGACCGCGCCGAGGAGATACAGCGACTGACAGCGATCGAGGAGCGCGCGGACTCGCGGCCCCCCGTAGGATGCCGCGACCCGGCGCGCGACGATCCAGTGGGCGCATTCTTTGGGCACAGGGCAAACATAACGTCGGTCATGGGAGCCTTCCAGCGGAAACAGGGCGGGTGCTCCCGGGCGAGGGGTCGGTGCCGTTCCTCGTCCCAGGCGCGGGCCGGCCGGTCGGGCCGCTTGCCGGGAGGCCTATAGATGATTAGATTGCTCATCAATAGACCCTGCACGGACAGCAGGCTTCAAGGAGAACGAACCATGGTGCCCACAGCGCGCACAATCATCCTCGCGGCCCTGATGCTCGCCGCAAGCAGCGCCGTCTTTGGCCAGGCCGCGTTCCCGCCCCCCGAGGCCGGCGCCGCGGACAGGCTGGCAAAGTCCCCCAGGCACGGCGAGTGGGTCGTGATCGACGGCCAGGGCGGCGACAAAATCGAGGCCTACGTCGTCTATCCCGAGCGCAAGGACAAGGCTCCGGTGGTGCTGGTGGTGCACGAGATCTTCGGCCTGAGCGACTGGGTGCGCTCGGTGGCAGACCAGCTGGCGGCCGACGGCTTTATCGCGATCGCGCCGGACTTTCTCAGCGGAAAGGGACCTGACGGCAAGGGATCGCGCTCGATGACCGTCGAGCAGGCGCGGCCGATCAACAGCGCCCTCAAGATGCCCGAGGTGGCGGCCCGCCTCGACGCGGCCGCGAAATACGGCACGAGCCTGCCTGCCGCCACACAGGAGTACGGCGTGGTCGGCTACTGCTGGGGCGGCGGCGTGGTGTTCGCCTACGCCACCGAGCAGCCGAACCTCGGCGCGTCGGTCGTCTACTACGGCGTGTCGCCCGCGACCGAGACGCTGTCGAAGATCAGGGCCCCCGTCCTCGGCCTCTACGGCGGCGATGACGCGCGCGTCAACGCCACGATCCCGGCGGCCGAGGCCGAGATGAAGCGCCTGGGCAAGCGCTACGAGGTCGAGATCTATGCCGGGGCCGGCCACGGGTTCCTGCGCCAGCAGGACGGCCGCGACGGCGCCAACCTCAAGGCGACCCAGCAGGCCTGGCCGCGCACCGTGCAGTTCCTCAAGCAGCACCTCGCGCCGAGGGTCTCGATGGAGGTCGAGCAGATCCCGCTGGTGGCCTCCAGCGCCGCCGTCGAAGACGACTGCGCGGACTACTGCGTGGTTCCTGCCGCCGAGTAAGGGAATCCGGATCAAAGGCTGAAGGCTTCACGAGGGGGTGACGGGCTCGCGCCTGTCACGCCCTTTTCTTGTGCGCAGGTCCGCCGCGGTTGCTTTCGATCCGGCTCACGCCGAACTCGACGAGGTTTCGCTGCCGCATCAGGCGCGCCTGGGCCTTGCCCACGCGGCCGAGCCGGCACAGGCCCGGCTCCGCATCGAAGGCCCGGCCGATCTCGTCGAAGTCGTCTGCCGCGAACGCGATGTCGCGGCGGTCGCGCCGCCTGCGGGCCCCGCGCTGCGAACGAGAGCTGCGGATGGCCGCTCCTGCCTAAAGGTCTCGGCGATCGCGCCGATGCCGCGCGTGGGCGTGAAATCCGCGCCGAAGGCCGGCATCTCCCGGCGGATCGCATCCCACCAGGACTCGGGCACGGGCGGGTCACGCCACCCCGCGGGGTCCGGCGGGTCGCCGGAGTGTGCGGGCATCATGAGGGTGCCCTGCGGCCCGAGCGCCTGCACGAGGGCGCGGATCACCGTCACGGCGCCGCCGCAGACCCACCCGAGCGAGCTCAGCGACGAGTGCCTGAGCACGGTCGCGCCTGCCCGCAGGCCGAGAGCCTCCAGGTCGCGGCAGAGCGAGCTCACGGTGTTCGGCTGCGGCCTGCCCGCGTCGATGGTGTCCGCCTCGCTCATGACCGATCGGCGGACGCGGCCTCGCCGTCTGCGCTGAGGATCTCCTTGACGCGGCCGACGAGCCCCGAGGTGAGGCGCACCTTGATGCCGTGCGGGTGAGTGGGCGAGCGAGTGAGGATCTCCTGCACGACGCCGCGGGTGAGCCTTCCGCTGCGCTGGTCTTCCTTGAGCACGATTGCCACATGGGCGCCGGGCGCGATGCGCGCTCTCACGGACCCTTCCACTCCGGCCCCCTCCTTTCGGTCGCCGGAGTGTGGATCGGGGTCGCGCGGGCTGTCAACCGCCGCGGCGCCGTTGCAGTCGCCGCGCCGTCGGCCGCCTGACGGCCCGCGCGTCGCACTTGCCTCGGGGCGCAGAGGCCGTTATTCTGGTGGCAACTTCGATCAGACCGAGGAGGACACGCCATGGCCAAGGCTCGCGACACGAAGAAGGAAAACAAGAAGAAACCGCAGAAGACGCTCAAGGAAAAGCGGCTCGCGAAGAAAGCCAAGAAGGGCCTGGTCTGAGCCGCGACCGTTGACGTTCCTGAGCGGGGCGGCGCCCGATCTCCAGCGGCGTCGCCCCGCGGCATGGAGGCCGCGGCGCTGGACGCGCTGACCCGGGCCGCCGAGCGGTATGCGGCTCGGCCGAGAGGCGCATACCGACCGCTTCGAAGGCACCGGGACCGAGGAGGACACCCAGACGAAAGCACCCGCAGCCAGGACACTCGGGTTGTCGGCCCTTGCCGTGCTGATTCTGTCGACAGGCTTCTTCGTGGGTTTTGCCGCGTACGTGCCGATTCAGAGGCTCCGCGCTCAGCTGCGATCGGCCGAGCGAAAGGAAGCTGAAGAACGGCGCCTGGCCGGGCACGCGGACAAGGCCGCGCCGCCGATCGTCTCGCGGACCCTGAGTGGAGAGCAGTGGCAGTTGGCGAGTCAGAAAGGGAAGGTGGTCCTCGTGTACGTCTGGTCGATTCTCTGCGATGACTGCGTCAGGGCGATCCCGGTCCTCGACAGGATCCACGCGACCTACGGCGGCAGAGCCGACTTCGCCCTGGTGGGCGTGCACAGGTTCCCTCAGCGGGACGTCATCGCCAGCTACTGCTCCGCCAAGGGCATTTCCTGGCTCCAGCTCTACGAAGACAGTGAGGGATCGCCGGAGGGCTTCGTGGACACGCTGGGCATCAGCAGGACACCGTCGGTCTGCATCATCGACAGGCAAGGCACGGTGCGGGTGTTGCGCGCCGGCCTCGGTGACGTCGAAGCCGAGGTCCGGGGGCTGCTGGAATCGAACGCCGGCAACTGACCCGGGCGGCCGGTGCGAGCTCTCTTTTCTTTTGACAGCGGGAGCGCCACCGATTAGAATCAGGGCACAGACAGCGAGGTGGCAAGGATGAAAGCAGGCGCATCTCTCGGTCGACGCCTCTCGGTCGTGTTCGCTATCTGGCTGGTCGCAGGGATGGTGTTCCTCTCGGCTCTGCTGCTCGGCTGCGAGGAAGAGGAGTGCCTCGTCTGGGGCGAGAACTGCACTCAGGCGTACAAGCTGAGCGAGTACGGCACCACCGACATCCAGTGCTGCAGCGGGCAGTGCGCCGATCACGGCAGCGGCATCCTGACCTGCGGATCCTAGCCCCGCCGCAGACGGCTGACTTGCGCAGCGCGTCCGCGCTCCCGCCCGCTGCCGGTCGCCCCTACGTGCACGGCGGGCATGAGCCTGAGTGCAGTCGGCCGGCAAAGCTCTCCGGGCGACGGCCCGCGCACGGAAATGCTCCAGGGGAGGAATCGGAAGGATGGAAGCACTGACGGTAAGGGACCTTCTCGGCAAGAGAATCAACGAGGTGCACTCGGTGGCGCCGGAGGCCACCGTGCGCGAAGCCGTCGAGATGATGGTCAGGCACGACATCGGAGCCGTCGTGGTCGTCGACGGGACCGGCAAGTTCCACGGCATTTTCTCTGAGCGAGACTGCGCCCGCAGCGAGATGATCAGGGACAGGGGGGCCGACGCCACGCGGGTCAAGGATGTCATGACTTCGCGCGTGGTGGTCGTGCAGCCGGATACCGGCGTCCACGACTGCATGGCGCTGATGATCGAGAAGAACGTGCGCCACCTGCCGGTGCTCGAAAAGGGAACGGTCGTCGGCGTGGTGTCCATCCGCGACGTGGTCAAGGAGTACATCACACATCAGGAGCACGTGATCTCGCAGCAGAGCTTCTACATCCACGAGCTCGAAGAGTACATGTCGGCGAGGCCAAAGTAGCGGCCCCGCCTGCGCGCCCCGACCTGCCCGACGCTTCCGGCCGGCATTCGCGGCGCCCCGCACCCGCGCAAGCAGAACCGCACCGACGATGCGCGGCCGGCTCGGCGGCAGCACCCCGAATCGGGGCGGCGCGAGATCCGCGCAGAGGCATCCGGGAGCATCGGAGCCGTGACGCACGCGAACGAACGGTTCGTGGGAACGACGCCGTCAAGGTGCTGCCAGGGGACCGCGTCCCCGACGCGGCAGCAACGTATGGCGAGCCGACTCGATCGGCGCAGCGAGTCGCCGCCGAAGCTGCCAGGGAGCCGCAGATGAACGATGCGACCGCCGGACCTCGACCAAAGGTCGTGCACGCCGATTCCACGGTCCGCGAGCACCACCGGATGCTGCTTGGTGGTCCTCCGGAGACCGTGACCATGCGGTCAGGCCTCGTGGTGCTCGAGCCATGCGAGTCGGTCGGCAGGCACACGACGGGCGACCGCGAGGAGGTCCTCGTCATTCTGTCCGGCGTCGGTGAAATGCGGTTGGCCGACGGGACGACCCATCACCTTGCCGAAAGCTCGGTCGCCTACTGTCCCCCGGCCACCGAGCACAGCGTCGTCAACACCGGTGAGGGTCTGCTGCGGTACGTCTACGTGGTGGCCAAGGCGCGCGGGGTCGTCACTCGCTTCGCTCCGCCTCCCTCACCCGTGTGAGGGCAACGGCGCCGACGACGAACAGCAGGATCAGCGACAGAACCCCGACGTTCGAGCGGCGGGTGATCTGCGTGAAGACCGCCGTCAGCAGCGGCCCCATGATGGCCGCGAACTTCCCGAAGATGTTGTAGAAGCCAAAGAACTCCGCAGACCGCTCGGGGGGGATCAGCCGGCCGTAGAACGATCGGCTGAGCGCCTGGATGCCGCCCTGCGACGTGGCGACCAGCACCGAGAGAACCCAGAACAGCGGCACGCGCGAGCCGGCGCTCACGATCGGCAGAAAGAAGGCGGTGATCACGATCACGGTGTAGACGCCGATGCCGACGAACAGCATCGAGCGCGCCGACGCGGCCCGCGCCAGGCGGCCGTACAGAAGGGCGAAAGGGAAGGCGATGATCTGGATCACGAGGAGGATGACCAGCAGCGTGTTGGCGTCGATGCCGATGTCGGTGCCAAAGGCGGTCGCCATGTTGATGATCGTGTCCACCCCATCGATGTAGAAAAAGCAGGCGACCAGGAACACGAACACGCTTCGGTATTTGCGTATGTCGCGAAAGGTCGCGGCCAGGCGCTCGAAGCTGGCGCGCACCGGGTGCGCGACCGGCTCCACAAAGTGCGTCTGGCGGACGTGGCGCAGCAGCGGTATCGTGAACACCGCCCACCACGCGCCGGTGAGCACAAAGGCGAGGCGCACGGCGGGCACCAAGGTCTCGAAACCGAGCTGCCTGTGCATCATGATCGCCGCCATGCCCAGGACAAACGGGATGCAGCTGGCGATGTAGCCCCAGGCGAACCCGCTTGAGGAGACCCAGTCCATGCGGTCGGTCGGGCAGACGTCGGTGAGGAACGAATCGTAGAAGATGTTGGCGCCGGCAAAGCCGATCGCCGAGGCCACGTAGAGCACGAGGGCCCGCATCCACTGCCCTTGGCCGATGAGGGTGAAGCACAGCACCGAGACCACGCCGACGACGAAGAATGCGGCGAAAAACCGCTTCTTGGTGTCGCGCGTGTCGGCGATCGCCCCCAGCACGGGCGCCAGCACGGCGATCACCACCGTGTAGCCGCTGTTCGCGTGGCCCCACAGCGCGGTCGAGTCGAAGCCCTGCATGCCCCTGGCGGCGGCGCCCTTGAAGAAGATCGGAAAGACCGCCGCCGTGATCGAGAGCGAATAGGCTGAGTGGCGACATCGTAGAGAATCCAGCTGCGCTCCTGTCTGGTCACCCGGGCCTCCGGCGGCGATCATAGACTGAGGCCAGCAGGCGGGCAACCCGGGCGCGAGGGCGACGGCTTCCCTATTCCGCCGCCCGCAGCTACACTCCGGGATCATGCTGCTCGGAATCGATCTCGGCACCTCCGGGGTCAAGGCCGGCCTCTTTGACCACGCGGGCACGCTGCTCGGACTCGGCCGCGGCAGCGGCTACCGCTTCGCCTCGCCGAGACCCGGGTGGGCCGAGTGCGACGCCGCCGGATGGTGGCCCGCGATCGTCGAGGCGGTGCGCGCTGCCCTCGAGGCCGCCGGCGGGGCGCGCGTCGGCGCCGAGGTCGAGGGCGCCGGCCTGTCGACCTTCTTCCCCACGATCATCCCGATGGCGGGCGACGGCAGGCCGCTGCGCCCGGGGCTGCTCTACAGCGACCTGCGCAGCAGCGCCCAGGTGCGCGCCATCACCCGGCTGATACCGCTTGACAACTACGAGCGGACGATCGGCAACCGGCTTGCCTGCGGCAACACCGGGGTCTCGAGCATCCACTGGATCCGCGACAACGAGCCGGAGATCTTCCGCGAGGCCGCGGTGATGGGATTCACGAACACGGTGGCGATGCACCGTCTCACCGGCCGCACCGTGACCGACTGGAGCAGCGCCAGCCTCTCGGGGCTGGTCGACATCAACGACCCGACTCGCTGGAGCGAGTCGCTGTGCGCCAGGCTCGACGTCGCTGTCGACAGGCTGCCGCGCATCGTCGGGCCGCTGGAGCCGGCCGGCACGCTCACCCCGGCGGCGGCCGCGGAGCTGGGCCTCGCGAGCGGCATCCCGGTGGTCTGCGGGGCGGGCGACACCGTGGCGTCGGCCCTCGGCACGGGGATCCTGGAGCCGGGGGAGGTCTTCTACTCCAGCGGCTCCACCGACACCCTCTCGCTTGTGCTCGAGGCTCCGGCGGACGATCGGCGCTGGATCAACGTCGGCTACGTGCAGCCGAACCGCTGGTTCGGCATCGGCTCCAACGCCGCCGGCGGCCTGTCTCTGGACTGGTTCTGCCGGCAGGTGCTCGGCCGCCAGGATGCGCAGGGGATCGAGGAAGCGATGCGCGCGGCCGGGGCCGCTCCCTCAGGGGGCCTGGTGTACCTCCCGTACCTGCAGGGCGAGCGCGTGCCGATCTGGGACCCCCGGGCCCGCGGCCTCTTTCTCGGGTTGACCGCGGCCACCACGCGAGCGGAGATGACGCTCGCCGTTCTGGAGGGCGCCGCCTTCAGCGTCCGCCACATCCTCGAGTGTCTGGAGGAGATGACCGGCGAGCGGGTCGGCTCGCTGCCCGCGGTAGGCGGCGGCACGCGCAGCGCTCTCTGGAACCGCATCAAGGCCGATGTCCTGCAGCGTCCGCTGGAGGTGCTGCGCTTCCAGGAGACGGCGGCGCTGGGGGCGGCGGTGATGGCGGGGATCGGCGCGGGCGTGCACCCCTCGGCCGAGGCCGCGGTCGAAACGGTTCGCCGCTCCCAGCAGCGGGACCGGGTCGAGCCCGACCCGCAGCGCTCCCGCGCCTACGACCGGCTCTACCGCGTCTACCGCGACTGCTACGAGCGCACCCGCGACCTGATGCACGCTCTCGGGGAGGACTCCGGCGGTGATTGAGAAGATCGACGACATTCGCGACGAGATCGAAGGCCAGCAGCTGCGGGCGATCCTGCGGGAGCAGGGCATACCCCATCACCTGCGCTCCTACCACGACTCGGCCTACGACGGGCTGTTCCAGGTGCAGCTCGGCTGGGGCTACGTCGAGGCCCCCGCCGCCTACAGGGACCGCATCCTGGCGGTTCTGGCTGACCTGCGTTCGGGGCGCACGCCGCTGCCGGACGGCAGCGGCCCGGGGCGCAACTGACGGTCCCGGGCCTGCCGCGGCTCAGTGCAGCCCGAGGTGCGCGGCAGCGGCCGAGTCGCCAAAGAGGGCGGCCCGCGCGGCCAGCACCTCCTGCCGCAGCGCCTCGACCCGGGCGGCCACGTCCTCGATCCGCCCGGCCCGCGCCGCCTGCTCGACGCTGCGGGCCGCATCCGAGACGGCGGCCAGCCTCAGGTTCCCGGCCGTGCCCTTGAGGCGGTGGGCGCCCCGGAACAGCGCATCGGCGTCGCCGGCGCGGGCCGCGCGCTCCAGGCGCTGCACGGCGTCTGCCGCCGTCTCGAAGAAGCGGGCCACCAGCCGCTCCGCGTCCTGGCGCTCCAGCCCCGTGCCCGAGAGGATCGCCGGCCACGAGAGGGCGCCCTGCGCCTCCGAGCCGGCCCGGGGCAGGGGCAGGCCCGGCTGGTCCGCTGCCGCCGGCAGGTAGCGGCGCAGCAGCTCGTAGAGGCCGTTGAAGTCGATCGGCTTGGGCAGGTAGTCGTCCATTCCGGCCTGCAGGAGCTTCTCGCGGTCGCCCTTGAGGGCGTGGGCCGTGAGGGCCACGATCGGCGTGTGGGGCCGGTGCCTGCGGCCTTCGATCTCGAGCATGCGCTGCGTGGCCTCGACGCCGTCGAGCACGGGCATGCTCACGTCCATGAGCACGAGGTCGTAGCGCCTGCCGTCGAACATCGCCACGGCCTCTCCTCCGTCGGAGGCGATGTCGACGGCGAGGCCGAACTCCGCGAGCTTGATCGCGAGCAGCTTCTGGTTGATCTGGTTGTCCTCGGCCAGCAGGACGCGGGCGGCGAGCCGCGGCCTCGACGGAGCGCCTGCCTGCAGCCGCTCGGCCAGCTGCTGGGCGCCGTGGAAGATCTCCTCCAGGGCCGCGCGCAGCTTCGAGTCGTAGAGCGGCGCGTAGATCACCCGCACCTGGGCGGGCAGGGTCGACTTGAGGGTCGCCCGGACAGCGGCGGGGGCGAGGACCACCAGCGGCACCGACTCGAAGCGGCGCAGCGCCTCGGCTGAGTCGGCGGCCGGATCGCCGGAGCCGGCGAGGATCACCAGCGAGGGGTCGGCGATTTCGTCCCAGTCGGCGCACTCGCGCACGCGTAGCCCGCAGGCGGCCAGCAGCTCGGCGAGCACGCGCGTGGTCAGCGCGCCCTTGGCGCGGCTGAGGACCCACGCCTCTTCCACGACGCCCGAGAGCGCCGGCGCCGGCTCCGGCGGCTCCACCGGCTCCAGGGCCAGCTCAAAGTGGAAGCTGCTTCCCTGGCCCTCGCGGCTGTCGAGGCTGAGCTCGCCGCCCATCAGCCGCACGAGGCGCGAGGCGATGGTGAGGCCCAGCCCCGTGCCGCCGAAGTCGCGGGCGATCGAGATGTCGGCCTGCGAAAAGGCCTCGAAGATCAGCGACTGCTTCTCCTCCGGGATCCCGATGCCCGTGTCGGTGACGGCAAAGCGGACGCGGCAGGGCTCCTGCGACGCCACGCGCGCCTCCAGCAGGATCGAGCCGCCCTTGGGCGTGAACTTCAGGGCGTTGCTCAGCAGGTTCGTGAGCACTTCGCGCAGCCGCAGCGGATCGCCCTTGATCCGGCGGGGAAGCTTGGGGTCGATAAAGGCGGCCAGCTCGATGTTCTTTTGAGCAGCGGTCACGGAGAACAGGTCGACCGTGGTCTCCAGCTCTTCGCGGGCGGCGAACGGCACCTCCTCGATCTCGAGCTTGCCGCGCTCGATCCGCGACAGGTCGAGGATGTCGTTGATGATGCCCATGAGCACCTTGGCAGACAGCGAGCTGTTGCGCAGGTACTCGGCCTGCTGCGCGTCGAGCGGCGTGCGGTCGAGCAGCTCCAGGAATCCCACCAGCCCGTTGAGCGGCGTGCGGATCTCGTGGCTCATCTGGGCGAGGAACTCGGTCTTGGCTTTCTCGGCGACCTCGGCCTTTTCGATGGCGGCCTTGAGCTCCGACACATCGTGGCCGACCGCGATGAACTGAAGCAGGCCGGCGTCCTGATCGAGGATCGGGGTCACCGTCAGGTCGACAAAGACCCGCCGCGGGCCCCGGGCGCGGCACTCGACCACGCCGTGCCATGCCGGCTTGCCGTCGAAAAAGCCCTCCGTCGTGGCGCGGGTCGGGATCTCGACGCCGAACAGGTCGTTCTGGTGGCGGCCCGTGAGCTCCTCCCGGTCGTAACCGGTGGTGTCGCAGAACTTCTGGTTCACGTAGAGGACAGTGCCATCGGGGTCGGCGAGCGAGACCAGGGCGCTCTCGTCGGCGGCCTTTCTGTATCCCTCGAGGAACTGCTGCGCCAGGCGCAGCTCCCGCTCCCGGCTCATCTTCTCGGTGATGTTCAGCTTGACGGCGGCGTAGCGGCTGACGCGGCCGCGGCTGTCGCGCAGCGGCACGATCGTGGCGTCCTCGTAGAACAGCGACCCGTCCTTGTGGCGGTTGCACAGCACGCCGCGCCAGACGCGGCCGTCGGCGATCGTGGCCCACAGCTCGCGGTACATCTCGGCCCCGTGGCGCCCGCTGCGCAGCAGCCGCGGGTTGCGGCCGAGGACCTCGGCCGCCGAGTAGCCGGTGCTGCGCTCGAAGAAGGGGTTCACGTACTCGATGCGGCCCCTCAGGTCCGTGATCATGACCGAAACGTTGCTCTGCTCGATCACGTCCGTGATGGGGGCAGCGGCGCGGGCGGCCCGGCTGCGCAGGGCGAGCACGGTGGCGGCCGCGAGGGCGGGGGCGACGAGGGCCATGCGGCGCACGAGGAGGGCAGCCGACGGCGGCAGCAGGAGCGCGGAGGCGAGGGGGATCCCGCTGATGAGCGCGTCCAGGACCCACACGGCGACCGCCACGAAGGCGAGAGCGAGCGCGGTCATGTCCGGCCCCAAGGATACACCCTTTCGGCCGCGCGTCACGACAGCAACCGACCGCGGATCTACTCGGCGTCCGCCTCGCCGACGATCTGCACCGAAAGCGGACGCCCGCGGCGCAGCAGCTCGAGGGAGAGCAACCGGCCGGGCTCGCAGCGGGAGAGCACGCGGTGGAGGTCGTCCGCCGACGCGATCGGCTGGTTGTTCACGCGGTACAGCAGATCGCCCGCGAGAAGCCCGGCCCGGTCTGCCGGGCCCTCCGGCACGACGGCGACGATCTCGGCCATCGCGCTGCCGGAAAGCCGCAGCTGGTGCGCCGTCCGCGGGGGGATCGGGCGGGAACGGGCCGAGATCCCGAGCCGCGTCCGCCGCACGCGCCCCCTGGTCACCAGCTCCGCGGCCACCCAGCGGGCCGTGTTGACGGGTATGGCGAAGCTGATGCCCTGGGCCGAGGCGATCATCGCGGCGTTGATGCCGACGACCTGGCCCCGGCTGTCCACCAGCGGCCCGCCGGAGTTGCCGGGATTCAGCGCCGCGTCGGTCTGGATCACGTTGTCGATGAGGCGGCCCGACGGGCCCCGCAGCGAGCGGCCGAGCGCCGAGACGACTCCGGCGCAGACGGTGTTCTGAAAACCCAGCGGGTTGCCGATGGCGATGACGAGCTGGCCGGCGCGCAGCAGGTCGGAGTCGCCGAGGCCGGCGGCCGGAAGCCCGCTCTCGACCAAGCGCACAAGGGCGAGGTCGGTGTCGGGGTCGCTTCCGACGACGCGCCCGGCGAACGAAGAGCCGTCGGTGAAGACCGCCTCGACCTCGGAGGAACCTTCGACCACATGGTTGTTCGTGAGGATAAAGCCGTCGGGTGTGATGACCAGGCCCGACCCGCTGCCGCCGCCCCCGTTGCGGTTGAGCGCCACCACCGAAGGGCCTATCCGCTCCACGACCGCGATCACGGCCTCGGAGTAGGCGTCGAGCAGGCTGCGATCGTTGCCGTCGCCTGCCGCGGCAGCGCCGCTGCGCGGCGCCGGCGGCCCGTCAAGAAAGCGCAGGACTGTCTGCGAGCTCATGGGCCAATATACCGCCCGGGAAACCGTGCGGGCAGCGCGGCTTGATCGGCGGCCCGCCGCCGCTGTATAAGCGCACCGATGGCCGCCGCCGGAGTGCGCAACCGCCTGTGCTTCTTCACCGACGCCGTCGGCTGGCCGCTCGGCCAGAGCTTTCTCTCGGCCACCACGATCCTGCCGATGTTCGTCGCACGCCTGGCCGGCAGCAACCTGCTCGTCGGCCTGGTGAGCGGAATCCAGAGCGCGGGCCAGCTCCTGCCGCAGCTGTTCTCCTCGCACCTGGTCGAGCGGCTTCCCGTGACCCGGCGCTACGTCGTGACCGTGGGCGTCGTCGTCGAGCGGCTTCCGCTGCTCGCTCTGGCGGCCGCGATTCTGCTGGGCGCACACTCCGCGACGCTGTTGGCGGTGTTCTTTGCCTGCTGGGCGCTGGTCAACTTCGGCACCGGGCTGAACATGCCCGCCTTCAACACCCTGTTCGCCAAGTCGGTTCCCGCAGGCGAGCGTGCGGGCCTGGTCGGCGCGGGCAACGCGGCGGGCACGCTCCTGGCATCCGGGGGCGCGCTGGCTGCGAGAGCGCTGCTGCGGTCGGGCCGCCTCGAGGGCTACGGGTGGTGCTTCCTCATCGGCGCGGGCGTGCTCTTGGTGACGGTCATCCCCCTGGGCCTTGTCAGGGAGCCGCGCGATGCGGCGGCGGAGCCGCGCTCGCTCGCCGGCCACCTGCGCGGCATCCCCGGAATGCTGCGGTCGGACCCGCGCTTTGCAGTCTACGTGGCGATGCAGGCGGCCCTGCAGTTCTGCCCGGCCGCAATCGGCTTCGTAGCCGGATACGCCGTGCTCGAGCTGCGGGCCGCGGAGGGCCTGATCGCCCTCGGCCTTGCGCTCATGCTGGGTGCGGAGGCGCTCGGCAGCCTCGTGCTGGGCGTCGTAGCCGACCGCCGCGGCTGCAGGCCCGTGTTCGTCGTGGCCGCCTCCTGCGGGACCCTGCTTTACGGCGCCATGGCCCTTTCGCCGCCCATCGGGTTGGTGCTGGGCGCCTACGCGCTGTACGGGCTGCTGCTGAGCGCTCTCGCCGTGGGATCCACGATGACGATGGAGCTCGCCCCGCCGCGGCGGACCGCAACCTTCAGCGCGGTTGTCTTTTCCGCGATGGCGCCGGTGCGTGTCGCGGGCCCCATCGCGCTCGGCGCGCTGGCCGACGTCTCGGGCACGGGGCCGGTCTTCGCGATTGCGGCCGCAGCCTCAGCGCTCGGCCTCTACCTGGCCGCGGCGCGCCTCCCCGACCCCCGGCGCCCGGTCGCCGTCGGCTGACGGGGCGGGCCGCACGACCACCCGGTCGGTGCCGATCGTGCCCTCTTCGCAAACGAGCGCGACGGCGCCGTCCGCGGGTGCGCCCGTCGGCGCCTCGAGGGTGAGCCGGGAGTCGATGGCGGCGGCGAGTGCTTCGCCCCGCGCGCGCAGCTTCAAGTTGTGCGCCGTGCCGGGCGCGCAGCAAAAGGGCGCCTCGGCCAGCACGGTGCGCTCGCGGTCGAAGACCCGCACCAGGCGCGCCCTTCCGTCGTCGCAGACCAGGAGCGCGGCGTAGCGCCGCAGGCCCTGCACCCGGATCGCCAGCCCCCACGAGCGCGCCATGTACACGGTGATCTCGGCGCCCGCCTCGACGTCCCGCCAGTCGCGGGCTCCCTGGATGAGAAGGCCCGTGCCGCGGTTCTGCGCAACGCGAATCGCCTCCTTGCGGCCGCTGATGAACTGGCTCGTCGCGTCGACCCAGGCGCGGCGCCAGGCGGTGCCGCCGTCGGCCTGCGGGCCGAGCACCGCGTCGGGCTCGCCGGTCCACCAGAGGCGGTCGAGGTAGAGGGCGCCCGAGGCGCCGCGCTCGCCCGCCGCTTCCACGCCGGCCTCGTAGACCGGCGCCCCTGCCGTGTCGGGAACGCGCCAGGCCAGGCTGCGCCGCGCTCCGGAGCCCATCGCGACCGCGGGGCTCCGGTAGAGCACGGGCGCGTCCGCGCTGCCGTACGCTTTGACGTACAGGCCTGCCTGCAGAGGGAACCGGTTGGCCGCGTCGGCTTCGATCTCGGCTTCCAGCAGCTGGCCGGGGTAGAGGGCGGGGCACGCCTGCAGCCCGTAGCCCGGCATCGCGAGGTCCTGCGGCGGCACGAAGACCGGCGTGCCCGCGCGCGCGCTCACGCCCGCAGCCAGGCCGCTGCAGGCCAGCTTCAGGCTGCGGCTGCCGAGCCGGCTGTGGCCTTCGACATTCGCGAGGGCGACGGTCCCCCGCGTCTCGGGGCCGTCGTCGGCTCGGAAGCCCTGCACGGAGCCCGGCAGCTCGAAGTGGAAGCGGGCCCCTTGTTTGGGCGGCCTCCAGCCGGGACCCGCGGCTGCCCTGTGCTCGGCCAGGCCATGTCCCGCAGCAGCCAGGCGGCACGCCTCGGTCGCCGCGTCGGTGATGGTGCGGCCGCCGTCGGCCGTGCTCACGTAGAGCCGGTCCGCCACCGGGCCCCTCCAGTCCGGACCGGCGTCGATGCCGGCCAGGCTGTTCTTGATGCCCATGAGGCAGCCCGCGTTGCCGGAGTTGCAGTCGGTGTCCCAGCCGCAGGTGTTGGCGATCGAGAGCGTCTTCTGGAAGTCGTCGTCGCCGTAGAGGAGGGCGAGCACGATCACGCCGTGGTTGGGCACCATGTGACAGTTGCCGGGGTACAGCTCGTAGTTGTAGCTCTGGCGGAAGCGGCGGAATCCGGCGCGCCAGTCCGGCTGCGCCGCGCGAATCCCGCGCAGGTCGGCGATCATGCGCGCGATCGCGCAGTCGCGCGGGATCAGGGCGACGGCAGCGTCGAGCAGGCGGCCCAGGTCGCGCTCGACAAAGGCGAGGGACTCCATGGCCGCGATGACCTGGGCGCCGTAGATCGCCTCGCCGTCATGGCTCACGCTGGCGGCCCGGCGGGCCAGGTCCGCGGCCAGCTCCGGGTCGCCCGGCGCCGCCATGGCCCATCCGTCGACAAAGATCTGCGCCCCGATCTGCTCGGCCACGATCCGGCCGTTGAGGGCGATCGAGCCGCTGCGCGGCGCGTCGATCCCGTTCGCCAGACGCACAAAGGCGGTGTGCTCCGTCGAGTTGCCCACGCCTCCCCACCAGAGGATCGTGCGGCCTTCGACGATGTAGTTCAGCCACGCATCGCCGATCCGGGCTGCGGTCAGGTCCGGGGTGAAGCCGTTGTCCTCCAGGGCCCGCGCAAAGGCGAAGGTCCCGCTGATGTCGTCGTCGGTGACCACCAGCGGTTTGCCGAGCCGCTCGTGAACGTAGCAGCGCACCTCGCCGAGCTCGGCCAGGATCCGCTCGTGCAGCCAGCCCTCGAACGGGCGGCCCAGGTAGACACCGATGATCTTGCCGAGCACGCCCGCGTAGACGCGCTCCAGGTAGTCGGCTGGAAGAGCCATGGGAACCTCCGCAGGCCGCCATTGTCGGCGGTCAGGCCCCTGCGCGCAAGAGGCGCGCCCCGGGGACTCGCTTGACGACACGGGCACCCAATGCGCTACACTGTCATCGTCCACACAGGAGGAAACCCTTGAAGAAAGCGTTGTTCATCGTGTCGGCTGTGCTGCTGGTTCTCGCGGGCTGCGAGACCGTCAGCAAGGGAGCCAGCGTGGTCGGCAGCCTCGCGGGCAGAACAGGCACCGCGGGCGCCGTGATGGCAGGCGAGGCCGACTTCAGGTCGGGCGAAGTGCTCTGCGCGGTCAGTGACCAGGACAACGTCCTGGAGGCCAGCTTCGCAGTGGCGAAGGTCCTCACTCCTGCGAGCGCGGCCACCAAGAACCAGGCCGAGGTCATCTTCCTCGACGGGAAGAAGGCCTGGACCAAGTTCGTGCTGCCCACGCACAGGGCCACGAATGCGGAGATCAAGGTCGGCGCGCCCATCCTCTTCAACCAGTGGGCGAGCAGCGAAAAGCTGAGCGCCGATGACTACCGCCAGGGCCGCTGGTACTTCGGCAACGTGACCTCGGTAGACGAGCTCTTCAAGGGCGTCGTGGAGGTCAAGGGCGACAAGAAGTACGTCAGGAACTGCCGCTTCCCGGACCAGCCGATCCAGTAGGGTCGCAATCAACCTGCAGCCCGGGCGCATCAGGGCGCCCGGGCTCGGCCTAGTCCTTCCTAAATTGACATTTATCCCCGGCGTCACTACACTCACGTTGTCTGCAAAGCGCCGGGGACAGGATGACCTTCAGCAGATCCATAGAGGACTACATCAAGGCCATCTACGAGCTGCGCACGGCCAGCGAGCGCGTGAGCTCCACGGCTCTCGCTGCCAGGCTCGGGGTCACGCCCGCCTCCGTGACCGGGATGGTCAAGCGCATCGCCCGCGAGAGGCCTGACCTCGTCGACTACACCCCCCATCGTGGAGTCGTGCTCACGTCGGCAGGCGAAGCTGTGGCGCTGCGCATCGTGCGCCGCCACCGGCTGGTCGAGCTCTTTCTCTGCACGGCCCTCGGCTACTCTTGGGACGAGGTCCACGACGAAGCCGAACGGCTCGAGCACGTGATTTCCGCCAGGCTCGAGGAGCGGATCGCCGATTTCCTCGGCCACCCGACGGTCGACCCCCACGGCGACCCGATCCCTGGCCGCGACGGCACCGTGGAGCGGCCGCGTCACAGGGCGCTGAGCAGCCTCGAGCCCGGCCAGGGAGGCCGCATCCGCCGCGTCGCCGGCGGCGACGAGAAGCTCCTCCGGTACCTCGGCGGCCTGGGGCTCGTCCTCGGCGCCCGCCTGTCGGTCAGGGAGAAGGCTCCTTTCGGCGGCCCCCTGCACCTCGACCTGCACGCGGACGCGGGCGAGGTGAGGCGGGTGATCGGGCGCAACGTGGCCGAGCAGATCTTCGTCGAGCCGGTCTGAACGGCTTTCACGACCCGCGCGGCCATGGTAGGATGCGCCCGGAGGTACCGTGATCACTCTTCCCATCGCCAACAGCAGCCGGTCGTACGAGGTGCGTCCGAGCAAGATCATCGCCCTCGGGCTGAACTACCGCGACCACATCGCCGAGAGCCGCTCGGTCAAGGTCAAAGGCTTCACCAACGACATCCCCGAGGAGCCGGTGCTCTTTGCCAAGACGCCGAACGTGCTCATCGGCCCCGGCGAGCCGATCGTGATTCCGTCGTTCCTCTCGCGCTACCGCTTCGAGGAGCCCCGGGTCGACCACGAGGCCGAGCTGGCGTTCATCGTGGCCGACCGGTGCAGGAACGTGGCGCCGGAGCAGGCGATGGAGCACATCCTGGGCTTCACCTGCATGAACGACGTGAGCCAGAGGAACATCCAGACCAGCGACCGGGGCGGGTGGTTCCGCGGCAAGAGCTTCGACACCTTCGGGCCGATCGGGCCCGCGGTGGTGCTCACCTCCGACATCGGCGACGCGCAGAACCTCGCCATCGAGTGCCGCCTCAACGGCAGGGTCACGCAGTCGTCGAACACGCGGCACATGATCTTTTCCATCGCCCAGACCCTGTCGTTCATCTCGTTCAACTTCACCCTCGAGCCGGGCGACATCATCATGACCGGAACCCCGAGCGGCGTGAGCGCCCTCCATCACGGCGACGTCGTGGAGGTGGAGATCGAGCGGATCGGCGTGCTGCGCAACCCCGTGGTGGAAGAAGCAAGAGCCGGCCGGTCGTGATCCTTCTTTCGGCGATCGCGGCTGCGGCCCTCGGCGGCTGCGCCGGTGCGCCGCAGAGGCGAGCCGGCGCCGAAGCAGCCTTCCCATGGTCCTCCATCGAGACAAGGGGAAGGTCGCTCGCGGTGCTCGACTTTGCTCGGGCCGACTCGCGCGTGACGCTGCTGGGCGTCCACGGCTGGGGCGGCACGGCCGCGGAGTTCGCGCCGCTGGCCGCCGAGCTGCCGGCCGGCGTGCGGCTGGTGGCCGCGGATTTTCCCGGAACCGGATCCTCGACGCCGGTCGACGACGAGATGTACACCATGGAGCTCTTTGTCTCGGTGCTCCACGACCTCGTCGAGCAGATGCGCCTCGCGCCGGTGGTGCTCGTCGGCCACTCGCTCGGCGGCAAGATCGCCGCCGTGTTCGCCGCGCGCTTTCCCGAGGCGGTGAGCGCCCTCGTGCTGATCGCACCCTATGGGCTCTCGAAGCAGGAGCGCGCCGGCGAGCGCCTGGCAGCTTCGTGGTCGTGGCTGGCGCGAGTCGGCGCGCGGCTGAACAACCGCGCGGCGATCCGTTGGGGGCTGCGCCACCGCGTCTACCACGACCCCGCGCGCATTCCCGAAGCGGTCGCCGAGCACGTGATCGCCAGCCAGCTCGCCCCGGCGGGGCGGCGGGCGATTGCCGCGGTGGCCCACGCGATGATCGGCGTCGACCCGATCGACGAGCTGTTGCCGGGCTTAGAGGCGCCGGCGCTCATCGTGTGGGGCAGCGAGGACCGGGTGGTGCCGTCGCGGGCCGCTGCCCGCTACGCGGCGCTCATGCCGGGGGCGCGCCTGCGGCTGATCGATCGCTGCGGGCACGTGCCGATGGCCGAGCGTCCGCTGGAGACCGCGCGGCTGATCGCCGGGTTCCTCGAGGACAACGGGCTGCTTGCGGAGTAGGGCCTACTCGGCCGGAGCGCGGGGCCGCCTGCGCCTGCGCGGTCGGGCCGCGGCCGCTTCGGCGCGGCGCACGTAGTAGTCGAGCTTCTCGACCTTGGACTCAACGATGCCGCGGGCCTCGGCAGCCTGGACGAACGCCTTGAACTGGCGGAACCCCAGCTCGCGCAGCCGCACCCCGCGCTCGATGAGCTTGCGGTTGACCTCGGAGAACTCGTGGAACTCGGCCTTGGCGCCGCCGTCGAGATCGCGCAGCACCTGAACAAAGGCGTCGAGGGCGCTCTGCAGCGACCCCTTGCGCTCGGCGTGCTTGCTGCCGGGCGCCAGCAGGGTCTGGCGGTCCTGCTCGTCGAGGCGCACGTAGCCGGCCTTGGCCGCGGCGCTGACAAAGTCGCTCCAGCGCCGGAAGCCGAGATCCTTCTCGCTGAAGTTCGGGTTCAGCATCTCGAAGCGGGTCTTGACCGAGCCGGGATTTGGGCTCTTGCCTTCGTCGATCATCACCTTGGCGGCCTCGGCCAGGCACTGGAACCAGTAGTCGTGCGGCCGCGTGGGGGCGGCGGCGCGCGGCTGCTGCGGGGCCCCGGCGGGGGCGGCGGCGCGCTGCTCGCGCGGCTCCTCCTCGGGCTCCTCTTCGCCGCCGGGCATCAGCTCACGGTAGTCCTTGAACGTGTCCGCCACCTCGAGCAGGTCCTGCGCCGCGTTCTTCAGGTCGCAGACCACGTGGATCCTCTTGCCGGCTCGCCGCAGAGCGACCACGAGAGGGCGGAAGTCGCTGTCGCCGGTGATCAGCACAAAGGTGTCGATGTGGCCGTAGACCGTCATCGTCTCCAGCGCGTCGGAGACCAGCTGCATGTCGGCGCTCTTCTTCTGGGCGCGCTCGCGCGGGACGTGCACGAGGTAGAACGACTGGCGCGCCAGTTGCGGGGCCAGGCGCTTGAAGTTCGGCTTGCTCCAGTCGCAGTAGGCCCGCGCCGAGGTCAGGCGGCCGAACGACGAGGCGTAGTCGATCAGAGCGTCGAGGAACAGCGAGTTGCTGCCCGGGGTGACGTTCTCGATGTCCCAGAGGAGACAGACGTTTTCCATCCCCGCACCGTACGCCGCCCCGGCCGCGAGGTCAAGCCGGACGCCCGCCCGGCAGGCCGGGCCGCGCGGTCGGGGTGGGAGACGCGGCGCCCTGGTCCCGAGCGTAGCTCGGGAATGCCGTAGCCCACGGGCAAGCCTCGCAGACCCGAGCGCGCGAAGCGCGGTCGGGGTGACGCTCGCCCGGCAGACCGGGCTGCGCGTTCGGCGAAGGGTACAGGATGTACCCCGAAGGCCCGATCCGGCGAAGCCGGGTCGCCGCGGTCCTTACGGGTCCAGCACGCCGCTGATCGCCAGGTCGTAGTCCGGTCTGCTGCCGTCCCACTGCGGGTAGTTGGTCTCGGGGCCCAGATCCAGGCCCCGCGCATCCGCCCATTCGTGCATCCAGCCGATGGCGTCGTCCACCGGCTCCCGCTGCGGGTTCTGCGCCA
>CAZKGO010000028.1:0-46723 GCA_964552235.1 uncultured Spirochaetales bacterium | reverse complement strand
ACTCACCCTTCTTTCTCAGCCTTCCTGTTTGGTTGCGGCGTCAGCCGCGCTATGGCACGCTCGAGTGCGTCGAGGCCGTCGAGACCGGAGGAAAGGGGCTTCTCGCAAAAGACGTGGCAGCCGCCGTCCAGGGCCTGCACGGCCATGCCCACATGAAGACTCGGAGGCGTGCAGATGAACACCGTGTCCGGCTTCGCTGCCAGGCCGGCCCCGAACGAGTCGAACTGCGCTCGGACGGGCCCTTCGGCAGCCAGGGCGGCCCGCTGCTCGGCCGACAAATCGCAGGCGCGCAGGTCGCGCAGGCCCAGGGAGCGCAGGACGCGGGCGTGGCGTCGGCCGATCGAGCCGCAGCCGACGATCAGCGCAGAGAGGCCGGCGGCGCTGTCGGAGAGCATCGAGCCTTCCACCCCGCCGCGCGTCGCCGCGGCGGCCAAGCAAGCGGGCGCGGGACCGGGTCCCGCGCCCGCATTCGTGCAAACGGCTACTTCTTCCGCGCGGCGTACAACCGGCTCGCCTCCGCGACGAGGCGGTCGCCGCCCTTGCGCTTCCACTCGGCCAGGTATGTGTCCCAGTCGCCCTCCAGGTTCGCGGCGCCCGTGATCGCCTTGAAGAAGTACTGCATCTCGTGCAGCAGGATGTCCGCGTGGATCGCGCGGTACTCCTCCGACAGTGCGGGAGCGTAGAGGATCGGAAGCTGCGTCTGGTTCTTCAGCGCGTACTCGTGCGAGGGGAAGCGCCAGCCCTCGACGTAGTACTTGTCGATCGGCGGGTAGATGAACTGGAAGATGAAGTAGGTAACGCCGAGCTCGGCCTGCCTGGCCGCGTCGCGGGAGTTGCCGATGAACTCCACGCGCCCCTTGTCGTCAAGCTTCCAGTGCTCGCCCTTCTTGCCGAGGTTGATCATCGAGTACACTTCCTCGTCGGTGTGCATCACCTCGAGGATCTGCATGATCCTGATGAGCTTCTTGTCGTCGACCTGCTTGCCGATCGTGACCGTTCCCCACGCCGAGTCGCGCTGGTAGACGCCGCGCTTGCCGCCGGGCCCCTTGGGCGAAATCACGTACTCGAGCTCGACGTTGGGGTTGTTGGCCTTCATCGAGTTGTAGGGGCCGAGCCCCGGCCTTTCGGCCCAGGCGGACCACTGCTCGTAGGAGCCGGCCCGCCCGCTGGCCAGGATCGCGTCGGATTCCTTTCGCTGGGCCACGCTGAACTCGGGATGGATGATCTCCTTCTTGAACCAGCCGTTCAGGAACTTGAGGGCTTCTCGGTAGGGCTGGGTGACGGTGTCGCGGCCCACCTTGTCGCCGAGCTGGGTGAAGCCGGTTGCGTTGTGGGTGACCCCAAAGGCCCCGAGGATGTTCGGAAAGTGCGAGTCCTCGGCCAGCCTGGTCTTGAAGTCGGCCCAGGGGATGTAGGCGTAGGTGTTCTTCTGCCCGTCCCTGTCCGGGTCCTCGTTGCGGAACTTGAGGTACAGCGACTCCAGCTCCTCGAGCGAGTCGGGCTTCTGCGTCACCCCGACGTTCTTCATCCAGTCCTTGCGGATGTACAGCAGCGGGCTCGCCTTGGCGATGCTGATGGCGTACGGGATGCCGTAGTTCTTGCCCTCGAAGGTGCTCAGGTTCCACAGCGTGTCGGGCGCCAGCTCCAGGCACTTCTTGTTGGAGACCGGCATGTACTTCGCGATCATCTCCTTCGGGATCTCGCGGGCCACGCCGAGCTCCACGAACTGCATCAGGACCCGAGACAGGTCGGGGATGTCCCCCGCGGCGATCTTGACCTTGTACTGCTCCGGCGCGTAGTTGTCGACGTCGTACCAGGGCTCGATGTTGACGTTGAACTTCTCCTCCAGGTACAGCTCGACCATCGAGTCCTTTTTCAGCAGCGTGCCCTTGGGGTTCATGCCGAACCACGTGATGGTCATCTTTTCCCCTGCCGCGGCAGCGGCAGGCTCCTGGCCGCGGGCGGCCCAGAGCCCCGCTGCGCTGGCCATCGCCACGAGCATCGACACGATTCTCCTGCAGCTAATGCACACACCTCCTCGATCAGTCTTGATCCCCCGCCCAGGCGGGGGTCGATTCCCTACCCCTTGATCGCCCCGGTCATGATGCCCTTCACGAAGTACCTCTGGATAAAGGGATACACCAGGATGATCGGGCCGATGGCCACGAACATGGTGGCCGCCTTGAGGCTCTGATCCGCGATCAGGTCCTTCTGCAGTGAAACGATCTCCATGGCCGTGACCGTGTTGTTTTCGATCAGCATGCGGCGCAGCAGCATCTGCAGCACCGTGAGGGCCCTCTTGGGCGCGAACAGCATCGCGTGGAACCACTCGTTCCAGAAGAACACCACCGACCACAGGGCCACCGTGGCGATCACCGGCATCGAAAGCGGCACCACGATCCGGAACAGGATCGTGTAGACGCTCGCCCCGTCGATGACAGCCGACTCCTCGAGGTCGGGCGGCATGGCCATGAAGAAGTTGCGCATGATCACGATGTAGTAGGCCACGGCGATGTGGGGAAAGATCAGGACGAAGCGCGTGTTGATCAGCCCGAGCTGCTTGAACCACAGGTAGGTCGGGATCAATCCCCCGCTGAAGAACATGGTGAAGATCATGAACACGGTGAGCCCGCGGCTGCCCGGCATCTGCCGCTTGGAGACCGCGTAGGCGGCGGCAAAGCAGACGACCATGCTGACAACGGTCCCGCTCGCCGACCGCCATATGGTGTTCGCGTAGGCGAGCCAAACGATCGGCCGCTCGAACACCTGCTGGTACGGCTCGAGCGTGAACGGCCTGGGCCGGAACTTGACGCCCATCTGGCGGGCAAAGTCGGGCGTGCTGAACGAATCGACGAGCATGCTCCAGAACGGGTAGAGGACCGACAGGGTAAAGACCGCCATCACGAGGGCGACCACCGCGTCGAGCGCCAGGTCCTCGAGCGTCCGGCGGCTTTTCACAGCGTCCCCCGTCCGCCCAGGCGGCGCGTCACCGCGTTGGTGAGGCCGAGCAGCACGATGCCCAGCACATTGCGGGTGAGACCGATGGCGGTCGTGTAGCTGTACTGCGAGTCCTCGATGCCCATGCGGTAGATGTAGGTGTCGATGATGTCGCCGACGGAGAACACCAGCGGGTTGTACAGGTTGAAGATCTGGTCGAATCCGGCGTTCAGCAGCTGCCCGACGCGCAGCAGGAACGTGATCACGATCACGTAGGAGATCGACGGCAGGGTGATCGCGACCATCCGCTGGAGGCGGCTCGCGCCGTCGATCTGCGCCGCCTCGTAGAGCTCCGGGTCGATGCTGGTGATGGCGGCCAGAAAGATGATCGAGCCCCAGCCGACGCTCTTCCACACCTCGGTGACCACCAGCAGCGGAACGAACAGGTCGGGGACCGTCAGCCATACCGTGGGCGTGACTCCGAACAGGCGCAGAACCGCATTGGCCGGCCCCTCGAGGCCGAGGAACGACCGGATCAGGCCGGCGGCCACGACCCAGGACACGAAGTGCGGCAGGTAGCTGATCGTCTGGATCGTGCGCTTGAAGAACATCATCCGCACTTCGTTCAGCAGCAGGGCAAAGAGGATGGGAGCCGGAAAGGCAATGGCGAGCTTGGCAAGGCTGATGATGAGCGTATTGGCGAAGATCCGGGCGAAGTCCGGGCTGCGCAGCATCCGCTCGAAGTACTGCAGCCCGACCCACGGGCTGCCAAAGATGCCTCCGCTCACGTTATAGCGCTTGAACGCCAGCACCAGCCCGCCCATGGGCACGTAATTGGCGAGCACCATGCACACGACCGCCGGCAGCGCGAGCACGTAGAAGTGACGATAGCGCCACATCTCGCGCCCCAGCCTGCCATGACCCAGCCGGGTTCCCGCCGCGTGCCCCAGAGCCGTCGTGGGGATGATCTCGCTCACGCCCGCATTATGGCCCCTGATATTTCATCTGGCAAGCCCGCGCCGGCATGGCCGCGCCGCCCTTGCCCCGCGCCGGGCGCCGAGGGTAGCATGCGGCCATGGTCATTCGCGAGCAGGCGCGCGACGTCGGCGTGGTCGCCGATGTCGACGTGCTGGTGGCAGGGGGCGGACCCGCGGGCCTGTGCGCCGCGGTCGCTGCTGCGCGGGCGGGTGCGAGCGTGCAGCTGGTCGAGCGCAACGGATTCGCCGGCGGCATGTGGACCGCGGGCATGGTGCTCACCCTCGCGGGCTACAACTCGTGGCTGCGGCCCTACCGCCGCTGCGTCGCGGGCGTGGCCGGGGAGTGGCTCGTCCGCGCCGCCGCTCTCGGCGGAGCCGAGGACAACGAGAGCTGGGTGCTCAATTCCGATCCCGAGACCGTCAAGCTCGTGGCCGACGAGCTGCTCGCCGAGTCGGGCGTGCGGGTCCTCTACCACTCGTGGGCCGCGGCTCCGATCCTGGAGGACGGCCGCGTGCGCGGGGCGTTCATCGAGAACGTCGACGGCCGCTCGGCCGTGCGGGCGCGCGTCACCGTCGACTGCACGGGCAACGGCGACCTGCTTGCCCGCTCCGGCGTCGCCTGGGAAAAGGCCCGCGCGCTGCAGCCGATGACCGCGGCGTTCCGCCTCGCCTACGTGCAGCCGCAGGGACGCATCGATCCCGAGGCGCCGGTGCGCATCCCCATCGGGCCCGAGCCGGTGCTGCTCAAGGACCCGCTGGCAAGTCAGTACGCATCGCGGCGACTCGACGTCACCTGCGACCGGGACAGGATCAAAGCGGCGCGCGAGCGGGGCGAGATCCCGGCCTACGGCGGCCCCTGGTTCGGGGGCCTGGAGAAGGACATTGTGTGGGTCAACGGCACGCGCATCTACGGCGATGCCTCCGACGCCGCAGACCTGAGCAGGTCCGAGATCGAAGGCCGCAGGAGCGTGGCCGCCCTGGTGCGCTACTTCCGCGCCGAGCTCCCGGGCTTCGAGCGGGCGCGGCTGCTGCAGACCGGCTCCCACATCGGCGTGCGCGAGACGCGGCGCATGGTCGGCCGCTACGTGCTCACGGGCGACGACGTGCGCGCCTGCCGCGCTTTTGACGACTCGATCGCCGTAGGCTGCTGGCCGATCGACGTGCACCCGTCGCAGGGCGAGGTCGGGGTGCACGCGATGTACGTGCCCCTGCCCTACCGCATCCCCTACCGCTCGCTGGCGCCGCGCGAGGTCGGCGGGCTGCTGGCTGCGGGCCGCTGCATCTCGGTCGACCGCCAGGCGCTGGGCACCGCCCGCGTCGGTGCCACCTGCGCCGCGGTCGGCCAGGCCGCAGGCGCGGCAGCGGCGCTGGCTGCGCGCGGCAGCGGCGACCCGCGCGAGCTGGATCCGGCTGCGGTGCGCTCGCTCCTCGCGTCGCAGGGCGCGATCATCGACCCGCCCGGCGGAGGCGCGGCGTGAGCGCGGCGGTCTCCTGGGGCGGCCGCGACCTGCCGGTCGCGGTCGACTGCGACGTGCTGGTCTGCGGCGGCGGCCCGGCGGGCCTGGCAGCAGCGGCGGCCGCTGCGCGCTGCGGGGCCAGGACCGCCGTGCTGGAGCGCTACGGGTTCCTCGGCGGCATGGCGTCCGCAGGCATGGTCAACCCCATCTACGGCTTCTTCGCGCGCCACCGGCAGATCGTGGGGGGTATCGGCCAGGAGCTGATCGACCTCCTGGCCCCGATTCCCGGCGCCACCCTTGGCCACACCTACCGCCACGACTGCGTGGCCCGCCGGGCCGCCCACGGCGAATGCGTGACGGGCCGCGACGAAGCCGGCTGCCCCGTGGCCACCGTCGCCCGCGTCTGCCCTGTCGACGGCGAGGCGGTCAAGCTCGCCGCGCTCCAGCTGCTGGAGGCGGCGGGCGTCGGGATCCACCTGCACACGAATGTCGTCGACGCGCTGCTCGAGGACAAACGGCTCGCCGGAGTCGTGGTCTCGGGCAAGTCGGGCTTCGCGGCAGCCCGCGCCGGCTGCGTCGTCGACGCCACAGGCGACGCGGACGTGGCCGCGCTCGCGGGCGCGCCCTTCGCCTCGGGCAGCGACGAGAACGATGCCTCCAAACCGCCTTCGCTCATGTTCCGCATCGGCGGCGCGCGCCTCGCCAAGGACCGCATCGACGCGCGCTGGCCCGAGAGCGAGGCCGAGGGCGCGGGAGGCTCGCGCTGCTGGCTCATGGCCCTGCCGCGGCCCGGCGAGTACACCGTGAACTCGCCGACGGGGCTCCAGCGGTTCGACGCCACGAGCACCGACGACCTCTCGGCTGCTCAGGCCCTCGCCACGCGCCAGGTGTTCCGCAAGCTCGAGCTGCTGCGCAAACACGTTACCGGCTGCGAGGCGGCCGTGCTGCTGTCGATCGCTCCACAGCTGGGGCTGCGCGACAGCAGGCGCATCGAGGGCGACTACCTGCTCACCGAGGACGACGTGCTCGGGGCGCGCAAGTTCGGCGACGGCATCGCCAACGGCGTGCATCCCATCGACCTGCACACGGCGAGCCGGCGCTTCGGCGGCCGCAACCTGATCCCCATGCCCTGCGGCGAGTGGTACCAGGTGCCCTACCGGTGCCTCGTTCCCAGGAGAGTCGAAAACCTGCTCGTGGCCGGCCGCCCGATCTCGGCCACCTTTCTCGCCCAGGGCTCGGTGCGCGTCATGGCCACCTGCCTCGCCATGGGCCAGGCCGCGGGCGTCGCTGCGGCGCTCAGCCGCGCCGCCGGCATCGCGCCACGGGCCCTCGACCCCGAGACGCTGCGCGCCAAGCTGCGGGAGCAGGGCGCGCTCCTGTAGAGCGCGGCGGCCGAGGCTCAACCCGCTGATTTCCTGAGGCCGGCGATGCACTCCGTGAGGCCGCAGACGGTGACGCCCTTCCGCAGAGGGTAGCTGCCGTCGATGGGAGCCACGACCCATGCCTCGCGCGCGCCCACGTCTTCGAGAGCGCTCCAGAAGCCGGCAGTCGGGTCCGGAGACGTCGAGGCCTTGCACTCGACCGCGATGCGGCGACGTCCTTTTTCCAGCACGAGGTCGATCTCCGCTCCCTTTGCCGTCCTGTAGAAACTGCCCCGCCAGCCGGGCAGCTGCGCGAGAACATTCTCGATCACCATGCCCTCCCAGGAATGACCGAACACCGGGTGACCCAGCAGATCGTCCCAGGTCGCGATGTCGAGGAGGGCGTGCAGGATGCCGCTGTCGCGAACGTACACCCGGGGCGACTTGACCAGCCGCTTGGCGGTGTTGGCGAGCAGAGGCGGCAGCAGCCGGACCATGAACGTGCGGGCCAGCAGATCGACATGAGCGCGCGCGGTCGGGTGGCTCACTCCCAGGGAAGCGCCGAGCTGCGACAGGTTCAGGAGCTGTCCATGGTGATGGGCGACCATCCTCCACAGGCGCTCGATCGAGGCCGCCGGGATCGATATGCCGAGCTGGGGCATGTCCCTCTCGAGAAATGTGCTCACGAAGCTCTGTCTCCAGCGAAGGCTCGCTTCGTCCGAAGCCGCGAGCGTGCTCGGAGGAAAGCCGCCTCGCAGGAGATAGGACGGCAGCGTCACTCCCGACTGGCGGACTTCCTCGTGCAGAAAGGGCGTGAGCTCCAGGTACTCGACTCTGCCCGCGAGGCTCTCGGCGCTCTGCCGAATGAGCTCTCGTGAGGCCGAACCGAGGATCAGGAACCGGCCGTTGCGGCGGTCCTCGTCGATGACGGAGCGGAGGACGCGAAAGATGTCGGGAAGGCGCTGGACCTCGTCCAGGCAGACCAGGTCCTGCTGATGAGCCTGGAAGTAGAGCTCGGGCTCGGCCAGACGGGCCGCGTCGGAGCGCCTTTCCAGGTCGAGCAGCACCGCGCCGGGGCGGCCGCCGAGCAGCGTCTTGGCGAGCGTCGACTTGCCGCACTGGCGAGGTCCGAGCACGGCGACCGCGGGGGATTCGTCCAGGGCCCGCAAGACGACGGAGCCCAGCATCCGGGGGATCAGACTGTAGTGCATATTGAAAGACTAACTTGCAATATGCACAACGTCAAGAACCCCGCGGCCACTCCAGGTCGAAGCGCGCGAACGACACCTCCAGCCCGCGCCAGCGATTGAGGCGGCCCTTGAGATACAGCAGGGCCGCGGTGCCGTCGGGCAGCGCGGCCAGGTCGCAGTAGTAGGCGGCGCCGTCGTGGACCACGCGCTTCCACGGCCAGGTGCGTCCGCCGTCGTCGCTCCTGCGCACGGTCATGCAGCGCCGCTCGCTCGCGTCGGCGCCCTTGGCGAACAGCAGGCTGTCTCCGATCCGCGCGAGGCCCGCATCGCAGCGGAAGCTCCCGCCCAGCCCGCGCACAGGCTCCGGCGGGCTCCACGTCAGGCCCCCGTCGCTGCTGCGCGACTGGAACCGCCACTGCGAAACGTCGGGTCGGTCGCCGCGCGCGTTCAGCAGCAGGCTGCCGTCGCCCAGCTCGACGAGGCGCGACTCGGTCAGGTACTGCTCGCCCCCGAGCCGGGCGAGGACGCGCCAGCCCGCGCCGCCGTCGTCGCTGCCCACCAGGTCGATGCCGTAGCCGCGCTCGGCCTGCGGATGGGCGAGGGAGCGGCGGCTCCAGAACGGGGCGATGAGCCTGCCCGATGCGAGCTGCAGCCCGTGGCCGATGCAGATGTGGAACGCGCGGCCGAGCTCGTCGGCCGGAAAGCCCTCGGCGCTCAGCGCGGGCGACGAGCCGGCAAAAATCTCGGTGATCTCGCGCCTGGGCGACCAGGTGCGTCCTTCGTCGTCGCTCTGGCGGACGAAGACCCGGGAGAAACGCTGAAGGTTCCTCGCCCCGTGCGCTCCCTCGTTCAGCACGTAGAACACCGAGATGCGGCCGGTGCGCAGATCCACCACGGGGCAACACTGGCTCCAGCACTCGAGCTTGCCGGGGCGGCCCGCTGCGGCCCAGAAGCTGCCGTCGGCCCGCTCGAGCAGCACGCTCGCCGACCACGTGACCCCGCGGTCCCCGCTGCGCTTGAGGGCGAGGTGCGAGGGGACTTCGTCGTACATCAGGTCCTCGCCAGGGGCCTCGTCGTCGGCGAGGCGCGCCTCGCTGAACGCCAGGATCGTGCCGGCAGCGGTCACCGCGATCGAAGGGATGGCGCGGCAGAAGGCGCCGTCGTCGCGTCTCGCCCAGATCGTGCGCTCCTCGAACATCGCGTCTCCTACAGCCCCAGCTCGGCGGCGTCGACCGTGCGCCCCGCAGCGGCCCAGGGAGCGCCCGCTTCCGAGAAGCTGCGGCGCTCGCGGTACATCCGCTCCATCAGGCCCTCGATTCCTTCGATCGCAGCGATCGGCCGGCCGTCGCTGCCCCGTATCTCGCGCAGGTACCGGGCCTCCACGGTCCGGACTGCCGCCGAACGAAAGAGCAGCTCCACGCACGCCGCGTGGGCGAGGGCGTTGTCGATGCCGCACAGCGGCGGCCGGCCCGTGCGCAGGGATTCGAGCGCATCCTCGAGCACGAGATCCTCGAGCACCGCCGACTCGTTGCCGAAGCGCTCAATGATCGACCCGTCCGGCGCCACGACCTCGGTATCACCGCCCTTGCGCCAGAGGATCCGCCCGCCCTCCAGCTCGTACTCGGCCACGATGTCGAGCGGTCGGCTCGCCGCGTGGCTCGCCGCGAAGTCGATGCGGCAGCCGCCGTCCATGGTCAGGCGAAGACACTGCGTGTCGGCGCCCTCGATCGCGGCGGCCCTGTAGCTCTCGCCGATGGCCGACTCCGGCATTCCGCCGGCGGCGAAGAGCAGGTTCGCGAGGTAGTGACCCGCCGCGTTCTGGATTGGCGAGTCCCTGACGGCGATCCCGTCGACGGACATGCGACCCGCCCAGCGGTTGCGCTCGTAGTAGGCGGCCGAGCGCGGCGACACGACGAGGCCCTGCGCGGACAGCAGCGCTCCCATCCGGCCCGAGAGCACGAGGGCCTTGATCCTGCGGATGCTCGCCGATGCAAGGTTCTGGAACCCGATGGCGAGCAGCAGGCCGCTGCGCTCTGCCGCCGCTTTCATGCGCAGCGCATCGGCATAGGAGCCGGCTGCCGGCTTCTCGCACAGCACAGCGAAGCCTGCGCCCAGCGCAGCCTGCGTCTGAGCCGCGTGCTCGGGGATTCCGGTGGCGAGCACGACGAGATCGACGCGGCCCGGCTCGCGGGCCAGCAGCTCCTCGAGCGAGCGGTGGATGCGGACTCCGGCCGCACGCAGGCGCGCGGCTTCGGCAGCGCGGCGGCTCTCGTCGCGGACGACGACCGCGGCGAGCGTGCAGAGGCCCCGCGCGGCGAGGCGCTCGATCGCGGCCAGGTGCGTGCCTCCGTAGCCGCCGACCCCGACCAGGGCCACACGCGGGCGGCTCAAGCCTTCCACCACGAGTCGTTCCTCGGGGAGATCGCGGGAAGCGCGGCGCGGTCGACGAGGCAGCCGAGCTCGCGCAGCCGCTCGCGCAGCGCCCCGGTGTCCACGTCGGCGAAGCGCCGTCCCTCGCGGGCCACCTCGGCTGCGGCAACGCCCGCGGCTTCGCCCATCGCCATCACCGGGGCGATCTCGCGCACGGGACCGAGCACGTCGCGCTCGACGCTCACGGCGCGGCCCGGGCAGACCAGGTTGCCGAGTGGCCGCGGCACCATCATCCGGTAGGGCAGCGGCGTGGAGAGCCCTTTGCGCACGCCCGCGTCGAGCAGCGGCTGCACGGTCGGCCGGTGCGGGTCGGGCAGGTCCCAGCCGTACATGCTGTAGCCGACGGCGTCGGGGAAATCGCGATCGGCCCTCAGGTCGTCGGCGGTCATCACGAAGTCGCCGACGATGCGCCGGCTCTCGCGCACCCCGAGCAGCGACCCGACGGACTTGAGCCGCGCGCCGCCAAAGCCCGGCAGGTGCGCCCGCATGATCCGCAGCAGCTCCTCGACTTCAGCGCGGCCCCGGGCCATGGCCTCGGAGAGCGAGGCCGCATCCGTGCCGTCCACTCCGACCAGGCGCGAGGTGTTGATGTAGAAGGTGCCGGGCTCGGTCAGGCGCGTCGAGAGGAAGATGTCGTAGGGGAAGGTCCACACACCCTCGGCGCGCAGGCGCTCGACCAGCGGCACGAGCTTGGGCTGGTCGTGCTCGTGGATCCAGGCCGACAGCGCCTCCTCGTCGACGCCGTCGACGTGGAACTCGAGCGTCGCAGGGGCCATGAGGCCGTCGCCCGGCCTTCCCTTGACGACCTCGCAGCCCGAGCGGGCCGCGGCGTCGGCGTCGCCGGTGGCATCGACAAAGGCGCTGGCAGGCAGCGCCTGCAGGCCGCTCTTGCTGGCCGCTACCGCGTGGGTGATCCTGCCGCCGGCTGTGACCGCGTCCACGAATTGTGTGTGCAGCAGCACCTCGACCCCGGCCTCGCGCATCCTCCGGTCGAGAAAGGCGGCAAAGCGGAACGGCTCGACCGATACGCCGTGGATGAACCAGCGGATCCAGCCGTAGGGGTGGTAGCGCAGCGCCGGGTCCAGGCGCGGGATCACCGCTACACCTTCGGCAGCCGCCTGCTCGCAGAGCGAGCGGAAGAGCCCGGCGACGACCCACTCGCCCTCCTGCGTGCGGCCGCCCAGCATGTGCGAGACGTGGCCGCTGGTGGCCATTCCGCCGAGCTGGCCCTGGCCTTCGATCAGCAGGACGCTCAGGCCCTCCCGCCGGGCCGCGAGCGCGGCGGCGCAGCCGGCAGGCCCTCCTCCGCACACCACCACGTCGCGCGCGTTCGCTTCGACGATTCGCCTGCGGTAATCGATCATGCCTGCTCCTTGGCCGAGGATAGCGAAGGGCGTGGCGTTGTCAAAGGGCTCGCGTCTGGCGGGGCCTGGGGTGCGGACGCCACCGCGTGTCCCGCGCGCGACGGACGAGCTGCCGCGCCGTCTCCCGCGTGCCGATCCCGGCGCATCGCCCCGGTCACAGACAAGCAGAAACAGAAGGCGGCGCGGCGCGCCCCGCTACCCGCCGACGAGACCGGTCGTTGTAGTGGTCATGTCGTAGCGGCGCCCGGTACGGGACGACTCGAGGGCGCCGAACATCATCTCGGTGATGTGCCTGCCCCACTCCACGTTGGGGATCGGATCGCGATCCTCGCGGATGCAGTCGATGAAATGCGCAGTCGATTCCTCGTAGTAGTTGAAGCCTCCCGGCGTCGGTTTGGGCCACTTTGCCCTGCTGGGGTCGCCCCTGCGCGGGATGCGGTACCAGCCGTCGGCATCCGTGGCAGGCAAGAGGTGTTTCTTCGTCGTGATCAGCACCGCCGTGTCGAAGGTCCGACCGAAGATCAGATTCCCCTCGGTTCCAAAGATCTCGAGGCCCCCTCCGTTCGAGCCCCGCGGCATGGGGTGAAAGAGCCGGCCCGCGTGGAACGTCCCGATCCAGCCCGAGGCCATCTCGTAGAGGTTGAACACGTTATCCGGCGCCTCCATCCTGACTTTCTTCGTCCGCGGCGCTTCCAGAACACAGTCCCAGTAGTTGGCGTTGTCGGGGTCTGTCGCCGCCTCGAGGAACTCGTCGTAACGCCCCTCGGGGACGATTTCCCGCTCGGGGACCGAGATCCTGGCCAGCCCCGTGACGCTCCTGCAGGCACCCAGAAGCGTCACGATCTGAGTCGGCGCATAGGGGAAATCGAACAGATAGCCTCCGGAGTCCTTTGTGTAGAACGCGGCGGCGCCGTAGGGATTCCCGGACAGGGAAGGATGATAGCGATCGGGTCCGGTAGGTATCAGGGAAAACCAGTAGGGGTCTCCGAGCACGCCTTTGCCAACGATCTCCACCAAGGCCGCGTAGACGGGATCGAGAACCGTGGAGGAGCTGGGCTCGACGAGCGCCTTGACACCCGCCCGCCGGACCGCCTCAACGATCGCGTGGGCGTCGGCGATCGTCGTGGCCATCGGCTTCTGCAGCAGCACGTGCTTGCGCGCTTCCGCCGCCATCAGGGTGAACTTGACATGCGTTCCGGGGGCCGTGAGCACGAACACCGCCTCGATGTCGGCCCTCCTGATCATCTCGGCGTAGTCCTCGTAGGTCTCGCAGGCGCCGAAAAGCCGGGCGCTTTCGCGAAGCCGGCGGGGATGAATGTCGCAGAGCGCCGTGATCTCCACGCCTGGCATTCTCCGCAGACACGGCAGGTAGTAGGCCGTTGCCACCACCCCGCATCCCACGACGCCCACCCTGATCAACCGACTCCCCGGACTCATAGCGCCCCTTTCACCTCAAGGCGACGGGCTCCGGGCGTTTGCTGCCTTGGCCCGGAGCCGCCGATCGCTCACTTGTATCCGCGCGCGTTGAAGACCTCGGTCATGACCTTGACCGGCTCCGTGTAGCGGCCGATGGTCTCGTTCTTCTGCAGAGTTACCGTCCACGCCTTGTCGAACTCCTGCTCGGTCTTCGCATTCAACAGCTCGGTGATGTCGTTGTACTTGAAGGTCGAGTTCCAGTAGTTAGCCGTGGCCGTCGGCGCCTCGCCTACGGGGCTGGCCGCGCTTCCGTCGAGAGCCATCCCCGTCGAGTCGAAGAGACGCCGCGCGCGGCTGAGGACGTCAGGGCGCGGATCGAAAGCCCTCGTCGGCCCTAGGCCGAAATCCACCCGGGGAGCCGCGCTGAAATAGGCGATCCGCGACCAGTAGTCGCCCCAGCGGTGGGCTGCGCCACCCATGAGCCCGAGCTGCACGGGGCCGTTCTCGATCGTCTTGTCCTTCTTGTCGTAGAGGGCCTGCATCGCGGGGGTGAAAACGACGCGGCCGTCACTGCTGCGCGCGGTCCGGTGACCGGCAGACGCCGGACCGTAGATGAGGTCACGAATGCCGTCGTCGCTGTACATGTAGTCCCACATCTTGAGGAAGCGGATCGCCAGGTCGTCCGGCAGGCACTTCTTTAGGGACACCGCGAAGTATCCCGGGGTGTAGGGGTACCAGTAGGTCATGTTCTTCGGATCGTTGGCCGGGTTAGGCATCGGCCTGACGTACCAGGCCGGATTGAGGCGCAAGAGCGACTTCTGCACGTTGTTGTGGTTCGGCTCCATCCACAGGGCCGCGCGGCCGCCGTTGACCTTCTCCTCCAGCTGCGTATTGGTCTGGATCACGTAGTCGGGGTCGATGAGACCCTCGCGGTAGGCCTTCCACCACCACCTGAGAAAGCCCTTGGCTCCCTCGGAGCCGAGAAAACCCTCGGCCTTCTTCGTCTTCGGATTCCACACCCAAACGTTGCTGAATCCGTGCCCCGCGCCCAGGATCTGGATTCCCCAACGCGTCGTGAAGGGGATCACCGGCTTGCCGGCAGGATCGCTGATGTTGGCATCCCTGATCTTGCGCAGGAAGGCGGCGAACTCGTCAAATGTCGTGTAGGGGTTGGGCTCTATCCTGAGATCCTCGAGCGTGACCGCCCGCTTTTCGCGCTGGCAGCGCTCCTGGATCTCCCGAAGCGGCGTGAACTTGTAGCCGAGCTTGTAAAGGATATCCTCGCGGATCTGGAGGCTGTTGCCCCAGCCGTTCTTGTAAGGATCCTTGAGCGACTCAGGCGACCAGTCCGCCCCGTCGTACTTGTAGACATGGTAGACCCTGCCGTTGTAGGTGCTGAGCTGCCGGTCTCGCTCTGCCATTCGGGTCTTCCAGTAGGTCGGCATGTGCACCGGCAGGAGCTCCGTGAGGTCCTTGGACATCGGCGCGGTCTCCGCGAAATGACCGTGTGTGCCCACAAAGACGTCGGGCCACGAGTTGGTTGCTATGAAAGCGTTGATCCTCTGCTCGATGCGCTGCCCCTGCAGCCAGTAGGTGCGATCCTTGTCGATCTTGAGCCCGAACTTCGTCTCGAAATACGGGGTGACGATGTCCTTGGGGTTGTCCCACCACTCGAACAGCTCGTCGGTGTTGAAGAACACGGAGTAGGTGTAGACCGACTCCCCAGGCCGGGCCCCCTGTTCGGTGGCGCCTTCGGCGTGCGCGAGGCCGGCCAGCGCCGTCGCGACCACGAAAAGCACGATAGATCTTTTCATAAAGCCCTCCTTGCCGGACTGTGAGGAGGCGCAACGCGCCCTTCAGGACCGGTCAGCCTTTGACGGCGCCGATCATGATCCCCTTGACGAAGTAGCGCTGCAGAAACGGATAGACGAGCACGATGGGCAGCGTGGTGATCAGCAGCATCGTCATCTGGAGGCTCTTCGGCGAAAAGGTCCTCCCCTGCCCGCCCATGGCGGCGTCGAGGCTCGTGGTCTCGGCGATCTCGTTCTCCGAAATGATGCGGCGCAGCAGCATCGCAACCGGGTGCAGCTTGACGTTGGCGACGTAGAGCATGGCGTCGAACCAAGAGTTCCACTGCCAGACTCCCTGCCAGAGCGCCATCACTGCCAGCACCGGCGCCGAGAGAGGCACGATCACAGTGAACAGGATGCGCCACTGACCGGCGCCGTCGATGTGAGCGGACTCGCTGAGGCTCTCGGGAATCCCGCGGAAGTAGGTGCGCATGACGAGCATGTTGTAGGCGCCAAAGGCGTGGGGCAGCACGTAGACCCAGAAGCTGTTCATGAGACCCAGCTCGTAGATATTCACGTAGGCCGGGATAAGCCCGGGAAAGACGTACATAGGAACGATCAGGAACACGGTCAGGGTCCTGTTAAAGGGCAAAGCCTCCTTGGACAGGGCATAGGAGGCGATGCCGCAGAAGAACAGGTGGTAGGTGATGCCTGCCAGCGTGCGCGCCACCGATATCGCGAACGCCGGCAGGACGTCGCGGCGCCGGAAGGCCGCCTCGTAGTTCTGGAAGGTGACCTTGCGTGGCAGCAGGTAGATGCCGCCACGGCTTGCTTCGATCGGGTCGGAAAGCGAAAAGGCGAGGGCGTTGACGAACGGGTAGGCCGCGAGGCAGGCGACGACCGCCAGAACTGCGATCACGGCGGCTTGTCCGAGGCGGCCTTGCCGGCTGAGGGCCTTCATCAAAGCACTCCGTAACCCCGCGTCTTCCTGGCCAGTGTGTTGGACCCGAACACGAAGACGAAGGCGATGACCGACTGGAAGAGCCCGACTGCGGTCGAATACGAGTACCTTCCCATGAGGATCCCCTGGTTGTAGTTGTGGATGGCGATGCTCTCGGCTGTGCGGGACACCAGGGGATTGCCCATGTTGAAGACAGCCTCGAAGTCGGGGATGATCCCTCCGCCGGTGACGATGCGGCCCGTGGTGATGATCAGCACCACGATGACCGTCGGCAGGATGCCGGGAATCGTGACGTGGGCGATCTCCTGCAGCTTGCCCGCGCCGTCGATGGCCGCCGCCTCGTAGAGCTCCAGGTCGATCGAGGTGATGGCCGCCAGGTAGATGATCGAGCTCCACCCCACGTTCTTCCAGATGGTGGCCACAGTCATGACCGGCCAGAACCACTCCGGCCGGCGGAAGAACGGGATCGGCTCGCCTCCGAGAGCCACGATGATCCGGTTCACGGTGCCGTCGCGGGGATCGAGGAGAAAGTAGAAGAGGCCCGCGACGATGACCCAGGACACGAAGTGAGGAAGGTAGGTGACGGTCTGCACGACCCTCTTGAAGCGCCGGCTTCTGACCTCGTTGACGAGGAGGGCGAACAGGATCGGCATCGGGAAGCCGAACACCAGTGCCAGGAGACTGATCGCCGCCGTGTTGCGAACGATCCTGTAGAAATCCGGTCCTGTGACGAAGGCACGCAGGTGCCGCAGCCCGACCCAGGGATTGGCACCCATGCCCCCCGCGCCATGCGCGAGAAAGCTGAAGTCCCGAAAGGCGATCTGGATCCAGCCGTAGGGCCGGTACTGGAAGAGCAGCGCGAAAACGAGAGTCGGCGCCAGCATCACGTAGAGGGCTCCATAGCGCTGCAGGCGAACACGAAAGGCACGGCGCCTGACCGCGGATGACCCGGCCTGGTTCATGACGATTTCACGACAGCACAGGTCGGCACGGACCGCAACTGCGAATGCTGACGATTGCTTCGATTGCTGACGGAACCTACCCCGGGGCGATCCGGCGGTCTGCCGGAGTCCTGCCGAAGCGGCGCTTGAAGACGGTAAAGAAGTACGTGTAGTTGTAGAATCCGGCCCTTTCGGCCGCCTGCCGGACGCTGAGGGACGAGTCCTTCAGGAGCTCCCTCGCCGCGAGCAGCCGGGCCTCGGTGATGTAGTCCGAGAGCGACAGGCCCTCGTTCTTCTTGAACAGGAAGCGGATGTGGCTCGTCGAGTATCCCATCTTGCCTGCGACCCAGTCGGGGCACAGCGCGCGGTCCGAGAGGCTCTTCGCGATGAGCTCCTTGGTCCGAGCGACGAGCCGTCTCTGGTCCGCCCTGTCGATGCCGACCGGCGACGAGGCCAGTCGCCTGACGATGCCCTCCAACGCCTCGCGGGCCTCCGCCAGTGTGTCGGTCTCGTCGAGCCTCCGCAGGGCCTCGGCCGGGCTTCCGCCCTGGGCGTCGTCGGGCAGCCGTATCTCTTCCAGCTCGCGGGCGATCATGGCTCGCAGCAGCAGCAGGGACAGGCGAAATCCCTCGCGGGTGCCCGACTCCAGGACCGACATAAAGGCGCGGGTGTGCTCGAGCGCCTTGCGCGGATCCCGCTTCCGGATCTCCTCGATCACGGACCGGGCGCTGCCTTCTGGGAACCGGAAGCCCCCCCGGGCCATCGGCAGGGGCGCCGCCCTGAGGATGCTCCCCGGGCCGCGGACAAAGGCGCTTTCCAGCGTAGCCACGGCAGTCCGGTAGGCGTCAGGCAGCGCATCCTTCTCGAGAAGCGGCCCGACGGCCGCGGCGGAGAATGAACTCCGCAGTCGTTCCTCGGCGGCTCTTCTCGCTACCGCGAGCCGATCGAGGAGGGCTCGCGCAGCGGCCTCGGGGTCCCCGGGACCGAGCGGCAGGGTGAGAATCAGGTACTCCTCGTCGACCACGGTGCAGGCAGCATCCACGGCGAGCTGGTCCGCAAGAAAACGCTCCAGGGAGGCGTAGAGCTCGGCGACAGCTCGCAGGCCGATTTCCGCAACGTGACGCCTGTATCCATCGATCCGCACCACGACCAGAAGCAGCAGCCCGTGATCCGGATCGTGGTGTTCGAGCGCCTCGGGCGGCTGCGTGCTGAGCCCCAGCAGGTATCGGCGCAGGGTCTCGCGCGTGCGTTCGTCACGCGCGGAGCGCACCTGCGCCGCCAGAGACGAGAAGACGCGCCCGAGCCTGTTGATCTCGTCGATGTCGGCCTTCGGCTCCGGGACAGCTTCGGCCAGGTGCAGCGACTCCTCCATGCGGGAGGCGCTTGCCACCAGCCGGCCGATGGGCCGGTACAGCCCCCGCGACGTCACAAAGGCGAGCAAGAGGGACAGGCCGAACAGCACGCCGAAGATCACCAACGCCGCGTTGCGAACGGCGGCCACGGGGGCGAAAAGCCGTTCCCGCGAGACCACATGGACGAAGACCCATCCGAAGCGCCCGTCGCGCACGTAGCTCACCAGTGTCCGGGCGTTGCGCGTCCCGACCTCGCCGGCGTCGGCCGCGCGCGCGGCGATCTCGGCGTGGATATCGGCGATCGCGCGGCCATCGCCCACTAGGTCGGGACGCGGATGAGAAATGATGCGGCCGCCCTGGTCCAGGACGATGATGTCGCCTCCGGCCGTGGAAAACTGCGTCAGGAACGCCCGGCGAAAATCAGATTCGCGGATGTTCACGACCAGGGAGCTGCGGTTGCCGCTCGGCGCCCGCAGCCCCTGATCCCGGAACACGAGAGTGAACACGCTACAGCCCGCTGCGTCCCGTTCGCCGCCAGGCGGGGGGATCTCCCTGGCTGCGGGCGAGCGTCTGGGTATGTAGGTGAACAGGTCCTGCGGCCCGATCTCCCTCAGCAGAAGCGGCAGTCCGGGGTCGCTGCACTGCGAGCCTTCGCGTCCGTTGACGGACGAATAGAACTCCTCTCGCGCCTCGTTGAAAAGGTACACTGACGCGATGAGGGGATAGTAGGCGGTGAGCTCCTGGAGGCGCGACAGGGCGCTCGCTGCCTCGGTGAGGTCCAGCGGTCCTCCGTAGAGGAGGCGTCCGATTGACGGGTCGGTGCTCAGCTGCACCGAGGCCGCGATGATCCAGTCGTGGACGGCGTGAAAGGTGTTGCGCGCCTGGGCGAGCCGTTCGACGGTCTGCCGCGCCACAGCCTCGGTGGTGGCGATCTCGAACTGCCTGTACAGAAGGACGCTCGACAGGATGAGCACAAGCGACGCGAGGGCGAAAAAAGCGGCGAAATAGCGGGAGAAGGCCGAGCCGCGAAAGCGCCCTAACCAGCCCCTGAGGTCGGGCATGCAGGCCAGTGTATCACCGGCCTCGCCCGATTTTCAAACTGGGCTCGCGGCAGTATGATGCGATCGCGTCATGATCTGCATTGAGCCGTGGAGCGACGATCCGCTGCGGATAGGCGTGAGCCCAGTGCCCACCCGGTGGGTCAATCTCCCAGGCCGCGTCGCCTCGTCGGACGCGGTGACGCGGGCATGGTATCGGGTCAATGGCGGCCCCTCTCTGACCTTTTCCGTCGGCCCGGACGGCGCCCGCCTCGAGCGAAGGGGCGACTACAACATCGAAATCGATCCCCGTGAGCTCAACCGTGGGGCCAACCGGGTCCGCTTGACTGCCTGCAACGCAGCAGGCGACCAGGCATGCCGGGATCTCGTGATCCACCTCGAGGCCGGGCGCCCGGGGCTGCCGTTGCGGCGGCGAGCGGCCGAGTGCTCCCGCGTCGGAGCCTTTGCCCGCGTCGTGGATGGACAGTGGGTGCTCACTCCCTCGGGGCTGCGCTGTCCGCAGACCGGCTACGACAGGCTGCTCGCTTTCGGAGACCTCGGTCTCGCCGACTACTGGCTCGCCGCGAACATGACGCCGCACCGCTTCGACACAGGGCATTTGCGCTACCCCGACATCGGGGCAGGGTTCGGAATCGTCCTTCGCTGGAAGGGACACACCGACGACGGCCTTCAGCCCAGGCGCGAGTGGAGACCGATCGGCGCGCTGGGATGGTATCGTTACGGGAGGGACAAGGCCGACACCGTGCGCGACTATCGCCTCTCGATCCTCGGGGGGCGTCTCAAGGACGACACGCTCAACGAACCCCTGGCCGAGGACCGCAGCGGCTTCAGGATCGCGGCAGGCAGGACCTACCGATTCAAGATGCAGGTGCGCGCAGCCGCCGACGGCCGCGGGGACTACGCTCTGAAGGTCTGGGAGGCGGGTGCGCCGGAGCCGGCTGACTGGAACCTCACCGGCCGCGGACTCGCGGGCGAGAGGAGCGAGGGCGCCGCGCTTATCGTGGCGCACCATGCCGATGTCACCGTGGACGACGTGGAGGTGGTTCCGCTGGATTGACCGGGGGGGCCGGCGCGTGGACCCCGTCCACGTCCCGTCCGCGGCTTGGCGCATCCAGCCAGGTGACATAGACTGCAGGCACCGGTCAGCCCGGGGGCGATCCGGCGTGCGAGGGAGGATCACATGCTTCGAAAGGACTTCCGCGGAATGAAGTACCGCAGGTGCGGCGCCTCGGGCCTCTGGCTTTCGGAGATCGGCCTGGGTCTCTGGAAGTGGGGTGACCCCGCCTACGACGGGTCGCGCATCGGAGAGCACGAGGGCTTCCGCGTCCTGGACCGGGCGTTGGAGCTCGGCATCACCCACTGGGACACGGCCAACTCGTACAACGCAGGCTCCGGCAACAGCGAGCGCCTGCTGGGTCGTTTCTTTGCCGCGCGGGGCGGCCGCGAACGCGACATGGTGGTCGTGGCCACAAAGGTCCGCAACTCGGTCCGCGACGAACACGAAGCATCCCGTGAGTTCTCCCCCAACCAGTCAGGAGCCTCGCGCAAGTACATCATGCGGGCCGTGGAGGACTGCCTGAGGAGGCTTCAGACCGACCGCATCGACCTGCTCTATCATCACGCGCCCAACCTGACGCCCGAAGGAGCCTGGGAGACGCCGCTGGAGGAGACGTGGCAGGCCTTTGCCGACCTGGTGCGTCAGGGCAAGGTGGTGTACCTGGCGGTCTCGAACCGCAGCCGCCGGCAGCTGGAGGAGGAGATGCGAGCCCTGACCGCAGTGTCCGGGGGGGCCGGCACACGCCTCATCGCCCTGCAGAACCGCTACAACCTGGTCGACCGGAACAAGGTGGCCGGCGGTCAAGGCAGCGAACGTGAGATGCTTGCATTCCTGCGAGAGCAGGGCGTCGGCCTCGTCCCAATGGTGCCGCTGGCCGTGGGATTCCTCACGGGGCGGTACCGCCGCGGGGCGACCGACGCCGGCGGCAGGCTCGCCTCAGAGGCGGATGCATCGTGGGCCAGGGAGTATCTCACCGACAGGAACTACGCCATCCTCGACGCTCTGCAGCGCATGGCGTCGCAGAAGGGGTGCAGCATCGCTCAACTGGCGATCGCGTGGCTCCTGGCCCACGAGGAGATCTCCTCGGTGATCGCGGGAGTGACACGGATCGAACAGATGGAGGACAATGCCGGGGCCGCACGCATCAGCGTCGAGGGCTCCGAACTGGCCGAGCTGGACAGGCTGTCCGAAGCATAGGCCTGCAGGCCCGGCTCACGCGGAACGAAAGCCGTAGCTGTAGAGCCTGCCTGAGCGCAGGTGAAAGCGCAGCCTCAACGGCCGGCTCGCGTCGAGCCCGACCCGATCCTGCCAGCGCACGACTGCGGCCGTCAGGTCGCCGGTGACGGGCCGGCACTCGGCCCGGCCGTAGCCGGGCCGCGGCCTGCCGTCGGCCTCGAGCACCTCGACCTCGAGCGCTCCGCCCGGTGCTTCGACGTTCACCTCGAGCCGGCTGCCACCGGCCTGCAGCGGAGCGGTCTCGATCACGCCGCCCTCGGCTCCCGCCTCCAGCGAGACGAACCCGTCGAGCCTCCACGACGCCAGGCCGATGGTGATCTCCTTGGGCGGCATCGGGCCGCCGTGCGTCGTGTTGACCGCCGCGTAGTAGATCCACAGCCGGTCGCCGGCGATCACAGGCGCGTCGGCGAGGCCCAGGATGCATCCGGCGTCGAAAGAGCCTTGCGGCCCGCGCGGCACGATCGGCGAGCGGTCCTCGAAGCGCTGCCAGCGCAGCCCGTCGGCGCTGCTCGCAAGCTGCGCCTCGATGGGGCCGTCCCACGGGCTCACGTCCGCGCCGTCGACCTGCCGCCTGTGCGGCTCGTAGGAGAGCACCCGGAACACCGGCAGCAGCCCCACGAAGCGGCTCTCGTACCAGAAGCCGGAGAGGTCGTAGAACTCGGCGCCGGGATCGTCGAGAGCGTCGGGAACGAGGATCGTCTCGGGCGGGCTCCAGTTGACCAGGTCAAAGCTGCGGCTCGCAGCGATGAGGCGCCGCTTCGGCTCGCGGTCGCGGTCCCACACGCGGTGAAAGGCAAAATACTGCCGCGTGCGCGGATCCCGCGCCACGCTGACGACTTCCTGACCGTCGGCTATGGGAGTACCGGCCTCGCAGCCGTGCCACGACAGGCCGTCGGCCGACCTGTATGTCCGGTAGCGCTGGTCGACCCAGCTCCAGGCCACGAGCCGGTACGGCTCGTCCGCGTCCGCCTCGGCGTCGATGACCAGGCTGCTGCCGTGGCATCCGGGCAGCACGATGTTGTTGTGCGTGTCGCCGTCGAAGGGCACGAGCCCGAGATCGGGCTTGCGCCAGGTACGCCCGTCTTCGGATTCGGCGTAGAGGATCAGATCGCCGTGCCTCTCGGCTCCGGGAACGCGGGAGGCCTGGCCCGAGCCCATGCGGCTGAGGTACCACATGCGCCAGAGGCCCGATGCCGGGTCGCGGCGCACCGAGCCGTAGTTGTAGACGCGCCTGCCCTCCCACGGTCGGTCGGGCCGCAGCACGGGCTCGCTCTCCTTGCGCGCGGGATGGAGGCGCCGCGTCACCCCCTGCTTGCGCGCGATCATGGTATCGTCGAGAAAGAGCTGCCGGCTCACGGAGCCTCCCACGCCGGATCGGCGTCCACGATCGCGCCCTGCTCGCGCAGCTTGCTGCGCAGCAGCTCCGTGTCCACGTCGGCAAAGCAGCCCCCGGCGCCGACCAGAGCCGCGGCCGTGCCCGCCGCCTCGCCCATCGCCATGCAGGGCGCCTGCACGCGCAGCGGGCCGAGCACGTCGCGCTCCACGCACACCGCCCGGCCGGGGCAGATCAGGTTTCGCACGGGCCGCGGCAGCATGACGCGGTAGGGGATCGGCGTCACCGCCGGCTTGCGCACCGGCTTCTCGTGCAGCGGCTGCCAGCTCGGCCGAATCGGGTCCGGCAGGTCCCAGCCGTAGGCCGTGAAGCCGATCGTGTCGGGGAACTGCCTTCCCTCGGCCAGGTCGCGGACCGTGAGCTGGAAGTCGGCAACGATGCGCCGCGTCTCGCGCACGCCCAGCAGCGGCGCCACGGCGCGGATGCGGGCGCGGGCGCAGCCGGGGATGTGCCGCCGCATGATCCGCAGGAGCTTCAGGATCTCGCGCCTGCCCTCGATCATGCCGCGGGTCACCGAGGCGCCGTCGGTGCCGTCGATGCCGGTGATGCGCGGCGTGTTGATCATCATCGTGCCCTTTTCGGTCATCTGCACGCTGATGAAGCGGTCGTAGGCAAAGGGCCACTCGCCTTTCGCCCGCAGCTCCTCGATCTCCTTGAGGAAGCGCGGCGAATCGTGCTCGTTGATCCAGGCTGCCAGAGCGTCCTGGTCGATGCCGTCCATGTGCACCTGCAGCGTCACCGGAGTCATCAGCCGGTCCTCCTCGCGGCCGAGGATCGTCTGGCATCCGGAGAGCGCCGCGACGTCGGCGTCGCCCGTGGCGTCGATCACCAGGGCGGCAGGCACCGCCGAGAAGCCGCTCTTGTTGTGCAGCACCACGTGGCTGATGCGGTCGCCGTGGCGCAGCACGTCCACGACAGAGGTCAAATAGAGAAGGTCGACGCCCGCATCGAGCAGCCGCTCATCGAGGGCCGCGGCCATGGCAAAGGGATCGAAGGGGATGCCGGCGGTGAGCTGGCCTCCGGTGTCGGGGTTCCACCCGAAGGGCGAGTAGCCGCGACCGGGCTCGGGCCTGGGCGCGAGCGCGATGCCGCGCTCGACGCCCTCGCGCGCGAGCTCGCGGAAGACGCCGCCGACCACCCAGTGGCTGCAGTCGTTGGTGCGGCCGCCGAGCCAGTGCGACACCAGGCCCGACGTGCCCATGCCGCCGAGCTGGCCCTGCGCCTCGACCAGCAGCGTCCTCATCCCGTTGCGCCGCGCGGCGAGCGCGGCCGCCAGGCCGGCCGGTCCGCCGCCGCACACCACGACGTCAAAGCTCTCGGCAGCCGGGATCGCGCCGGGATGGTATTCGACGGTGCCTGTCACCCATGCCTCCTACGCGGCCCGCAGCCGGGCTGCGCGGCCGCAGCCTTCTTCTATGCCAGATCCTCTTCGCGCACGACGTACGCGCGGGCGAACGGCATCGGGCCGCCCTGCCACGTGCTGTTCAGGTGATGGGCGTTGGTGTAGTCGACGATCACGATGCCGCCGTCGCGCGTCTCGGTCCAGCCGCCGTAGCCGGAGTCGGAGCCTTCGCCTCCGCGGTCCAGGCGCACGATGCGCTCCCTGCGAAAGCGGTCCGGGTATCCGAGCGATGCGTCCCACGACCAGTCGATCGAGTAATCGCCGGGGTTGTCGACCTTCGCGGCGACGCGCAGCCAGCGGCTGCGGCCGGGCCGGTCTGCGCCGAAGCGGACCAGGCGCGTGTCTGCGCCCTCAAGCGGCCGCCTCAGGCGCTCCTCGCCGTCGACGCGCACCGAGATCGCGCCGCCTTCGCGCAGCAGGCGATAGCGGTGAGGCCGTGTCGCGTCGAGAGCGAGCTCGCCCCCCGCCGCGCCCGTGCGGTCCTCGACGACGAGCCGGTCGGGATGGATGCGCGCCCGGAAGCCTGCGCTGATGGTCACGCCGCCCGCGCGGTCGCCCGGCTCCAGCCGCAGCTCGGCCTCGAGGTCGACCCGGGAGCCGCCGTGCATCGCGGGATACAGCGAGAACTCGACCGCCCGCTCGCGGCCCTCGCCGCCGTCGAGGAGCATCGCGCCGTCCTCGAGGAGGCAGCGCCGCTCTTCGAGGATCCACGAGGCCGGCTGGAAGCCGAGCGTCTCGCCGGCATCGAAGACCGCGGCGCAGGAGCCCGGCGTGCCCCAGCGGTTGCGGTAGGTGACGAGCAGGCGGCCGGAGCGCAGCCTGCCGATGATCGGCCGCTGCCCGTAGTAGGGCGAGAGGACCGGCCTGGTCCAGGTGCGGCCGCCGTCGTAGGAGTGGGCGACGCGGCTCGGCTGGCCAAAGGCGCCGCCGCCGAAGCCCACGCGCGTGATGGCCATGAGGTGGCCCGGCTCCAGCTCCACGAAGGCCACCTCGTTGTCCGACTGGTAGGGCTCGTCGGTGACGACGGCGGTGCGGCCCCATGTGCGGCCGCCGTCGTCGGAGAACACCATCACGCTGCGGTAGCAGCCGGTCCCCCAGGGCTGCGGCGGATCGTACATCGCCTGCCACACGCGGCTCTCGGTGCGCGTAAAGGCGAGCGTCCCGTCGGCGAGCTCGACGATGTACGAAGGCTCCCCGCCGACGTCGTCGATCTGCACGGGCGCGCTCCAGGAGCGGCCGTCGTCTGCGCTCCACAACAGGTGGTTGGCCATGCCGCGGTCGGCCTGCTGCCACCGCGTGAGCATCGGCCAGTTGTCGCCCGGCCGCCTGTGGCCGCGGTCCACGATGATCAGCAGCCTGCCGTCGCGCAGGCGCGAGATCTGCGGCGCCACCCAGACCGCGTGGTGCTCCCAGACGTTCAGGTGCGCGATCGACCGGTGGCCGGTCCAGGTGCGGCCCCCGTCGCGGGAGTCGGCGACCATCACGTGGGTGCAAACCGCGGTGTGGTTGTCCGAAAGCCGGTAGCAGGCGAGGAGTCCCTCGGGCGTCTCGACCACTCCGACGACCGAGTGGTACCAGCCGCGGGGGTTGGGGCTGCGCAGCGCCTGGGGGTGGGTCTGCTGGTCTGCAATGGTGAACTTGCAGCTGTCGGGGAGCGATCTCGCTGACGGCGCCATGTCCATGATATATCAAAGAGACCGGTGGCGCGCAAGGAGCTGCGCGGGCGCCCACACTCTCTTGCGCCCACCGAGCCGCTTCGTGGTATGATGGCGCCCGCCCCCGGGAGGGCCGATGTCAGAAAAGACCGAGCGCGTGCGCAGCGTCCTGGCCGGTGATTGCCCCGATCGCGTCCCCTATAGCCTCTGGACTCACTTTCCCGGAATCGACCTGGACGCGGAAAAGCTCGCCGAGGCAACCGTCGGCTTCTACCGGCAGCTCGACCTGGATTTCGTCAAGAGCATGGCCAACGGCATGTTCTCGATCCAGGACTACGGCTGCGACTGCGACTTCAGCGCGATCGCGAGCGGAGGTGTCGCCACGGCCACAAGCCTGGCGGTCGGCGGGCCTGCCGACTGGGAGAGGCTTCCCGACCTCGACCTCGGCAGGGGCGCCCTCGCGCGGGAGCTGCGATCGCTGCGTCTCGTGCTGCGGGCGATCGGCGAGGAGGCGCCGGTGCTCGCCACGGTCTTTTCCCCCCTCACCACGGCATGGAAGATGTCCGGGTCGAGGCTCTTCGAGCACCTGCGCTCGGACCCGGACAAGGTCAGGCGCGGCCTCGAAATCATCACCGCGACCACGGTCGCCTTTGCCGTGAGGGCTGTGGAGATCGGCTGCTGCGGCCTCTACTTTGCCGGCCAGGCTTCGCAGCGCGCCGTCCTCGGCGAGGACCAGTATGCCGAGTTCGGCGTGCCCTACGACCTGCGGGTGCTCGAAGCGGTCAAGGGGATCTCGTGGTTCAACGTGATGCACATCCATGGCGACGACATCATGTTCGACCTGCTCAAGGGCTACCCGGTACAGGGCATCAGCTGGCACGTGTGGGAGACGCCGCCGTCGATCGAAGAGTTCGTCGCGGCCGGCACCGGCAAAAGCATCGTCGGAGGGCTGCGGAGGCTCAAGATCACCGAGGGGGCGCGCAGAGAGCTCGAGCAGGACATCGTCGAGTCGGAGCGCGCAACGGGTCGCAGGCGGCTATTCCTCGCCCCGGGCTGCGTGATCAGGGCCCCCTACGACAGCGAGACGCTGCTGTTCCTGAAGAAACGGATCACGGGCGAGCGCTGACCCCGCGGAGGAACTGACGTGAAAAGAATGAGTGCGGGCGTGTGGGCGGGACTGGTCGTGCTTGCCGTGGCCCTCGTGTTCTTTTTCTCCTCGCTGCCCTACGCGTACACCAGCGAGTACGGACCGGGGCCGGGGATGTTCCCCCGGTGGATCTCGGTCCTCCTCGTCGTGCTGGCTGTCCTCTACATCGCGGCGAGCTGGAAAGGCGCTCAGGCAGCCGGGCGAATGCCCGGCGCAAAGGAGATCCGGAATATCCTCTTCATCGTGATCGCGATGGCTCTCTTCGTCCTCCTCCTGCCGATTTTCGGGTTCACCGTGTGCGCGACGCTGTTCCTGTTCGCCTTGCTGTTCAAGGCGTACAAGTGGTTCGTCGGCCTGGCGATCTCCGTGGGCGCGACTGCGGTTCTTTACCTGCTGTTCGCGGTCCTGCTCGACGTCAGGCTTCCCGTCGGCCCGCTCGGATTCTAGGGGGGACACGGAAGTGGAAGCTCTCACCCTGCTGCTCGGAGGATTCCGGACCGCCCTGACCCTCTCGAACCTGCTGTTCTGCGTGATGGGCGTCACGATGGGCATGTTCATCGGCGTGCTCCCCGGCCTCGGCCCTGTGGCCGGAACCGCCATCCTCATACCGCTCACATTCGGCCTCGGGCCCACGCCGGCGATCATCATGCTGGCCGGCATCTTCTACGCCGCGATGTACGGCGGTACCATCACGTCGGTGCTGATCAACACCCCCGGGGAGAGCGCGTCGGTCATCACGTGCATCGACGGCTACCAGATGGCCAGGCAGGGGCGGGCGGGCGCGGCCCTCGGCGTGGCGGCCATCGGCTCGTTTGCCGGCGGCGTCGTGGCCATCATCTCGCTCACCTTTCTCGGTCCCCAGATTGCCCGCGCAGCCCTCAGCTTCGGACCCCCCGAGTTCTTCGCGGTGATGATGTTCGGCCTCCTGCTGATCGTCGGGCTCATGGGCAAGTCGGTGGTCAAAGGGCTGATCGCCGTGCTCATCGGCCTGCTGCTGTCTCTCATCGGGCAGGACCCGGCCACGGGCGCCGAGCGCTTCATCTTCGGGCAGCTCGAGCTGCTCGACGGGATCGACTTCATGGTGCTGGCCATGGGCCTGTTCGGCGTCTCGGAGATCCTCCTGAACGCCGAGCAGAACATGAACATCCCGAAGCCTCCCAAGGTCAAGGGGCTCCTGCCCCCGCGCGAGGAATGGGCGCCATCGGCCAAGGCCATCGGGCGGGGAACGCTACTGGGAATGGGCCTCGGCCTCATACCGGGCTCGAGCGCCTCGATCGCGTCGCTGCTCTCCTACTCGCTGGAAAAGCGGGTCGCCAAGGACCCGGGCCGCTTCGGCAAGGGCGCCATCGAGGGCGTCGCCGGCCCCGAGACCGCCAACAACGCCTACGCGGGCGCCGCCCTCATACCGCTGTTCACTCTCGGAATCCCGAGCTCACCGACGGTGGCGATCCTCCTCGGCGCCCTGACGATGCACGGCCTGATCCCCGGTCCCCTTCTCTACCAGAAGAACCCGGACTTTATCTGGGCGGTGATCGCGAGCATGTTCATCGGAAACACCGTGCTTCTCATCATGAATCTCCCGATGGCGAACTGGTGGGCCAAGGTGGCCCGGATCCCCTACAAGCTGCTCGCGCCCCTGGTGCTCATCATCTGCATGGTGGGGGTCTACGCCGTCAATCGCAGCGTCTTCGACCTCGGCCTGCTGGTGTTCTTCGGCGTGGTCGGCTACGCGATGAAGAAGCTCGAGATCCCGGCCGCGGCCCTTCTCCTGTCGTTCATACTGGGAAACAACATAGAGTTCACGATGATCCAGACCATGGCCCTGTCGCCCAAAGGGCTGCTGTACCTGTTCATGAGGCCGATCTCGGGCACCTTGATGGTTCTCTGCCTGGCCATCCTGGCCTTCAGCGTGGTCACGACCATCAAGAAGAAGAGGGACGCCCTCGCGGCCGACGCGGAGGTGTGATCGCGCGCCTGGAGAGCCATGGGCCGGCGCACGCCGAGCCCCGATTTTCCGCAAGGAGGAAAGACCCATGAGGAGACACGGAATGACCGGACCGCGGTGGATTGCGGTGATGCTGCTGGCGCTCGCGGCGCTGGCGCCGGCCTTTGCTCAGGACTATCCGCGCAAGCCGGTCACGGCCATCGTCGCGTTCAATCCCGGCGGCGGCACCGACGTGGCTGCGCGAGTGATCCTGAAGGCCGCCGAAAAGTACTTCGGCGGGACCTTTGTGGTCGACAACAAGCCGGGCGCCGGCGGGGCGATCGGCTTTACCGCGATCGCCACGGCGCCCAAGGACGGCTACACCATCGGCATGATCAACCCGCCGACGGTGCTGCTGAACCCGATCCAGCTCGGCGACAAGGTCAAGTACAAGCTCGACGACTTCTACCCGATCGCCAACTTCGTGACCGACCCGGGCGCCTGCGCCGTGCCCAACGGCAGTCCGTTCAAAACGCTGCAGGACGTCATCGACGCCGCGAAAAAGAGCCCGGACACGGTCCGCTTCGGCTACGGCGGGCCCGGCACCTCGGAATCGCTCACGCTGCGGCAGCTCGAGCAGACCAAGGGCATCAAGGTGCGCAAGGTGCCGTTCTCGGGCACGGGCCCTCAGGTGACGGCTTTGCTCGGCAACCAGATCGACGTGATGTTCACAAACGCTTCGGAAATCGTCGGGCAGTACACCTCAAAGCAGCTGCGCGTTCTGGCCGTGGGGTCGGCCAAGAGGATCGACATGATGCCGGACGTGCCGACCTACAAGGAGTCGGGCTTCGACGCGGTCCAGGTGGCGATGCGCGGCCTCGCTGCGCCCAAGGGAGTCGACCCGCGCTACCTCAAGGTCCTCTCGGACGCCATGAAGAAGACCTTTGACGATCCGGATTTCCAGAAGAGGGCCAAGGAGCTCAACCTTCCCTTGGACTATCTCGGTCCCGAGGACTACATGAAGACCCTCAAGGAGATGGATGCCTTCTACCGTGCGGAGTTCGCCAAGAACCCGTGGTAGTCGTTCGGCAGCCGCGCCCCGCGGGGCGCGGCTGCTCTCCCGCTCGCCGCCGCTGCCGGCGCGAGCCCGCCGCAGAGCCGCGGCGGAGGTTCCCGTGAGCATCGAGCTGCCCGAAGCGCACATCCTCGCGCTCCAGATGAACGAGGCCGTGGCTGCAAAGCGCGTCGCCTCCTGCGAGATCCGCGAAGCCGCGCGCCTGCGCAGGAGCGGCTTCATCAACCAGGACGAAGGGGCCTTTCGCGAGCTGGCGGGCAGGCGGGTGCGGACGGCGCGCTCGCGGGGCAACACGATCGTCGTCGGTTTCGAGGGCGCCACCAGCCTGCTGGTGGCGCCGGAGTACGGCGGCATCGTGCTGTACCACGGGGACGCGAGCGCCCTTCCCCCTTATCACCTGATGCTGGGCTTCGAAGACGGCACGGCGCTGACCGTGCGCCTGACAGGCATGGGCGCGATCCAGGTGTTCCCGGACCGGCGGCTCGGCGAGAGCTACATGTACAGGCGCGACTTTCTCGGCGCCGCGGACCCGCTCGACGACGAGGCGCTGCCGGAGCCGGAGCTCGCGCGCAGGCTCGGGGAGCAGGCTCGCATGCTCAAGGCCGTGCTCGTGGGCAAGGACGCGATCGTCGTGGGCATCAGCAACGCGGCGTTCCAGGAGACCGCCTGGCAGGCGCGGCTGCATCCCAAGCGCAAGGCCTCGACCCTCAGCGCAGCCGAGCGGCGCAGGCTCGCCCGCGCAGTCCGCAAGGTGCTGACCGAGCGCATCCGCCTCGGCGGCAAGGAGGGCTTCGTCGACCTGCACGGCAAGCCGGGCCGCTTCCGCAGCGCCACGGCGACCGCGGAGTGCCCGAGGTGCGGCGGGCCTTTCGCCAGGGTCGCCGTCGGAGGCGGGCCCTCCACCTTCTGCCCGGCCTGCCAGCCCGCGCCCTGAGTCGCGGCGATCAGGAGCGCATCACTGCGACGTCACCGAAGAACCCTCGGCGGCGACGGGGCAGTCGGCGCGCCACACTCCCGTCAGCTGGATCCTGCGATCGGTCCAGGCGCAGTCGCCGAACCGGCCTCTCAGAACGCCGGTCTCTTTGCGGTTCAGGTACCAGTATTTGCCTTCGAACTGGCCGTGCTCACAGCCGCAGGTCGCGCACAGGCTGGGATCATCGCACTGCCACGTGCCCTCGAGCTCCGCGAGAACGACTGTGAGCCAGACGCCTGAAAGCCATCCCTCGAGGGCGCCGCCGCCTGCAGTCGTCCAGAACGAACCCCCCATCGTGGCGACGGGAGCGCCGAAGAGGTTGTACCACATCCCCCGCAGCGATCCCTGACTCGGGTCCTGCGGGCCCGGCACCCACTCGCCCCTGATGAAGCCCCTCGGCCAGGCGAGAGCGTCCAGCCGGCGGGCGAGGACCACGACGCCATCGGTGTCGGAGACGGGATAGTAGGCGATCAGGCGATCGAGCTTCGCGAAGGGCAGCGTGATCGAGAGGGGAGGCGTCTTGAAGGTCAGGTCGGCAGTTGCGGCAGTCGCCGGGCTCGCCGTGGGGACCCTGATCAGCGCTCCGAGACCGTCGAAGTCGCCCGCGGTCGTCGACTCCCAGGCAACCGAGGCGGGGTCAGGCGCCGGGAGCAGGAGGTCTTCGCCTTCGAAGTCGATCGTGCGGATCACCCTGATGGAGGCGTCCGGGCTCGAGACGCTCAGCCCACCGGACCAGTCCAGCAGGGGGAACGGCGGCATCCGAACGCCGCACAGGTGGCCCCACACAAAGGTGACCGCATACACCGCACAGGAGCCGTCGGGCAAGGGAGGCCACAGGCATCCGTCCTCGTCCTGCTCCGCGGCGTCGCTGATCATCTGGTCGGTGACGCCCTGCGCCTCGACAAGCTCGCGCACCTCGAGCGGCACGCCGTCGGGCGCGGCGGACTGCTCGGGCTGCTCTGGCGAAGGCGCAGCCACGCCGCAACTGAACACCAGCCACGCTGCGGCTGCCACCACGGAAACGACGGCAACACGCATATCCGCACCTCTCCCGCTTCAGAGTGTAGCGCATCGGGAGGCGGCGCGCGCTGAGCGGGGGCTGACGCGTAGGCGGGCGGCTCAGTAGGCGACTGCGGGCAGATCGGTCTGCGCGAAGTCCGTGCCGACAAAGAGCAGCCGCTCACCCGAGCTCTTGGCGAGAGCGTATGAGCAGCAGTCGCCGATGTTCAGGCCTGCGAGGTGGTGTCCCCTGCCAAAGCGGCGCCAGGCATGACAGGCGTTTTCGTGCTGTGAGCCTGTGAGCGGGACGAGTTCGATCCCCGAGCGGTGCAGCAGTAGGTCGAGCTCCCGACCTCCGGCGTCGCCCTTGCGGGCCTCGATCACGATGCCGGCCTCCAGCGCGGAAAAGGCCGAGGCGAGGCGGGTGGGGTCTGCGGCTATGGCTGTCGCGAGCCGCTCGGCCTCAGGCTCCCCGAGCAGAATCGCGATGAGCGCCGATGAGTCGATCACCATGGGGGATTGGCTCCGTGCTCGTCGTAACCGAGTATCTCGTCGGAGCTGCGCCGATCCTGATCCGTCAGCGCGGCGCAGCGGCGGGAGATCTGCATGATCTCCCACACCGTGTCGTCGGCCATCCGGCTTCCGCGGATTCGCTGCAGACGCTCCTCGAGAGAGCGAGTAATGGCCTGTGTGAGGCTCTCGCCCGTCTCCCTGGCGACGGTGCGGGCCAATCGCTCTGCCTCAGGGTTGCGAATGCTGAGTGCCATGACGACTCCGTATATATCCTGCGCTTCAGTACATATTCATTACGGTCTCCAGGACAAGTGTCGCGGTCTCGTGCGAATGGCTTGATACGGGCGACCGCCGTGACACACGGCCCTCGCCGGCGCACTGCCTGTCGACACACCACTGCAGCGCGCGACACCTGGCTGCTCAGCCGCGATCGGAATTGCCGGCGGAAATGACCCGCACGTCCAGGCCCCGCACGCGGCGGAAGTGCTCCTCGTCGTTCGGCCCGACCAGGACGCCGCATTCCAGGAATCTGCACGTCGCCGCGACGGCGATGTCGTTCTGAGGTATCTGCGAGCCTGCCTCCGCGAGCTCGGCGTAGATGTCGGCGTAGTGCTCGGCAATCTCAGGCGTGAACGTTTCGATCTCCGTCTGCAGCCGGATGGCTTCCAGGTGCGCGCGTCGCCTGGCAGCTCGCCGCGGTGAGTCCGCAAGGCGGGCCCCAATGAGCGCCTCGGCCCACACGATTGCAGGAATGATGACGACCTCATCTGCGAACGCGGCGAGTGGCTCCTCGCGGTCCAGTGATCTCTCCAACTCCACGAGAGCGGAGGTGTCCAGGACTATCGCCACGGGTTTTCCGCGGCCGCGTCAGATGAGTTGACGCGCTCAAGGTCCCGGGCAAAGTCCTGGTCAGCTCTCGTCTCGCGCATGGCGGCCCAGAGCGTGCGCAGAGTCGTCCTGCGCGTTCCAGAGATGGGTCCCAGTTCCGCGACCGGCCGGCGATTCTTCATGAGCACGAAGCGGTCTCCGGTATGCTTGATCCTTGCTAGGCATTCACCGAGATTGCGGGCTGCCTCGGTGCTGGAAATTCTGATCTTCATACGCGCGAAAATGTAATATACAGATCTCTGTAAGTCAATCCGCAGCATGAACCGGGAGTGCTCCGGTTTTCTGGGTCTGCTCAGGCGATCCGCCGCCTACTGGGCATCGTCGAACGTGCCGGGCGGGCGCACGCCGGAATGACCGCCGTTTCCGCGGAAACGTGCAGCGTGTGGTCGATTGGAACCAGGTGGAACAGGTCAGGCAGGGGAGGAAACCGGAACAGGACCTGCGCTCAGTGGCTTGCTTGAGGCAGCGTGACGGCCACGGACGAGCGCGCCGCGGTGATCGGGACCCACACCGGTCCCGGCTTCGCCTATACAATAGTGTGCGCGCCGGAAACGCGTGGAGGCGTGGCGATGCGCATAGGAGCGACAAGGGGTGTAGCACTCGGCGTGGCGTGGATCGTCCTGGTGGCGGGGTGTCAGACGGCCCCTCCGCCGCAGCGGCCGATGGCCCCGCCGGAGTCGGCGCCCTCATCGCCCGAGGAGGCGAGACAGCTCTACGTGCAGCTGAGGCTCGAGGCGACATGGGACGGCTTCAGGCAGGCCGGCAACGAGTTCACGAGAGAAGACGTCGCGCCCCTGTTCGAGCGGGCCTCGTCAAAGGCCGGAAGCCGTTTCGAGCTGGCAAGGAAACAGGCGCGCACCGGGCGACGCCTCAAGATCACGGGGGGTGCGCTGCTGGCAGGCGGTCTCGGCGGCGTCGTCTTTGCCGGCATGCTGGGTGCGGTGGCAGCTCTGGGAGCGATGGGAGGCAACACGGAAGAGGATGATTCCAGCGATGCTGCCTCGTTCATTGACGGAGTGCACAGAGTCTCGGGGCTGATCTTCCTGACAGGAGGAGGCCTGATGATCGGCTCGATCATTCCGTCAAGCAAGGCGCGCGCATCGTTCCGGGGGGCGGCCCAGGACTACAACGCCGACCTCCGCAGGCGCCTGGACCTGGTCGGGCCTGCTCAGTAGATCAGATAGAGGTACGAGCGCAGCTTGGGGAAGAGCGCGTCGAGCAGGGCTGCGGCGCGCCCTTCGACCCGCACGTCGGGGTGCCAGTCCGCGAGCTCGGCGAGGCTGCGATGGCCGAGGACGAGGGGTACGGCGGTCGCCGACGGCAGGGCGGCGGGGGCGGTCAGAGGAGGGTCGATCCGCCCGACAGACGTGAGCCTGCCGCTCTCCCACTCCAGCGCAAAGGCCTCGCGGTAGAAGCTGAGGACGAAGCGCTCCGTGAGGCCCGCGAACGGGCCGATCGAAAGGCGCCGCTCGAGCACGGGCGCGAGCTTGCGCAGCAGCGACGCCAGGTCGACGAAGCGGATCTGAAAGGCATAGGCACGCAGCGTCTGCGCGCCCAGGGAGCGGCCGACCGCTGCGATATCGCACTGCGGGTCGACCTCGAGCTTGACGTAGGGCTTGCCCGCCTCACGCGCCCGACGGGCGAGCTCGGCCAGCAGCGCGACGCTCTCACGCCAAGGCAGCGGCGAGACCTCGCTCACGATGAGCCCCCGGCCAAAGCCGCGCCTGTGGGTGCGGAAGTATCCGATCACGCCGGCTCGCGCGCGCTCGATGCACCAGGTCTCGCCTTCGCCGGCAGTCTGGCCCGAGAGCAGGTAGCGCCACGTCGCCTCATCACGCTCCGCGGCCAGAGCCAGCGGCGCGGTCATGCGGGCGTAGAGCGCCGCGAGCGTCGGGATGTCACCGAGCACCGCCGGGCGAAAGCCGAGGTCGCCCGCCGTCGCGTCCGCCGCGATCGCGTCCAGGGGCAGCCTCAGGTCGGGAACCAGCGGGACGGCGTACTGGTAGCCGAACCGTCCGTAGAAGCCGGGGATGCCCTGGATGTGGCTGAGGTCAAAGCCTTGGTCGGCGAGCAGCCGATCGAAGCGGCCCACGAGCGTGCGGATGAGGCCGCGGCGACGGTACTCGGGCTCGGTGCCCACGATGCCCATCTCGCCGGCCCTCAGCTCGACGCCTTCGAGCCGCATCGTCCAGGGGATCAGGCACAGCGCCGAGACGATGCGCCCGCTCGCCTGCTCCTCGATGATCGGCCAGTGATGGGCCCGCGTGTTCGGATGGTCGCGCAGCAGCCGCACCGTGAAGGCCTCGACCTCCGCCTCGTGGATGCGGCCGTTGAACGCGGCGAGGCGCCGGATGTCGGCCTCGGTCTCGACAGCGCGCATCAGGAGGCCGCCGGGCAGGCTCTCGTGCGCCGAGGGGCCGGGTGCGAACACGTCAGTACCTGTTGTAGACGCGCACGTCGTCGAGCGGCCTGCGGTTGCGCGGCGGCGTGACTGCGTCGCGCGCCGGGTAGCCGACCGTGATGATCAGGCCCACCCGCTTCCCGGCGGGGATTCCCAACGCCCGCCTCACGCCTTTCTCGTGGAACCAGCCGAGCATGCAGGTGCCCAGCCCTTCCTCGACCGCCTGCAGGCAGAAGTACCCGGCCGCGATGCCCATGTCGATGCTTGAGTAGCGCCTGCCCTTGATCAGCCCGCCGATCCTCGACCTGAGCTTGAGCTCCTCGGCCACGCAGACCACCAGCACCGGAGCCTGCAGCGAGAAGCGGTTGAAGGAGACCACCGGGCCAAAGGTCTCGCGCGCCACCCGCTCGCGCAGCGCCGGCTCGTCCACGACGACAAAGCGCCAGGGCTGGGCGTTGCTCGCCGAAGGCGCCAGGCGCGCGGCCTCGAGACAGCGGTCCAGCTTTTCCCGCTCGACGGGACGGCCCGCCTCGTAGCGGCGCACGCTGTGCCGAGCCTTGACCAGGTCGAGGAAAGCCATCGCCCTACTCCGGCCGCATCAGCGGAAACAGCACCACGTCGCGCAGCGTCGTGGCGTCGGTGAGCAGCGCCACGAGCCGGTCGATGCCCATGCCGAAGCCCGACATCGGAGGCATGCCGTGCTCCATGCACAGCAGGAAATCCTCGTCGAGCTCCATCGCCTCCTCGTCGCCGGCCTTGCGCGCCGCCGCCTGCTGCTCCAGGCGCTGCCTCTGGTCGACGGGGTCGATCAGCTCCGAGTAGGCGTTGACGATCTCCCAGCCGTTGACCACGAGCTGGAAACGGTCGACCACCAGCTCGTTGCGGTCGCTGCGCCGCGCCAGCGGCGAGATCTCGGCCGGGTGCATGATCACGAAGACCGGGTTCACGATCTTCGGCCGCGAGACCCTCTTGAAGAGCTGGTCGATCAGGGCCCCCCTGCCGAGCTTGCCGACGTCGACCTCGCCCCCGAAGTCGATCCCCTTGTCCCGGACAGCCGCCTGCAGCGACGCCTTGTCCCTGCACTCGTCGATGTCGATGCCGCAGTCGGCCAGGAGCAGGTCGCGGAAGCTCACCCGCGGCCAGTCGCCTTCAAAGGAGATCGCCGTTCCCTGGCGGGAAACCGAGAGACCGCCGTTGACCTTGAGCAGCAGGTCCTTGAGCATCGCCTCGGTGAACCTCATGTTGTCTTCGTAGTTCCAGTACGAGGCGTAGAACTCCAGCATGGTGAAGTCGGGCAGGTGCGAAGGGTCCATGCCCTCGTTGCGGAAGCAGCGGGCGAACTCGTAGACGCGGTCCAGCCCTCCGGCCACCGCCCGCTTGAGCCAGGTCTCGGGCGCGATGCGCAGGTACACGTCGATGTCGAGGGCGTTGTGGTGGGTGAGGAACGGCTTAGCCAGGGCGCCGCTCGCCTTGTTGGCCAGCACCGGCGTGTCGATCTCGAGGAAGCCGTGAGCGTCGAGGTAGGCGCGGAGGGCACGCACGATGGCGGTGCGCTTCTTGAAGCGCTCCATCACCTCCGGTGTCATCACCAGGTCGAGGTACCGGCGGCGCAGGCGCTGCTCGGCGTCGACGAGGCCGTGGAACTTCTCGGGCATCGGCCGCACGGCCTTGGAGAGAAACGTCCAGCCCGTCACATCGATGGTCTTCTCGCCGGTCCGCGTCGTGATCATCTCTCCTTCGACGCCGATGAAATCGCCGAGATCGGCCACCTTGCGGAACTCCTCGTAGGCCTCGCCGAGCCGGTTCCGCTGGAACGAGAACTGCAGCCGGCCGCTCTCGTCGAAGAGGTGGCCGAAGGTCAACTTGCCGAAGAGGCGCAGCGCCACGATCCGGCCGGCGAGGCGCACGCCCGCGGTTCCGTCGCTCAGCGCAGCGGCCTCGGCGAGCGCGTGGGTGCGCTCGAAGCGCTCCGCGTAGGCGCTCTTGCCGGCCGCCCGCAGCGCCGCGATCTTGTCGAGCCTCACCTGCACCTGGTCTTCCATCGATCCTGCTCCCGCGACACGCCGCCCTCGGCGCCCTCTTCGGGGCGCCCGGCCTTGAGTCGCCTCGCCTCTGTCATGCGAACCTACGCCGCCCTCAGACGAATCTCTGCAGGTAGCGCCGCGCCTCGTCGAGCCTGCCGAGGTACTCGCGGCGCTCGCTCTCGTTGAGGGGCACGTCCTTGTTCTTGCCGGCCCGGTTGAAATCAAAGAACCTGATCCGCTTGAACCCCTCGAGCTCGCCGGAGCCCTTGCCAAAGACCTCTTCGAGCTTCTTCTCGACGTTCTCTCTCCAGTCTTTGAGCTTCTTCTCTTCCGGCTCCCGCGACTTCAGGCCCGAGATCTCGCCCAGGTACGACTGCAGCTTGGATCGATCCTCCGGTTTCATGCCCGTCCTCCGAACGGTTGTCGGCGGCGCACGATGCGCTGCCGCCCTCTATTATACCCAGGGAACGGCGGGAGTTGAAAGCCCGGCTCGGCCGCAGGGGCCGCGAGGGCCGGAGTGGGCCGCGGGGGCCCACCCTGGAATCCGTCGAGGCGTGAAGTGATGGGCTCTGTCTCATCGTCGAAAGAGGCGAGGAGATCAGGATGAGAAAGATGGTTCTCTGGGTGCTTATCGCCGCCATCGGCGGCGCGGCCGCGGGCGCAGCGTTCTGTCTGCTGGTGCGGCGCGATCCGCCTCGAAAGTGGTACGAGCTGGGCATGATGGCCGACCCGATCCTCGACCAGGTGCTGCTCTTCTACCTCGGCGAGGCGTGGACCGGCATGACCGACGTCAACGAGTGCCTCAGGACCGCTTCGCGCGTGCAGAAGAATGACCCCGAGAGCTGGACCCGGGAATGGCGGGCCACCGCCGAGCGGCTTCACGCCGAGGCCGAGAGGCTGCAGGCCCGCGGCCACAGGGAGAGCGCGGGCCAGTCCTACCTCCGCGCCGCTTCCTACTACCGCGCGGCGATGCACCGCCACATGCACCCCGGCTCGCCGGAGGTCAAGGAGCTCACCGAGCGCGAGATCACATGCTTCGTGCGATCGCAGGAGCTGCTCGGCGCGCCGATGGAGATGCTGCGGGTGCCCTACGAAGGCCGCGAGCTCACCGGCTACTTCTACCGCTGCCCCACGGCGAAAGGACCGGCGCCGACCCTCATCGTGCACCAGGGCCGCGACGCGTGGGCGGAGGACTGCAGGTACGTAGCCGACGAGGCGGTGCGCCGCGGCTACCATTGCCTGCTGATCGACGGACCCGGCAACGGCCAGGCCCTGCGGCGCCACGATCTTCCGTTCCGGCCCGACTGGGAAGCCTTTGTCGGCCCCACGATCGACGCGCTGCTCGCCCGTCCCGACGTCGACCCCGGCGCCCTCATGCTGATGGGCATGAGCATGGGCGGCTTCCTGGCTCCCCGGGCCGCAGCCCACGAGCCGCGCCTGCGCCTCTGCATCGCCAACCCCGGCGTGATCGACTGGGGCGCCGTATTTTTCGCGAAGCTGCGGGAGTACAGCCCTCTCATCGGCCGGCTTTACCAGTCGAAGCCCGAGGCCCTGAACGCGATCCTCGGCACGGCCGGCAGGCTGAGCCCTTTCCTGATGTGGGGCCTCACGGACACGATGTGGAAGCACGGGGCGCAGACGCCGTCGCAGATGCTCGACCTGATGAAGACGTACACCAACGCCGACGGCGCGAAGAACATCACCGCGACCACGCTCGTCGTGGACGCCGAGGCCGAGGAGTTCGGCCAGTCCAAGGCGTTCTACGACGCCCTCACGTGCCGCAAGAGCTACATGATGTTCACCGAGGCCGAGGCGGCGCCGCTGCACGTGCAGACCGGTTCCCTCGCCGTGGCCAGCCAGCGCATCTTCGACTGGATCGACGAGGAGCTCGACCGGCGGTAGCTCGGCACTCACGCGGGGCCGCCGGGAGCCGGTCGCTGCGGCCCCGCGGTCGCGCGGTCGCGGTACAGCCGGGTGACGCAGTCGCGCACCCGCAGGACAAAACGATTCCTGCCCTGGCTCAGGCGCAGGGTGAAGTCGCGCGGACAGCGGTCGCACGCCCGCGGGCCCAGCGGGCTGTTGTTGCGCACGAAGCAGCCGAGGCTGGTGAACAGCGGCAGCTCGAAGGCGGGGTCGGCGCGCTCCAGGGCGGCGCCCGGCCCCAGAGCCGAGGCGAGCGCCTCGTACGCCTCCTCGTCGCCTTCGACCCAGAAGCGCTGGAACAGCAGGCGCGGCACCCGAGCCTGGTAGAACGCGAAGGCGTACCTGTTCGCCACGTACAGAGGATAGTCAATGAAGAAGTCTACTCGCGGCCGCTCGGCCAGTGCCGGGACCCAGTCGAGGTGCGAGATGTTGGCGAGGCCGACTGCAACTCGGCGCTCCGGGTCCTCGGCGAGCAGACGGTCGACTTCGGCCTCGAGCCTGCGGCGGGCGGCGTCGTCGTCGACCGCCAACGGCTCGAGCGGCAGCAGCAGGTGGCCGCGCGCGCGGGGGCCGGGGGACGGCGCCCCGGGCCGCGCGTCGGCTGCCGCGGCGGCGACGCGTTCGGCGAGCCACGCCGCCAGGCGCCGCTCGAGCGCCCGGTAGGCGTCGTTCTTGAGCCGCTTGAGCAGCGACGGCGGGGCGAACTGCCGATCGCCGCCTTCGAGGCCGCTCACGGCGACTCTCGCAGGCCGCAGCGGCGACTCGCCCGCCTCCGCGAAGAGGCGCTCGAGCACGGCCGCGAGCGACCCTCCCCCGCGCGCGGGCTCGGCCGCAAGCTGCGCCTCGAAGCGGACCGGCTCCCTCCACAGCGCGCACGTCCAGGCCACGGACAGGCGGCCGGCCGCGAGAGAGATGTCGCACTCGCAGGGGATGCGGTAGAGGGGGAGGCTGCCCTCGGCGATCTCCTTGAGGTCGAGGCTGCGCGCCGAGATCCGGAAGATCGTCTGGCCCGCACGGGGAGGGGGCGCGTCCGCGGGAAGCTCCACGATCACCTGGCTGCCCGGACCCCTGCGCAGCCCCTTTGCTGCGAACTGCACCGGCTCCCCCGGCTGCCCCGCCGGAAAGTACTGCAGGCCGTCGCGCAGCGCCAGCTCGCCCTCGAGGGCGATGGTGAGCGAGCCGGGCCGCACTGCCGCAGCTTTGCCGATGGGCACCCCGCGGTGGCCCGGCCACTCGGCGTCGAGCAGATGCCCTTCGCCGCGGCCTTCGTCCATGTATCCCCGGGTCGTCCGGCGCGAAAAGGTGAGGCGCTGCCGCCTGCGCAGGCCGTCGAGGTCGGGCGCGTCGGCGCCCCGGTCCAGAAGCCTTCGGTAGAGCGCCACGGTGGTCGAGACGTACTCGGGCGACTTCATGCGGCCCTCGATCTTGAGGGCATCGACGCCGATGTCGGCCAACTCGACCACGAGCGAGTCGGCTGCGAGGTCGCGGCAGGAAAAGAGATGACCATCGGCGGGGAGGCCTGCAGGGCGATCAGTGCCCTCCACCCGGAAGCGGCTGCGGCAGATCTGGGCGCACTCGCCGCGATTTCCGGAGCGGCCCGTGAGCGCCCACGAGGCGAAGCAAAGGCCGGAGACGCTGTAGCAGAGCGCTCCGTGGACGAACACCTCGAGCTCGATGTCGGGATGCTCTTCGCGCAGCGCCCGGATGCGGTCGAGGGTGAGCTCGCGCGCGAGGATCACGCGGGCGAAACCGAGGTCACCGAGCACGCGGATGCCTGAGGAGTTGTGCACAGCCATCTGCGTCGAGGCGTGCAGGGCGAGGCGGGGAAAGTGGCGGCGGCAGAGCTCGGCGACGCCGAGGTCCTGCACGATCACGCCGTCGATGCCCAGGGCCTCGACCCAGGCCAGTGACTCGGCAAGGCGGTCGAGCTCCCGCTCCTTGACCACCGTGTTGACTGCCACGTAGATGCGCTTGCCGCGGCTCGCCGCCTCCCCGCGGATGCGGCGCAGCTGCTCCGGCGAGAAGTTGGTCGCGCCCTTGCGCGCGGAGAACTCCTGCAGCCCGAGGTAGACGCCGTCGGCCCCCGCTTCGAAGGCGTAGTGGGCCGCGAGCAGGCTTCCTCCGGGAGCGATGAGCTCGGGGCGCTCGGCAGGTTGCGGGGACCGGGACTGCGTCATGGGGTCGGGCGCACCCTCAAAGGTGCCGCCGCGCGGCCCCGGGCGTCAAGGCTCGCGTTGACTGCGGGAGCCCCCGGCATTAGCATCGACGGCAGGACGTAGGTCCAAAGGGGCCTTTCGGATGCGGGCTGCGGCGATCGAGCCGGTCAGGGCTGACCGGGCGCGCGAAGAAGCCCTGCTGCTGTGGCGGAGGATTGCGGCCGAGCGGCGACGCCATACCGAGGTCGAGCTGCAGGCCGCGAGCGTCCGCGTCAAGGCGCACGAGCGCATCCACGTCGCCATAGCCGGGCCCTATGCCGAGAACGCGCCCCTCTACAGCTACGTCGCGGGGCCGAGCGGCAGGTCGTACGCCGTCGCCGGGTCGGTCAAGGTCGACCTGCACCCCGTGCCCGGCAACCCCGAGGCGAACCTTCGCAAGGCGCAGGCGCTCATGCGAGCAGCGCTCGGTCCCGGAGCGCCGTCAGCGGCGGACAGGCGCGTGGCCATCGAGGCCTACCGCATGGCCATGGCTGCTCGGCGGCAGATCGCCGCCGAGCGGGCCGGCCGCTCCGAGCGGCCGGGCGGCCTCGTGAACCTGCTCGCGTAGATCCCTCACGCCGGCGCCTCGATCCTGAAGGTGAACAGCTCGGCGTCGTCCATGGAGAACTGCAGGCTGACCCAGCCGCCGGGGATCAGGCGGCGCGAGCCCCATCCGACCGCGTGCGATACCGCGTCGCCGGTGAACGGCCGGCAATCTGCGGCCACCAACCCCGGCAGCGGCGTCTTCGCCCCGTCGCAGGCCGCGACCCGGATCGACCCGCCCTCCGCGCACCGCGCGTTGATCACCAGCGTCCCGCCGTCGCACTGGAAGGGCCTGGTCACGAGGATTCCCCGGCGCACCCCGTTTGCCGCCAGCCCGACGAACCGGTCCTTCTTCATGGTGGCCAGACCGAGGCCGTAGGCCACGCCGCTCATGTCGTGGGCCTCGGGCACGTCCAGACCCTCGCGGCCTCCGACGATCCACCAGTCGTGGTGGTTCCGCGCCCCTCCATGGTAGACGTAGAGCTCGTCGCCGACCGGCACCGGCCCCCCGTAGGCGTTGACCATGCACCGGTCCCAGCTCTCGCCTGCCCCGGCGGCGAGCCACGGGCGTCCGGGCTGCACGCGGCGGAAATCCCGGCCGTTGCGCGAGTACAGGAGCTGCACGTCCATCGTGTTCTCGGTGCTGTGAAAGACGTCGAGAAAGCCGACCCACATGCCGCCCAGGTCGTGCTGCGCCATGCCGTAGAAGCTGTCGTCGATGTTGTCGATCTCGTCGTCGGGCACGACGATCGGCTCCGGCTCCGACCAGTGGAGCAGGTCGGCGCTGCGGGCCTGGAAGATCCGCCGCTTGTTGTTGCGCATCGGATCCAGCGGCCGGTACGGGCGGACGAACTGGGGCGAGCCGGGGGCGTTCGGGTCCGACCAGGCGGTGCCCATGCGGGGATGGCGGGTGTTGAGGACGTAGACCCGCTGGTCCAGATCGGCTGCGAGCGTGAGCACGTCTCCGAGCATCGGCCCCCAGGGGCCCAGCCTCGGCGGCCCGCCCCACGGCTGCCAGTGGATGCCGTCGGGCGAAGAGGCGATCTCGTAGCCCTCGGCGCCCGGCCTGCGGTGGTTGAACATCAGCTTGTAGCGGTGCTCCGGATCCGTCTCGAGCGGGTCGAGAAACACGTAGCCGGAATGGACGCTGCCGAACCTCGTCTTGAAGTCCCGGTCGCCGATCACGATGTTCGTCCTGCGGCCGCCCTCCTCGCGCACGTCGAGCTCGGGCTTCTCCCACCGGATTCCGTCGCTCGACTGAGCGTACAGGTAGCGCGAGGGGAAGTAGCGCGGATCGTGAAACGAAGCCACTTCCCTGAGGTGCTCGCTCTGCTCGATCTGCCAGTCCTCGTACCAGCACTTGAACAGGCCGTCGGCCGGGTCGCGTATGACCCGCCATGAGCTGCAGGTGAAGTAGGTGACCCGCTCCCACGGCCGGTCGCGCCCGATCAGCGGCGATGCCGGGTGCTTCTCGGGCGCGTGCACCCGGCGGGTGAGGTTCTGCACGCTCTCGACCACGAGGTCGTCGAACAGGAACTGGGTGCGCCCGGCGATGCACAACCGCGTAGCGTCGTAGTTCCGGTAGTCCATGGCCTACTTCGCGATCCTGCAGACCGTGACCCGGATGATGCGGATCGAGTAGTGAACGTCGTCGGGGTAGGTGTCGTCGTTCCAGCTGATGCACTCGCTGCCTGCGGTGATCTGGATTTTCCGCGAAGGCGGTATCGAGAACAGGGCGCAGCTCATCCCGGCGAGCGGGAAGTCCCGGTAGTCGAGCTTCATGCCGTGGCCCTCGAACTTCGGGCTCCTGCGCCTGAAGCCCTCGGGAAGCGCCTCGTAGGCCGGCGGCCGGTGGTGGTACCTCGCCACGTCGGTGCGGTCGACCGCCCACTGGTCCACGCGCAGGTGCATCCCCCACAGGTTGTTGACCCGGAACCGGACGGGCATGACTCCCGCGATCTCGTCGTCGCGCCGGAACCCCTCGATCGGCTCGGCGCTGAGCTGCACGTAGCCGGGAGGCGTGCAGGCGCTGCCGATCACCTCGACACGCACGATCGGGTCCTCCTCCCTCACCTCGATGTAATCGGCGCTCAGATGCTCGGGCTGGGGCGAGTACGAGTTGACCGTGTTCATCTCCATGCCGTGGGTCTCGCCCCCGGTGTACCTGCGCACGACGTCCACGTTCTCGTAGTTGAAGGGCAGCACGTACTCGTAGACCCTCAAGTCCTTGAGCTCCGTGCGCTTCATCACGCCCTCCTGGTACGGTGGGACGCGCTTCTGTGATTCCGCTGCCATCGGCTCCTCCTGTTCAAAGGGCAGGGGCGGGGCGCCGCCTGCGTTTCAGCGCCCTTTTTCCAGGGCGCTCAGCTCCATCCGGCACCCGGCCCGCACGTGATCCCGCATGACGGCCTCGGCGCGGTCAGGGTCGCCCGAGACAATGCTCTCGACGAGCGTGCGGTGCCGATGCGGGTCGTCGTGAGGCCAGTCGATGTGGTAGGCGTTGGAAAGCAGCACCGTCTGCAGGTTGCTGCGCGTGATCGACTTGATGAGCTCGGGGCAGCGGGTGGCATTCACGATCCGTTCGTGGAGCTGGTAGTGCAGCCTCGCCTTTTCGCCGCGGCTCAGCCGATCCGCCACCAGCTCGCGGTCGCACTGCTCGGCGAGCTCCATCAGGGGCTGCTTCTCCGCCTCGCTGATGCCCGCCGCCACCAGGCGGGCCGCCATCCCCTCGAGAGCCTCCCTCACGACGTAGCGCCCCCGGACGCTCTCGGGCGTGATCTCGACGACCGTGGCCCCCCACTTGGGCTCAATGGCGATCAGGCCGTCCTGCTCGAGAAAGCGCAGCGCCTCGCGGACCGTGATCGTGTTGGTGCGGTACTTCTCCGCCAGCTGCCTCTGGGGCAGCCGCTGCCCGGGGGCGTACTCGCCGACGATGATCGCGCTGCGGAGGGCCTCGTAGATCTTCTGGTACTCGGTGCGGAAATCGGCCATGTCCGTTCCTCAGGCGGCCGGGCCGCGCCGGTCGCCGCTCACTTGACGGCCCCTTTCGTGATGCCCGAGATAAAGCTCCTCTGCGTGAGCAGGTAGCCGATCACCAGGGGCACCGACGCGATCACGGACGCCGCGAACAGGTGGTGGTAGTACACGTTGCCCTCGGTCCCGAAAAAGCTGTACAGCCCGACCGCCACGACCATCGTCTCACGCGAGCTGGCCACCACCAGCGGCAGCAGGAACTGGCCCCACGAGAACAGCAGGGTGAGGAATCCCGCAGCCCCGAGGCCGGGAAGGGTCAGCGGGAGGATGATGCTCCACAGGATCTGGATCCCGGTGCACCCGTCGATGCGGGCGGACTCGGCCAGGCTGGGGGGCAGCGAGTCGAAGTGCGCCTTGAGGATCCAGATCGAGAACGGCACCCGGATCGACGCGTAGATCAGCGTGAGCCCTGTGAGCGTGTTCAGCAGGCCCATCTTCGACATCATGATGTAGTACGGGATGATGTTCACGCTGCCGGGTATCAGCTGAATGCCCAGCATGGCGATGAGGATCGGGTACTTGAGCTTGAACTGGTAGTAGGAGAACCCGTAGGCGGCCGGGGCCGCGAGAGCGAGCGACAGAAGCGTCGATGCGACCGCGACGACCGCGGTGTTGGCCAGGTAGAGCCCCATCTCCGTTCGGGCGAACACGTCGACGTAGTTCAGGAGGGTGAATCTGCGCGGAATGATCGTCGGCGGATAGGTAAAGATCTCGGTCGGATCCTTGAAAGAGGACAGCAGCACCCAGCTCAGCGGAAGGAGCACGACCGCAGCGAGGAGGGCGAAGCCTGCGTAGCGACCCACCGCTCGTGCCAGGGATTTCGTCGTCACAGCCGGACTCCCTCCTGACCCTGTCTCTACTCGCGCTCTCGCAGCACGCGCAGATAGACGATCGTGAGCCCGATGTTGAGCAGCAACATGAACGTGGCGATGGCTGCAGCGAAGCCCGCGTTCAGCACTTCGAAGCCCTGCCTGTAGACCGACAGCGACAGCACCTCTGTGGCACCCTGGGGCCCGCCCCCCGTGAGGCTCAACGGGATGGCCACGTGGTTGAACGTCCCGGCGCTCGACATGATCAGGTTCACCAGCAGGCTCGCCCTCAGCATCGG
>CAZKGO010000027.1:0-47669 GCA_964552235.1 uncultured Spirochaetales bacterium | reverse complement strand
CTATCGGGCGGCCGGCGCTGCCGGCCCCGTGGGCGCCGCCGGCTGCCCGCCGGCGGGCGGCGCCGCCGGCCCCGCCGGCCCCGAGGACCTGCGTCCGATCAGCAGCTCGTCCTTACCCGCCGCCGACGGCTGCAGCAGCTTGCGCTTGAGCAGCGACTCGACGTGGTCGCGGATGTCCCTCTCGTCGAGCCCGATGTGGCGGGCCGCCCACGAGGCGAACTCGTTCACGTTGAACCGCGTGCCGCGGAACGTGGCGCTGCCGTGCTCGGCTGCGAACTGCGTGAGGGCGTCCATCACCAGCTTCTGGCGGTTGGTGCTGAGGGCGCTCTGGAGCAGCAGGTTGGTGTGGCGCAGCCGCTCGGACAGCAGCTTGACGATCTTGCGGGCAAAATCCGGATTGCGCGCCAGGGTCGCGTCGAAGAGCGCGTCGTTGAGGACCAGCACCTTGGTCGCCCCGATGGCGGTGGCCGTGGCCGCGCGCGCCTTCTTGTCGATGATGGCCATCTCGCCGAAGATGTCTCCCCTGCCGAGGGTCGCGAGCGTCTTGGCCGCCGAGCCCGAGGTCGACTTGGTGATCTCGACCTTGCCGTCGACGACGATGTACATCTCCTTGCCCGGCTCGCCCTCGCGAAAGATCACCGCTCCGGGCGCGAAGTCCCGCACGTGGCGGAGGAACATTTCCTTGCTGATGCGCATCGCCTACCCCCCGATGACCGCGCTCACTTCGCGGACGTCCACCTCCTGAACGCGCGTCCGGCAGATGTCCTCCTGCAGCACGAAGCGCAGGCCGCCGCGCTTCTTCTTGTCGCGTCCCATGGCCTCCAGCAGCGGGCCGGGCTCCAGGCCGTCGAGGCTCGTGCGGAAGCCGTAGGCCGCCAGCAGCGCGGCGAGCCGCCCGGCCCACCGCGGGTCGGTGACGCCGAGGCGCACCCCGAGGTCCATCGCGCGGGCCATGCCCCAAGCCACGGCCTCGCCGTGGGTGTGCCGCTCCATCCCCGTGACCGCCTCGAGGGCGTGGGCAAAGGTGTGGCCGAGGTTCAGCCAGGCCCTCGGGCCCCGCTCGGTCAGGTCCCGGCTCACGATGCCGATCTTGACCGCGGCGCAGCGCTCGACGACCTCGGCGAGCAGCGCCGGGCGGCGGGCGAGCACAGGCCCGCGCTCGCCCTCGAGCATCCCGAACAGCTGCTCGTCGCCGAGCGCCGCGGTCTTGATCACCTCGGCGAGGCCGGAGCGGTACTCCCGTTCGGGCAGCGACGAGAGGGCGCCGACGCAGATCCGGACCTCGGAGGCCGGGTAGAAGGTGCCTACCATGTTCTTGTAGCCGCCCCAATCGATGCCGGTCTTGCCGCCGATCGCGGCGTCGACCATAGCCAGCAGCGTGGTGGGCGCCAGCACAAGGCCGCAGCCGCGCATGTAGACGGAGGCGGCGAACGCCGCCACGTCGCAGACCACGCCGCCCCCCACTCCCACGATCACGCTCGAGCGGTCCAGGCCCAGGGCGAGGGCCCGCTCGAGGATCAGCTCGACCGAGGCCCAGGACTTGGCCTTTTCCCCCGCGGGCATCACGGCCGCCGCAGCCTCGCCGCCGCCGAACAGCCGGGCCGTGTTCGCGTCGAACACGTACAGCAGGCGCTCGACTCCGGGCTGGGGCAGGCGGAAGCGGTCGTCGACCGAGACGCGCGAGGTGAAGCCCTGGGTGTTGAGCTCGAGGTTGCGGCCGGGCACGAGTCGAGTATAGTGGATCGATCGGCAGTTGAACAGGAGCGGGCCGGTGTCAGGCCGTCTTGCTTTCGACCTTCGTCTTGGATTCCGAAGGGCTTTCGCTCTTGCCCTCGCTCTTGCCCTCGCTCTTGGCCTCGCTCTTCTTGGAGGGGCCGGACGCGCTGCCGCGCTTGTAGTCGGTCGTGTAGAAGCCGCTTCCCTTGAAGATCACTCCCAGGCCCGCGCCGATCAGTCTCTTGAGCTTCGCCTTCTGGCACTTCGGGCACCTGATGAGCGGGTCGTCGGTGATCCTCTGGAGAGCCTCGAACCGATGGCCACACGCCTGGCATTCATAGTCGTAGGTCGGCATGTTCCATGTCCCCTGATTGTGGGAGGAATATAGCCCGTACCTCCGCGGGAGGGCAAGCCCACTCGCTTCGCTCCTGGGCCAACCCGTGGCCCCAGGCCACGGGCAGGGGGTCAGGGGCAGGGGGCCGGGGGGCGACCGACGCCCGCTCACGCGAGGCGGATCGGCACTCCCCGGGCGGCGAGGAACCGCTTGATGCCGCCCACGGTGTAGTCGCCGTAGTGCACCATCGAGGCGATCAGCGCCGCGTGCGCCCTGCCGCTGGTAAAGACCTCGAGCAGGTGCTCGGGCCTGCCGGCGCCGCCGGAGGCCACCACGGGGATGCCGACGCCCTCCGACAGCAGGCGCGTCACGGCGAGCTCGTAGCCGTCGCGGGTGCCGTCGGCGTCGATCGAGTTCACCACGATTTCCCCTGCGCCGAGGCGCTCGGCCTCGCGGGCCCAGGCGAGGGCGTCGAGCCCCGTGGCGGTGCGGCCGCCGTCGATGAACACGCGGTAGCCGCTGGGCATCGCGGGGTCGGCGCCGGCGTCCATGCCGAGCACGATGCACTGGCTGCCGAAGGCCCGGGCGCCCTGCTCGATGATCGCGGGGTTGCGCACCGCCTGGGAGTTGACGCTCACCTTTTCCGCCCCGGCCAGGAGCACGGCCCGCATGTCCTGGAGCGTCCCGATGCCGCCGCCGACGGAAAAGGGGATGAAGATCCGCTCGGCGACCCGGCGCACGACGTCGATCATGATGCCGCGCTGCTCGGCGCTGGCGGTGATGTCGTAGAACACCAGCTCGTCGACGCCCTGCCGGTAGTACTCCTCGGCCATGGCGACGGGGTCGCCGACGTCGACGTTGCCCTGGAAGCGCACTCCCTTGGTGGTCCTGCCCTCCCGCACGTCGAGGCAGACGATGATGCGCCGGGTGAGCATCAGCCGGCCTCCCCCGCAAAGTTCGCCAGCAGGCGCAGGCCGTGGCTGCCCGACTTCTCGGGGTGGAACTGGACCGCCACGATGTTGTCCCGCGCAAAAGCGCCGGCAAAGGGTCCCCCGTAGTCGGTCTCGCCGATCACGAGGCCGCTGTCGGCCACCTGCGGGTAGTAGGAGTGGACGTAGTAGAAGCAGGCGCCGTCGGGGATCCCGGCAAAGACGGCGTGGGGCCGGACCTGCCGCACCTGGTTCCAGCCGATGTGGGGCACCTTGAGCTCGGGCGAGGTGCGGAAGCGGACGGCGGTCCCCGCGATCAGGCCGAGGCAGGGGGTATCGCGCTCCTCGGAGCGCTCGAGCACCACCTGGGCCCCGATGCAGATGCCGAGCAGCGGCCGCCCGGATCGGGCGAACTCCACGACCGCCTCGCCGAGGCCGCGGGCGGCGAGCACCTCCATGGCAGCCCGCGCCTCGCCCACACCCGGGAAGACCAGGCGGTCGGCTCGCGCGAGATCCTCCGGGCGATCGGTGGTGAAGAAGGCTGCACCGACGTGCGCGAGTGCGCGCTCGACGCTCCTCAGGTTGCCGGCCCCGTAGTCGACGACCGCGATCATCGCAGCATCTCCCCCATCGAGCCGACCACAGCCGCGATCTCGTCGCCGCTCAGCAGCAGCCCGCTCACGCGCACCGCCGGCCCGTCGACCTGCACCGAGAGCTCCCGCAGCCGCGCCGCGTAGTCGGCCACGCCTGCTCCGCGCAGCAGCTGCGTCAGGAGCGCCCGCGCAGCCAGCGACACCAGGCGGCCGCCTCGCCCGCTTTCCAGCGGGCTGTCGCTCTCGCCGGCGAGCAGCAGCGTGAGCTCGCCCCGGAAGCGGTCGCCCTCGTCGGCCTCAAAGGCGGCCCACCCGCTGCGGATCGGCAGGCCGCCGGCGATCGCCCGCGGCACAGCGGGGCTGTAGCCGTAGAGGTCGGCGTTGGCGAGAGCGGCGGCGGCCTGGGGCGGCATCGCGAAGGCCGGCTCGAGCGTTGCCCGCTCGGCGAGGGCCGCAACGGTGGGTCGGCCGACCAGCAGCAGGCCGGACCTGGGCAGCGCTGCCTCCAGCGGGCCGTCGGCTGCGCGCCAGCGGTCGCGGCTGCCGCTCACGCGGCGCCACCCGGCCTTGAGTGCGAGGGCGGTGCGCACCGAGGCGGGCGAGAAGCGCCCCTCGGCCGCGGCCTCCAGGCCGCCCGGCCCCACGGCGCCGTAGACGCACTCGGCGCGCCGCAGCAGCGGCCGCGCTCCCGCGGGCAGCACGGCCGACGCGGCCGATCGCACCTGGGTCGTCATGTTGAAGGCGAAGTAGACGTCGCCCTGCGAGAACAGACCGAACCGCGCGGCGTCCAGCGCCGCCCGCCGCGGGGCAGGGACCGTCGCGCACGAAGCCAGCACGAGCGCGGCGGCGAGGACGCTAGACCGAGACCTTCTCCAGGTCCACATCGATCTTCTCTTCGCCGCAGGCCGCCTCGACCGCCCCGGCCTTCCTGACCCATTCCCACGACACGGCCAGCGTCTCGGAGGTGAGGTACTCCTCGTAGCTTTCCACGGCCTCGCGCATCGCGGCGCTGCCGTGAAGGTAGAGCCGGATGCGGTCGGTGACGTTGAGGCCCCGCTGCTTGCGCAGGCTCTGCACCGAGCGCACCAGGTCGCGCACGGCCCCTTCCTGCCTGAGGTCCTCGCTGATGCCCACGTCGAGGGCCACCGTAAGGGAGCCTTCGTTGAGGACCTTGAGGTCCTCCTTCTCGACTCGCGCAACCTGGACGCCTTCGGCCGTGAGGTCGAAGGAGCGGCCGCCGAGGTCGAGCTTGACGGTGGCGCCGGCGAGCAGCCGCTGGATGTCGGGGCCGCCGAGAGCTGCGATGCGCTCGGAGGCGGCCTTCATGTCCTTGCCCAGGCGCTTGCCGAGCACGGCGAAGTTCGCCTTGGCCCTGTACTCGACCAGCTCCTCCTCGTTCTCGCGAAAGAGCACCTGCTTGACGTTGAGCTCATCGCGCACGATCTCCTCGAGCTCGCCCAGGATCGCGCGCTCCTCGGGATCGCGGGTGACCAGGTGCAGCGCCGGCAGCGGCTGGCGCACCTTGACGTTGTGCATCGCGCGCAGGGCGCGGCCCATCGCGACGGCGCGGCGGGCCAGGGCCATCCGGCGCTCGAGGGCAAGGTCGCGGCTGCCGGTGGCCGCCGGGTAGTCGCAGAGGTGCACGCTCTCGGGCTCGCTCGGCAGCCTCAGGTTGCGCCAGATCTCCTCGGTGACGAACGGGATCACCGGCGCTGCGAGCAGGGCCAGGCGCTTGAGCACGGCGTAGAGCGTGCCGTAAGCCTCGGCCTTGTCGGCGTCGTTCTCGCTCTTCCAGAAGCGGCGGCGCGAGCGGCGGATGTACCAGTTGTTCAGCAGGTCGACGAACGCCACGATCGGGTCGATGGCCTTCTGCAGCTCGTAGGCGTCCATCGCCGTCGTCACCTCGGCGACCAGGCGATCCATCTCCGAGAGGATCCAGCGGTCGAGGGGGTTCGCCGGGCTGGCCGGCGCTCCTGTCGGCCGGGCGCCGTCGATGTTGGCGTAGGTGACGAAGAACGAGTAGGAGTTCCACATCGGGATGAGGACGTTCTTGAGCACCTCGCTCACGGCTTCGTCGGAGTACTTGAAGTCCTCGGCGCGCACCACGGCCGAGTCCATCAGGGCCAGGCGCAGCGCGTCGGCCCCGTACTTGTCGATCACCTCTGCGGGATCGGTGTAGTTGCGCTCGCTCTTGCTCATCTTCTTGCCCTGGGCGTCGAGCACCATGCCGCCCACGACGCAGTTGAGGAACGCCGGCTTCTCGAAGAGCGCGGCGGCGAGCACGTGGAGGGTGTAGAACCAGCCGCGGGTCTGGTCGAGGCTCTCGCAGATAAAGTCCGCGGGGAAGATCGAGTCGAAGTGCTCCTTGTTCTCGAAGGGGTAGTGGCTCTGGGCGTAGGGCATGGCGCCGCTTTCGAACCAGCAGTCGAGCACCTCGGGGATGCGGCGCATCGTGCCGCCGTCGGGAGCCGGCCACGTGATGTCGTCGACAAAGTGTTTGTGCAGGTCCTGGACCCGCACCCCGCTCTTGGCCTCCAACTCCTCGACGCTGCCGATGCACTCCCTGTAGTCGCTCCTGTCGCTCTGCCAGATCGGGATCGGGTTGCCCCAGTAGCGGTTGCGGCTGATGGCCCAGTCGCGGGCTCCTTCGAGCCACTTGCCGAAGCGGCCTTCCTTGAGGTGGGCCGGCACCCAGTTGATCTGCCCGTTGGTGCGCAGCATCCGCTCCTTGATCTGCTCGATGCTGACGAACCAGGAGGAGACCGCGCGGTAGATCAGCGGGCTCTTGGAGCGGTAGGAAAAGGGATAGGGGTGCCTGTAGGTCTCGCGGCGCACGAGCTTGCCCTCGGCGCGCAACCGCCGGATGATCTCGGCGTCGGCGTCCTTGACGAAGGTGCCCTTGTAGTCCGGCACCTCGTCGGTAAAGCGGCACTCGGCGTCGACCGGGCAGACCACCGGCATGCCGGTGCCCCGGAACACCTCGTAGTCCTCCTCGCCGAAGCCCGGAGCGATGTGCACGACGCCGCTGCCGTCCTCGGTGGTGACGTAGGCCGCGTTGTGGGTGCGGAAGGCGCCCCGGGCCGCCAGGTGCCCGAAGTACGGGAACAGCGGCTCGTAGCCGATGCCCGCCAGGTCGCTGCCCTTGAAGCGCTGCACGACCTGCACGTCGGCCGGGTTCTTGTAGTAGTGGCCGATGCGCTCCGGGGCGAGGATGTAGTAGTCGCCGCCGTCCCTGATGCGCACGTACTCGATGTCGGGCCCCAGCGCAAGGCCGAGGTTGGACGGCAGCGTCCAGGGCGTCGTCGTCCAGGCGAGGATCCAGGTCGGGCCCTCGGAGAGCGGGAACCTGCCGCGGGAATCGGTGACGCGAAAGCGGACGGTGATGGCTGGGTCGTCGACCTCCTGGTAGCCCCCGAGGTTCACCTCGAAGTTGGACAGCGGCGTCGTGAGCACCGGGTCGTAGGGCAGGATGTAGTAGCCCTGGTAGATGAGGCCCCGGTCCCACAGCTGCTTGAAGACCCACCAGATGGTCTCCATGTAGTCGGGGTCCATCGTGCGGTACTCGCGCCCGAAATCGACCCAGCGTCCCATCCGCTCCACGGTCTTGCGCCACTCGGCGGTGTAGCGCAGCACGATGCTGCGGCAGGCCTCGTTGAACCTGGCCACGCCGTAGGCCTCGATCTGCGTCTTGCCCGAAATGCCGAGCTGCTTCTCCATCTCGTACTCGACGGGCAGGCCGTGGCAGTCCCAGCCGAAGCGCCGCTCGACGCGCTTGCCCTTCATCGTCTGGTAGCGCGGGAAGATGTCCTTGACCGTGCCCGGCGAGAAGTGGCCGAAATGGGGCAGCCCGGTGGCGAACGGCGGGCCGTCGTAGAACATGAACTCGGGAGCGCCCTTGCGGTTGTCGATCGAGCGCTGGAAGGTATTGTTTTCGCGCCAGAACGCGAGGATCTGCTCTTCCATCCGGGGGAAGCTCACACGGGGATCGACCGGCTTGTACACTCTATCCTCCCCATCCCGGCGCTGCTTGCGGCACCGTGCGGCCGCCCGCCGGGAATTGGGCCCGATAAATGTAGGAGAAGGAGCAGGGGGCGTCAATACGCAGGGCCGGGCGGAACGGCCCCCGCCGTCTTGCACGGCGGCCGCGGCGCTGCGGGTTTCCGGGGAGGGGGGCCGAGGCAGTGCGAACAACCGGAAATTCCCACATCTGCCGCGATGCAGGGAGACGGAAATTCCGGTTCAATGCAACGGGGCGGCATCCTCGCCGCGAACGCCGTGGGGCGGCGCATCCTGCCTCACCGCAGCCGCCCCCCCGGCCGGCTCGACCGCGAACAGCGCGTCGGCCACCAGCGCGGGCTCCATCCCGCGGTAGAAGCTGCCGCCCAGGGCCGCGAGCAGCGCAGGGGCGTCGGCCCGGCGCACCAGCGCGATGGCGCAGCCGCCGAAGCCCGCCCCGGTCAGCCGCGCGCCCAGCGCGCCCGCCCCCCTCGCCAGCTCGACCAGCCGCTCGAGGGCGGGACAGCTGATCCGGAAGTCGTCGCGGCAGCTGGCGTGGCTCTCGTTCATCAGGCGGCCGAACCGGCCCGCGTCGCCGGCGCGCAGCGCCTCGCAGGCGGCATCCACCCGGGCCGCCTCGCTGAGCACGTGGCGGGCGCGGGGCAGCAGATCCGGGGGCACGGCTGCCAGGATCCGCTGCGGCGAGGCGGCGGCGAGCAGGTCGGCGAACAGCGGCTGCGGACCGGCGCCCAGGCCGAGGGCCGAAGCGGCCCGCGCGGCTGCCAGCCGGCAGTCGGCGGCCCGCGTGTTGTAGCCTGCGGCCTCGGCCTTGGAGGCGCGCACGAGGCTGTTGGCCACGACGACGACGTGGTCGGCAAAGAAGGGCAGCGGCTCGACGCGCAGGGGGCGGAAGTCGATGCGCAGCGCACAGCCCGCCCTGCCCAGCAGGCTCGCGGCCTGGTCCATGCCCCCGCCCCGGGTGCCGACGTACTTCTCGGCCTCGGCCAGCAGGGAGGCCAGATCCAGCGCCGGCATCGACAGCCCCGCAGCCTCCAGCAGCACGAGCGCCGAAAGCACGACGAGGGCCGACGACGAGCTCAGGCCCGCGGACGGCGGCAGCGTGGAGGCGACGAGGATCTCGGCGCCCCGCAGAGCGAGGCCGCGGTCGAGCAGGCCCTGGGCCGCAGCCTTCGTATAGTTGCCCCAATCTCCGGAGCCATACGGAGCGATGGACGGCTCGAGCGAAAACTCTCGCGGCTCGTAGCCCTGGAGGCTGCGCAGCACGACGCGGCCGTCGCCGCGGGGGCGCCACGCCGCGCTGATGCCGCGGTCGATCGCCATCGGAAGCACCCCGAAGCCGTTGTAGTCGATGTGCTCGCCGATCAGGTTGACGCGGCCGGGCGCCCGCGCCAGGCCGGCAGGGGGAGCGCCGAAAGCAGACGCGAAGGCGCTGCGTAGAGCTGCGGAGCTCATGCGCCCGTCCGGAAGAACTCGATGGTCAGCCGCAGCCCGTCGGCCATGGCGACCTGGGGCCGGAAGCCGAGGTCGCGCCTGATGCGCGAGACGTCGGCCCGCGAGTGGCGCACGTCGCCGGGCCGCGGCGGGCCGTGCACGATCTGCGACCGGGATCCGGTCAGGCGCACGACCTCGCGGGCGAGGGCGAGGATGGTGATCGAGCGGCCTCCTCCCACGTTGTAGAGGGCAAAGGGCGGCGCGCCGCGGCCGTGCGGCTGCAGCACACCCGCCGCCAGCAGGTTGGCCCGCGCCACGTCCTCGACGAAGACAAAGTCGCGGGTCTGGCCGCCGTCGCCGTGGATCGTGATGGTCTCGCCCGCGAGCGCCCGGCTGACAAAGGCCGGGATCGCGGCCGCGTACCGGGACCTCGGGTCTTGGCGCGGGCCGAAGACGTTGAAGTAGCGCAGGGCCACGGCCCTCATCCCGTCGGCCGCCGCGAACATGCGCAGGTAGTGCTCGCCGTCGAGCTTGGAGACGGCGTAGGGGCTGCGGGGGTCGGGGCTCATGGCCTCGCGCTTGGGCAGCCTCGGGTCGTCGCCGTAGATCGCGGCCGAGGACGAGAGCACGATCACCCTGACTCCGGCCCGCCGCGCAGCGGCGATGAGGGCCAGCGTCCCGATCGTGTTGATTTCCACCGTCTCCTCGGGCCGCTCCATCGAGGCGGCCACGCTGATCTGGGCGGCCAGGTGGAAGACCGCCTCGACCCCCCGGCAGGCCCGCGCAAGAGCCCCCGCGTCGCGCACGTCCGCCTCGACCACCTCGACGCCCACCCCTTCGAGATTCGCGCGCCTGCCCGAGGAAAAGTCGTCGAGCACGACCACCTCGTGGTCGCAGGCGAGCGCCCGGGCGATCGTGCTGCCGATGAAGCCGGCCCCGCCGGTGACCAGGTAGCGGGCCACCGGCCCTACCAGGCGGAGCGCTCGAGGGGCGCGACCACCGACCAGGTCTCGCGCGCGCGATCCCGGGCCATCATCGAGGCGGTCGCCTCGTTCCACTTCTTGTAGTGGGCGGTCTCCTTGTGGGCCGCCGTCGCCTGCTCGTCGGCGTACGCCTCGTACAGCAGGTACTCGCCCGGCCGCTCGGGGCTCTTGAGCACGTCGAAGCGCAGCACGCCGGGCTCCCTGATCGAGCCCTCGTGGTTCTCGACCGTGACCTTCTCGAAGGCCTCGATCGACTCCGGCTTGACGAACACCTTGATGGTCCTCACGATCATTTCGATCCTCCCGCCTCGACGACGAGGCGCACGCATTCGTCGGCGAGCCCGTCCTCATCGGCGGGCTCACGGCTCCAGATCGACCCGAGGATAGCACGGATCGATTCCGCGTCCAGCGTCCGCCCGGCCAGGTGCTCAACGCCGGCGCGCGCGCCCAGGGCCAGGCGCACGGGATGGATGCCGGCGGTGAGGGCGAGGCGCATCGCTCCGAACAGGCGATCGCCGTAGCCGAGCTTTCTCTGCGGGTCGCGGCAGACTCGCTCGACGCGGTCGCGCAGCCACGGGTTTCCCATCCGCTCGATCAGGTCCTCGGCGTAGGCGGCGAAGCCGTCCCCGGTGAACAGGCGGTCGCCCAGGCCGCGGTGCTTCGCCACCAGCGCTGCCCCTGATTCGAGGATGAAGGCCTCACGAGCGACATCCGCGATCTCGCGGTCGGCCAGGGCCTCGCTCATCAGGGCATAGCCCCTGCGGTGCGCCAGGAAGCCGACCAGGCAGTGGATCGCGTTGTGGCCGAAGAGCTTGGCCTCCTCGTAGGGCAGCAGGTCGTCCTTTTCCTCGAAGACGGCGAGGCCTCTGCGGAAAGCCGGCAGCGTGATGCGCGAGATCAGGATGCGGTTGAACTCCTCCACCAGCGCGGCCCTGCCGACCCCCGGCGCGAGCGGCGCGAGGCCGACCTCGGCGATCTCGGCGGGGTCGCTCACCACCCCGCTCATCTTGCCGATCACGGTGTCGAGCGCCTGGAAGCCCGGCCTCGCGGCCGGCGCGCCGATCGCCTCGGCGAGCATCCCGGCTGCCCTATTGTGGTTCTCCGCCGCGTACACCACCCGCGGCCGCTCCGCGCGGCCGAGCGCGTCGCCGATCACCGACGCCGGCGACGCGGCCCCGCCCCGCCCGTAGAACGCCACGCTCGGCACTGCCGTGGCCAGCTCCGAAGCGGCGGCAGCCGCCTCGACCAGGGCGCGCCTGCCTGCCGCATCGCCGGGATCGAGCAGCTCCACCCCGTCGATGGCGGCAGTCTCGATGCCGTCGGGGTGGGCGATGTTCACCGAGACGCGCCGCGCGGCGCTTGCGGCACGCACCAGCGCAGCGTCGACCTCGGCCACCACCAGGCGCTCGAAGAGGCCCGACTGCTTCGCCTCGTATAGGAAGAGCCCGGTCTGGATCGCCCCAAGCCCGAACCCGACAAAGGTCACGCTAACCGCCCGGCCGGGGCGCCGCAGCCTCGACGACGAGGGAGCCTGTCCTGCGGTTCAGGATCTCCCACATGAGCGCGCCGTCGCGCTCGAAGAGCAGCGACGCGTCGGCGTCGGTGACCTGCCAGTCGCCGCGGCCGATCTCGGCATCGAGCTGCCCGGCGCCCCACCCCGAGTAGCCGGCGAACACGCGGCAGGGGCGGCCCTGCCTCGCGAGGGCGTCGACGGCCTGGAGGCTCCACACGAGGCTGACGCCGGGGAGCACGGCCAGCGAATCCTCCGGCGGGGCGTCGGTGCGCACGAGGGCGAACACCTTGCGCCCGTCGACGGGCCCGCCGAAGTGCAGCACGTCCGCGCGCCCCCTGAACGCGCCGGGCTCGGGCAGGATGCGGCCGAGCTCGAGCTCAGTCGGGCGGTTCACGATGAGCCCCCAGGCTCCCCTGTCGTTCGCCTCGACGAGCAGCACGACGCTGGCCGCGAAGTTGGGGTCCGGCAGCCCGGCCCGCGCCACCAGAAGGCGGCCCGCGGCCGGCTGCGGCACGGCGGCGAGCCTGACGCCGGCCAGCAGGAACGCCGCGACGGCAGGCACCGCCGGACGCAGCAGAGACCGCACAGCAGCCACCCGTCCACTATAGGAGAGAAGGCGGCTGCGATCAACAGTGGTCTTGCATTGGAGCCCGCTGCGGGAGCAGACTGGAATGCAGAATCATGAGCGACGAAGACAACCAGGACAAGGGCTTCCGTCTGATCCGCAGCGATGCCCAGCAGCGGGAGTTGCTCGAGAACTCCTTTGCCGAGGCCGACCACCTCGCCAGCGAGGGCCGCTTCAGGCAGGCGGCGGAGCTGCTCCAGAGCGTGCTGTCGGCCGACCCCGACCACCTCGAGACCCTGAACCACCTCGGGTGGATCTACGCCTTCCGCCTGCCCGGACGGCGCCTCGAGGAGGCCGTCGCGCTGCTGCGCCGCGCCGTCGAGCTGGCGCCCGCATTTACCGACGCCCGCTTCAACCTCGCCTGCGCCCTGCGCAACCAGGGCCGGATCGACGAGGCGACGACCGAGCTGCGCGCCCTCGTCGAGGACGTGTTCCAGGGGCCGTACCCCGAAGCCTGGTACGAGCTCGGCTACTGCCTGGAGCTGAGCGGCCTCTTCGACGAGGCGATCGAGGCCTACGAGACATCCTACAGGCAGGAAACCGATCTCGAGGGCATGAAGGAGTGCGAGGAGTCGATCGTGCGCTGCCGCGCCAAGCGCGAACGCCTCGCGCGCGGCCGCTCTCCGCAGCGAAGGGGGCTGCGGCGCCGGCGGCGTTAGGGGCAGCCGCATTGTGCGCGGGGCCCGCTCAGAGCAGGGCGCTCAACGCAAGGTCGGCGGTCAAGCCTTCGCAGCGCTGATTGAGGATCCGTCCAAAGGACTCGACCGCAAGCCGGCCCGCCTCGTCGGCCGAGACCGCGAGCAGCCGCTCCTTGAGATCGTCGTTGCGGCACAGACCGGCGATCGCCGACAGCGCCAGCAGGTACTCGCAGCTCATCTCGGGCGGGCTCGCCACGAGAAACAACAGCTTCACGGGCAGGCCGTCGGGCGCCTCGAACTCGATGCCCCGGCGCGAGATCCCGAGGGCGACGATCACGCGGTCGGCCAGCGGCGTCTTTCCGTGGGCGACGGCCACGCCGCGGCCGAGCCCGGTGCTGCCGCTCTTCTCGCGATCGACGACGGCCGCCTCGAAGAGGCCGAGGTCCCCCACTTCGGCAAAGACGTCCGCCTTGCCTATCAGCTCGGCGATCGCCGCGTATTTTTCCGTCGCTTCGATCGCGTGCACGCTGCCGGACCGAAAACAATTTGGCTCTGGCATGGTCCTGACAGTTGAAGGTAGCGAATCCGCAGCGGGCTGTCCAGCGCCGCGCGCCCTTGCCCGTCGCGCGCACATCCGTGTAGGCTCGCCACCGTGCGGATAGAGGTCGCCTATCGCCCCGGCCTGGCCGACGGCCGGGCCGGCCGCCTGCTCGGCCGGCTGAGGCGCCAGCTGGCCCTTCGCCTCGAGGCGCTCACGCTGGTCGACGTGTACATCGTCGAGGGCTGCCCGCTCACCGAGGCGGAGGTCAACGAGATCTTCACCGACCCCGTGGCCGAGCTCGGCCTGGTCGACCGCTCGTTCGCGGCCGACGATGCCGGCTGGGACTGCCTGATCGAGGTGGCTCCGCGACCGGGAGTCACCGACACCGTGGCGCTCACCGCCCGGCAGGCGATCGAAACCGTGCTCGGCCGGCCGCTGCCCGCCGAAGCGGTGGTGCAGACCGCCCGGCAGCACATCTTCCGCGGCCGCCTCTCGGCTGCGGACAGGACGGCGCTCGCAGCCGCGCTCCACAATCCGCTGATCCAGACCGCCCTGTCGCTGGACGGCAGCGCGTGGCGCGGCGGGCAGCGGCCTCCGGCGCTCTACCCGCACACGGTGCCCCCGAGCCCGGCCGCGGTCGAGCGCTTTGCCGTCGCCTCGATGAGCGACGAGGACCTGCTCGCCCTCTCGCGGCAGCGGCTGCTGGCGCTGAACGTCGAGGAGATGCGGGCGATCCGCGACTACATCGCGGGGGCGGGCGGCGAGCGCCGCGCCGCGGGCCTGCCGGCGGAGATCACCGACGTCGAGCTGGAGATGATCGCCCAGACCTGGAGCGAGCACTGCAAGCACAAGATCTTCGCGGCCTCGATCACCTACCGCGAGGGCGGACGCGAGGAGCAGGTCGACTCGCTGTTCCGCACCTGCATCCGCAGCACCACCGAGCGCATCGCCCGGGAAAAGCCCTTTCTCAAGAGCGTGTTCCACGACAACTCCGGCGTGATCCAGGTCGACGAGGAGACGCTGCTCGCCTTCAAGGTCGAGACCCACAACTCGCCTTCGGCCCTCGATCCCTACGGAGGCGCCATCACGGGCATCGTCGGCGTCAACAGGGACATCCTCGGCACCGGGCAGTCGGCCCGGCCGATCTTCAACACCAACGTCCTGTGCTTCGCCGATCCCGCGACGCCGCAGGCCCTGGTGCCGGCGGGCCTGCTGCCGCCGGCGCGGGTGATGGAGGGGGTGCACCACGGCATCATCGACGGCGGCAACCAGTCGGGCATCCCCGTGGTGGCGGGCGCGTTCCTCTTTGACGAGAGCTACCTCGGCAAGCCGCTGGTCTTCTGCGGAACCGGCGGCCTGCTTCCGGCCGAGCTGAACGGCAGGCCCGGCTGGGCCAAATCGGTGCGGCCGGGGGATCTCGCCGTCATGGTCGGGGGGCGCATCGGCAAGGACGGGATCCATGGGGCCACCTTTTCGTCGCTCGCCCTCGACGAGGCCTCGCCGACCTCGGCCGTGCAGATCGGCGACCCGATCATCCAGAAGCGCATGACCGACCTGCTGATGGAAGCCCGCGGCCTCGCCCTCTTCTCCGGCCTGACCGACAACGGCGCCGGCGGCCTCTCGTCGTCGCTGGGGGAGATGGCCCTCGAGCCTGGCGGCGTGCGCATCGAACTCGAGAAGTGCCCTCTGAAGTACGCGGGGCTCGCTCCGTGGGAGATCCTGCTGTCGGAATCCCAGGAGCGCATGAGCCTGGCCGTGCCCCCGGCCAGCGTCGAGCGGCTGCTGGCCCTGGCCCGGCGCCGCGGCGTAGAGGCTACGGTGATCGGGGAGTTCACCGACAGCGGCTTGGTCGAGGTGTTTTACCACGGGCGGCAGGTCGCGCGCCTGTCCTGCGCCTTTCTGGCCGAGGGCGTTCCCCGGATGCGCCTGGAGGCGGAATGGAAGGACGAGCCGCGGCCGACCGCCTCGCGCGCGGGGCGGGACCCGGCCCGCGACCTGCTCGCCCTTCTGGCCGACCCGAACATCGCGAGCAAGGAAGAGTTGGTGCGCCAGTATGACCACGAGGTGCAGGGCCGCTCGGTGGTCAAGCCGTTCTGCGGCGTCCGCGAGGACGCGCCCACCGACGGCGCGGTTCTGCGCCTGCGGCCGTCAAGCCCGCGGGGCATCACGGTCACCCACGGCATCTGCCCGCGCTACGGCGACCACGACTCCCTGCGGATGGCGATGTGCGCCGTCGACGAGGCGCTGCGCGCCCACGTCGCCTGCGGCGGCGACCCCGACCAGGCTGCGGCGCTCGACAACTTCTGCTGGCCCGACCCGATCGCCTCGCCGACGAACCCCGACGGCCCGCGCAAGCTCGCCGCCCTGGTGCGCGCCTGCCGCGGCCTCGCGGAGGCCTGCCTCGCCTACGGCCTGCCGCTGATCTCGGGCAAAGACTCGATGAAGAACGACGCCTTTGCCGGCGGCCGCAAGATTTCGGTGCGGCCGACGCTGCTGGTGTCGCTCGTGGGAATTGTCGAGGACGTCAGTCGCGCGGTGACCACGGACTTCAAGGCCGCCGGCGACCTGCTGTACGTGCTCGGCGACACGCGCGGCGAGCTCGGCGGCACCGCCTACGAGCGGCTGGTCGGCTCGAGCCTTGGAGAGGCGCCTCGCCTGGAGCCGGAACCGGCCATCGCCTCGTACCGGGCGCTGCACGCGGCCATGCGCGATGGCCTGGTGGCCTCCTGCCATGACCTGTCCGACGGCGGCCTGGCCGTGGCCCTGTGCGAGTCGGCGATCGGCGGCGAGCTCGGCGCCGCGATCGACCTGGCGAAGCTGCCCGCAGCCGGCGACGTCGAGACCGACCGGATGCTGTTCTGCGAAACGCCGGCGCGCCTGCTGCTGTCCGCCCATCCGCAGCACGCCCGCGCCCTCGAGCGGCGCCTCGAGGGCTGCCGGTTCGCGCAGGTCGGCATCGTCACCGCGCAGCCGCTGGTGCGCGTGCTGCGGGACCGCGCCGCGCTCCTGGAGGCGAGCCTCGAGGCGGTGCGCGCCGCCTGGATCGGGAGGCAGCCGTGAGCGCCGTGCGCGTGTGCGTGCTGCAGGGCCTGGGCATCAACGCCGACGAAGAGCTGCTGGAGGCCTTTCGCGCCGTCGGCGCCGAGCCGGCGGGCGTCCACGTGAGCGACCTTGTCGACGGCGTCGTGCGCCTCGCCGATCACCGGATTCTGGCCCTTCCGGGCGGCTTCTCGTTCGGGGACCACCTCGGCTCGGGGCGGGTCCTGGCCATGCTGCTGCGGCGCCGCCTCGGCGCCGAGATCGCCTCGTTCGTCCGCTCGGGCCGCCTGGTGATCGGCATCTGCAACGGCTTCCAGGTGCTCGTCAAGGCGGGGCTCCTGCCCGACCTCGCCGGCACCCTGACCCCGGAGGCGTCGCTGGTGACCAACGACTCGGGCCGGTTCGAGGACCGCTGGGTCAGGGTCGGCTTTCCGCCTTCGGCGTGCGTGTGGACCCGCGGCCTGCAGCCGACGGAGCTGCCCGTGCGCCACGGCGAGGGCAAGCTGATCGTGGCCGATCCCGGGGTGCTGCTGGGCCTCCAACGGGGCGGCCGCATCGCGGCGACCTACCTCCCGCGGCGCGGCAGTGGAGCGGCCGCCTACCCCGACAATCCGAACGGGTCGGTCGCCGACATCGCCGGCATTTGCGACGGCAGCGGCCGCGTGTTCGGTCTCATGCCCCACCCCGAGGCGTTCCTCACCGTCGAGAATCACCCTCGCTGGACCCGCGAGTCAGTGGGCGCCGCCGGGGGCCTCCCGATGTTCCGCCAGGGCGTTCAGTTCGCGGAGCAGATCCAGGTCTAGTGTCGTGTCCCGAAGACCCGGCGGCGGGCGGTCGATTCCGGCCGGGTGAGCTCGTACCTCTGCTTTCATCCCCGCCGGCCCCAAGGAGACCCGCAAGTATCTCTTGACTTCTATACTATACAAGCGTCTGTCGGCAGCACAACCCCTACAGAACAGCTCGGCGATGAGATCGCCTGCCTCTCAGCCCGCCTCGATGCCGCCACCCATCGGCTGCTGGAGCGCCTCAGGCGCCTCGACGAGGCCGGAGGCTGGTGCGAGCAGGGGCGGACCGGACTACGACCTGGCGATCAGCGGCGTGCTCGACCCGTGAGGGCCTCGGAGGCAAGCGGCGGGATCTGCGGGACGGGAGCCGCCGCGCATGACGCGAGGCGCGGCGATGCGCCCTATCGGCTGCCCAGCTCCTCGATGTCCGCGTTGTGCTTCTCGGCCGCGCGATAGATCTCCTCGTGGGTGAACTTGCCTTCTTCGTAGATCACGGTCTGGTTGCGGCCGCTTTCCTTGGCGCGATAGAGGGCGGCGTCCGCCTTCCCGATGATCTCGTCGATCGTCTCCTCGGAGTCGGAGAGCTCGGCGATGCCGATGCTCGCCGTCACCTGGAACTTCTCGCCCTTGTCGCTGACAAAGGTGAGCCTCGAGAGCTCGGCGCGGAACTTCTCGGCGGGGATGAACGCGTTGGCGGCGCTGGTGGCCGGCAGGATCACGGCGAACTCCTCGCCGCCGTAGCGGCCGCAGACGTCCTCGGCCCGGAAGATGCCCTTTCGGTGGAACAGCTTGCCGATCGTGCGCAGCACCTCGTCTCCGACCAGGTGTCCGTAGGTGTCGTTGACGCGCTTGAAGTGGTCGATGTCGACCATCATGCAGGAAAGGTGGCCGAAGAAGTCGTTGATCTCACCGGCCGGACTCGGGCGCTGGGGGTCTATCGCGTCGCTCTTGGCTGCGAGGCGCCACCGTTCCCGGCCGGCGCGCCCCTTGGCGACCCGCATGCTCTCGATGATGCCCCTGCGGTTCAGCAGCTTGGTCAGCTCGTCGACGCGGTTCTGGAGGGCGAGCTCCTGGTTGACGCGCTCGACTTCCTCCTTGGTCGAGCGCAGCTGCTCGGTGTGGGCGAAGCTCTGCAGGTCGTCGGCCACGTAGCGTGCCAGCCGCCCCTGCAGCTCGAAGTCGACGAATGCCTTTTCCAGGGCGGCCTCGAAACGCACAAAGCCCGTCGGCCGTCCGCTGACCCCGGAGGTGCGCGGCAGGACGAACAGGTTTCCCCGCCGGAGGATCCGCCCCATCTCCCCTGCCGAGAAGGCCCTGCCCACGACGAGAAAGACCGGCTCAACGGCGACGCCGGCCGCCGAGAGCGCCAGAGAGATCTCGCGGCTCGACTCTTCGTGCCGGAACCGCTTCTTGTCCACGAGAAAGACAAAGGGCGCCGACCCGACGCTCGCGGAGTGGGCGCGCAGCCGCTCGATGAGGCTGCCGGTGCCGGCCTGAACGTCGACGCGCTCCACATCGTAGACCGTTCGGTCGAGAGCTCCGAGGTACCGCTCGACCGCTTCCAGACCCTCAACCAGGACGAACACCTTCTTGCCCATCAGTTGGCCAGTATATCAGCAAAACCACGTGGGGGGGAGTCTCCGCCGACGCCCGCGTTCGCGGGCGAGGGTGGAGGCCCGCGGCCGCGCTGCGACTCCGGCGTGTTGACAACGTTCCGGCGGCCCGCCTAGGCTGCGCCATGGTCATTGTCCTCAGGCAGGGGATCAGCGCGGCGGAAAAGCGGGCGATCCGCGAAACGCTCGAGGCCCGCGGCTTCAAGATCAAGGAGATCGTCGGGGAGGAAAAGACCATCCTCGGGGCGGTCGGCATCGTGGCCATGGACCTGCGCGAGGTCGAGCTGCTGCCGGGCGTGGCCAGTGTCATCCCCATCACGCGGCCCTACAAGTTCGCGTCGCGCGAGTTCAAGAAGGAAGACACGGTCTTTCCCGTCGGACCAATCAAGGTCGGCGGTGCGCGCATCACCGCGATCGCGGGCCCCTGCTCGGTCGAGAGCAGGCAGCAGGTTCTCGAGACCGCCCACGCCGTGAGGGAGTCGGGCGCGGTGATCCTGCGGGGCGGGGCCTTCAAGCCGCGCACGTCGCCCTACGCGTTCCAGGGGCTCGGCGAGGAGGCGCTGCGCTACCTCAAGGAGGCGGGCGAGGCCACGGGCATGCCCGTCATTTCCGAGATCATGTCGCCGGCCCAGGCCGAGCTCATGCGCGACCACGTGGACATTTTCCAGATCGGCGCGCGCAACATGCAGAACTTCGACCTCCTGCGCACCGTGGGCGCCCTCGGCAAGGCGGTGATGCTCAAGCGCGGGCTGGCGGCCACGATCGATGAGCTGCTGATGTCGGCGGAGTACCTGCTGGCAGCAGGCACCGACGCCGTCATTCTCTGCGAGCGCGGAATCCGCACGTTCGAGACCGCCACGCGCTTCACCCTCGACCTCAACGCCATCCCCGTCGTCAAAAAGCTGAGCCACCTCCCGATCTTCGTGGACCCCAGCCACGGCACGGGCCTGCGCGACAAGGTGGCGCCGATGGCGCTCGCCGCCGTCGCGGCGGGAGCCGACGGCATCATGGTCGAGGTGCACCCCGACCCGGATCACGCCCTGTCCGACGGACCGCAGAGCATCTACCCCGAGCAGTTCGAGAAGCTCATGCGCGACATCGAGGCGATGGCGCCGGTGCTCGGAAAGGAGCTGTCCCGCCTGCCGGCGCCCGTCGGCGGCGGCCGCGCGGCGCCGGTGTCGGTGAGCGCCTCGGGCGGCGGCGAGGCGATCCGCGTCGCCTTTCAGGGCGAGCGGGGCGCCTTTAGCGAAAAGGCGATCGCCATGGAGTTCCAGGAGCAGGTCGAACCGCTGCCCCAACCGTCGTTCCGCCACGTCTTCGACGCGGTGCTCTCCGGCGACGCCCGCTACGGCGTGATTCCGATCGAGAACTCCCTGGCGGGCTCGATCCACGAGAACTACGACTTGCTGCTCGAGTACCCCGACATCCAGATCGTGGGCGAGCGCAAGATCCGAGTGGTGCACAACCTGATCGGCATCCCGGGCTCCGCCATCGAAGACGTGCGCCGCGTCTACTCCCACCCGCAGGGGCTCGCCCAGTGCGCCCGCTTTCTCGACCGTCACCCCGAGTGGGAGCGGGTGCCCTACTACGACACCGCAGGCTCGGTGGCCCGCGTCGCCAGCGAAGGCCGCAAGGAAAACGCGGCGATCGCCAGCGCCGAGGCGGCGGCGGTCCACGGCATGGCCGTGCTCAAGCAGGGCATCGAGACCAACGCCCTCAACTACACGCGCTTCTTCGTCATCGCCCGCGAAGGCGCCGGCCGCCCTGCGCCCGCGAAGATGGCCTCCTTCGTGTTCGCCACCGCCGACCGGCCGGGCTGCCTCTACCGGGCCCTGTCGATCCTGGCCGAGCGGGGCCTGAACATGAAGAAGCTGGAATCGCGGCCGATCCTCGGCAAGCCGTGGGAATACATGTTCTACGTCGACGTGGAGATGCCGGCGGACCGCGAGCCCTTCGACGCAGCCGTCAAGCTGCTCGCAGAAGAGACCGACGACTTCCGCATCCTCGGCACCTACGGCAGCTGAGGGACCCGCCCGGCGGCCGACAGGCTGCGGAACGGCGCCGGGCTAGGCAGCCGGGCCCGGCGGACCGGACTGGTCTTCGGCAGGCCGCGCGGCGGCCGCGCTTCGCCTGATCTGGCTGCAGCGGGCCAGGCAGTTCTTGAGCAGCGTCAGCTCGATCTTGATGCCCTTGACCGCCGACTCGGCGGGAGCCTGCTTGCGGAACATATCCGAGAGCCCGGCGAGCCGCCGGTAGGCGGCCTGCAGCGCCGCAGTCTGGCGATCCAGGAAATCGGCCAGGCTCTGGTCCGAGGCCCGCAGCACCCTGGCCGCGGCGGCTCCATCGGGCCGCACGAGAGCCGCCAGCAGCCGCGCCAGCCTGCCCACCTCTTCAACAAAGGACACGAGATCGATGGTCTCCGAGCGTATGACGGCTCCGTCGAGGTACTCGATGGTGCGCACGGCCTTCTCGGGGTGGTGGCCGGCGATGCGCCGCAGCAACGCGCGCAGCCCCCTGGGCGCGGGTCCGCCGCGGGTCGCCTGGTCGTTGGCCGCGATCTTGGCCGCGCTGTCAGCCAGAGGCGCAGCCGCCGACGCCAGGGCGCGCACCGCCTGCAGCAGCGCGTCGCGGTCGACGGCCGCCGCGGGGCGTGCCGGCTGCTGCCGACCGCCGTCGGCGATACGGGCGAGAGCCCGCGCCCGCGCCTCCTCGCCGGAAGGGGAATCCTCGGCGAGCACTTCGTGCAGCAGCTCCGGGTAGAACGGCTTGCCCTTGAGGGCCGTCGCGAAGTGCCGCTTGACTCTCTCGGCGGTCTCTTCGGCCGTCGCACTGGAGCCGACTGCGGCCAGCACCTCGTCGCGCAGCATCGCCTTGTAGCTCTCCCGGAGGAACACCTCCGTCCGCTTGAGGATCGCCAGCGCCTCGCGGGCGCAGCGCTCGAGCTGGCTCACCGTGGTCGAGGCGAGCTGCGCAGCCATGGCGTCGTCGGCGGCCTTGATCCGCTTCACGTAGTCGGCCACTGCGCGGGTGACCGGGCTGTCCGAGGTCGTGCTCAGGCCCGACCAGCGGATGTACTGCATCAGCTCGCCGGTGCGACGCACGGTCCCCAGGGTCAGCCGGCCGAGGGCGAGCGGCACCTTGGTCGCCAGGAACTCCAGCTGCGCGCGGTAGTCCGCCATGCGGACGCCGATCCCCTCGCGCGCCTGCGACTCGGGCAGGTCCTCGTCGCTGGGAACGGCCAGCCTGGTCGGCCCGGCGTCGTAGCCGTAGCGATCCTCCTTGATCAGCGACTTGCGGACCAGCAGCTGATACAGGTGATCGTAGTTCGACTTGTAGGCGCCAATGGCCCGCTCGAGCCGCGGCAGATCGCTCGCCTGCAGCCGGGCCTTCAGCTCGTCGAGCGCCGCCCGCATGCGGGCCGACCAGGGGTCAGTTGGTTCCATGCGCGCCTCATTATAGGCTATAGTCGCTCCGGAGGGAATCACGTGGGCGCCCCCCGCGCTTTTTCTCCCGCCAAGCTCGTCGTCGCGGTGATCTCCAGTCGGCCCGCCGATCGCCCTCTGGCGCATCGCCGGCTCGAAGCGGTCTTCGGAGCGATCGACTTCGAGAGCCCGCAGCTCGAGTTCGCCTTTACCGACTACTACGACCGGGAAATGGGAAGGCCGCTCGCCCGCTGGTTCCTCACCTTCGAGCGGCTCGTCAGCCCCGAGACTCTCGCGGCCGCCAAGCTGAGCTGCAACCTCCTCGAGGCCGAGCTCGCCGAGGCGGGCGCGCGCACCTTCAACCTCGATCCCGGCCTGCTCACCCTCGCCCGCTTCGTGCTGGCGACCACCAAGGAGAGCGCTCACCGCATACCGCTCGCCGACGGCATCTACGCCGACCTCACTCTGAAGTACGAGAAGGGCGCCTTCCGGCCCCTGCCGTGGACCTACCCCGACTACCGCAGCGAGGCCTATCTCGGGCTCTTCGCCGACATGCGCCGGCGGCTTCGCGAACAGCTGCGAAAGACGCAGCGCGTTACCGACTGACATTGTCCCTGACGTGAGACGGGCGCTTCGCTGCGTCGCGGCCGTTGCCTGGGGGTGCCTGGCTGCCGGCTGCGCGCTGGTGCCGGAGACGCAGGCCGAACGGGTGCGGCTGCCTGAGCTCCCGCCCGCCTGGCCGCGTCGCTTTCCCGGCCTCTGCTGTGAGCTGGCGTGGCCGGGGCCCGACGGCAGCGTTCGCAGGCTCCGGCTGTCCGGCTGGCCGCAGGAGGCGCTGCTGAAGCTGCCCCGGGCGGCGCCGGTGCCGGTGCTCGCGGTGCCGCTCCACGCCGGCGTCGAGCTGCTGCCGGCGGGCGGCCTGTATCCGGGAGAACAGGCGCACCTGGCCCTTTCCTGGGCCGAGGGTCCGGTTGCCGCCTGCCTGCTGCGTCTGTCCGCCGCGGGCTGCGACCTGGGCCGGCTCAACACGAGGCGGCTCCTGCGGGAGGCGGCTGCGCTCGCGCTCGCCGATCCCTGGCATCTGGACACGGCCCACCTGAGCGCCCGCATTCTCTCGGGCGAGCTTCGCGCCACGGACCTGAGGGCTTGCGAGCTTCGCTCGACCCGGCTCGCGCTGGAGCCGGGGGCCTGGATCGCGGCCTCGGCGTCGGCGCCGGCGGTGGTGTCGGACGGCGAGGCGCTGATCGCGGCTCCCGACGGCCTGCACCGCTTCTTCCATAACGAGCTCGCACTCCGCCTGGACCTGTACGTGTCGGGCACGGGCGCCGCTGCCCGGCTCGCGACGCACCCGTTCTGACGTCGTGACAACGGGCCGCCGCATGCTATCATGGAGCCATGGAACCGGCGCCGACTCGCGCCGGCAGGGCCCACTACGGTGCGGCCCCCGCCGGCTCCCTGGCGGTTTTTACCGCGGCGGAGAAGTGCAAAAAGTGCTACTCCTGCGTGCGGACCTGCCCTACCAAAGCGATCGAGGTGCACGGCGGTCAGGCCGACATCATCGCCTCCAAGTGCATCTCCTGCGGCTACTGCGTTCCCATGTGCTCGCAGGGCGCCAAGCAGATCCGCTCTTCGGTGGCCGCGGTCCGCGACCTGCTGCGGTCCGGCCGGCGCTGCTGCGCCATGCTCGCGCCTTCGTTCCCGGCCGCCTTTCTCGAGGTGGACCCCCTGCAGGTGGTGGGGGCAGCGGCCGCTTGCGGCTTCGACAAGGTCTACGAGGTCGCCTTCGGCGCCGACCTCGTCTCCTACCAGTACCGGCTCCTTTACCAGAGGCTCGTTGCGGAGCCGGCCGCGGGCGCCCGCGGGGCCCGCCGCGCCCGCCACTCGTTCCGGATCAGCTCGCCGTGCCCCGCCGTGGTCTCCTACGTGGAAAAGATCTGCCCCGAGCTGGTGCCTCATCTCGCCCAGGTGGTCTCGCCGATGGAGGCCATGGCCCGGGTCATCCGCGAGCGCCTCGTTCGCCCGGCCGATCCTCAGCCGGCGATCGTGTTCATCGGGCCCTGCGTGGCCAAGAAGGACGAGGCCCGGCGCCTCGGCCTCGTGGACGAGGTGCTCACCTACGAGGAGCTTGGCGAGCTGATCGGCGAGCTGGGAATCGACCTGCAGGCCATCGCGCCGCGGGACTTCGACCCGCCTCGGGCGAACCTGGGGATGATCTACCCGGTGGCGGGAGGACTGCTCAAGGCCGCGGCGATCGACGATGACCTCCTGGAGAGCCCCGTCATGATCGTCGAGGGCAGCACGCGGGTGACGGACCTGCTGCGCATGCTGGCGGCCCACGTGCGCGGCGGCACGCCGGTGGTCACGCGGCTCTTCGACCTGCTGTTCTGCGAAGGATGCATCGGCGGCCCCGCGGTCCCCAACGACCTCACCTTCTACGAACGGAAAAAATACATCGTCGCCTTCATGCGGCGACGACCTCTGATCAACGACATCGAGGAGTGGGCGCGCGTGAATGCGGCCTATCTCGACCTGGACCTGAGCAAGCAGTTCGCCCGCGCCAAGGTTCACGAGGAGCCGGTTCCCGAGGAAAAGATCAGGGAGATCCTGGCGAGGACGGGCAAGCTCGCCCCCGAGGACGAGCTGAACTGCCGGGCCTGCGGCTACGCCTCCTGCAGGGAAAAGGCCATCGCCGTCGCCCGCGGGATCGCCGAGGTCGAGATGTGCCTGCCGTACCTGATCTCCCGCCTCGAGGAGACGATCGACGATCTCAAGGACAGCCAGAACCGGCTGATCCAGGCCGAGAAGCTCGCCTCGATGGGGCAGATGGCCGCCGGCATCGCCCACGAGATCAACAATCCTCTCGGCATCGTGCTGATGTACTCGCACCTGCTGCGGGAGCAGCTGGCCGAAGGCGACAGCGGCCAGGGGCTCCAGGACGTGAACCGCATCATCCGGGAGAGCGAGAGGGCCCGGTCGATCGTTCAGGGCATCCTGAACTTCGCCCGGGAAAAGAAGGTCGAGCGCAGCGAGACCGACATCAACGCGCTGGTGCGCGAGGCCTCCCGCACCGTGGCGGCGCTCGACCCGTCGGGAAAGGTCCGGGTCGAGCTCGGCCTGGATCCGAACATGAAGAGCCACAGCGTCGACGCGACGCAGCTCCGCCAGGTGTTCGACAACCTGCTCAAGAACGCCGTCGAAGCGATGCCGGCAGGCGGCACGATCCGCATCGGCACCTCGGAGAGCGACGGCCAGTTCGTGGTCACGATCTCCGATACCGGCCCGGGCATCCCGGAGCACGCGCTGCCGCACCTGTTCACGCCCTTCTTCACCACCAAGCAGGTCGGGCAGGGCACGGGGCTGGGGCTGTCGGTCTGCTACGGGATCGTCAAGATGCACGGCGGCTCGATCACCGCCAGGAACCGCCCCGAGGGCGGCGCCTGCTTCGAGATCGCGATCCGCGACCCCGCGGCCCGGGTGGAGGCGCCCGCATCATGAGCACGGCGGCCGCCGAACAGGCTGCGCGCGCGGTCCCGCCCGCGACCAGCGTGCTCGTCGTCGACGACGAAGAAGGAATGCGCGAAGGCATGCGGCGGATCCTCGAGCGACGCGGCTACGCGGCCGTCACGGCGGGCGACGGCGCCGAGGCGCTGGAGCGCCTGGCCGAGCGGGACTTCGACATCGCCCTCGTGGACCTGAAGATGCCCAGGGTCGACGGCTTCGAGGTCACCCGGCGCATCAATGAAAGCCGCGGCGGCCGCACGGTCGTCGTGATCGTGTCGGCCCTGGCCACGGTGGAGGCGGCGGTGCAGGTTACGCGCCACGGAGCCTTCGACTTTCTCGTCAAGCCCTTCGGCCCCGAGGACCTGGTCGAAGTGGTGGAGCGGGCCGCCCGCCAGTGCCGGCTGCTGCGCGAGCGGGAGACCTACCTGTCGGCGCTCAACAGCGAGCGCACCCTCTCCCGGCAGCTCATCAACTCCATGCGCGAAGGCGTGGTGGTGCTCAACATCAACCGCAGGACGGTGCTGATGAACCCGCGGGCCGAGCTGCTGCTCGGCGTCGGCTACCGCGAGGATCTCCCGCTCGAGGGGCTCGGCCTCGGCGAGGAGGCCCGCGCGGCGCTCGAGGAGCTGTTCAGCGAAGCCGAGGGCCTGGCGGCCGGCCGGTTCCGCAGGCTGCGCCTGCAGGCCCACGGCCGGGTGCTGCAGCTGCACGCCGCCCCCTACGTCCGCGGCCACGAGCTCGCCGGCCTCATCCTGCTGGTGCAGGACATCAGCGACGAGTGGGAAGCGCAGCAGAACCGCAACCGCTTCGTCTCGATGGTGGCCCACGAGATCACCAGCCCCCTGGCGGCGATCGTCGGCTACATCGACGTGGTGATGTCAGGAGCCCTCGACGGCGACCTGCCGCGGATCAAGCAGATCATGGCCCGCAGCAAGACGCGGGCGGAGGCGCTGCTGGAGCTGGTGCGCGACCTGCAGTTCCTCGCCCAGTCGGAGGCGCGCAAGGTCGAGCGTTCGAGCCGGCGGCTGGACCTGTGCGAGGTGCTGCGGGAGCAGCTGGAGTTCTTCGGGCTGCAGGCGGCGGGCCGCGGGATCACGCTCGGCCTCGAGGCTCCCGAACAGGCGCCCTGCTTTTCCGACCGGGGCGACCTGGAGCGCGTCTTCGGCAATCTCATCTCCAACGGCATCAAGTACAACCGCGACGGCGGCCGCCTCACCGTCACGGTCCGGGAGAGTGCCGGCGGCGGATGGGAGATCAGCTTCAGGGACACCGGGATCGGGATGACGGGCGAGCAGGCGGCCGGCCTGTTCCAGGACTTCTACCGGGTCCGCAGCAGGCAGACCGACGGCATACCGGGCACGGGCCTCGGCCTCGCCACGGTGCGGCGCGTGCTCGACGAGTACAACGGCACGATCTCGGTCCAATCGCAGCCGGGCCAGGGCAGCGAGTTCACCGTGAGGCTGCCCTGCGCCGAGCCGGCGGACCCGGCCTAGGCCACGTGCAGCTTCCGCTTGAGCGTGCTCACCAGGAGGCCGTGCTGGATCGGCTTCTGGAAGATGCCGGCCAGGCCCAGCTCGCGGGGGTCGAGGTTGTAGCGCACCGCTTCGCCGGCGCCGCTCAGCAGGTAGATCGGGCCGCTGTAGCCGCCTTGCTTGAGCGACTGCGACAGCTGCACCCCCGAGTCCACGCTCTCCATCATCAGGTCCACGATGATGGCGTCGGGGCTGATCGTACGCGCGATCTTGCCCCCCTCGTCGGCGCTGCCGGCCTCGCCCACCGAGAAGCCGGCGGCCTCGAGCGCGATGCGGATCGAGGCCCGGATGTCGGCGTCGTCGTCGATGATCAGGATCGTCTTGCTACCCGCCTGGCTCATCTTTCCTCCTCAGGGACGCGCGGCCCCCGCGCGAGCGCCGCCGCGATGAACTGCCGTGCCACCCCCAGCGAGCGGGTGAGGTTCGCCCGCGCCGCCTCGCTCAGCGTCCGGCCCGGCTCGAAGTCGTAGCCGCGCACGCCGAGCAGCCACGCGTCGGGCGCGCGGCCAAAGGCCAGCTCGCAGACCGCCAGCACCGCCTCGGGCGGCATCACGTGCGTGCTGAAGCCGGCCCCGCCGCCGGCGGCGAGCGGCCGCAGCGAGCACGGCTCCTCGCCCTCCGCCGCCGCATCGACGAACAGAACCGAGCGATGCTCCGAAACCGCGGCGGCGTGCTCGAGCGACAGCTGGAACGCCGCCTCGAGGGTGAGCTCAGGTGCGGCGTCGGGCTCGAGGGCCTCGACCAGCGCCGGCCCGAGGCCGTCGTCGCCCCGCGCCGGGTTGCCCACCCCGATGACCAGCACGCCGGACGGCGCCTTCACCCCTTGACCCCGCGGCTGATCTGGCGCCCGTCGTCGCCGATCAGGACCACCTCGAGCGGCATGCGGCCGACCGCGTGCGTCGCGCAGCTCAGGCAGGGATCGTAGGCACGGATCGCCACTTCGACGGCGTTCAGCAGTCCCTCGCCGATCTCGGCCTTTCCCGCGAGGTGGCTCTCGGCTACGGCCCGCACGGCCCGGTTCATCGCCTCGTTGTTGTTGGTGGTCGACACGATCAGGTTCGCCCTGGTCACCTGGTCGTTGTCGTCGACCTCGTAGTGATGAAAGAGCGTTCCGCGGGGGGCCTCCAGCCAGGCCACGGCCCGGCCGCGCCGCCGGCCGCTCGCCGTGAGCTCGCTGCCCTGCAGGTCGGGGTCCTTGAGCAGCTCGACCATCTTCTCGGCGCAGTGGACCAGCTCGATGAGCCGCGCCCAGTGGTAGGCCATGGTCGAGTGCACCGGCCGCCCGCCGCCGAGGCGCAGCAGCTCCTTGCGCTCCTTCTCCGCCACGGGCGTGTCGATGAAGTCGCAGGTGTTCATGCGGGCCAGCGGCCCGACGCGGTACCAGCCGTTCTCGCTGCCCACGGAGCGGATGTAGGGGAACTTCATGTAGCTCCAGGGGCGCACCCCCTCGGCGATCACATCCAGGTAATCAGCGGGCTTGACCCCGTCGAACACTGTCTTTCCGTCGGCGTCCCGGGCCCGCAGCAGCCCGTCGTAGAGATCGAGGGCTCCGTCGGCGCGCACGATGCTCAGAAAGTTGCTCTCGAAGCTGCCGAACGCGGCCAGCCGCCCGATGTCTTTGCGGTACAGCGCCTTGTACAGCTCCAGGCCCTCGATCGCCCACGCCAGCATCGTCTCGACCTCGGCCGCGAGGCCGTCGCGCTCCTCGATGGAGAGGTTCTTGTTGATGCCTCCGGGGATCGCTCCGGTGCCGTGGATCTTCTTGCCCGCCGTCGCCTTGATCACCTCCTGGCCGAACTTGCGCATCAGAACGGCCTTGCGCGCGATCTCGGGATGCTCGCGGGCAACCCCGATCACGTTGCGCCGCGCCGGATCGGCGTCGAAACCGAACAGCAGGTCGGGCGACGCCAGGTGAAAAAAGTGCAGCGCGTGCGACTGGAAGACCTGGCCGTAGTGCATCAGGCGCCGCATCTTTTCCGCGGTCGCAGGCAGCCTGTCAGCTCCCACGATCACGTCCATGGCCTTGGCCGCGCACAGCAGGTGGCTCACGGGGCAGATGCCGCAGAGCCTCTGCACGATGACGGGGACCTCCCAGTAGAGCCGGCCCTGCACAAAGCGCTCGAAGCCGCGGAACTCGACGATGTGGAACCGCGCTTCCCTCACGGCGTTCTTCGCGTCGAGATGGATGGTGACCTTGCCGTGCCCCTCGATGCGGGTGACCGGGTTGATGACGATCTTGCGCGTCCCGGCGGGAGCCGGCGCGACCTTGCGTTTGCCGTTGGTCCTCATCGGCGCGCCTCCTTCAGTCGTACTTGATCAGCTCGGGGCTCAAGCGGGGCTGCTCGCCCCGCAGCAGCGCCGAGAGCGCGGCCCAAAGCAGGTCGGCCGACGGCGGGCAGCCGGGCAGGAAGTAGTCGATCTTGACCACCTCGTGGCAGGGGTAGACCCGGTCGAGCAGGAGCGGCAGGTCGGGGTCGTTCGGGATCCGTCCGTCGACGACGCTCGGCCCCTTGACGAACGCCTCCTGGAGGCACTCCTCGAGGGGCACGAGGTTGCGCATCGAAGGCACCCCGCCGGTGAGGGCGCACTCGCCGATGGCGACGAGCACCTTGCAGTGCTTCCGGAACTCCTGCAGCACCTCGACGTTCTCCTCGGTGCACACGCCACCCTCGACGATTCCGATCTCCACGGGCCCCGTGAACTCCTTGATGTCGTCGATCGGCGACTTGTCGAACTCCACCAGCTCGATCAGATCGAGGAACCGCTCGTCGATGTCGAGCAGCGACATGTGGCAGCCGAAACAGCCGGCCAGGGCGCACGTGGCCACCCTCGGCTTTTTTGCGGCATCCTCTCCTCCGACGGCCATACCCGTGCTCCTTTCCGCGATTAGGTCACGATCCCTTGCGCTCGATCTCGCTCCCGATCGGCGCTCGGTCGTACTTGCGCCTGCCGTAGGGCGTCGCGAAGCCGACCCGCTTGACCACGATGCTTCCCGTGGGGCAGAGGGAGGCGGCCGCGTCCTGAAGCGCCAGCGCCGTGTCGCCGAGCCCGTCGAGGCTCTCGACGGCGATCCGCTTGGCCGCGCCCCGGCCCTCGAAGCCGAACAGCCCCTTGCCGTCGCGCTCCCGGGAGGCGCGCACGCAGCGGCCGCACAGCACGCAGCGGTTGCGGTCGATGAACACGTCGGGGTGCGTGGCGTCGACGGGCCTCCTCGGGAACAGGTACGGAAAGGTCGGCGCGGTCATCCCGAGCCTGTAGGCCAGCGCCTGCAGCTCGCAGGCGCCGCTCTTTTCGCAGGTAGGGCAGAAGTGGTTGCCCTCCACGAACAGCATCTCGACGATCCGCCTGCGGTGGCTGTTCATCTCCTCGGTGTCGCTCTCGACCACCATGCCGTCCATGGCCGGCATCGTGCAGGCGTTGGTCACCTTGCCGTTGACCTTGACCGAGCAGATCCTGCAGTGCCCGCCGGGCGGCAGGTCCTTGTGGGCGCACAGGCGGGGGATGTAGATCCCAGCAGCGTCCGCAGCCTCCAGGATCGTCTGGCCGGCGGCGGCTTCGACGTCGCGTCCGTCGAGCACGAAAGTCACCTTGCTCATTCGCTGGCCTCCCTTATCGCGGACAGGCGCCCCGCCGCGTGCTCGCCTGCGGCCACCGCCTGCTCGAACCGGAAGGCCGGCACGTACTCCTCGGGCCGCACCCGCGCCTCGTAGAGCTGCGGGAAGTTGCGCAGGGTCGTCACAAACGGGTTCGGCGCCGTCTGCCCGAGCCCGCAGCGGCTGCACTGCCTGACGGTCGCAGCCAGCTCCTCCATCTGCTTGAGGTCTCCGCGCCCGGCGCGTCCCTCCACGACCCTCTCGATCATCCGCAGCAGCAGCGTGGTGCCGACGCGGCAGGGTGCGCACCAGCCGCAGGACTCCTCCACGAAGAACTCCGTGAAGTCCCGCACGATCTCCAGCAGGTCGCGCTCCCTGGAGAACACCATCATCGAGCCGCCGGTGGCCAGGTCCTCAAAGCAGAGCCGCCGGCCGAAATCCTTGGGCGCCACGCAGGCGCCCGAGGGCCCGCCGACGTACACCGCCTGGACGTCGCTCGCGCCCACCGTCTCGAGCAGCTGGTTCACGCTGATGCCCAGCGGCAGCTCGTAGACGCCGGGGCTCCTGCAGTCGCCTGACACGCTGAACAGCTTGGTGCCCGTGGAGTCCTTGGTGCCGATGCCCGCGAACCAGCCGGCTCCCTTGTCCATGACGCGGGCGGCGCAGCAGAGGGTCTCGGGGTTGTTGACCACGGTCGGCTCACCCATGTAGCCGCGGGTCACCGGGAAAGGCGGCCGGTCGCGGGGCGCGCCGCGCTTGCCCTCGGCCGACTCCAGCAGGGACGATTCCTCGCCGCACACGTACGCGCCGGCGCCGAGCTGCACCCGGATGTCGAAGTCGAAGCCTTCTTTGCCGCAGATGTTGGCGCCGAGAAGCCCGTGGCGCCGGCGCCTGGCCAGCACGTCTTCGATGCGGTCTAGAAGCCAGGCATATTCCGCGCGCAGATACAGAAGCCCGAAGCTCGCGCCGACCGCGTAGCCGGCCACGGTCATTCCCTCCACGACCAGGTCCGCGGCCTCGGTGAAAATCACCCGATCCTTGAAGGTTCCCGGTTCGCCCTCATCGGCGTTGCAGACCACGTAGTGGGCACGGCCCGGGGCCTTGCGGCAGAAGTCCCACTTCATCGCCGTCGGGAATCCCGCCCCGCCGCGTCCGCGCAGCCGCGAGCGGTTGATCTCGGCGATCACCTGGGCGGGCGTCATGTTCGCAGCGGCCCGGATGGCGCGGCCGTTCTCCATGGGGGCGAAGATGCAGGCCCCGCGCGTCACGAGATTGGTCTCGACGCGGGAGTGCGACAGGCGGCCCTCGGCCCGGATCCTCGCCACCATGTCCGGCACTTCCTCGGGGCGAAGCGCCCCCACGACCTGGCCGTCCACAAGAGCCGAGGGCGGCTGGTCGCTCATGCCGATGCAGTTGGTGTACTCCAGGCCGATGGCGCCGTCGGCGGACGCCTCCCCGAAGCGCGCGCCCACGGCCTCCTCGAAGGCCCGGGCGACCTCGGCCAGACCGTGCTGCTTCTCGACGATGCCCTTGCTCAGACGGATGACCGTGCGGCCCTTGGGCCTGCGCGAGAGGAAGCTGTAGAAGGTGACCGCGTCATGCACCTCGACCTTGCGCATGCCGAGGGCGTGGGCGATCTCGCGGACGGCCTCGTCGGAGACGAAACCCCACTGCGCCTGGACCGTCCTGAGGATGTCGAGGAGCCTGTCCCGCGCGCGGCCGTGGCGCGCGACGATTTCGGCGATAGTCCAGAGCTGGCTCATGCGGCCTCCTCGCGTGGCAGATCCCACCGCCGCTCATCGCTTGATCCGCCGTGCCGCGCTTGCCCGCGCGCGGCAGCCACAAGGACAACCCTCATGCGGGGTCCGGCGGTCAGCGACAAACGAACGTTATGCTTCCAGAGTAGACCATCTGCAGCCCGCGTCAAGTCGAAAATCCGGACGCGGCCCCTCCGTTCAGGATCGCCTGCACGAGCGGGCCCAGGGCCCGCGCAGCGGCGCAATCGAGGAGCGCGGCCGGGCTGCCCACGGCCTCCTCCATCCGGGGGTCGGGCGGCACGTGGCCCAGCACCGGCACCCGGCCGTCGAGGCCCGGCAGCGGACCCGCGCCGGAGCCTCGGCTCATGTTCACGACGATGCCGGCGACCCGCGCCTGCGCCTCTTGCAGCAGGACGAGCAGGCGGGCCACGACCGGGAGGGCCACGCGCGAGGGCGTCGTGACCACGAGGATCGCGGCCCTGGGAACGAGGCGGACCATGTCCAGGAGAAGGTCGCCCAGGCCCGGCGGCATGTCCACGACCAGCACGTCGCGCTCGCCCCACACCGTGACCGCGAGCACCTCGGCCAGCGCGCTCGATGCCTCGGCGCCCCTCAACGGCGCGGGCCGCTCGCCGGTAAAGCTCGCGATGCTCACCAGCTGCAGCGCCGCTTCGACCGGCAGGGGCAGGATGCCTCCCGCCTCCTGCGGCAGCCCCGGCGCACATCCGAGGAGCGTGTGGCAGGAGGCTCCGTGGAAGTCGAGATCGAGGAGCGTGGTTCGCAGCCCCGAGGCTGCGCACTGCAGAGCCGCAAGGGTGGCGCAGGTCGTCTTGCCCACGCCGCCCTTGCCGCTGGCCACCAGCAGGAGGCGCCTGATCCCCGCCAGGCGCCGGGTCACGATCGCCGGTCGCGGGTCGATCATCGCGGCTCCTCGGGCCGCTCGGCCTCGATCGAAGCGATGCTCACCCCCCGGCCGGCGAGCACCGAAAAGTCGCGGGAGCCGCACGAGGGGCACCGCACGTAGGAGTGGCAGGCCTCCGGCAGAAAATGGATCGCCTCGCGCACGTCGGGATCGAGGGCCTCGAGCTCGGCCAGGGTCCAGCGGGCTCCGCACGGGACGCAGGCAAAGAGCGCGGTCTCGACCTCGGCCACAAAGGCATCCGCCGCGATCCCGTAGGTCGGCGCGAGCTCGCGGATCCCCTCCAGCAGCAGCTCCGTGTCGATGGCCTGCAGCTGCCCGAGGCGCAGGGTCACCGCCGTGACCGTGGCGCCCGGGGGCGTTTGGCCGCGGACCGATTCCAGCACCGCTTCGGCGAGCGCCCACTCGTGCATGGCTCATTCTATTGCGCGGGACGCCGCAGTCAAGGCTGCCGGCGACACGCCGATGCCGGCTTGACCGAAGGACCGGCGCAGGCGCCAATAGGGGCGGCATGGCAGAGCAGGTCCGCAGACGCTTCGTCTTCCGCGGCGCGGTCCAGGGGGTCGGCTTCAGGCCCACGGTCTACCGCTGCGCCCTCGAGCTCGGCCTCACGGGATACGTGCGCAACCGCCGATCCGAGGTGGTGGCCGAAGTGCAGGGCGGCCCGCAGGCGGTCGGCAATTTCGCCTCGCTGCTCGCACGAATGCTGCCTGCGGCCGCGCGGCTCGACGAGACCGAGAGCGCGGCCGTCGAGGCGGCTGCGGGCGAGAGCGGCTTCCGCATCGCCGAGAGCGAGAGCTCGCCCTGGCTGCTGCCGCCGATCCCGCCGGACATCGCCCCCTGCGCCGACTGCAGGCGCGAGCTCTTCGATCCCCAGGACCGGCGCTACCTCTACCCGTTTGTCTCCTGCACCTGCTGCGGGCCGCGCTACACGATCGTCGAGGACACGCCCTTCGACCGGGAAACCACCTCGATGCGCGACTTCCCGCTGTGCCCCGCGTGCAGGCGCGAGTACGAGGACCCGCGGGACCGGCGCTTCCACGCCCAGGTGACCTCGTGCCCCGAGTGCGGGCCGCGTCTGGCCCTTCGCGGCCCCGACGGCCGCGAGGTGGCCGGCGACCCGATCCTGCGCGCCATCGAGGCGCTTGCCGCCGGCCTCGTCGTGGCGGTCCAGGGGGTCGGGGGATTCCAACTCGCCGCCGACCCCGACTCGGAGGCGGCGCTGCTGCGCCTGCGCAGGGACAAGGAGAGGCAGCGAAAGCCGCTCGCCCTGATGGTGGCCGACCTGCAGGCGGCCGAGAGCCTCTGCGTGGTCGACGCCGCTTCGCGCAGCGAGCTACAGTCGCCGCGGGCTCCGATCATCATCCTGCCGGCGCGCGACCCCGGGCGCTTCGGCCTGGTGTCTGCCACGTCCACGCTGGGCATCATGCTGCCCTGCACGCCCCTTCACCTGCTGCTGTTCTTCCACCCCCTCGCTCCGGCGGCTGCCCGGGCTCTGGTGATGACCTCGGGCAACGCCCGGGGCGAGCCGATGGTGACGCGCAGCGAGGAGGCGATCGCGCGCCTCGGCGGCTCGGCGGACCTTTTTCTCGTGCACGACCGTCGCATCCTCTGGCGCGCCGATGACTCGGTCCTCAGGCCGGTGCTGCAGTGCGCCGGCTCCGGGGCGGGTGGGGGCGCGAGGCGCCGGGCGTTCCGGGGCCACTGCCAGATACGGCGGGCCCGGGGCTACGTCCCGGACACGCTGCACCTGGCCGAGGACCTCGGGCGGCGTGTGCTCGCCGTGGGCGGCGACCTCAAGAGCGCCCCGGCTCTCGGGGTCGGACGGGACATCGAGCTGGCGCCCTACGTCGGGGACCTGGAGGATCCGGCCACGCGTGACGACTTCGACGCCCACGTGCGCCGCTTCCTGAGCCTCTACAGGGTCGAGCCCGAGGAGATCGCCTACGATCCGCACCCGCTCTACTACTCCACGCAGTGGGCCCTCTCGGCGCCGGCGGCCGGCCGTTGCGCGGTGCAGCACCACCACGCGCACCTGCTGTCGGTGATGGCGGAGCACGGGCTGGCGGAGTGCATCGGGATGGCCCTCGACGGCACCGGCTACGGAAGCGACGGCACCGTATGGGGCGGGGAGTTCCTTTACGCCACGCGCAGCTCGGCGAGGCGGCTCGGCCACTTTGCCCGCTTCCGCCTGCCGGGCGGCGAGGCTGCGGTGCTGCGGCCGATCAGGATTGCCTTTGCCCTGCTCGAGGAGCGGGCGGGCCTCGCCCCGCATCCGCCTCCGCTTCCCGGCATCGAGCCGCCCGAGGCCGCCCTGCTGCGCGCCATGGTCGCCTCGGGGACCAACGCTCCGCTCTGCTCCTCGCTGGGCCGCATCTTCGACGCCGCCGCCGCGGTGCTCGGCCTCGTCGAGCAGACCAGCTACGAGGGCGAAGGTCCCATGCTGCTGGAAGCGCGCGCCCTCCAGGGGCGGCGCCGCGGCCGGCCGGACGGCGGGCTGGTGCCGCTGACCCCCGGAGAGACCTTCACCCTCGATGCCCGGCCTCTGATCGAAGAGCTCGCCCTGCGTCGCGGTCGCGAGGGCGTGCCGACCCTGGCGCTGCTGTTCCACGGGGAGATCGCCGCCGCCTGCCTCGCGGCGGCCGAGGCGATGCGGCGCGTCACGGGGCTGGCGACCCTCGCCCTATCCGGGGGCGTGTTCCAGAACGCCCTGCTGCGGCGGCTGCTGATTCCGAGGCTGCTCGACGCGGGCTTCGACGTGTACACCAACGTCCGCGTCCCCCCCGGCGACGGCGGCCTGGCCGTGGGGCAGGCCTACCACCTCGGCGCGGGGCCGTAGAGGCGTTGCGCCCCCACTTGTCTTGCACCGCCGCGGCGGCTACCATGGGCGGCGCCGTGTGCCTGGCTGTTCCGCTGGAAATCGTCGAGCTCCTCCCGAGCCGCAAGGCCCTCGTCCAGCAGGGACAGGGCGCTCTGGAGATCGACGTGTCGCTGCTGGAGGCCCCCCGCGTCGGCGATCACGTGCTCGTGCACGCGGGGTTCGCCTTGGAAGTGCTCGACGGCGACGAAGCCGCAGAGCGGCTGGCCCTGCTGCGGCAGGTCGACTGCGATGACGGCCCCTGAGCCGCTCGGCGAACGAGCGGTCGCCCGGGAGCTCTCGGCTCGCGCGGCCGAGGCTGCGGCGCGGCTCGATCGCCAGGTGCGCATCATGGAGGTGTGCGGGACCCACACCGTGGCCCTACGCAAGTGCGGCATTCCCTCGCTGCTGCCGGCCAACGTGACGCTGGTCTCGGGCCCCGGCTGCCCGGTGTGCGTGACTCCGACCGGCTACATCGACAATGCGCTCCTCCTCGTCGAGCGGCACCGCGCCGTCGTGGCGACCTTCGGGGACATGCTGCGCGTGCCCGGCTCCGACGGCCGCTCGCTGGCCAGCCACGTGGCGGGCGGCGCGGTCCGGATAGTCTACTCGCCGTCGCAGCTGCCGGGCCTGGCCGCCGAGGCGGACCCGAGGCCGGTGGTCTTTCTGGGCATCGGCTTCGAGACGACCATCCCGACCGTGGCCTCGGTGTTCCTCGAGGCCTGGGAGCGCGGCATCAGCAACCTCTACCTCTACACGGCCTTCAAGACCATCGTCCCGGCGCTCGAGGCGCTGCTCGCGCTGCCCGACAGCCGCATCGACGCGTTCCTACTGCCCGGCCATGTTTCCACCGTGATCGGCAGCAGCGCCTACCGGCTGCTCGAGCGGCCGGGCGGGGCCCCAGGCGTGGTGGCCGGCTTCGAGCCCGTCGAGATGCTGGCTGCGATCGCCCTCGCCCTGCGCCAGGTCGCGGCGGGGCAGCGTCGGATCGAAAACGCCTACGCGCGGGCGGTGAGGCCCGACGGCAACCCGCGGGCCCGCGAGCTGATGGACCGGCTGCTGGAGCCGGGCGACGAGCTGTGGCGCGGCCTCGGGATGATCCCGCGCAGCGGCCGCCGGCTGCGGCAGCGCTACGGGCCGATGGACGCCGCAGCGGCCTTTGGCCTCGCGCCGCTGCGTGCGGGCGACCCGCCGGGCTGCCTGTGCGGCCGCGTGATCCGCGGGGCGAGTCGGCCGCCCGACTGCCCGCTGTTCGGCGGCCGCTGCAGGCCCGAGCACCCGGTGGGTCCCTGCATGGTCTCCTCCGAGGGCACCTGCGCGGCCTGGCTCAGGTATGGCTGATCGCCGCATCGCGGCCCCGCTGCAGCCCGGCTGCGGCGCAGGGGCGGCAAAGGAGCGCATCGTGAGCGACGCGGCCGCGGGCGCGGCGTCGAGCCCGGACGTGGTGAGACTCGAGCACGGCAGCGGGGGAGCCCTCGCTCGCGAGCTCGTGGAGAAGATCATCTGGCCCCGCTTCCGCGGCCCGCGCTACGGTGAGCTCACCGACGCGGCCCTGCTGCGCACCAGCGGCGACATGCTCTTCACGACCGACACCTACGTCGTGGACCCGCTGTTCTTCCCGGGGGCGGACATCGGGCGCCTGGCGGTCTTCGGCACCTGCAACGACATCGCCGTCTGCGGCGGTCGGGCCGCGAGCCTCTCCCTGGCGCTGGTGATCGAAGAGGGGCTGCCGCTGCGCGACCTCGAGTCGGTCCTCGATTCCGTCGCAGCGGCGGCCCGCGAGGCGGGCGTGGATGTGGTCACCGGCGACACCAAGGTCGTGCCCGCGGGTCGCGGCGGCCGGCTCTACGTCAACTGCAGCGGCGTCGGCCCGAGGGTGTTCGCCCACGAGCTCGCGCCGTCGCGGATGCGGCCCGGCGACCGCGTGCTGGTGAGCGGGCCGCTGGCGGCCCACGGGCTCGCGGTGCTGGCTGCGCGCGAGCGCCTGCCTGTGGGCGCCCCGGTCCGCAGCGACTGCGCCCTCCTTTTGCCGATGTGCGACCGCCTGTTCGGCCTGGGCGAGAACCTGCGCTTCGCCCGCGACGCCACGCGGGGCGGGCTTGCGGCCGTGCTGAACGAGGCGTGCGCGGGACTGCCCGTCGGCATGCTCATCGACGAGGCGGCGATTCCCGTCGACGCGAACGTCAACGCTGCCGCGGCGATCCTCGGCCTCGACCCGCTGGAGGTCGCCAACGAGGGAGTGCTCGTCGCCGTGGTGGCGCCGGAGTCGGCCGAGCGCGCCCGCGATCTCATGAGAGAGACGGCGGCGGGAAAGCTCGCTGCAGCAGTCGGCGTGATCGTCGCCGAGAGAGCAGGCCGGGTGGTGCTCGAGACCCGGGCCGGCGGCCGCAGGTTCATCGATCTGCCCCGCGGGCTGCTCCTTCCGCGCATCTGCTGAGCGTCGCCGCGACCTTGCCCGATCAGTGTTTGACATGTCTCATCGAAGGTGATAGATTGCCGAATAACAGACAGGCTGGCGCTTTGATGTGATGGGCCATCGCTGTTATGGGTCGCATGAGTTTTAGTAGCAGGATTGTGACGAATAATATTCTTTCTTGCATGATAAAGTTACAGCTGTAGCATAAATATTCCAGGCGGACTGCAGAGGTCGGCGGCTCTCACAGGATACGTGAGCAGGAGGAGAAGCATAGATGAGCCAGGCAGTGCATCAGGCAGTGGAGACCGTTGCGGCCCAGCAACCTGAGCCGGAACGTATCCCGGACGAGCAGCTCGATGTGTTGGACCGGGTGATCGCAGGCTTCGCGGACCCCGACAGCGCCCTGATCCCGGTTCTCCAGAAGGCGCAGGACCTTTTCGGCTACCTGCCCGCGCCCGTGCTCAAGCACATCGCCCTGCGCCTCGGCAAGCCCTACAGCGAGGTGACCGGTGTCGTGACCTTCTACTCCTACTTCTCCACCGTGCCCCGCGGCAAGAACCTCGTGCGCGTCTGCCTCGGCACCGCCTGCTACGTGCGGGGCGGCAAAGAGGTGCTCAAGGCGATCCAGGACGCCCTGCACATCGACGTGGGGGAGACCACGCCGGACCGGCAGTTCTCCCTCGAGATCGGGCGCTGCTTCGGCGCCTGCGGCCTGGCGCCCGCGGTCATGATCAACGACCAGGTCTACCAGCGGGTCAAGCCGGCGCGCGTGCGGGAGCTGCTCGCCCGGGCCGAGCATGAGGAGACAAAGGGATGAAGATCCAAGTCAAGCAGGTCGCGAAGCTCTCTTCGATCGAAGATCTCGACGCGCTGCGGAAACGGCTTCAGGACGAGCGGGAGCGGCAGGCCGTCGACCTGGAAGTGCTGGTGTGCACCGGCGGCGGCTGCATCGCCTCAGGATCGCTCAAGGTGAAGGCCGCGGTCGAGCAGGAGATCGCGCGGCGCGGCCTGCGCGCCCGCTGCGTGGGCACCGGCTGTCTCGGCCCCTGCGCCCGCGGCCCCGTCGTTGTCGTAAATCCCAAGGGCGCCTGGTTCGAGGCGGTCACCGAGGACAAGGTGCCAGAGGTGCTGGAGACCGCTCTCCAGGGCAACGGCAACCTCCGCAAGGAGAAGGACCTGGAGTTCCTGCGCAGGCAAACCAAGGTCGTGCTGCGCAACTGCGGCCGGATCGACCCCCTCGACATCGAGGATTACCTCCGCAGCGACGGATACCAAGGCCTCGCCAAGGTGCTCTCCTCGATGACCCCGGAGTCGGTGATCGACGAGATCAAGCGCTCGGGCCTGCGGGGCCGCGGCGGGGCCGGCTTTCCCACCTGGATGAAGTGGGAGTTCACGCGCAAGGCGACCTCTGAGGACGGCCAGAAGTACATCCTGTGCAACGCCGACGAGGGCGACCCGGGCGCCTTCATGAACCGCAGCGTCCTCGAGGGCGACCCCCACAGCGTGATCGAGGGCATGGCAATCGGCGCCTTTGCCATCGGGGCGAGCCGGGGCTACATCTACGTGCGGGCGGAGTACCCGCTGGCCGTCGAGCGGCTCGGCCTGGCGCTCAGCCAGGCGCGCGAGCGCGGCCTCCTCGGCCAGGGCATCCTGGGCACGTCCTTTTCCTTCGACCTGGAGATCCGCATGGGCTCAGGCGCCTTTGTCTGCGGCGAGGAGACGGCGCTGATGGCCTCGGTCGAGGGCAAGCGCGGCGAGCCGCGGCCGCGGCCGCCGTTCCCCGCGCAGAAGGGCCTGCGCGGCAGGCCGACGGTGCTGAACAACGTCGAGACCTTCAACAACGTGCCGGCGATCATCCTCAACGGCGCCGCCTGGTACGCCTCCATCGGCAGCGCCGAAAGCAAGGGCACCAAGGTCTTCGCCCTGGCCGGGGCAGTCAACAACACGGGGCTCGTGGAGGTGCCGATCGGCACGCCCCTCGGGGAGCTGATCTACGACGTGGGCGGAGGCATCAGGGGCGCCAAGAGCTTCAAGGCGGCCCAGGTCGGCGGGCCGTCGGGCGGCTGCATTCCCAGGGAGTACCTGAACGTGCCCCTCGACTACAAGAGCCTCACGGAGCTCGGGGCGATCATGGGCTCCGGCGGCCTCATCGTGATGGATGACGACGCCTGCATGGTCGACGTCGCGCGCTTCTTCCTGGAGTTCGTGCAGGAGGAATCCTGCGGCAAGTGCGTGCCCTGCCGGGTCGGCACCAAGCGGATGCTCGAGATCCTCGCGCGCATCTGCGCCGGCAAGGGGCAGATCGAGGACATCGACCGGCTCATCGAGCTCGGCAACCAGATCAAGGACACCGCCCTCTGCGGGCTCGGCCAGACCGCGCCGAACCCGGTGCTGTCCACGATCCGCCACTTCCGAAAGGAGTACGAGCAGCACATCCGCGACCGCCACTGCGAAGCGGGGGTGTGCCCGGCCCTCGTGCGGGCGCCCTGCCAGAGCGCCTGCCCGGCGGGGGTCAACGTGCCGGGCTTCGTGTCGCTGGTGGCGGAAAAGCGCTACGCCGAGGCCCTGCGCCTGCACCGCGACCGCAACCCCTTTGCCGCGGTCTGCGGCCGGGTCTGCTTCCACACCTGCGAGGACAAGTGCCGCCGCGCTTCGCTCGACGCCCCTGTCTCGATCCGGGGCATCAAGCGCTTCATGGTCGACCAGGAGATCACCGTGCAGCTGCCGGAGGTGCGCGAGAACGCGGCCAACGCGGCACGGAAGATCGCCATCGTGGGCGGCGGGCCTTCGGGCCTCTCCTGCGCCTACTTCCTGGCACGCCTCGGCTACAAGCCCAAGGTCTTCGAGGCCGAAATCAGGCCCGGCGGGATGCTCACGCAGAGCATCCCGTCCTACCGCCTGCCGCGCGAGACCCTGGCGCGGGAGATCCGCATGATCGAGCGCATGGGGGTGGACATCGAAACCGGGCGCAGGCTCGGAGTCGACTTCACCCTCGACGACCTTCGCGACCAGGGCTACGAGGCCGTGTTCCTCGGCGTCGGGGCCCCGGAGGGCATCGAGCTGGACATCGAAGGGGCCGACGGCCCCGGCGTCATCCAGGCGGTTCCGTTCCTCAAGCAGTACAACATCCGCGGCTCCGTCGAGGTCGGCCGCAAGGTGGCGATCATCGGCGGCGGCAACGCGGCCATCGACGCGGCCCGCACGGCGCTTCGCCTCGGGGCCGAAAAGGTCACAGTCATCTACCGCCGCACGCGCGAGCAGATGCCGGCCTACGCCGAGGAAATCGACGAGGCCCTGCAGGAGGGCGTCGAGCTGATGACCCTCACGCAGCCGGTGGCGGTGCTGCGCGACCAGGGCAAGAAGATCACGGGACTGCGCTGCGTCGCCATGGCGCTCGGCGAGTTCGACAGGAGCGGCCGCAGGCGGGCCAAGGCCGGCGTGGGCGAGATCGAGCTCGTGGTCGACCAGGTGATCGCGGCCATCGGCCAGCGGCTCGACGCGCGGCAGCTGCTCGGCGGCGTGGCGATCGGCCTCTCCGACGACGGCTTCGTGGCCGCCGATCCGGTGACCGGCCAGACCTCCCTCGACTGGGTCTTCGCGGGAGGCGACGCCGCCATCGGCCCGTCGTCCGTCGTCGAGGCGATCGCCGGCGGCGAGCGCGCCGCCGTCGCCATGGACCTCTACCTTTCCGGAACCTACAACGCCTTCTGGCGGGTCGATAGACCCGTCGACACGTTCTTCGATCCCGAGGCCGATCCCACGGCCACGCCCCGGGAAAAGATGCCGTCGATCGCCGTCGAGCGGCGACGGCACAACTTTGACGAGGTCGAGCTGCCGTGGGCCGAGGCGGTGGCGCTGCGGCAGGCCGGCCGCTGCCTGCGCTGCGACTTTGGCAAGTCCGTGACCGCGCCTCCCGAGCTCACCCTCGAGCAGGTGCGAAGACCGGCTGTCCGTCCGGCCGTCCGGCAAGGAGCACCCGTATGATCAACGTCACCATCAACGACCGGCCCGTGCAGGCCGAGCCCGGAACCACGATCCTGCAGGCCGCCCGCAAGGCGGGCATCCACATCCCGAGCCTCTGCCACCTCGAAGGCAAGGCGCCGCTGGGCGCCTGCCGCGTGTGCGTGGTCGACGTCGAGGGAGCCAAGACCCTGATGGCCGCCTGCGCCACTCCCGTCGCCGAGGGCATGAAGGTGCGCACCAACACCGGCAGGGTGCGCGGCGCGCGGCGCACGGTCGTGGAGCTGCTGCTCTCCGAGCACGAGGGCGACTGCCAGACCTGCGACAGGAGCGAGGACTGCGAGCTCAAGGCGCTGGCCCACCAGCTCGGCATCCGCGACCTTCGCTACACCGGAGAGAAACCACGGCGGCACATCGACTGCAGCACCCCGGCGCTCGTGCGCGACTCGGGCAAGTGCATCAAGTGCCGCCGCTGCGTCACCGCCTGCAACGAAGTGCAGGGCGTCGGGGCTCTGTTCCCCCAGTACCGCGGCTACCGCACCGAGATCGGTCCGGCCTTCGCCTCCGACCTGTCGGCCGTCGTCTGCGTGCAGTGCGGCCAGTGCGCGGCCGTCTGCCCCGTGGGCGCCATCGTCGAGGCGAGCGCCATCGAGGCGGTGTTCCGGGCCCTCGAGGACCCGCAGAAGTACGTGGTAGTCCAGACGGCGCCGGCGATCCGCGCCGCCCTCGGCGAGTGCTTCGGGCTGCCCCCCGGGACGCTGGTGACCGGCAAGATGGTCACCGCGCTGCGCCAGCTGGGATTCGCCAAGGTCTTCGACACCAACTTCACGGCCGACCTCACGATCGTCGAAGAAGGCACCGAGCTGCTGATGCGCCTAAAGAAGGCCCTGGCAGAGAAAAAAGCCGTCGCCCTGCCCCAGCTCACCAGCTGCTCGCCCGGGTGGATCAAGTTCACCGAGCACTTCTACCCCGAAATGATGCCGAACCTGTCGACCTGCAAGAGCCCCCAGCAGATGTTCGGCGCCCTGGCCAAGACCTACTACGCGGAGCAGATCGGCAAGCGGCCCGAGGAGATCGTCGTCGTCTCGATCATGCCGTGCACGGCCAAGAAGTTCGAGGCCCAGCGGCCCGAGATGAGCTCCAGCGGCGTCCAGGACGTGGACTACGTGCTGACGACCCGCGAGCTCGCCCAGATGATCGAGGCTGCGGGCATCGACTTCGTCTCGCTGCCGGACGACAAGATGGACGCCCCGCTGGGGCTGTCCTCGGGAGCCGCCGACATCTTTGCCAACACCGGCGGCGTGATGGAGGCCGCCCTCCGCACGGCCTACGAGCTGGTGACCGGCCGCGAGCTGCCTCTCGACGACCTGCACGTCAAGCCGCTGGCGGGCCTTCAGGGGGTCAAGGAGGCGGCGGTCAGGATCGAAGGCACCCTGCCCGAGTGGAGGTTCCTCGAGGGAGTCGAGCTCAGGACGGCGGTGGCCCACGGGCTCGGCAACGCCCGCAGCGTCCTGGAGCGGATCAGGAGCGGAGCCGCCCACTACCACTTCGTGGAGGTGATGACCTGCCCCGGCGGATGCATCGGGGGAGGCGGCCAGCCGCGCTTTACCACCGACGAAGTGCGCCAGGCCCGCATCGCGGCGATCTACCGCGAGGACGAGGGCAAGGCGCTGCGCAAGAGCCACGTCAACCCCGACATCATTCGCCTCTACGAGACGTGGCTCAAGGAGCCGCTTGGCGAGCGGTCGCATCACCTGCTGCATACCCGCTACGCGGCCCGCTCGCGGATCTAGGCCCGGCGGGGCTTGACGGCGCCGCGCTCTGCGAGTCGCCACTGGTAGGCGAGCGAGGCCCCTCTCCGGACGGGCCACGACGAAGCCGCGCAGAGGCTCCACCGAAGCAGCCTGCTCAGACGGCGTCGGCGCTCGAGGCCTGCTCCAGGATGAGCACTCGGGCCTCGTCGCGGCGCAGCGACAGCTCGTGGCCCCGGACCCGGATGCGCATCGGATCACCCGGCGGCGCTACGCCGGCCAGCCGCAGCGCGGTTGCCCGCGTCAACCCCATCGAAAGGAGCCTGTGCCGGTAGGCCCGGCGGCCCGTATCGCAGCCTACGATCTTCGCGGTCTGTCCGACCTTGAGATCGCCCAACTTCCAATTCATCGAGACCGCCTCTGCTCCAGATGATCTCTGGAAGAGAAGAAATGTTTGGTAAGGCCAACAATATATGGGTAAGCAAATCCTGTCAAACCCGCACAATTATGTTTGCCTTATTGACAAACCGGCTCGCCCCATCTACCATGCCAGAAGCGTGGAACAGCAACCGGACAAAGCGCAGAAGGCGCTCACCGAAAGTCAGCAGATGTACCTCAAGGCAGCCTACCTCGTGCAGCAGGACAAGGGGGCTGCCCGTGTGACCGACATCGCCCGGCACCTCGGGGTGCTCAAGGCCTCGGTGACATCGGCCCTGCGGCCGCTGGTGCAGCGCGGCCTGGTTCGTCACGCCCGCTACGACCTCATCACCCTCACCGAGCGCGGCAAGGAGCAAGCGGCCGCCATCCTGGAGCGTTACGAAGCGCTGCGGGCCTTCATCGTGTCGGTTCTCGGCGTGGACGAGGAAACCGCCCGGCGGGACGCTTGCCTCATGGAGCACCGCGTTTCGGACGCGGTGCACGCGCGGCTGCTCGACTTTGTCGACTGCTACGAGAGCTGTCCCCGCCGGAGGGCGTGGCCCGCCCGCCAGGACAGAACGGCGGCGCCGGGCTGCGACCGGGCTGCCCCTCGTCAGGCCGACTCCGCAGGCTGAGAGCAACCATCATCTCTCGGCGGCCGGCCCCGCTTCGGCTATATTGGTAGCGATGAGCGGGCCCGACCCATCCCTTGCCGATCGCGCCCGGGAGCTGCCCGACAGGGCCGGCGTCTACCTGTTCAAGGACGCGACCAAGCGCATCATCTACGTCGGCAAGGCCAAGAGCCTCAACAGGAGGGTGCGCTCCTACTTCAACGCGGGCAAGGACATCAAGACCCGGATCCTGCTGCGCAACGCGGCCGACCTCGAGGTGATCGTCACCCGCGACGAGTACGACGCCCTGCTGCTCGAGAACACCCTCATCAAGCAGTGGAAGCCGCGCTTCAATATCAACCTCAAGGACGGCAAGAGCTACCCGGTGATCCGCATCACCAGCGAGCCCTACCCGCGGGTGTTCCGCACCCGGCGCATCGTGTTCGACGGCTCGAGCTACTTCGGCCCCTATGCCCAAGCCGGCCGCCTCGACGAGTACCTGGCCCTGATCGAAAAACTGTTCCCGCTGCGCAAGTGCAAAGGGCCCCTCAAGGCCCGCCGCCACCCGTGCCTCTACCACCACATCGGCCGCTGCATGGCCCCCTGCGTCGGAAAAGCCGACGCCGCCGCCTACGCCACCACGGTCGAGCGCATCAAGAAGCTGCTCGCCGGACGCACCGAGGAGCTGCTGCGCGACCTCGAGGCCGCGATGGCCGAGGCGTCGCAGCGGCTCGACTACGAACGGGCGGCGCTCCTGCGCGATCAGATCCGCACGATCCGCGACCTGACTCCGCAGAACCAGGTCGTCGAAGTCGGGCGCAGGAGCGGCGCCAGCGACCGCGACTACGTGGGCTTTGCGGCTCGCGGCAACAGGGCCAGCTTCGTAGTGCTGCAGATGCGCGACGGCGCCATGGTCGGGCGGGAAACCTACCGCACCGAGGCCTACTCGGCGCCCGAAGAGGCTGTGGCCGAGTTCGTGCTCCAGTACTACGGCAGGCTGCCGGAGACGGCGCGGCCGCCACGCGTCGCCTACCTGCCCGAGATCGCGCGGGGCGACGCAGCCGAGCTCTCGCGCTACCTGGCCGCCGAGCGGGCGGGCCGGCCGCCGATCGAGGCGCGCTTTCCGCAGCGCGGCCGCCACGCGAGGGCTCTCGGCCTCGCCATGGAGAACGCCGCGCAGGACCTCACGCTGTACGGGCGGGGCGAGGATGCGGATCGAGCGGTCGAGGCGCTGCAGCAGGCCCTCGGGCTGGCCAAGCCGCCTCTGCGCATCGAGGGCTTCGACATCTCGCACCTCGCTGGCAGGCAGACCGTGGCCTCGATGATCAGCTTTGTCGACGGCAGGCCCGACAAGTCCGGATACCGGCACTTCAGCATCCGCAGCCTCGGCGACCGGGTCGACGACTACGCCGCCATGCGCGAGGCGGTGGCGCGCCGCTACACGCGCGTCCTCAACGACGGCCTGGAGCGGCCGGGGCTGATCCTCGTCGATGGCGGACGGGGACAGGTGAGCGCCGCCGCTTCGGTGCTCGCCTCCCTCGGCCTCGAGGAGATCCCCCTCGTCGGCCTGGCCAAGGAGAACGAAGAGATCTGGCCCGCGGGCGCGGTCGAGCCGCTGGTGCTGCCTCGCTCGTCGCCGGCGCTCAGGGTGCTGCAGGCGGTGCGCGACGAGACCCACCGCTTTGCCAACAGCCTGCGCACCCGGCAGAAGGCCCGCCAGATGGCGCGCCTCACCCTGGAGAGCGTGCGGGGCATAGGCCCCGCCCGCAGCCGCCTGCTGCTCGAGAGCTACGGCTCGATCGAGGCGATCCGGCAGGCGCCGGCCGAGGAGATCGCCCGCCTCGCCCACGTGAGCGTCGAGACGGCCCGCGCCCTCACCGAGCGCCTGGCGGCCCCGCGGTAGGCCTCAGCCGGCCAGGCGCAGAGCCAGCAGCCTCTCCAGCTCCTCGACCCCGGCGGCCACGAACCCGTAGCGGGTGTCGCCGGCCGCGGCCCGCCGCAGCGCGGCCGCGCCCGCGGCGAACGCCGCCGCGTGCTTGCGGTGCGCCACCTTGCGCAGCAGCTGCAGCGCGCGCCTGCCGCAGCTCCTCGCCTCGGCCGCGGTCTGCGCCCGCGGCAGGAGCTCGGCGAGCACAGCGAGCTCCTCGGCGCGGTCGGCGCACGCCGAGGCTGCCAG
>CAZKGO010000026.1:16295-51578 GCA_964552235.1 uncultured Spirochaetales bacterium | reverse complement strand
GTGCACTCTTCGATATCCACGTTGTCGTAGCCTGCGCCGGTCTGGACGAGGCGCAGGAGCGGGGCATGCTCGAGGAGGGGCCGCCCGACAGCCGCGTGCCCGGCATGAGCGCCAGGGCGTCGGAGGCCTCCGCTGCCAGCCGTTCGGCCCCGGCGACGCATACGCGCCATCCTGCGCAGAACACGGCGCGGATGCTCTCGAGCGTATCCCACGGGTAATCCCCGCAGACGACCACCTTCATCCTTTCTTACCCGGCTTCGGTCGATTCACCCGAGCCGCAGGTGTCGCACCACGTCGAGGTTCTCGCGGTACTCCGAGGCGGGGGTGGCGCTGTTCCAGCCGATGATCGGGACCCGGCTTTCATGGCGCGAGCCATGGGAGCGGACAGACACCTCGCGCTCCTTCGCCTCGAACTGCCCGAACACCGACTCCCGCGTGCCCAGCACGAACAGGTCCCCGATCCTCTCCGGCCGCAGGCTGAACATCGCCGCTGCCTGCTCGCGAGTGTAGGCCTCTTCCACTCCGGGAGTCTCCTCCAGCGCAGCCAGCGCCCGCGCCAGGCGGGCGTCGCTGCCCGCGCCCGCCGGCGGCAGCAGGTAGAGGTTGGCCACCCCTCCCAGGTTGTCGTGGTGCGCGACGTAACGATCCTTGATGATCGGCACGAACTCCACGTCGACTCCCGCGTCCCGCAGGGTCTTCTTCAGGTCGACGCCCTTTGTCTTGGCGTTCATGCCGTGGTCGGCCGTGATGTAGATTTCGACGTCGGGGTTGTCGTTCAGCACCTCTCCCAGCAGCCGGTCGATCTCGTCGAGGTGGCGGATCGATTCCTCCTCGGAGGGAGCGTGCTTGTGCATGATGTAGTCGGTGGTCGAGACGTAGACCAGATCGGGGTCCCGGGTGCGCAGGACCCAGCCGAGGGCGCGGTACAGCCAGTGGTTGATCGCGGCCGAGTAGATGTTCTCTGCGGGGCCGACCCGCTCGATCAGCTGCGGGCTCGGATGCTCGGCAGAGACCGAGAAGTCGGAGCCCGCCTCCAGGAGTCGCTTCAGCTTGTCCTTGGAGGTGAGCAGGGCGCTGCGCAGCCCGGCGGCGCGGGCCTTCTGGAACACGGTCTCGGCAAGCAGGAACTCCGGCGATTCCATGTAGACGCCGTCGCCGCTCTCCGGCCGGTACCAGTAGTTGGCGGTGATGCCGTGCGCGTCCGGATGGCTGCCGGTGACGATCGAGACGTTGTTCACGTTGGTCACCGACGGTATGACCGAGCGGCCCTCGACGCAGAACCCGCCGGCCATGAGCCTGCGGATGTTGGGGATGTGAGCCGCCTGCAGGTAATCCAGGCCGCCCGCGTCGAGGGTGGCGATGATGATCCTGCGACGCATCGGATCAGCCCGCCCTCTAGAGGTCCCGCCCGTCCAGACCCTTGCCTTCGGACAGGAGGCACGTGTCGCGGTAAAGGCCCTTCCAGGCTTCGAGCGTGTAGTCGGGCCCGAAGTCGAACGGCGGCGCTTCGATGCAGACCGTGTTCTTGAAGTCGAGCCGGCCCAACTCCCTGAAGAACTCGCCCCAGAAGAACCGACCGTGGCCTGGGGCCAGGTGCGAATCGCGGTCGCCGGCATTGTCGGCCAGGTGCAGGGCGATCAACCGCCTGCCCATGAAGCGGAACACGTCCATCGCCTGCTGCCTGTGCGAGACCAGGGCGTGGCCGGTGTCGAAACAGAAGCCCAGGTTGGGGTGGTCGTGGCGTTCGAGGATCGTCTGCAGATGCTCGATGCTGCAGCCGAGCCGTCCTCCCGTGTAGGGCAGCATGTTCTCCATGGCCAGATGAAAGCCGTACTGCTCCCCGTGGCGCAGCATCGCTTCCAGCGTCTTGCCGAGCGCGGCCATCAGCCGCTCGATCCCTTCGACGTCGACCGAGTATCCCTTGCGTGTGGTGGGGTGCACGATCCCGATCCTGGCGCCCAGCGCAGCCGCCTGGTCGATCGAGCGCAGCATGTGCCTCTCCACTTTGCGCCGGTCCGTTTCGTAGAGAGTGGCGATGTCGTCGAGCACCGGGTCCTTGAACGGCAGGTGGAAGGTCTCGATCGCCAGGCCTGCCTCCCGGAAGCGCGCGCCCAGGAGCTCGGTCTCCTTGTCCGAGCGGCCTTCGAACAGGTTGAACCAGCCCTCGACTCCGGCGAAGCCGGCTTCGCGGCATGTCTGCATGATCTGCTCGTCGTTCCTTCCGCTCTCGCGGAAGCCGCACTGCAGCATCGACAGGGTGAACCTGTAGCGGCTCTTGTTCTGGCCTGGCACGTTGCTCTCCTTGGGTGTCGCGGGTATTGCCCGACGCGCACCGGCAATATAGCATGTCCACGCTCGCGGCCAATAGGGAGATCGCCTGTTCTCTGTCGGCGAAACAGGGAGTTTCCCCATGTTCGCGCCCGACGTCGCCGGTTCACGATCGTCCAAAGCAAGAGGGAGCGTACGCCGTGAAATCAACGACCTGCCGGGCGGCGGTTTTCGAGAAGGTCGGCCGGCCTCTCGATGTCCGCGACTTCGACGTGCCCGGCGAGCTGGAGCCCGGCTCAGCTCTGTGCAGGGTCAGGCTGGCCACCATCTGCGGCTCCGACCTGCACACCATCACCGGCCGCCGCAAGGAGCCCACGCCGCTCGTCCTCGGCCACGAGATCGTGGGCGAGATCGAGGCGCTCGGAGCCGGGCTCGAGCGCGACGGGTTCGGTCAGCCGCTCAAGGTCGGCGATCGCATTTCCTGGACCATCATGGCCTTCTGCGGCCGCTGCTACTTCTGCAGCCATGGGCTGCCGCAGAAATGCGAGTCGCTCAAGAAGTACGGCCACACCGCCTGCAACGATCCCTCCGTCCGCAGCGGGCTCGTGGGCGGCTACGCCGACTGCGTCTACATCCTGCCCGGGACCGCGGTGTTCAAGGTGCCGGAGAGCCTGAGCGACGCCGTGGCTGCTCCGGCCAACTGCGCCCTGTCCACTGTCGTGAACGCGGTCGAGACCATCGGCGTGGAGAAGGACGACGTGGTGCTGATCCAGGGCTCAGGGCTCCTGGGCCTCAACGCGGCTGCCCTGGCCCGTGAAGCCGGGGCGCGGGAAGTGGTGGTCACCGACGTCCTGGACCCGCGGCTCGAGCAGGCGCGCAGGTTCGGCGCTACCCGGGTCTTCAATCTTCGGAACCAACCCTGGGACAGGCTGAAAGCGGAGATCCTCGAGATCACCAGCGGGCGCGGGGCGGACGTCGCCATCGAGGTCTGCGGCGCGAGGGACGCGGTCAGGCAAGCGGTGGATGTGCTGCGCATCGGCGCCCGCTACCTGATCGCCGGCCTGGTCACGCCCGGAAGCACTCTCGACGTCGACGGCAATCTGATCACCCGCAAGTGCCTGACCATCCGGGGCATCCACAACTACAGGCCGGAGCACCTGGGGCAGGCTCTGCGCTTCCTGGAGCGCAACCACCGCAAGTACCCGTATGCCGACCTGGTCAAGGTCACCTATCCGCTTGCCGAGATCAACGAGGCCGTCAAGGCCGCGGACACGGGCGCGCACATCCGCGTGGGGGTTCGACCCTAACCCAGGCGGATCAGAACCAGCCCCAGCGTGATCGCCGCGATGCCGGCTGCCTTGCCCGGGCCCAGCCTCTCGCGCAGGAGCAGAACGCCGAGCACGGCGGCGACAACGACGGAGAACTCCCGCACCGCCACGATGTAGCTGGCCCGTTCCATCCGGAAGGCGAACAAGATCACCAGGTAGGTGCCGAGCATGCCGCAGCCCACCAGCACGCTGTACGACCAGTTCGCTCTCCACACGGCCGCGAGAGTGCCGTGGTGCCGACGCAGCACGAAGGGCGAGAGCAGGACGAGCGATGAGGTCAGCATGACGTTGATGTAGACGACGGGGTTCGCCAGTGACACGCCTCGCTTGTCCACCACCGAGTAGCACACGATGCACAGCCCCACCAGCACCGGCCACAGGAGGCGCAGCAGGCCCGCCCTGCTGCCCAGGTCTTTCACGCCGATGGCCAGCACTCCCGCGCCGATGGCTGCAATCCCCGCGCCCCCGAGGACGGTGACCTGCTCGCCGAAGACGAGGAGGGCGATCGCGGCGGTGCCGCCGACTCCCAGGCCGCGGGCTACGGGATAGGCGCTGGAGATCTCGGCGAGCTCGTAGGAGCGCATCAGGGTGAAGAAGTACAGGGCGTGGGCTATCGCCGAGGCCGCGATGTACGGAAGGGCAGGGGTGGGAAATCCCCGGCGCGCGATCAGCCAGACCGTGACGGGCGAGAGCGCCAGGTTGGCCGCCCAGAGACCCATCCACACGATCGGGAAGTTGCCGGCCACGCGCTTGGCGAGGAAGTTCCACAGCGCGTGGGCAAAGGCGGCAGAGAGGACCAGCAGAAAGACGGGCAGCGCCATCGGAGTTCGGCTCCTCGAAAGGCAGGCCTGCAACGGGGGCAGCGGAGAGCCGCGGCCGCGGCGATCGGGCGAGCCTCACTTCTCGAAAAGGTACTCTCCCGCTTCCACTTTGAAGCGGTACTTGTCTCCCCGGTAGCAGGAGATCAGCAGCTCGATGGGGATGTTGTCCGGGTCGTAGATCACGCTTTCGAGCTGGATGCAGGGGCAGGGATCGGCCAGTCCGAAGATCCGCTGGTCCTCCACGGTGCTGATCACGGCGCTGAACACCTGGGTCGAGTGGTGCAGGTTGACCTTGAACTTCTCCACCAGCAGGTGATAGAGCGAGCCGCTGAGGTCCTCGTTGAGGATCTCGCTGAACTCGCGGTAGGGCAGGTAGCTTCTCTCTATGAGCACCGCTTCGCCGTCGGCCTTGCGCACGCGCAGGGTGTGGATGACCTTCGTGAAGGTCGTCAGTCCCAGCATCTCCTGGGTCCGTGCGTCAGCCTCGATCACTTCGACCTTGAGCGTTTCGGTGGTCGGGGTGAGGCCCATCCGTTCCATGTCGTCGGCGAAGCTGGAAATGTTGTGGAGCTCGTGGATCAGGTCCCGGGCCTGGTCCTTGACGAGAAAGGTACCTTTGCCGCGCTGGCGCACGACCATGCGTTCGTTGACAAAGGCGTCGATGGCCTGCCGTACGGTCATCCGATTGACGCCGAACATCCTGGCCAGCTCTTCTTCGGTGGGAAGCTGATCTCCTTTCCTGATGTTGCCGCGGCGGATCATCCCGCTGAGCCAGTTGTGGATCTGAACGTATTTCGGAACCTTGCTGTTCTCGTCGATCAGCACTTCGCGGCCTTCTTCTTCAGTGTATTTGTATGGACTTTGAGCTGTCAACCGAGCGCAAACAGCCGCAAATTCGGTTTCTTACCCCCGTGACGCTTGACAATCTGATTATTCATCCATACAATTAGACAACTTTTGGGACCGCGTGACCTCGATTCGGGCACCATAGTGGACCGGCCCCGGCGGGCCGAGCGCCCCTCACGAGGCGCAGGCGCACAGTCAAGTCTGTCCAGAGGAGGAAGATGAATGGATCGAAAGCCCCTGTTCCGGAGAAAGACGGCGATTTCCTACAAGACCGAGGAGAAAACCGTTCTTCGGGGCTACGACCTCAGCGAGATGGCCGAGAAAGGCTACAGCTTCGTCGATGCCCTGTTCGTGCTGTTCCAGGGCCGCATACCCACCCGCAACGAAGCGCGAATGCTCGACTACGAGATGGGGGAGTTCATGGAGCACTCGATGTCCCCCTCGGCCGCCGCGGCGATCGGCGTGATCAACGGGCGGCCGCTCCTGCCCGCGGCCGTGGCCGCGTCCGTGATGACCTTCGGCGGAGCTCACGGTCCCGGGGCGGCCCACGGCTACATGATGAACAAGTACATCAACCGGGCCATCGACGAGAACAAGAGCATCGACCAGGTCGCCAGGGAGTGCGTGGACGAATACCTGGACAACGACATGCCGGTCATGGGCATGGGCCAGCCGCAGCACACCGACGGTGACCCGCGTGCGGAGCCGACTCACATCAAGCAGGAAGAGCTGGGCGTCACCGGTGTCTACCACCAGTTCCAGATGGCGGTGGAGAAGCACTTCTACGCCCGCCGCAAGAAAGAGGGCCGCTCCTACGTGGCCGTGAACATGGTCGGTGCCGGCAACACGGCCCTGGCGGATCTGGGCTTCTCGCCCAACGCAGCCTGGGTCATCGGCTGCGTCACCCGCGGCTACAGCTGCGCGGCCCATGCCCTGTGGACCATCCGCAAGGGACGGGCCTGGGCCGCATCCAAGCAGGAGCCGATGGTGCAGATGCTCGATCTCAGCATGATCAAGTACGTCGGCCCCGCCGACCGCGAAGTGCCGAGCCAGGAAGAGCGCCAGGAGTACGCCAGGAAGCAGCTCGCAGAAGGGGAGTACAAGAAATGGGTGATCTGACCAAGGCCAGGAAGAAGCTGCCCGAGAATCTCTACAACCCTCGCCTGAGATACGACTACGAGAGCCGCCCGACGGGGACGGTCGCTCCGGATCCCAACCGGCAGCCGTTCCGGTGGGTGTCCGAAGTGGCCTACAAGAACCTGCGACGCATCGTCGCCCGGGGCTACGACACCACGGAGCTGGTGGAGCGGGGCTACGGCCTGGCGGACCTGCTGTTCGTCGACTACCAGTCGCGCATTCCGCTGGTCGAAGAGAACCAGATGCTGCAGTACCTGATGATCCTCTCGCTCGAGGACGGTCTGTCCAGCCCGGCGATGATCTCCCGCATCGTGGCCAAGTCCAAGGTCTACCTCACCCAGGCATGCGGCTCCGCCATCCTGGCTTTTGGCCACGCGTACGGAGCGTTCAGCGCCTTCGGAACGATGCTCGACAGGTACCTGGCCCGGGCGGAGAAGGACAAGCTGAGTCCCGCTCGGGCGGCCGAGATGCTGGTCAAGGAAAACCTGAACGCCGACCACCTCGGTGTCTCCGACCTGATGCTCAAGGACCCGGCTGCGAAGCGGATCTTCGACCGCGCGGAGAAGCTCGGCGTGGCGCGCAGGCACATCCCCTTCATGACAGAAGTGGTCAAGGCCGCCCAGAAGGCGAGCAGGACGCCCGTGGACCTGGACATGCTCGGCGGAATCGGGGCGGCCATGATGGACCTCGGTTTCACCCCCGATGCCGCGTGGTGCATCATGGCGGTCACCCGCTCGATTGCCGGCGGCGCTCACGCCATCGAGGAGATCGAGCGTGAGGGCTATCACCGCACCGGCCAGGTGCTCACCCCGAAAGGAGACTACGACGGTCCTGCGGACCGTCCCGTTCCTTCGCTCGACGAAAGAGACCGGGTGGCCAGGTCCGGCCAGGCCAGGACCCCGCAGGAGTGGCGGCAGAAGGTCGATGAGGGCAGGAAGCTCTACGGCAGCGGGCACTCGATCGAGGAAGCGATCGAAGACCCGCGCAAGATCGGCTCGAAAAAAAAGGCGCACTGAGCCGACGCCGGTGGGCCGTGAATCGGGTGCGGAAAGGAGAATGATCCCCGTGGACGACATTCAGGAGATGTACCGAAGGGCGCGCAGGGCTTTCGAGACCGTCGAGCACTGGCCTCAGGACAAAGTGGACGAGATGGTGGCTGCCGTGGCGTGGATATGGCAGAAGGAAGAGGTGGCCAAGGAGGTCACCCGCATCGCCGTCGAGGAATCGGGCATGGGCGTGTGGGAGCACAAGATCCCCAAGCAGCGCAACAAAACGCGCGGCGCCCTCTGGGACATGCGCGGAGCCAGGACCTGCGGGCTGGTGGAAGAGGACAAGGCACGCGGCATCCGCAAGTACGCCAAGCCCATCGGCGTCATCGCCAACGTGACGCCGTGCACCAATCCTACGGCGACCCCTTCGTTCACGGGCCTGTGCGTGCTCAAGACCCGCAACGCCATGATCGTCTCGCCGCACCCCCGCACCAGGAAGAGCACCTGGCTCACGATCGAGTACGGCCGCAAGGCGCTGGCAAAGGTGGGCGCCCCGCAGGACCTGATGCAGTGCATCCAGGATCCCACCAACGAGAAGACCGTGCGGCTGATGCAGCAGTGCGACTTCGCGCTGGCCACGGGGGGCAAGGCTCTGATCAAGGTCGTCTACGCGGCAGGCAAGCCGGCCCACACGGTAGGGGCCGGCAACGTGGTCTCGGTCATCGACAAGAGCGCCGATGCGGCCGCGGCCGCCGACAAGATCATGCGCTCCAAGACTTTTGACAACGCCACTTCGTGCTCGTCGGAGAACGCGGTCGCCGTCCACGAGAGCCTGTACGACAGGATGCTGGCCGAGCTGCAGAAGGTGGGCGGGTATCTGTGCAGCAGCGAGGAGCGGGAGAAGCTGCGCAAGGCCATGTGGCCCGACGGGCGCACCCTCAACCGCGAGATCCCCGGCTCGTCGGTGCAGAACATCGCCAGGCTGGCGGGGCTCGAGATACCGGCCGACCGCAAGTTCATCATGGTCATCGGCGAGAAGATCGGACCCGAAGACCGCTTTTCCGGAGAGAAGCTGTCCGTGGTGCTCACGGTGTGGAGGTGGAAGGACTTCGACGAGATGCTCGACCGCATGGACAGGATGCTGCAGTTCAGCGGCATCGGCCACTCCGCCAACATCCACACCACCGACCAGCAGCAGATCGAGAAGTATGCCGAGCGGCTCAAGGTGGGACGGATCAACGTCAACATGCCGCACTGCCTGGTCAACAGCGGAAGCTGGTACAACGGCCAGCCGTTCACCACCACCATCGGCTGCGGCACATGGGCGGGCAACATGACCAGCGACAACATCAACTGGCGCCACCTGCTGAACTACACCTGGGTCTCGACGCCGGTGGCCGAGCACGTGGCCACCGATGAGGAGCTGTTCGGCGACTATCTCAAAAAGTGGGGCAGGGACTGAGAGACGATGATCAAGGTCCTCCTGTTCGATTTCATGGAGACGCTGGGCAGCGCCGCCGACGGCTTTCGGCAGGCGGAAAAGGACGTCGAGCGCAAGATCTTTGCCCACGCGGCCCCGGGCGACTGGCAGGCGTTCCTGGAGGTCTACCGCCGGCAACGGAAGCGGTTCCACGCCGAATCCTGTTTCTCGCGCCGCGTGATCTGGAGGCAGGTCTACGCAAACCTGGGCCGGGCCTGTGACGACAGCCTCCTCGACCTCTGGGAGGACGAATACTGGGCCACGGTCGAGGCGAGCATGCGGCTGTTCCCCGAGACCCTGTCCGTGCTCGCCGGTCTCGAGCCCCGCTACAGGCTCGGCATGGTCACCAACCAGCAGAGCCAGAGCGGCTCCCGCGCGCTCTCCTTTGGCGCCTTTGCAGAGGTGAAACCCTACTTCGAAGCCGTCGTGGTCGGCGGGGAGGGCGGGATCCGTGCCAAGCCGGCGCCGGATGCTTTCCTCGAAGCGCTGCGTCGGCTGGAGGCGCGGCCGCAGGAGGCGGTCTACATCGGCGACGACTGGGAGACCGACATCCGCGGCGCCCGAGCGGCCGGCATGCGGCCGGTATGGGTCCGCCACGACTCGGTGCGGCGCAACTGGCCCGCGGGCGACGGGCAGGTAACGACCATCAGGAGCCTGCAGCCTCTGCTTTGGGTCGAAGCGCTGCTTGCGGATGGCGCAGGCGGCCCGTAGCGGCCCTGCGAGCGGGGCTTCCCGCAGGGAATCGTTGCCCGAGGGACCACCGACGAGCGCAGGAGGATGTTCTTTCGCACCTTTTCTTTCGTTGACAACGTGTGCCGGCCGTGGTTTCATCCCCGAGGCCGAATCGCGGGATGCGTGTTCCACGGCCGTTGTCCCAGGGCGGCGCCGGAGTGCGCCTCCGTGGTTCCGCAGATCAGAGAGATCGCGCCGGGACGAACTGCCGCCTGCATTCGGGTCTAGAGAGCGCCGCCAGGAAGAGCCGCACATGCACGGGCAGAGTGAGTTCTACACTGCGGAAGAGATCAGGCAGCGCCGGTCGATCTCCACGCTGGTCTTCTGGAAGGCCCGGCCGGTCGGAGAGGGCACCCTCGGGGAGCTGGCGAGGCACGTCGAGGGAGCCGACGCGGCGATTGCCGTGGAGAACTTCCCTGCTCCAGGGCTGTGGGTGCAGGATCGAGCGGCTTTTCTCGACCGGATCGACCACCCGCAGGCAGGCATGATCGGACACCCTGCAGTGGGTCGAGGTGTTCCGTATGCTGCGCGAGATCGGCTATGCGGGCAGCTTCAACTTCGAACCGAGAGGCGAGCCGGCGCACAGCGACACGATACCGATGACGGCTCGAGCGCCCGAGCGCATCGTCGCCCTGGAAAAGGCTCTCGCGGACCGGTTGGCTCCCGGGGCGAAGCCGATCGGCCGCGCGGGCGCCCGGCCGCCGAGAGAGGAGCAGAGACATGAAGGTCGAGCAGGTCGATGTGTTCCTCTTCCGGGTGCCCCAGCAGCGGACGATCGCCGATTCCACCTGGGCCATGAACCGGGTCGGCTACACCGTCGCCAGGGTCCGCAGCGACGACGGCCGCTGCGGCATCGGACTGACCTACGAGGTTGGGGGCGAGGCGATCCGCGTGGTCGTGCAGGAGTACCTGGCTCCTCTCATCAAGGGCCGCTCGCCGTTCGAGACCGAGACGCTGTGGGACGAGTGCGTCGAGCGCTACCGGGGGATCACGCGCAAGGGGCTGTTCTTCTGCGCGCTGAGCATCGTCGACACGGCCCTTTGGGACCTGAAGGCGCAGAGCGTCGGGCTGCCCCTGTTCCGCCTCCTCGGCGGCAGCAACCCGCAGGTGCCGGTCTACGGCAGCGGCGGCTGGACCTCCTACCCGGAAAAAGAGCTCGTGGAGGAGGCCGAGCGGATGGTCGCCTCCGGCTACCGCGGCATCAAGATCAAGACCGGAATCGCTGCCGGCAGACGGCCGCGCGAGGACGTGGCGCGCGTGCGCAGGGTGCGCAAGGAGATCGGCGACGGGGTCGAGCTCATGATCGACGCCAACAACGCCTGGGACGCGGGAACCGCGACGCGGGTCGGCCTGCAGCTCGAGGACTGCGACCTCGCCTGGTTCGAGGAACCGGTTCCCGCCGACGACCTCGACGGGCTGGCCCGCGTGGCGCGGGACCTGCGGATCCCCGTCGCCACGGGCGAGCACGAGTACACCAAGTCCGGCGCCCGGCAGCTGCTCGAGCGCGGCGCTGCCGACGTGCTGCAGCTCGATGTCGGCCGCTGCGGAGGCGTGACGGAGCTGGTCAAGATCGCGGCCATGGCCGAGGCGTGGAACGTACCGCTCGCGCCGCACTGCATTCCCCTGGTTCACATGCACCTTGTGGCAGCGCTCAAGCCGGCGACGGCGGTGGAAAACCTCCTGGTCTACAGCGAGGTCGACGAGCGGCTGTTCGTCGACCCGCCGCGGCCCGTAGACGGCATGCTCCGCATCCCCGAAAAGCCGGGCCTGGGCCTCGAGCTCGACGAGCGCCAGATCGCCCGATCGACCGTGTAGACCCGAGCCTCAGGCGATATCGCGCAGGATTGCGCAGATGTTGCGCGCGGCCGCCGCTCCCGCGCTTCCGAAATTGAAGAGTTCCTTGTCCCTGAGCTGGCGGATCCTGCTCCGCGTCTCCTCGCCGGCCGCGCCGGCCTCGGCGGCGACGCGGGCCACCGCAGCGATCTCCTCCTCGGCGAGGCAGCGGGCCAGCCTCTTGCTCATCGCCACGTCCCAGATCTCGCCGCTGAGGTCCTCGGCTTCCTGACCGCCGACGTCGGAGTCGGCGTTGGCCAGGATGATGGGCCGCTCGAACAGGAAGGCGTAATCGAAAAGAACGCCCGACAGGTCGCTGATCATCACGTCGGACCTGCGCATGCTCGCGGTGCCCGTCCTGTTGGTGTCGATCTCCACCGTGGAGCTGCCGGCGAAGCGCCGCTCGATATCCCTGATGATCTGCACGTGCGACACGTAGAACTGCGGGTGCGGCCTGAAGATCGTGCGCACCCCCGCCTCCGCCAGCGCGTCGAGGATCGCCGTTCCGTACTTGAGGATCGAGCTGCGCCCGCCCCACGCGGGGGCGTAGAGCACCGTGAACGGGTGCCCGTCGCCGTGCCCGTCGTCCCGCCTTTCCTGCAGCATGTAGTCGTAGTACGTGCATCCGGTTTCGAAGAGCCGCTTGGCCGGCAGGCCGCGCCTGCGCTCCAGCTCGCGCACGCTCCGCTCCTGGAACGGGCCCACGGTCAGCAGCGAGTCGTACCAGTCAAAGGCGAACTTCTCGTAGAACGCCACGTCCGTCGGCGCGTGGAACAGGTGGGTGTAGTGCCTGACCTGGCGGGAGCGCTTGAGCATGTACACGTCGAGGTTCGGAGTGCTGGAGACGACCAGAGCGGTGCGCGCCGCGTTCATGTGGGCGATGGTCATCAGCTCCCTGCCCGGATGCACGGCGGTGAACCCGCGCCCCTTCCACGCCAGGGCCGGATCGGCCGCGTCGGGGGTGACGTACGCGCAGGCGACCCCCTCGCGCTCGAGGGCCGCGATCACGGGCTGGAAGACCTGCCAGTACTTGCCGCCCTCCGAATGGAAGACGACGTCCGGCAGGGCGCTGGAGATCGAGACGCTCCTCGAGAGCAGCGCCCTGCCTTTCAAGCCGTACCACAGGTTCCTCAGGGCGAACAGCAGCGTGGTGGCGATTCCCACCAGGGCGTACAGGAGGAGGCTGCCCGTGCCCGGATCGAGGTAGGCATGGGCGGGAGCGGCTGCCAGCAGAAGGTACAGTACTAGAATGAAGGCCACGAGCGCCCCTGTCGCTGCGACCACCATACGCCGCGCCGCGACCGCAGCGCAAGGGCCGCGCGCCGCTACGTCGGCTCGATGTTCCTGCGGTACAGCCGGTACAGGCCGGTCAGCTCGCTCATCCTGGCGGCCATCTCGATCTGCAGCGCCGAGACCGCCGCGTGCTCGCCTGCGGCCACCGCCTCGCGGATGCGCGTGAACAGCGACTTGGATCCGACGTCGTCGCGCGCCAGTTGCTGCCGCAGCGCCTCGATGCGCCGCCAGCGCTGCCTGTCGAGCCGGTTCTCGCCCTGCAGGCGCACGCAGGCGTGCACGATCTTGGCGTTGTTGGGCACGATGCGGCTCGACAGCTCCATGGTCCAGCGCAGCAGAGCGGCTTTGCGGTAGGACTCGATGAGCTGCGGCGCAAAGACCCCGTCGGCCGAGAGCACCGCGGTCTTGTGGGGATGAGCGTCGAGGTTCGCCAGCGTCTCCCAGACGGTCGCCGGCGGCCGGCCGAACAGCCGCTCGCGCTCCCGCTCGTCGTAGTCCTCGAAGACGTCCTCCTCGCTGCGGTAGGCGCGCTCGCGCTCGAGGTAGGGGTGGGCCGCGCCGGGCGCCTTGAACAGCCCTGCCTGCAGCTCGGCCGTCGACTGCCCGCTGCCGACCGCCCAGGCCATGCCGTCCATCATCGCCTGGTAGAAGGCCGCCAGGGCCAGGTAGGTGTTGGTGTGGGGGTTCGGCGCGCGGATTTCGAAGCGCGTCGACAGCGGGTTGTCCATGTCACGCAGCAGCCCCACCAGCACGGTGCGGTTGCGCGAGGGCTGGCTCACGTCCCGGCCGGTGGATGCCACGATGGAAACAGGCGCCTCGAACCCGGGTCGCAGCCGGTTAAAGGCGTCGTTGGAGGCGCTGACAAAGGCGCCGACGGCCTCCCAGTTGCGCAGCAGCCCCATGAGCGCGCCCCAGCCCAGGGGACCCAGAAAGTCGACGCGCATGTCCGACGGGGCGAACAGGTTCCGGCGCGACCCGTCGCGCATCTTCGCCACGATGTTCACGTGCGTGTGCTCGCCGCTTCCCGCCACCAGATCCATCGGCTTGGCCATGAAGGTCGCCTCCAGGCCGTGCCTGCGGAAGGTTTCCTTGATCATGATGCGCGCCAGGAGCTCGTTGTCGGCGGCCTGCAGCGCCGGGGCGAATCTCCAGTCGACCTCCAGCTGCTCCATGATGTCGGCAAAGCCGCCCTGCCCGGTCACCGTGGCCTTGACGCCGCCCACCTCCTTGTGGCCCATCTCCGGCGCCAGGCCGTACTTTTCCAGGAGCATGAGCGAGAGCTCGAGGGCCGAGCGCACCGCTCCCTTGGTCCGCTTCCAGTACGACTCCTGCAGGACCTGCGACACTGAAAGCTGCTCGGTCTCGATGGTGCTGCCCGGCGTGCGCACCCAGAACTCCAGCTCGGTGGCCGCGAAGAACCGCAGGCTCGCCACCGAGTCGGGATCGACGCCGGCCGCCCGGGCGACCGCCGGGTGCTCGCGCAGCAGGGCGAGCAGGCGACGCTGCGAGCTTTCCACCGCCCGCTTGAGCGTCGAGCGCGAGTCGACGAAGCTGCCGTCGTGCTTGAGAAAGCTCGGGATGCGCAGCGTGCCCACCGGCAGCCCGAGGTCGGGATCGACGAGCTCGCCGTTGTAGTCGACGTACCAGTTGACCTCGGGGTCGGCGACGAGGTCCACCTTGCCATTGTTGAGCGTGGCGATGCCCGGCAGCACGACGCTGGAGCCGTCGGTCTGGATGCCGCCCGACAGGTACGCGTCGATGTGATCGACGAAGTTCGCCACGGGGATGCGCTCGTCGGTGTCGTTGCCGCCGAGGTCGACGCCCGACAGCGACACGAAGCGGATTTCCGGGTGCGCCTCCAGGTGTCCCTTGAGCCCCGCCGGGTTCCGGTCCGATTCGGGGATGAGGTACAGCAGGTTCTTCATCAGGCCTGGATACTAGGCGAGCGGGGCCGCGGAGTCAACGCCGCACTGCCGCCGGGCGTCTTGACGCCGCAACGGCAGCGCTTGTAGAAGAGGAGCGCCTCCGACAGGGGCGCCGTCGGCCCGCGGGCGCCTCACGGTTGCAGGGAGTGCACCAGTGAAGAACAAGCTCCTGGTCTTTTCCGTGGATGCCCTCGTGCGCGAGGACATCGCGCACCTGAGCACCCTCGCCAACTTCAAGAAGCATCTGCGCGGAGCAAGCGAGGTCCGGCGGCTGCGTACGGTCTACCCGTCGGTCACGTACCCCGCTCCCGTGAGCATCGCCACCGGCTGCTATCCCGACAGGCACGGCCTCTGGACCAACTTCAAGTTCGCCACCGAAAACAGGGAAGACATCTGGGAGTGGTACCACCAGTCGGTCAAGGTCCCGGACATCTTCACCGCCGCCAAGACGAGAGGCTACTCCACGGCCGCCGTCTTCTGGCCGGTGACCGGCTGCCACCCCGACATCGACTACCTCGTCAACGAGTACTGGATGCCCTTTCCCGGCGACACGCTGGAGAGTTCCTTCAGGGACGTGGGATCCAGCGACGAGGTGATCGCGATCATCCAGAGGAACGCCAGGTTCCTGCCCGACACCTACGTCAAGACCGGCAAGAAGAACGTGGCCAGGCAGCCGTTCATCGACAACTTCCTCGTCGCCTGCGCGGCCGACATCATCCGCTCGCACGGCCCCGACGTGATGTTCGTCCACAACGCCTACATCGACCACGCGCGGCACAAGCACGGGCTCTTCAACGACGCCGTCACCGACGGTCTCGCCAAGGTCGACCAGTGGTTCGGCCAGCTGATGTCGGCGGTCGAGGATGCGGGAGCGCTCGCCGACACCAACGTCGTGATGATGAGCGACCACGGCCAGATGAACCTGGCCCGGGTCATCAAGCCCAACGTGTTCCTGGCCGACGAGGGCCTGATCGATGTGTCGCCCCAAGGAAAGGTGCTCGATTACAGGGCCTATTGCTTCTCCAATGCCATGTCGACCATGGTGTTCCTCAAGGACCCCGGCGATAGGAAGACCTCCCGGCAGGTGTACGCGCTGCTGAAGCGGATGCGCGACGAGGGCATCTACGGCTTTTCCGAGGTGTTCACCCGGGACGAGGTCAAGGAGAAGGAACGCCTCGACGGCGGCTTCTCGTTCGTGCTCGAGACCGACGGCTACACGTCCTTCAGCGATTCCTGCGTGAGGCCCGTGATCCAGAACATGGACGTTTCGGACTTCCGCTTCGGCACCGCGACGCACGGCTATCTGCCCGACAAGGGTCCCCAGCCGGTCTTCGTGGCCAAGGGCCCCGGTTTCAAAGAGGGCGCGGTGCTCGAACGCAGGCCCATCGTGGACGCGGCGCCGACCTTTGCGAAGCTCCTTGGCGTACCGTTGACCCATGCCGACGGCGCCCCGATGACGGAGCTGCTGGCGTAGGCTGCGCGGCCCTAAACGAGGCCGAGCACGTCGTCGATCAGGGCCACGAGCGCCTGGCGCTGCCTGGCCGGGGCGTCCCCTGCGCCGGGCAGAAAGAGCAGGCCCTTGACTCGCGCCTCCAGATCGCGGGGCGCGATCGCGAAGCCGCGCGCGTGCTCGAGGTTCCTGCCGTCGCCCGGGTACCAGGTCTCGTTGAGGGCGAACAGGATCTGCATAAGCGAGGGGATCAGCTTGGCAGCCAGGCCGCAGCAGAAGACCGCGCCGCCCCGATCGGCCTTGTGCCGGTAGTGATGGTCCTCGCGCCAGTAGCGCAGCTCCTTGAGGTGCGTCTCGATGATCGCGGCCTTGAGGGTCGCGGGATAGACCCGCAGCCGATCCTTCCAGCCCGCGATTGCGCCCCAACGGTCGCTCACCACCATGAGATGGGCGAGGTCGGTGAGCGCGTGGTAGCCCCAGATCGTCCACGTAAAGGGCAGCGGGTCGCCGCCGGCGAGCTGGCTCTCCATGGTCGCTTCGACGTCGGCGATCCGGCGCGGCCAGCAACCGTCGATCACCACGCCGCGCCCGCCCCACGACGCGATGCAGGAGCGGATCCCGGCGCGGGCGGCCTCGAGCAGTTCCTGATCGGAGGCGAGGGCGTCGTAGAAGAACCTGAAGTCCAGGTCCGACCCAGCGTCGTTGGCCCCCTTCCCGATCGAGCCGCCGAGAGCCACGGCATGGCGTCCTTCCGCGAGCCTCTCGAGCAGCGGAGCCATGTCCCGGATCGCCTCGGCGACGAGCTGCGGTACGACGTCGCCCACAGTCGAGCTCCTGTTCGCCCGCCATCGTGAGCGCAGCCTGCGGCGCAGTCAACCGAACCAGCGGGCCTGCCCGGGCTCGGCGGCGAGGTGTGCTGCCGGGAAGCCCCGGTCAGGCCGCGCGCCCGAGGAGTCCCTTGCGCACCAGCTCCGCGTAGACCCCCTTCAGGGCGCCGTCACGGTTGGCGACCACGTGCCTCCTGATGGCGGGGCCGATGACGAGCGAGGTGAGCAGCCACGCGGCGAGCCCTTGAAGCGGGTAGCGCCTGCCGACCGCGATGTCATGCGCCATGCGGCGGCCGAGCCTGCGGGCGCTGCCGAGGGCAGCCGGCATCTGCGACACGTGCCTGCCCCGCAGGGTGACGGCGAGCGTGCCCGAGACGCGGGCCCGCTGCAGGACCGAAGACCGGGCGATTCCCGCCAGCTCCTTTGCGGTCTTGCCGGCGCCGAAGCTGCCCGCCGCGGCGATCGCCGCCACGTACTTGCCGCCGACGAACGAGGAGAGGAAGGCGAGCTGGCCGAGGCGGTCGAACAGGGCCCGGATCCGCGCGCAGGGAGCCGCCCCGTAGGTCGGCGAGCTCAGGATGATGCCGTCGGCGTCTGCCAGGATCGCCTTGACCGCCTCGAAGTCGTCTGCGATCGGGCAGCGGCCCGCCCCCAGACAGGCGTTGCACGCGTTGCAGTGCTCGATGCGATGGCGAGGCAGGAACACCTCGCGGACCGAGGCTCCGGCCGCGGCCGCCGCCCCCAGCGCCGCCCTCACGAGAGTGGCCGTGTTGCCGTCGGCGTGCGGGCTGCTGACGATTCCAACGATCTTCATGAGCGATCCTCCGTCGCGCAGCGTACGCGGCGCCAGGCAGCCGCGCATCGGAAAGACGAGTGATTTTCCGCGGCGCGGCTCTGCCACTTTTGTGGGAGGCGCCGGCACGCCCGCGGCAGCTTCCGGGGGCTCGGGGTCTGCGGCGGCTTGCACAGGCCCGCCGTGCGGCTATAGTGAAGCTTGATGAAGACCCCCATCCGCATCCTGATCGCCGACGACCACGAGATCGTGCGCAAGGGCTTGTCCGTGCTGCTGGCAACGGAAAAGGACATCAAGGTCGTGGGCGAGGCCCGCGACGGCGAGGAGGCCGTGGAGCGAGCGACGGCGCTCGAGCCCGACGTCGTGCTCATGGACCTCGTGATGCCGCGCACCGACGGCATCGAGGCCACCCGCCGCATCACCGAGGCCTGCCCCAGGACGCGGGTGCTGGTGCTCACGAGCTTTGCCGCCGACGACAAGGTGTTTCCGGCGGTCAAGGCCGGGGCGCTGGGATACCTGCTCAAGGACACCGGCCCCGAGGAGCTCCTGGAGGCCATCCACCAGGTGCACAGGGGCGAGCCGTCGCTGCAGCCGGAGATCGCCCGCAAGGTCCTGCACGAGCTCTCGCACCCCGCCGAGGCCAGGCCCACGACCGACCCGCTCACCCCCCGGGAGCTGGACGTGCTGCGCCTGATCGCGCAGGGGCTGAGCAACAAGGAGATCGCCGCGAAGATCTTCGTGGCCGAGTGGACGGTGCGCACCCACGTGAGCAACATCCTGAGCAAGCTGCATCTGGCCAGCCGGACCCAGGCGGCCCTGCACGCGCTGCGCTCGGGGCTGGCGTCGCTCGACGACGTGCCGCCGCCGGAGTGAGGGCCATGGGCGGGCCAACCGGTCCCGATGCGGCCCTCGAGAGCTGGCGCGCGCGGGCGACGCACTTCGTTCTGATCGTCGTTGCCGTGGCGGGGCTGCCGGCGTACGCCTATCCGCTCCTGCACGCGCTGCGCGGCCAGAGAAGCATGCCCCTGCTGTGGGTCTACGCGGGCGCCTATGCGACGTTCGTGGCGCTGGTGGCGATCCCCGGCCTGAACGCGCGCGTGCGCGCGGCTGCGTTCCTGGCCGCCGGCTACGCGAACGCGGCCGCGAGCCTGGCGCGCCTGGGCCTGGCGGGCAGCGGGCGCCTGTACCTGCTTGCCCTGCCGGCGATGGCCACTATCCTCGTCGGCCCGCGCGCCGGGTATGCCGCGGCGGCCGCGAGCGCCGTGCTGTTCGGCTGCTTCGCCGGCCTGGCCGGCGCAGGCGTCCTGTCGCGCTGGCTCACCGAGGCCGCCAAGCCGCTCGATGCCGCCTCCTGGATCGAGACGGGCGTGGCGCTCGCGACCTTCATCCTGACCCTGGTTCTTCTCGTCGAGCGGTTCCACGCTCTCCATGCGAGGACCCTGGCCGCCAGCCGCAAGGCCGCGGCGGACCTCGAGGAGCTGGCCGGGCGCCTGCGAGAGAGGGAGGAGCGCCTGGACCTGGTGGTGCGGGGCACCAACGACGGGATCTGGGACTGGAACCTCCTCACCGACGAGGTCTACTTCTCGCCGCGCTGGAAGAGCATGCTCGGCTTCCAGGCGCACGAGCTGCCCGACAGCTTCGACACCTGGCGCGGCCTGCTGCATCCCGACGACGTCGAGCAGGCGATGTCGGAGCTGCGGGCGCACCTGGAGGGCCACAAGGCGGTCTACGAGCTCGAGCACAGGCTGCGCTGCAGGGACGGCTCCTACCGCTGGATCCTGACGCGGGGCATCGCGCTGCGCGACGGCGCAGGCCGGGCCGTGCGCATGGTCGGGGCGCACACGGACGTGAGCGAGCGCAGGCGCACCCAGGCCGAGCTGGCCGCCGCCTACGCGACGCTTGAGCAGCGCGTGAGCGAGCGCACGAGGGAGCTGGCGGTGCTCAACTCGGTGGCCGAGGTGGTGAGCCGCTCCCTCGACCTCAGCGAGATCATGAGCGCTTCTCTGGAGAAGATCACGGAAGCTGTCGGCATGGAGGCGGGCGCCGCCTACCGCCTGGAGGGGGAGGAGGGGCAGGAAACGCTCGTGATGATGGCGCACCGCGGGCTCTCGGACGCCTTTGTCTCCTACCTCTCGCGCGTGAGCCTGGCTGAGGCGCTGGCCGGCGCGGAGGCGGCGACCGAGCGGCCGATCCGCTGGAACCTCGAGGGCGACGAACAGAGCGAGCTGGGGGTGCTCGTCCGCCGCGAAGGGCTGCGCCTGATGATCGGCGCGCCCGTGATCTCGAAGAACCGGCTGCTCGGCGGCTTTGTTGTCGGAACCCGTACAGAGCGTCCGCTCAGCGACGAGGAATCCTCGCTGCTGATGGCCATCGGCAGGCAGGTCGGAGTCGCCGTGGAGAATGCCCGGCTCTTCGACCTCGAGCGCGCCCGCCACCAGGAGGCCGAGCGCGGCCGCGCCGTGGCCGAGGGGATGCGCGAGACTCTGGCCGTGCTGAACTCGCAGCACACCCTCGAGCAGACCCTGAGCTTTATCGTGTCGCAGGCCTGCCGCCTGATGGGCAGCGACGCCGCGTCGCTGCTGCGCATCGATCCCGCCGAGGGATCGATGCGCATCCAGTCGGCCTGCGGCCTCGATGCGGACTACGTGGCCGCCATCCGCTTTTCGCCGGGCCGCGGCGGCGCCGGCCGCGCCCTCGCCCAGCGGCAGCCGCTGGTGCTGCCGGACGCGGCCGCGTTCGTCGCCGCCCTCGAGCGCGAGCCCGACCCGCTCTACGACGAGGAAAAGGCCGGCATTGAGCTCATGCTCTCCCGCGGATTCGCCGCGCTGCTGTCCGTGCCGCTGGTGATCAAGGACGAAGACTACGGCGGCATCACCCTTTACTGGCGCAGGGCGCGGGCGATCTCCAAGGAGGAGATCGAGCTGGCCATGGGCATCGCCGATCAGGCCGCGCTCGCCATTGAGAACGCCCGGCTGCGCACCCGGGCCGAGGAGGCCGCGGCCTATGCCGAGCGCAGCAGGCTCGCGGGCGAGCTGCACGACTCGGTGACCCAGTCGCTGTACAGCGTGACGCTGTACGCCGAGGCTGTCTCGCGCCTTCTGACCGCAGGCGACAGCAGGAGCGCGCTCACCCACCTGCAGGAGCTGCGCGCGACGGCGCAGGAAGCCCTGCGCGAGATGCGGCTTCTGATCTTCCAGCTGAACCCGCCCAAGCTGGAGGAAAGCGGCCTGGCGGCCGCGCTGCAGAAGCGCCTGGACTCAGTGGAGAGGCGGGGCGGCCTCGACGGGACGCTCGAGGTCGAAGGAGAGGAGCGCCTCGAGCCCGAGCTGGCCAGGGAGCTGTACCTGGCCGCGCTGGAGGCGCTCAACAACGTGGTCAAGCACGCCCGAGCGCGGCGGGTCACCGTGCGCCTGCGCTTTGCCGAGAGGGCGGTCCGCCTCGAGATCGCCGACGACGGCGTCGGTTTCGACGTCGCGAAGGCCCGCCGGGGAGGCGGGCTCGGGCTGCGGGGGCTCCAGGAGCGGGCACGGCGCGCTGGCGGCACGCTCGAGCTCTCCAGCGCTGCGGGCGCGGGCACGCGGGTGGCGATCGAGGTCGGAGCAGGCTGACGGCCGGCGGCGGCGGGCTGCGCCCCACCGGCGCAAAATCCCTCATTTGTGTGATGTCGGCTGCCGTCGAGCAGCGGTACTCTCCGGCCCATGGACACGCCGCTCGACGTCGAAGGGCTCTACCGCCGCTACGGTCCGATGGTGCTGCGAAGGTGCCGCGCGATCCTCGGTGACGAGGCCGACGCCCTGGACGCGATGCAGGACGTGTTCGTTGCGGTCCTGCGCCGCGGGCAGACGCTGCGCAACGATGCGCCCGCGAGCCTCCTGTACCGCATCGCGACCAACACCAGCCTGAACCGCCTGCGGTCGCGCAGGCGCTGCCGCAGCGTCGCCTCCGGCGACGCGATCTCGGAGATCGCCGGCCCCGACGACCCGGCGGAGCGGGCTGTGGCGAGGACGCTGCTCGACCAGGTGTTCCGCGGCCAGAAGCAGGGGACGCGGGCGATCGCCGAGGCGCGATGGGTCGAGAAGGCGCCGCTGGAGGAGACGGCGCGGCGCTCGGGGCTGTCGGTGTCGGGTGTGCGCAAGCGCCTGCGCACGCTGCGGTCGCGGGGGCTCGCGCTCATCGGGCCGTGAGGGCGGGCAAACGGTCTCAGGTCGGCTTTCGCCGCTCCCACATGCCCATCGCGCCGAGGTCCCGGTAGCCGAGCGCGCGGTAGACCCCGCTGCCCGGAGCGCTGCCCTGCAGCGACGTGGTCGCCGCGCCGCGCCGGCGCGTGCGGTCTTCTTGTCTCGTATCCCGATCAAAATACTGATACATATCGGCGATCAACGCAAGCGCGGCAAGGCAGCGGCGCTTGACGCGGCAGGGGCCTACGCGCGATAGCTTTGCCTATGAGCAGGTGTGCGGCCGCTGCGATCTCTCTCGCCCTCGTCGTCCTCGCGGTCCTCGAGGCCGCGGGGGTGCGCGAGCGGCCCGGCGACGTCCGCTTCGAGGTGACCGACCGCGTCGAGGAGCTTCGCCTCCCGATTTCGAGCCGGCCCGTGACCATCTCGCTGTGGACTCCGCTGGCGGCGGAGGCCGGTGTCGCCAACCTCGCCGAGCTGCCGATCTACCGCGAAGCGCAGCGCCGCACGGGCGTGACCGTAGCCTTTGTCCACCCCAAGCCCGGCGGCGAGTCTGCCGCGCTCGCCTCCCTCGTGGCTGCCGCTGCCGCGCCGGACATCGTGGCAGTCGACTGGCGGCTGGTGCCGGGTGGACCTTCGGCGGCCATCGCCCGCGAGCTCATCGTGCCGCTCAACGAAGTGATCCAGGCGTGGATGCCGACCTACCGCAACCTCCTGGCGCGCTGGCCTGAGCAGGCCCGCTCGCTGCGCACCGACGAAGGCCACTACCACTCCTTTCCCGTCCTCGCCTGGAGCGCCGAGGACCCGGGCTTGGCCCTCGCCGCAGAGGCGACCGCGGGCCTGCAGGCCAGAGGCGACCTGCTCGAGAAGCTCGGGCTGGCCGCCCCGCGGACGCTGGCGGATTGGGACGCGGCCCTGCGCCTGCTCAAGAACGAAGGCGCCATCGAGACGCCCCTGCTCCTCACCATGCCCGGCCTCGCGCTTACCCACCTGTTCGCCAGCGCCCGCGGCGCCTCGTTCGGCTTTTTCCGCACCGGCGGCCGCGTGAGCTACGGTCCCCTCGAGCCCGGCTTCCGCGATTTTCTTGCGCTGCTCGCCTCCTGGGTCAGGGAGGGGCTCGTCAACGCCGACTTCGGCACCGTCGATCCCGCAGACCACGACAGCCGCATCGTCGACTCCAGGGCCGCGGTCTGGATCGGCGACGCCGAGGCGATGCTGCGCCTGGCCGCGGCCCTGCGGGCCAAGGAGCCTGCGGCCGCGGTGGTGGCGCTTCCGCCGCCGGAGGCGCTGCTGGCGCCGGGCGGCAGGGGCGACGGAATCGTGGGCGAGCGCCCCCTGGCCTTCTCCTCGAGGAACGCAAAGCTGAAGGTCTCGGCCCTGTGGGTCGACACCTGGTACAGTGAAGAAGGAAGGCTGCTCCAGCACTACGGCATCCCCGGCGAGACCTACAGGCTGCTGCCCGACGGCCGGCCGGAGCTGACGCCGGCGGGCCGGACACGGCGCTTCAACCCGCTGCCGCCGCTGGTCGGCCACTTCGACGCCGAGGCCTGGCGCAGCCGCTCGCCTGCCGCAGCCGATGCGGCGCGGGCGTGGTCGCGGGCCGCGACGCTGGAGCACGGGCTGCCGCCGCTGTCCGCCGCGGAGCGCGAAGCCGCCCTCGAGACCGAGGTCCTGCCGCGGGCGGCTGCGCTCGTGGCCGAGATGACGGAGAGGATCGGAAGCGGCGCCGAGCCGCTGGAGCGCTACGAGGGCTACGCGAGGCGCCTCGAGGAGCTGGGCATCCGCGAGCTCATCGCTGCCAAGCAGGCCCAGCTCGACCGCTATGAGAGGCGATAGGCGGCCGATATGAAGAAGCTGATCAACGACCCGCGCGACGTCGTAGGCGAGATGATAGACGGCTTAGTCGCCGCCTATGGCGGGCGCGTGCGCCGACTGGACGGCGTAAACGCGATCGTCAAGACCGAGATCCCGGCCGGCAAGGTGGCGCTGCTGGTCGGCGGAGGCAGCGGCCACGAGCCGATCTACCACGGCCTGGTGGGGGCCAACATGGCCGACGGCGCGGCCATCGGCAACGTGTTCGCCGCTCCGTCGCCCGAGATCGTGCTGGAGGCCACGCGGGCGGTGCACCGCGGCAAAGGGGTGCTGTACGTCTACGGCAACTACGCCGGCGACGTGATGAGCTTCGACATGGGCGCCGAGATGGCGGCCGAGGAGGGCATCGAAACGGCCACCGTGCGCATCGCCGACGACGTGGCCACCAGCGAGCGCGAGCACAGGCGTGGGATCGCCGGGCTGCTGTTCGTGGTCAAGATCGCAGGCGCCGCAGCCGCGACGCTGCCGAGCCTAGTGGAGGTCGAGCGGGTCGCGCGCAAGGCAGAGGCCGCGGTCCGCACCATGGGGGTGGCCCTGGCTGCAGGCTCGATCCCGGAGACCGGCGAGCCGACCTTTGTCCTCGGCGACGACGAGATGGAGATCGGCATGGGCCTGCACGGCGAGCCCGGAGTGGCCCGCGGCCCGCTCAAGCCCGCCGACGAGGTGGTCGACGACATGATGGCCCGCATCCTCGCGGACCTGCCGTTCCGCAGGGGCGACCGGGTGGCTCTGCTCCTCAACGACCTCGGCGCCACGACCTCGATGGAGCTGCTGATCATGAATCGCCGCGTGCGGCAGATCCTCGACAGGGAGGGCATCGCCGTGGCCGACACGGTGCTCGGCAAGCTGTGCACCTGCCAGGAGATGGCGGGCGCCTCGATCACGCTGCTGCGGCTCGACGAGGAGCTCGAGCGCTTCTACGGCATGAGCGCCGACTCCCTCGCCTACAGGAGGCCGTGATGCCGGGCCTGAGCCTTCCCGAGACCGTCGAGCTGCTGCTCCACGTGGCCGACCGCGTGATCGCGGGCCGCGATCTGCTCACCGAGGCCGACCGCATGGGCGACGGCGACCACGGGGTGGGCATGGCGCGCGGCTTCGAGGCTGCGGCGCGCAAGCTCGGCGAGGCGCTGCCTGCCTCGATCGCCGACGCGTTCAAGCTCACAGGCACGGCGCTGATGGCCGCGGTCGGCGGCGCCGCCGGCATGGTGTTCGGCACGCTCTTCCGCGCCGGGGCGACGGCGCTCGAGGGCCGGCAGCGCTTCGATGCCGAGGCCCTCGCCGCGTGGCTGCGGGCCGGCCTGGCGGCCGTCGAAAAGCGCGGCGGGGCTTCGCCCGGCGACAAGACGATGCTCGACGCCCTCGAGCCCGCGGCGGTCGCGGCGGCAGACGCCGGCGGCGGGTCGCTCGGCGCCGCGCTCGCCGCTGCCGCCGAGGGCGCGCGCGGGGGAATGGAGCGCACCCGCGAGATGGTGGCGCGCGCGGGCAAGATGCGCAGCCTCGGCGCGCGCACCCTCGGCCACCCCGACCCCGGCGCCGTCTCGATGCACCTGATCCTCGACGCGATGCGCGAGGCGGCGGCCGGCGCTTGAGCACCAGGATGCGGCTGCACAGGACCGACCGGGCCGGAGCCGTCGGGTTCCTCGCCTACTCCTCGAGTGCGATCATGACGCCGATCTGCCTGCTGGCCCTGATGCAGGAACTCGACTTTACGCTGGCGGGCGGCGGCGGCATCGAGGCGATGCGGACCCTCATGATCCTCGTCGTCCTGGTGGCGAGCGGCTTTGCCGCGGCGCGCTGGGGCATGGCTGCGGTGCTGGCTGCGGGCTCGATCGTGCTCGCCCTCGGGATGTTCGCCTATGCCGCCGCTCCCGCCTACGCGGTCGTGCTGGCTGCGATGGCCGCCGTGGGCCTCGGCAGCGGCGTCATCGAGGGGCTCGTGAACCCGCTGGTGCAGCAGGAGCATCCCGGAGACTCGGGCAGGTACCTGAACATAGTGAACGCCTTCTGGTCGATCGGCGTCATGGGCAGCGTGCTCGTCTCAGGCGAGCTGCTGACGCGGGGCGTCTCGTGGCGGGTGCTGGTGGCCGTTTCGGGCGGGATCGCGCTTGCCGCGGCAGCGCTGTTCCTGGCGGTCGGCCGCCGTGCAGGCGCGGCTGCGGCGCGGCCGGTGGCGCCGGCCGAGGCGTGGGCGCGCATCAAGGCGGTGCTCGCGCGCCGCCGCTTCTGGGTCTTCGCCGCGGCCCTCTTCTTTGCCGCCGGCGCCGAGGCGGCGTTCACCTTTTGGAGCGCGAGCTACGTGCAGCTGCACTACGGCGCCCTGCCGCGCGCGGCGGGGTTCGCAACGGCCTGCTTCGCCGCCGGCATGATCGCCGGCCGCATGCTCAGCGGCCGCTTCGTGCACCAGGGCGGGCTGCGGCTGCTCATCGCCGCCTCGGCGGCCTGTGGGATCACGGTGAGCCTGCTCGTGTTCGCCGTCGGCTCTCTCGGCGGCTTCTACCTGCTGCTGTTCGCAGCCGGCCTTTCGGTGGCCTGCTTCTGGCCGAGCATCCAGGCCCACGCCGCCGACTGCATCGACGTCGACTCGACGATGCTCTTTATCCTCCTTTCCTGCGCCGGCATCCCCGGGTTCGGCTTCGCCTCCTGGCTGATGGGCCTCATCGGCGACGCCGCGGGGATCCGGGCGGGCTTCGCGGTGATTCCCTTCTTCTTCGCGATCCTGCTGGCGATCCTGGTCGTCGACGCGAGCCGCCGCGGCTCGGCGCGGGCCCGTCCGCGCGGCCCCATGGTATAGTGGCCTCGTGCGCATCGGCTCCTTTTTCCTCGGGCGCCGCAAGAGCATCCTCTTTGGTTGGCTCCTCTCCTACCTTCTCATCCTCGCCGTTCCCCTCGTCGTTACCATCGTCACCCAGGCGCGCACCGCCGCGATTCTCGAGCGGGAGATCACCGACGCGCACCTGATCGTGCTCAAGCGCATCCGTGAGCGGATGGACGCGCAGGTCGAGACCGCCTGGAGGCTGACGCAGGAGGTCGCCTTCAACCCGCGCCTGGCTGCGCTGACACGCGGCTTCACGCCTCCTCCGCCGGGAGGCTACGCGATCTACGAGATGAGCCGCGACTTGCGGACCTACCGCGCGCTGTACGCGTCGATCGAGGACCTGTACGTGCACCTGCCGAGGATCGATTCGATCCTCTCGTCGGCGGGGCTGGTGGACTCGCGAACGTATCACCAGACCTACCTCGCCGATCGCGGCATCGGCTTCGAGGAGTGGCATCGCGAGATCGAGCGGCCTCGCCGGGGCGACTTCGTGCTCCTCGGGCCCGAGGCGGCAACCGAAGGCGGCTCGATCCTCTACGTCCAGTCCACGCCGCTGTTCTCGACGGAGCCCGATGCAACCGTGGCGATCTCCCTCACCAGGAGCTCGTTCGTCGAGGACGCGCGCGACATCGCGACGCTGAACGGAGCTACTGTCGTGGTGCTGGACAGTGGCGATCGCGTGATCGCCGCTTCGGCTGACGCTCACGGGGCCCGGCTTCCGCGCTACCGGGATCTGCCCGAACCAGAGGGCCTGATCCGCGAGGGCGGCCGACGCGGTGCCGTGATCGGGTCGTGCATCGTCTCTTCGCTCACCGACTGGAAGTACGTCGTACTGGTGCCTCGCGAGGTGTTCTGGCGCAAGGCCGAGGCCGCGCGCAGGCTCGCCCTGGCGGGCCTCCTCCTCTGTATCGTGCTCGGCGGGGCCCTCGTCGCGGCGTCGCTGAAGCGCAACTACGACCCCGTCGGAGACCTCGTGGAGCTGATGGAGCGCTTCCAGGGGCGCGACATCGGCCGCGAGGACAACGAGTTCCGCTTCATACGCCGGGCCATCGCTCAGGCGCAGGAGGAGCGCGAGAAGTACGGCATCGTGGTCGCGCAGCAGGACCGCACGCTGCGGGAGAACCTCCTGCGCCGGCTGCTGCGGGGCGCGCTTGTCCCGGGCGGCACGCTCGCCGACCGGCTCTACCTCCACGGCATCCGCTTCGCCGGCGACGCCTTTGTCGTGGCGGCGCTGTACGTCGTCGACTACGAGGAGGTTTTCGCGTCGTCCGGCGACGACCGGCGCGACCGCGACGCCTACGACGAGTACCGCGGGGTCCAGTTCATCATGGCCGCCGCCTTCGAGGAGCTGCTCGCGGCCAGGGGACACCGCGCCTTCGCGGTCGACGTCGACGATCTGCTCGCCGTGATCGTGAGCCTCGACGCGGCGCAAAGCGCCCGCGCGCGGGAGGAGATAGACGCCGCGGTCGCAACCGCGACCGCGAGGCTCGGCGATCGCATGCACATCCACTTCATGACTGCCGTAAGCGCCCTGCACCGCGGGATCGGCGAGATTCCGCAGGCGTGGTCGGAGGCGCTGCAGACCATGGAGTACAAGCGCCTGCTCGGCATCGAAGGGCTCTCGCACTTCGAGGAGGTGGCCGAGGTCCACGGCGGCCGCTACCACTACCCGCCGGAGACCGAGCGCCGGCTCATCAACGCCGTGCGCGCCGGCGACGCGGCGTCTGCGGTCGCGATCATCCGCGAGGTCTTTGCCCACGGCTTCGCGCCGGGGCGCCTCTCGCCCGCGGCAGCGCGGTGTCTCATGGCCGACCTGACCAGCACCATGGTCAAGGCGATGGAAGAGACGGGAGACGAAGGTTTCGGCCGGGCGGTCGAGGCGGCGGCCGAGGGCCCGGCCGATCCTATCGAGCGGCTGATGGCGTGCGAGAGCGCGCAGGAGCTCGAGCGCGAGCTGATCGTCCTGGTCGAGGCCCGCTGCGCCCGGGTGCGCGAGGAGCTGGCGCGCAGGAGCCGCGGCCGCCACCGCGAAAGCGCGCGCCGCCTCTCGGAGCGCGTCGTGGAGGAGGTGGCGCGGCGCTTCGCCGACCCCGGCCTCGACATCAACGCTCTCGCCCGCTCGCTGGACGCCAATCCCATCTCGCTCTCCCGCCTGTTCCACGAGGAGACAGGCGTGAGCCTGCTCGACCACATCAACCGCGTGCGCATCGAGCGGGCCAAGGACCTCATGCACGAGCTGCCCGACGAGCCGATCGAGGAGATCGGCCGCAGGGCGGGATACGGCAGCGCGAAGACCTTTACGCGGGCGTTCAAGCGGCGCGAAGGGGTCACGCCTGGCCGCTACAGGGCCTCCCTGCAGACAGCCGCGACTGCTCATCCGCCTGGCCGATCGTAAGATTCTGACCGTCCGCCGTCAGAAACTGTCCGTTTACCGCAGCGGCGGGGCGTGGGACACTGGTGGAAACTTCGGAACGGAGGTTCCCATGAAGAGAGTCGTAATCTGTCTGCTCGCTGCGACGCTTGCCGTCGCCGTGTGGGCCGGAAGCCAGGGCGAGGCCGCGGCAACCGGGCCCACAGCCATCACGGTCTGGATGGATCTGCACCAGAACTTCGCCCAGATCTTCAAGAACATCGGCGAAACCGAGTTCGCCAAGGAGCTGCAGAAGCGCACCAACACGACGGTCACCTACATACACCCGTCGGTGGGCCAGGCGCGCGAAGCCTTCAACCTTCTCCTGGCATCCGGCGACCTTCCTGACGTGGTCGAGTTCAACTGGTACTCGCTTCCCGGCGGCCCGGCCAAGTACGTCGCCGACGGCTACATCCTCAAGCTCAACGACGTGATCGACAAGCACGCGCCCAACCTCAAGGCCTACCTGGAAGCCAAGCCCGCCCTGGCTCGCATGATCAAGACCGACGAGGGTTGGATCTACTCGTTCCCGTTCTTCCGCGGCGAGGACAACTCGAGCCCGCTGCTGTACACCTCGGGGATCATCGTGCGCGGCGACTGGCTCAAGGATCTCAACCTGCCCATGCCCGAGGTGATCGAGGACTGGGACGTCACCCTCAAGGCCTTCAAGGAAAAGAAAGGCGCTACCGCTCCGCTGTCGCTGATCTTCATCTCCTCGACGAGCTGGGAGATCACCAACATGCTCCTGAGCTGCTTCGGCCCGGCCTTTGACACCAACGGCCAGTACTACGTCGACGGCGGCAAGGTCAAGCTCGGCATCGTGCAGCCCGGGTTCAAGGACTACCTGGTCAAGATGAACGGCTGGTACAAGCAGGGGTTCCTCGACTCCAACTTCGCCACGGCCGACCGCAAGGCAGTCGAGGCCAACTTCACCAGCGGAAAGAGCGGCGTCACTCAGGGCTCGGCGGGCCAGAACATCGGCCGCTACATGCAGGTCATGACCCAGAAGGACCCCAAGGTGAGCGTCACCGGCGCGCCGGTTCCTGCAATGAGGCGCGGTGAGCTCGCCAAGTACTACACCCGCAAGAGCATCTACGGCGACGGTGCCACCGGCGCGATCAGCGCCAAGAGCAAGAACGTGGCCGCGGCCGCCCGCTACCTCGACTACGCCTACAGCAAGGAAGGCATGCTGTTCTACAACTTCGGCATCGAGGGCAAGAGCTACACGATGGTCAACGGAGTGCCGACCTACACCGACTGGATCCTGAAGAACCCGAACAAGCTCGCCCCGACGCTGGCCATGTCGCACTACCTGCGCGGCCACACCAACGGTCCCTTCGTCCAGATGCTCGGCTACCTCGAGCAATACTACGCCCTGCCCGAGCAGAAGGAGGCGAACAGGAACTGGACCAAGCACAGGCAGCCTGAGTTCAACCTGCCGCCGGTCACGCCCACCGTCGAGGAGAGCTCGCAGCTCGCCAAGACCATCACCGACATCCGCACCTACGCCGACGAGATGCAGATCAAGTTCATCATGGGGACGGAGCCGATCTCGAAGTTCGACGAGTACGTGGCTCAGATCAACAAGCTCGGCCTGGACAAGACCCTGGCTATCTGGCAGGCTGCTCTCGAGCGGTACAACGCGCGCAAGTAGCTCGCAGCCCGGCCCTCCGTGAGGAGGGCCGGGTTCTCTTTCGGAGAAGTCCATGGCAACAGCGGTGAGGCCCGCCCCTCGCTCCCGACCGGCCGGCCGGATCCTGTTCAAGTACCGGGACCTCTATCTCATGATCCTCCCGGTGCTCGCTTACTATGCCCTCTTCCACTACAAGCCGATGTACGGCGCGCTCATCGCCTTCAAGGACTACTCGCCGGCCAAAGGCGTGTTGGGCAGCCCCTGGGCGGGGGGCAAGCACTTCGCGGACTTCTTCGGCAGCTTCTACTTCTGGAGGGTGCTGCGCAACACGCTGGTGATCAGCTTCAACTCGCTCCTGTTCGCCTTTCCCGCGCCGATCATCCTGGCCCTGCTCATCAACGAGCTGCGCTCGCGCTGGTTCTCGCGCACGGTGCAGAGCATCACCTACATGCCTCACTTCGTGTCCCTGGTGGTCTTCTGCGGCCTGATCCGCGAGTTCACCGCGGACACCGGCGTCGTCAGCCAGGTGCTCGCGGCCGTCACCGGCTGGAAGCCGGTGACCATGCTCAGCAGACCGAACCTGTTCGTCCCGGTCTACGTGATCTCCGATATCTGGAAGGAGGTCGGCTGGGGATCGATCATCTACCTTGCGGCGCTCTCGGGCATCGACCTGCAGCTCTACGAAGCCGCGCGCATCGACGGAGCCTCGCGGATCGCCCAGACGTGGCACGTGACCCTCCCCGGCATCGCCTCGACCGTCGTGATCATCCTAATCCTGCGGATCGGCCACATCATGAACGTGGGCTTCGAGAAGATCATCCTGCTGTACAACCCGGCGATCTTCGAGACCGCCGACGTGATCTCGTCGTTCGTCTACCGCAAGGGGCTGCAGGAGTTCAACTGGAGCTTCAGCGCTGCCGTGGGGCTCTTCAACTCGGTGATCAACTTCTCGTTCCTCCTCGGCGCTAACTGGATCTCCCGCAAGCTGCGGGACACGAGCCTGTGGTAGAGCCATGAGCGTACGTCGCACCACCGGCGAATCGGTCTTTGGCGCGTTCAACATCGCCGTCATGGTCTTTCTTTCGGTGCTGACCGCCTATCCGCTGCTGTTCGTGCTGTTCGCCTCGCTCAGCAGGGCCGAGGAGCTCATCAGCCACACCGGCCTGCTGCTGCGTCCGCTCGGGTTCCAGGTCGGCGCCTACGGCATGGTTTTCGACAACCCGAACATCATCAGCGGCTACATGAACACGCTGATCGTCGTGGTCGGCGGGGTGGCGCTCAACATCCTGCTCACGATGCTCGGCGGCTACTTCCTCTCCCGCAAGGGAGTGCCGTTGCGCAACCTGTTCATGTTCTTTGTCGTGTTCACGATGTTCTTTTCCGGCGGCCTCGTGCCGTTCTACCTGACGGTGCGCGGCTACCGAATCGACAACACGCTGCTCGCGCTGATTTTTCCCGTGGCGATCAACACCTTCAACATGATCATCATGCGCACGGCTTTCATGTCCGTGCCCGACGCCATGGAGGAGTCGGCGACGATCGACGGCGCCAGCCACTGGCTGGTGCTGTTCCGCATCTACCTTCCCCTGGCCCTGCCCACGATCGCGGTGCTCGTCCTCTACTACGGCGTCGGCCACTGGAACGCCTGGTTCAACGCCATGATCTTCCTCAGAAAGCGCGAGCTGTATCCGCTGCAGCTCGTGCTGCGCGAGATCCTCATCATGAACGACGCCACGTTCATGGTTCAGGACGTGGCCACCGGCGAAGAGGCGATGGTCCGCGACACGGTCAAGTACGCGATCATCGTCGTTGCGACCGCGCCGATCCTGGCACTCTACCCGTTCCTGCAGAAGTATTTCGTCAAGGGCGTGATGGTCGGAGCGCTCAAGGAGTAGGGTTCCGTCCGATTGCCCCGCGACGCCGCGGAACGCTCCGGCGATCGGCAGGCGGCGGACGCGCTGCCGACGGAGGGGCGATGTGTAAGCGTGGGGCGTGGGTTGCAGCGGCGGCGGTTGTCCTGGCCTCCTGCGCGGGCCTGCCGCTTGCGGATCAGGGCAGCCGTACGCTCTTTGTGGTCTCGGTGAGAACCGGGCAGTCGTCCTACAGCGGCTTTCCGCTGGCCTACGAGTTCGGCCTGAAGGAGAGCCCCACGAGGATCCCGATCACCGTGCGGCCCGGCAGCGTGGTCTTTGACGGCCTGCCGCCGGGCACATACACCATCGGCCGCGTCTGCACGATTGTCGGCCCCGAGCTCGCCGGAGGCGTGTCCTGACCCCGTCGGTCCGAGGACGTTCCGCCTCGCTGCCGGCGAGATCACGATCCCGCCGGTTGCGATGGCGGTCATCGTGGACCCGTGGGGACCGGACTCCCATGACCGGCGCCTCCAGCCGGTTGCTGTCGACCGAGGGCAGGTTCTTTCCGAGCTCGCGCGCCGCGAGCACTACGAGGCGTGCCGGGTCGCGCCGGAGAGCGCCGTCGGGCCGCTGCCGCTGCAGGCACCCCCGCCTCGCCGGGTTGACAATCGTTTCATCTGGGACTGATTGCCGGCGGCTCCGAGAGGAACCGCGAGGCTTCGCGCGCCCGAAAGAGCGCCATCACGGGGGTTGCATCCGTGCAGACTGCCGCATCGGGGGCGGGAAACTCGAGTTTCCCGATTTCTCCCGAGTCCGCGTGCAGAGCGGCATAGAGGATCACCGGAGGCTCCACCGCAACGGTGATCCTGACCCAGCGATTGAGGCCCGGCCCGACGGGTGCGCGGCCGAGGACCGGACCCGGCTGCCCGTTGACGCGGTCCCGGATCACGATCAACCCGGCCCCGTGCTGACCGCCTCCTGGACGACGACGGTGCCGCGGAACAGCCTCTGGTCGAAGATGCGAATCGACGGGATGCCGGGGTCCGGGACGCTCAGGCCGCCGCAGGTGATCGGCGGGACGCACGAGGCGACGAACAGCAGCCGGGCTATGGCAGTCATGACGCCGCAGGCGCGCTGCTGCGCCGCGGTCGCCTGCGCCGGCCACGCATGAGCCTGCTCAGGCTTTCGATGCGCGCGTCCATGTCGCGCTCGCCCAGATCGATCAGGTCCCTCTGGTTCGCGTCGATCACGCTGCGCCTCTCGATGCCCTCGATCTGGAATCCGAGGTCGGCCAGGTCGAGGCTCTTGCGCAGCTGGTGCACGGCCAGCATCCCCACCATGCCGGCTACGGCGGAGCCCGGCGTCTTGACGTGCTCCGGAAGGTAAGCCAGTCCGAGGCTGATCCCGACTGTGATGCGGGCGCCAAGGGCGCGCACCACGTCCACCGGGACCTGGCAGCTGACTCCCCCGTCGAGGAGCCTCATCCCGCGGAACAGGACCGGCTGGAACAGCCCGGGGATCGCGCAGCTGGCGCGCACGGCCTCGCCGATGTCGTCCAGGTCGGATACCACGACCGTCGCGATTCCCGGCCTGCCGCGCTCGGGAGGCGGCAGGAATCTTTCCAGCTCGCGCGCCCGCAGGCGCGAGGCTGCACGGCGCGAGGTGAAGATGATCCTGCGCCGTCCCTCGATGTCCGACGCGGTTACCGCCAGGTCGATGTCCAGGCCGTCGAAAGTACGGCCGCCCAAGAGGCCGTTGATCGTATCGCGCAGCTTCGAGTTGGACAGCAGGCCGCCGCGCCGGTTCCCGAGGAGGTTGCGCACGGTGTCCGTGAGGTCGATGACGCTGGAGAACCAGTCGAACCCCGCCACGGCCTCCTCGATCGCGGCCTGCGAGAGGCCTGCCGCGTAGAGGGCGGCCGCGATCGAGCCTGCCGAAGTCCCTGCCACCATCTGCGGCAGCACGCCGTTTCGGCGCAGCGAGCGCAGGACGCCGACGTGCGCCAGGCCCCGGGCTCCGCCGCCGCCAAAGGCCACGCCGAGCTTTTTCACCGCTTCCTGTCGAAACGCACCACCATGTGCACGTGGGCGTCTCCCCGGCCGACGTTCTCGATGCTGTGGGTCACGTCGCAGTGGTAGCGGATGAAGTCGCCCTCCCGCAGGTCGGAGCTGTTGTCGCCGGCGCTCACGCGCACGCGGCCGCGGATCACCGTGAGGAACTCCTCGGTTCTGGGGAAGTGAGCCGCCGAATGCAGGGCCCCGCCGGGCTTGAAGGTCAGCAGGTACATCTCCAGGTCTTCGACCATCGAGATGGGGGTGAGCACCTTGATGTGAAGGCCCTCCTCGTCGGTGTCGAGGCTCGTGATGCTCTTGTGGCGGGTGGCGGTAAAGATGCGGTGCGGTGCCGCGCCGCCCTCCAGAAGCGAATTGATCTCGACCTGAAGGCCCTGGGCGATCTTCCACACAGTGGCCACCGTCGGGTTGACCTTGCCGCTCTCGATCTGGGAGAGCATCGCCTTGGACACGCCGCTCTTTTCCGAGAGCATGTCGAGGGTCAGCGACTGCTTCTTGCGCGCCGTCTGGACGTTTCTGCCGATCGGTGGAGGCTCTACCGGTTTCATGGCTTCTTGCTGGCCCATTCTACCCGCTTCCGCCGCCGATTGACAGCGGCGCTGCCTGTTTGATATAATCAACACAAGTTCACTATATGTCGCCGGCCGCCGGGAGTCAAGCGCCATGGATGGCGCGGGGGCGGAGCGTACAGGGATGTACTGGCTCCGCCCAAGCCCGGGCGCTTCGCGCCC
>CAZKGO010000026.1:0-16195 GCA_964552235.1 uncultured Spirochaetales bacterium | reverse complement strand
GGGCGGAGCGTACAGGGATGTACTGGCTCCGCCCAAGCCCGGGCGCTTCGCGCCCGCGCCAAGGCGCCACGGACGGCTCCGCCCAAGCCCGGGCGCTTCGCGCCCCGGCCGCCGGGAGTCAGGTCCCCAGGCCGCGGCCGTGCGGCAGAGTGAACCAGCGAGGCCCGGCTTGAAGCGCATCCTCATCACCGGATCCCTAGGGCAGCTCGGCTCGGAGCTGGCCCCGGCCCTGCGGGCGCGCTTCGGCGCGGACAATGTCGTGGTCACGGACGTGCGGGATGGGGACGGCGGCGAGCTCGTCGCCGGCGGCCCCTTCTACAAGCTCGACAGCCGCGACGGCAAGCGGCTGGCCGAGCTCGTGCGAGCCCACCACGTCGACACGATCTACCATCTGGCGGCCCTGCTGTCCGCCACCGCGGAGGCCGACCCCCAGCGCGCCTGGGACATCAACATCAACGGGCTGGTGACCGTGCTGGAGGTGGCGCGCGAGCTCGGTTGCGCGGTCTTCACCCCGAGCTCGATCGCGGCTTTTGGTCCCCAGTCGCCCAAGGACTTCACCCCGCAGACGACGATCCAGCGGCCCACCGCTATGTACGGGATCACCAAGGTGACCGGCGAGCTGCTCTGTGACTACTACTACAAGCGTTTCGGCGTGGACACGCGGGGGGTGCGCTATCCCGGCATCATCTCCAACGTCACGCCACCGGGCGGCGGCACCACCGACTACGCGGTGCACATCTACTACGCGGCAATCACGACGGGCCACTATCGCTGCTTTCTCGCCGGCGACACAAACCTGGACATGATCTACATGCCCGATGCGATCAAGGCGGCCATCGATCTCATGGAGGCGGACCCCGCGCGCCTGCGACACCGCAACGCCTTCAACGTGACCGCGATGAGCTTCTGCCCCGAGGACCAGGCCGCCTACATCCGCCGCTACCTGCCGCACTTCGAGATCAGCTACGAGATCGACCCGGTGCGCCAGGCCCTCGCCAACTCGTGGCCGAACAGCCTCGAGGACTACGCCGCGCGGGTGGAGTGGGGCTGGAACCCCGAGTACGACCTCGATGCGACCACGCGCGATATGCTCAAGGTACTCGGCAGGCGCCTCGGCGTGCGCACGCCGGCAGTCGGCCGGCGCGTCTCGCCTTGATCCCCGCGGCAGCCGCCGCTATAGTTGACCGGCCCGCAAAGGGAGGCGGCCCGGCGGCCGCCGGGAGGTCAAGACATGAGGACCCGAACCCCCAGCATGACCGTGGCGGCGCTGCTTACTGTCGCGGTCGCGGCCGGCGTCGGCGCACAGCAGACGGTGGCTCCGCTTTCGCCCAGGCAGAAGGTGGTGGTGGCCTATGTTCCCATCATGAAGTTCGCCACGCTCTACGTGGCGGCCTCGCGAGGGCTGTTCGCGAAGTACGGCCTCGACGTGGAGGTGCAGAGCGTGCGCTCGGGCACCGAGGTGATCGCTTTTCTCACCCAGGGCAAGGTCGATGTCGGCGGCATCGCGATCGTGGCCTCGACCTGGAACGCCTGGGTCAAAGGCATGGACATGCGCATCATCGCGCCCGGCGGGCTGGAGCCGACGAAAGGCAGCCCCACCAAGCTGCTGGTGCGCAAGGATCTGGTCGATTCGGGCAAGGTCAGGACGGTCGCCGACCTCAAGGGCCTGCGCGTCGGCATGGCCGGCGGCCCCGGAAGCGGCGGCGAATACCTGGCTGCCAAGGCCCTCGAGCGCGGCCGCCTCACGATCCGCGACGTGCAGGCGTTGAACATCAGCAACGTCGACATGACCGCCGGGTTCGCCAACAAGTCCCTCGACGCGGGCATCCTCGGCTCCCCCTACGCCGACCAGGCAATCGCGGCCGGCAACGCCCTGTCGCTCGCCGAGGACCTGACCCCCGACGCCATGACCGTTGCTTTCGTTTCCTCCGGCAAGCTGCTCAAGGAGCGGCCCGAGGTGGCCAAACGCTTCGTGCTCGCTCTGATGGAAGCCGCGCGCCTGATGCAGGGCGCGGACTACCTGGCGGCCGACAACATCAAGGCGTACCTGGCCCACGTCAACGCCACCGAGCAGTCGATCCGCACCGGCGACCCGGTGATCTACGACCCAAACCAGGTGATCTCGCTCGGCGGTCTGCGCGACGTCGAGCGCGTCCACCGGGAGAACGGCCGCACCGAGTACAAAGCGGCCTTTGACCCCGCGACGGTGACCGACACGTCGCTGGTCGACTGGGCGCGTTCGGTTCTCGGCCGCAGGTAGCGCGGCCCCCGTCCGCGTGGTCAAGATAGCGGCCGAGGGAGTCTGCAAGAGCTTCGTGACGTCGCGCGGCGTCGTGCACGCGCTGCGCGACTTTTCCCTCGACGTCGGCGACGGCGAGTTCCTGTGCCTCGTCGGTCCGTCGGGCTGCGGCAAGTCGACCTTTCTGCGGATCGTCGCAGGCCTGGTGCCGGCCACGTCGGGCGTCGTTCGGGTCAACCGCGAGCGCTTTGTCGCGACGGGCGAGCGCCGCGTTCGGCCGAGGCCGGTCAACGCCATGGTGTTTCAGGAGTACGCGATCTTTCCCTGGAAGACGGTCATCGACAACGTGGCGTTCGGCCTTGAGATGCGCGGGTTCTCGCGCGCCGATCGCACGGCGATCGCCTCCGACTGGATCGAGCGCGTCGGCCTGCGCAAGTTCGCGAACCACTACCCCTACCAGCTTTCGGGCGGCATGAGGCAGCGGGTGGGCATCGCCCGCGCCCTCGTCAACGACCCCGAGATCCTGCTGATGGACGAGCCGCTCGGCGCTCTCGACGCCCAGACCCGTGCGGTGCTGCAGGAGCAGCTCCTGCGGCTGTGGGAGCAGCAGCGCAAGACCGTGCTCTACGTGACGCACAGCATCGAGGAGGCCGTTCTGCTCGGCGACCGCGTCGTGCTCATGACCGCGCACCCCGGCACCAACAAGGCGTCGTTCGACGTGCCGCTGCCCCGGCCGCGCAGCATGGCGACGACCGCGGAGCCGGAGTTCGGGCGCCTGTCGTACGCGATCTGGGAATCGCTGCGCGACGAGGTGCAGCGGGCGATGGAGGAGCAACGATGAAGGCTGCGGCATCGCGCCCCCGCGCCGGCGTCCTTGTCTGGGCCGGGGTGCTCGCGGCGTGGAACCTGCTGGTGAGCGCGGCGGGCCTGTGGCCGCGGCTGTGGTGGCTGGCCGGCGTCGTGGATTTTGTGCTGCTGGTCCCTCTCGCCGAAGCGGGCGGCGCCCTCGTGAGCGCGCGCCGGTCGCGGCTGTACTCGAGGGCGCTGGCCGTAGCCTTCCCCCTGCTTCTGCTGCTCGGGTGGGAGCTCGTCGTGCGCGCGGGCTACCTGAGCGCCGACTGGTTTCCGCCTCCGACGCGGATCGCGGCAGCGCTGTGGGAGCTCGCGACCAAGTACGACGAGTTCAACAGGACCTCGCTGCTCGGGCGGCCGTGGCTGATACCGCAGCGGCTGGCCGGCGACGGCGCGGCGGGCGTGGCCGCCCTCGCGGCCGAGAGCCACCTGCTCGCCACCCTCGAGCGCGTGTTCGTCGGTTTTGTGATCGGCGCGATTCCCGGCATCGTGCTTGGCGTGGTGATGGGGGTGAGCCGCACCGTGCGCACGATGATCGACGCGACGCTGTCGGCGTTCTACGTGCTGCCCAAGATCGCGATTTTTCCCATCATGATGCTGGTGTTCCCCAACCCCTTTGGCGAAGGCCCCAAGATCGCGGTGGTCGCAATCTCGGCGTTCTTTCTCGTGACGATCAACACGATGGTCGGCGTGCGCGACATCGACCCCGTCTACCTGGAGGCGGGGCGCAACTACGGCGCGAATCGCTGGCAGATGTTCCTCCACGTGATCGTGCCGGGCGCGATGCCCGTTATCTTTGCGGGCCTTCGCCTCGCGCTGGGCACGGCGCTCATCGTGATCATCGCCGTGGAGTTCGTGCGGGCCAAGACGGGCGTCGGGTTCCTCACGTTCTACTACTGGGAGATCCTCGTGCCCGAAAAGATGTACGCCGGCCTGATCGTCGTGATGCTGCTGGGCGTGGCGCTGACGGCGGCGCTCAAGGGCATCGAGCGCCTGGTGATGCCCTGGAGCCGCGAGCGCGACGCGGGGCGGTAGGGGCGGCGGGCGCGCGGCAGCCTTGGCGGCGCCGGCCCGCCGCGAGGGCGGTCCGGCTGGATTCACGGAGGTTCGCATGATCGGAAGAATGAAGGCTGAGCTGGCGCAGGCGCTCGAGCGGCTGCAGGCCGAAGGCCTCTACAAGAGCGAGCGCGTGCTGCTGTCCCCCCAGGGTCGCAGCATCCACGTGATGTCTGCGGAGGCTGAAGCTGCGGGCGAGATGCGGGCGCGCAAGGTGCTGAATTTCTGCGCCAACAACTACCTCGGCCTGGCCAACCACCCCGAGGTCGTGCGCGCCGCGCAGGACGCGATGGGCGACTGGGGATTCGGGCTCTCGTCGGTGCGCTTCATCTGCGGCACGCAGAAGCCGCACAGGGATCTGGAGCGTCGGCTGGCGGCGTTTCTGCGCTGCGACGACGCGCTGCTGTATTCCTCGTGCTTCGACGCCAACGGCGGGCTCTTCGAGCCGCTGCTCTCGGAGCAGGACGCGATCATCTCCGACGAGCTGAACCACGCCTCGATCATCGACGGCGCGCGCCTGTGCAAAGCGGAGCGGCTGCGCTACAAGCACGCCGACATGGCCGACCTCGAGCGCTGTCTGGGCGAGGCAGCAGGCAGGCGCTACCGGCTGATCTGCACCGATGGCGTCTTCTCCATGGACGGCGACGTGGCGCCCTTGAAGGCGATCTGCGACCTGGCCGAGCGCCACGACGCCCTGGTGATGGTCGACGACTCCCACGCCACAGGCTACCTGGGCGAAGGGGGGAGGGGCACGCCCGCGCTCTGCGGGGTCGAGGGCCGGGTCGACATCATCAGCACTACCTTCGGCAAGGCTCTGGGAGGCGGCAGCGGCGGATGCACTGCGGGCCGCGCCGAGATCATCGCCTGGCTGCGGCAGCGCTCGCGGCCGTACCTGTTCTCCAACACCCTGGCGCCCGCCGTGGTCGGCGCTACGGCCAAGGCCCTCGACCTGGTCGAACGCTCCGATGACCTGCGCGCCAAGGTCATGGAGAACGCCGCGTCGTTCCGCTCCGCGATCGGCTCGGCAGGCTTCGACGTGGTGCCCGGCAGCACCGCGATCGTGCCCGTGATGCTCTACCAGGAACCCCTCGCCGTGCGCATGGCCGAGGCGCTGCTCGACGAAGGCGTCTACGTGATCGGCTTCGTCTACCCGGTGGTGCCGCGGGGCCGCGCCCGCATCCGGGTGCAGCTTTCGGCGGCTCACGAGCGGGCCGATCTCGAGCGGGCGGTGGCGGCCTTCCGCAAAGTGGGCGAGTCGCTCGGGGTCGTGTAATCGGCACCGCCGAGCTCCGGACCGCGGACCGAGGACTGGTCCGCGCCGCGCGGCAGCACTCGCTGCCGTGGGTGCGGTGGGTGGGCGAGGGCGGCTCGACCGCGTGCGTGATCGCCCATTCATCCGCAGGGCGCTCGACGAAGGCATCGTTCTGTATGAGCGCTGAGAAAAGCCGCGCCGAAGCGCAGCGCTGGGTCTCGCCGGCGAACGCCGACGCGCGCGCGGCGGAAGCCTCCAGAGCGGCCGGCAGCCACGAGTGGGCTTGCTTCCAGTGCCAGCAGGCCGGCGAGAAGCCGCAGAAGGCTGTGTGGCTTGCGACCGGGCACGACCCTTGGGCGCACTCCGTTCTTCGTCTGATCGAGGACTACCCGCAGCCCGGCATCCGCAAGCGGCTTCGCGCCTGTCTCGAGCAGGCTCGCCTCCTGGACAAGCTCTACATTCCCACGCGCTATCCGAACGGCCTGCCCGAGCTCACGCCCGCGGAGGTCTACGGAGAACCCGATGCTGTCGCGGCCACGGCCGCGGCCAGGGCCATCCTGCGCGAAGTATCCGCCATCCTCAGAGCCGAGTGACGACACAGGCGGTCGCCGGCCGGCTTCGCCTCGCTCGGTGGAGCGAAGCGGAACCGGGCCTCAGCCCAGCGGAACCGGATTGACGCGCTGTTTCTCTACGTAGTAACATGCGGCCCGATTCACAATCCCGAAAGGAGCATTTCATGAGCAGACGTCTCGTAGTCGTCCTCGCCCTGGCCGCCCTCGCGCTGGCAGCCTGGGGCCGCGGGCAGGCCGACGTGATCCGCATCGGAGTGGCGGCTCCCACCACCGGCAACTCGGCGGCGGTGGGACAGGACTTTGTCAACGGCGCCAGGCTGGCCGTCGAGGAGTACAACGCCAAGGGGGGCCTCCTCGGCAAGAAGATCGAGCTGGTGGCCATCGACGACATGGCCGACCCCAAGCAGGCGACGATCGTGGCCCAGCAGCTCGTCGACAAAAAGGTCAGCGGTGTCGTGGGGCACTTCACCTCAGGCACGACGATCCCGACGACGCCGATCTACAGCAAGGCGCGCATCCCCCAGGTGACGCCGGCCTCCAACCCTGACGTGACCGGCAAGGGCTTCGACAACGTGTTCTCCCTGAACCCCAGCGACATCGTCCAGGGCAGCTCGGCTGCCAAGGTGGCCGTGCCTCAGCTCAAGCTCAGAAAGATCGCCATCGTCCACGACAAGCAGGCGTTCGGCCAGGGCGTGGCGCTGGAGTTCGAGAAGGCGGCCAGGGCTGCCGGGGCGGCGATCACCAGCGTCAACGGCATCACGCCGGGCGAGCTCGACTTCAAGGCCGTGCTGACCAAGGTCAACGGCGAGAACCCCGACGCGGTCTACTTCGGCGGTGTCTACACCGAAGGCGGACTGGTTCTCAAGCAGCTGCGAGAGCTCGGCAGCCGGGCGCTGTTTCTGGCGCCCGATTCCTGCTACGGCGGGGAGTTCGTCAAGACCGCCGGCGAGAAGAACGCCGAGGGCGCCATCGTGTCGTTCCCGGCCCCGCCGCTGGACAGCACCCCGGAGCTCAAGGCCTTTGTCGAGACCTACAAGAAGACCTACAAACAGGAGACTATTCTCGGCGAGTACGGCTACGACGCCGCGTTGCTGATCCTGCAGGCGATCGAGAAGGCCGGCAGCGCCGAGGGCGACAAGGTGATCCAGGCGCTGCACAACAACACCTTCAAGGGCACGCTGCACAGCTACAAGTTCGACAAGACCGGACAGCTCGCCCAGGACCGGTTCCCGGTCTACGAGGTCAAAGGCGGCAAGTTCGTGTTCAAGGGCTTCTTCTAGAAGCACCCCGAAGCTGTCGCGCTGCGATGCGAGTCCTCCCGGTGACGGCTGCGGCCCCCGCGGGCCGCAGCCGCTCTTGTGGCTGTTGAGCCGATGAACCTCCTGCAGCAGCTCGCCAACGGCGTGATCCTCGGCAGCATCTACGCCATCGTGGCGCTGGGGTACGCCGTGGTCTACGGCGTGCTGCGGCTCTTCAACTTTGCCCACGGCGACCTGTTCATGCTGGGCGCCTACTTCGGCACGGGCGCGGCGCTTGCCGCGGCTGCGCTGCTGCCGGGGATCGCGGGCGCGGCCGCGGGCCTCGCCCTCCTGGCGGTCACCGCAGCGGCCATGGCGGGCACCGGCGCCGCGGGGGTGCTGGTCGAGCGGCTGGCCTACCGGCCGGTGGCGCGCTCGACGCGCCTGGCCCAGCTCATCAGCGTGCTCGGCTCCTCGATCGTGATCCAGAACGCCGTGATGCTGGTGGCGGGAAAGCGCAACGTGTTCTTTCCCGAGCTGGTCCCGGTGACCCTGGTTCGCCTCGGCACCCTGACCGTGACCTCGGTGCAGCTGCTCATCATCGCGGCGGCCGCCGCCCTGATGGCCGGCCTCTACCTGCTGTTCAACCGCACGCGGACCGGCCTGCGCATCCGCGCGGTGGCCGAGAACCGCGTGGCCGCCGAGCTGGTGGGCATCAGCACGCGCGCGGTGATGACGCGCATCTTCTTTATCGGTCCCGCCCTCGGCGGCGCGGCCGGAGTGCTCTACGGCCTCTACTACGGCACGGCCGGGTACTCGATGGGCTACCTGGTAGGGATCAAGGCGTTCGTCGCCACGGTGCTCGGCGGCATCGGCAGCATCAGCGGCGCCATGGCCGGCGGGCTGATGCTCGGCATCGCCGAGAACCTCGGCGCCGGCCTGCTACCCGTGCTGACCGGCGGGGCCGTGGGCCCCGAGTACAAGGACGCCTTTTCCTTTCTCATCCTCATCGTCATGCTGCTCGTGCGGCCCCAGGGGCTGTTCGGAGAACGCGGATGAAGGTCGCGATTGCCCGCGCTCGACCCCACCTGCTGGCCGCTGCGGCTGCGCTCGTCCTCCTGGCGCTTCCGCTGGCGGCCAGCGGGTATCTTCTTCGCGTGACGATCGGCGTGCTCATCGCGGGCGTGCTCGCCCTCGGGCTTAACGTGATCGTCGGCTACGCCGGCATCCTCAACATCGGCTACGTGGCCTACTACTGCGTGGGCGCCTACGCCTACGCCCTGCTCGCCTCTGACCGCTTCGGCTTGCACGTCCCGTTCCTGCCCCTGCTCGCGCTCTGCGTCGGCGCCGGCGCGGCCCTGGCCGCCGCGGTCGCGTTTCTCACCTCCCGCCTCAAGGGCGACTACCTGGCGGTCACGACGCTGGGCTTTGCCGAGATGGTGCGCATCATCATCAACAACGCCGACCCGCTGACCGGCGGCCCCAAGGGCATCTCGGGGATCGATCCGCCGGCGTTCTTGGGCCTGCGGCTGGGCGACTCCTTTTCCTTCTACTACCTCGCCCTCGCAGCGCTCGTCTTTGCCGTCTACTTCAGCGTTCGACTCCTCAAGTCCAAGCTCGGCCGATCCTTCGCCTGCCTGCGGGAGGACGAGGACGCGGCCTCGGCCATCGGCATCGACGCGCGGCTGATGAAGATCATCGCCTCGGCAATCGGAGGCGCCTACGCGGCCGGGGCAGGGGCGCTGTTCGCCTCCTACCAGGGCTTCGTGAGCCCCGAGAGCTTCCTGTTCACCGAGACCGTCACCATCATGTGCATGGTGGTGCTCGGCGGGCTCGGCAGCGTGCCGGGCACGCTCATCGGTGCTGCCCTGCTGACCTTTCTCCCGGAGCTGCTGCGCCGCTTTTCCGATTTCCGGATGCTCTTCTACGGGCTGGCCTTTGTGCTGTTCATGATCTTCAGGCCCCAGGGACTGGTGCCGAGCGAGGCGGTCAGGCGCGAGTACGAAGCCAATCTGCAGGCGCCGGGCAAGTGAGATGACGCCGATCCTGGCCCTCGAGCACATCCAAGTCCGCTTCGGCGGCCTCAAGGCCGTCGACGATGTCACCTTGAGCGTGCGCGAAGGGGAGATCTTCTCGGTGATCGGGCCCAACGGCGCGGGCAAGACGACGCTGTTCAACGCCGTCGCTTCGTTCGTGCCGCTGGCCTGCGGGCAGGTGAGCTTTCGCGGCCGCCGCATCGAGGGGCTGCCTCCGCACCGGATCGTCGGCCTCGGGGTGGCGCGCACGTGGCAGAACGTGCGCGTGTTCCCCGCGTTCACCGTGCTGCAGAACATCATGTCGGGATGCATCGTGCGCACGACGACGGGGCTCTTTGCCAGCGTGCTGAACTCGGGGCTCGCCCGCCGCGAGGAGCGCGAGGCCGAGGCGCGCGCCCGCGAGCTGATCGCCTTTGTCGGCCTCCACGGCCGCGAGTCGGTGGTTGCGCGCCACCTGGCCTACGGCGAGCAGAAGGCGGTCGAGATCGCCCGCGCGCTCGCCACCGAGCCTGCTCTGGTGCTGCTCGACGAGCCGGCTGCGGGGCTCAACGCCTCGGAGACCGAAACGCTCATGGCTCTCGTGCGCAGGATCCGCGACACGGGCCGCACGGTGCTGCTGATCGAGCATGACATGCGCATGGTCATGGGCATCTCGGACCGCGTCGCCGTCCTCGACCACGGCCGCAAGATCGCCGAGGGCGCGCCTGCGGAGGTGCGCGCCGACCGCACCGTGATCGCCTCGTACCTGGGGGAGGAGGCCGCCGATGCCGCTCCTGCAGGTTGACGAGCTCGCCGTCAGCTACGGCGAGCACCGCGCCCTCAAGGGCATCGGCTTCGCGGTCGAAGAGGGCGAGGTCGTGGCTCTGATCGGAGCCAACGGCGCAGGCAAGTCGACGACGCTGCGCGCCCTCTCGGGCCTGCTGCCGCTGGCGAGCGGGCGCATCGCTTTCGGCGGCGAGGAGATCACGCGCCTGGAGCCCCGCCAGATCGTCGAGCGGCACCTGATCCACTGCCCCGAAGGGCGGCAGGTGTTCGGCCGGCTCACAGTGGAGGAGAATCTGCTGCTCGGAGCGCCGCGGCGCAGCAGCCGGGCGGCGATCAAGAGGGACGCCGCCGAGGTCTACGCGCTGTTTCCCCGTCTGGAGGAGCGGCGGCGGCAGCAGGCGCGCACGCTCTCCGGCGGCGAGCAGCAGATGCTGGCCCTCGGGCGGGCGCTCATGGCAAAGCCGCGGCTGCTGATGCTCGACGAGCCGTCGCTCGGTCTGGCGCCGAACCTCGTGACCGCGGTGTTCGATGTCATTGGGGCGCTCAACCGCCGCGGCGTGACGATCCTGCTGGTCGAGCAGAACGCGCGCAAGGCCCTCGCCGCCGCCCATCGCGGCTACGTGCTCGAGGTCGGCTCGATCATGCTCTCGGGAACGGGCCGCGCCCTGCTCGCCGACCCGGCAGTGGGAGCGGCCTACCTCGGCGGTGTGTAGCGGCCGGCGGGGCGTCGCAGTCTCCGGCGCGCCACCTTCTTTCTCCGCTTCGACGGCATGTCGGTCGCGAGCCTGTCGCAATGCGCCGCCGGCCGGCCCCGAACTGGATCGATGTGAGCTCAGCAGCGGCCGCACGCCTTGACACGCCGAGGAGCTCCACTCCGACCACGCGGTCCTGGGCATCATAGTCCAGGATGACTCCGGGTCGGATCTCCTCGGAGTCGACGATTCTGCTTTCGTCCGGCCTGAAGTACAGCGTATCGGTATCCTTGCCGACCTCAATCTTCATCGGTCCTGCCGAGACGCCTGTCGAGAAAGGCAGTAACGAGCCGCCGCCCGTTCGGATGATCCGCTACCACCACGCTCAGCCACGACCACCGAACTCGCAAATGATCGCCAGGTAGTGACGCGTACCGTCCGACTGATCCACGACCCGTTTCAAGGCTTCCAGCACGCGATCGACCCACTCGCGTGGGATGCCCCGCTCCAGGAGCATCCGTTCGAAGTAGGCCGTCGCATCCACACCACCGACTGTATTATCGCCGCCATGGCGGAGTCTTCACGACGCACTGCCTCACGAAAAAACGTCCTGAGGGAGGGTCGTTGCCTCATCTGAAAACGTCCCCAAACAACGGAGGGAGGTGACTACCCCGTAGGGAAAGGTCACCGAGTGGAAGAGAGGCTGACGATGGACGCGCAAGCAGGCCGCCGGGTATCGGGCCCAGAAGGGACGTAAGGGGCGTATGCAGCTGCTGGACGAGGTGGTCCGCATGACGGGGTACAAGCGGCCCTACGCGGCCTGGCTGTTGCGGAACTTCGGCAAGGGCCGGCTGGTCAGGGGTCTGGATGGGAAGCCGGTGCGCCTGGTGGTGGCGGGTCGGAACAAGAGGCGGACGGTGGTGCGGCCCCGCAAGTCCGACGAGCGGGTGAAGAAGGCGCTGGCCTACCTCTGGGACTGCTTCGACCAGCGGACCAGCACCGCCAGCATCGAGAAGCAGCGCCAAGGGCTCGACCCTCTGGTGCTGAAGGGCGACATCCGTCGGATCCAGACCGAGCTATCGGCCCTGGCCAAGCGCAAGGGGATGAAGGTCCTCGATCCAGGCCGCGCCTACCCCGCAGCGAGAGATCTCATGAGGAATCGCCTCTACGGTCCCAGCCCTCGCGAGAGGGGGTATCCCCACATACGGCAGCGGATCAGAGAACGCACCGTAGGCCCGCCGTGAAGAAGGTTTGTTGGGTGTTATGCGGTATGTTCCTGCACCATGGCGTTACCATAGCCCCCTTTCCCTCAACCGCCGCCGGGCGCCGCCACCGCGACTGCGGCGGCCGCCCGCGCGCGGCCTTCTTCTATTGTTCTATTCCTTGTTCAGATCGGTCTTCATGATCGAGGCGTGGCGCCCGCCGGGCACGCGCTCGAGGCCAAAGGTGTCGCCCGCCGGTCCGGGGTGTGCTGCGAGCCAGGCGTCGAGCCGCTCGCGGTCCTCGTCGTCGAGGGCGAGGGCGAACACGGCGCGGTTGGCCGCGATGTGGCGGCCCGAGCGCATGCCGACGATCGCACCGGCGACGCCCGGCCTGTCGAGCACCCAGCGCACGGCCACCGCGCTCGGCGAGACGCCGTGTCGCGCTGCGATCATCGCCAGCTCAGCGAGCAGCTGCTGGAACACCTGCCAGCCGCCGAGCTCCTCGATGATGAGGCGGTACTTGACCAGCGAGCGGTTGTCGAGGTCGGCGGGCGACGGCTTGCCGAGCCACCTGTCGGAGACGAAGCCGCCGGCCAGCGACCCGTAGCAGAGCAGCTTCACGCCGCGCAGCCGGCACAGGTCCCCGAGGCCGTGCTCGGGCCGCCGGTCCAGCAGCGAATACTGCACCTGGATCGAGGAGACCTGCACGCCGGCGTCGAGGATCATCCGCGCGTGCTCGGTGTCGAAGTTGGTCAGCCCGACCAGGCGCACCTTGCCTGCGGCGCGCAGGCGGTCGAGGGCGAGCGCCGCCTCGACGCAAGGGCCGACCGCGTAGTCCCACCAGTGGAACTGCACCAGGTCGAGGCGCTCGACGCCGAGCCGCGAGAGCGACCGGTCGACGATCGCCTCGACGTACCGGCCGTCCACGCGGGCGAGATCGGAGCGGTCGGGAACGAGCTTGGTGTGGACTTGCACTTCGTCGGCGGGACGGCCTGCAGCGCGGCGGCGGCGGATGAGCTCCCCGATCAGCTCCTCCACTCCGGTGTAGATGTCGGCGCAGTCGAAGGTCGTGAAGCCCGCATCGACGGCCGCGCTCATGGCGGCCAGCACCTCTTCGCGGTCGACCGTGCCCTTGAGCCAGTGGCCGCTGGAAAGCTGCCAGCCGCCGTTGAGGATGCGCGCAATCGTGTAGCCGGGCTCGAGCGCGAAGCGCTCCACGGCGGCGCTCACGGGCGGCGCTTCCCGGCCGGTTGGCGCGTCCGGCTGCGCGGCTGCGGCAGCGGAACGACGGTCGTGGCGTCGTGGCTGAAGGTGCGCCTGCGCACGCGCGTGATACGGAAGATCGCCCCGCAGTTCGGGTCGGGGCAGGCGATGTCGGTGTCGGTGGTCATCCAGTCGTGGGAGTGCGTCGGCCGCTGCTTGGCCGGCAGCAGAGGCAGGAGCGCGCTCAGGGAGTACATCGAGAAGGTGCCGCCCGCCGGGAACACGAGGTTCTCGCCCACGACCTCGAACGAGTCGCCTGCGCGGTGGCTGCAGACAAAGGGCCTGCGGCCCTTTCGCGTCTCGACCTTGAGGTCGTAGAGGACAAAGGTGTCTTTCTTGCGTGCCATCAGAGGCTAAGATGAAGGCTCGACGCCGGGCCTGTCAAGGAAAGCCGTGTGGGTCAGAGAGCCAGCGGGTCCAGCACTTCGATGAACGGGAAGCGGTGGAAGTCGGCATCGCGGGTGTATATCCGCCTGACGCCGTGCTCCCTCATCAGGACCGCGGTGCGGGCGTCGAAGAAGAGGTTGCCTGCGAGCCCCGGCACCTGCGGAAGAACCTCGGCTGTGACTTCCGCATGCCTCTCGGTCTCGGTGAGGACCCGCAGGCCGGCAGAGGCGAGCAGCGCGGCCACGAACTGCCACGCGTCGAACGCATTCCACGGGCGGTCGAACACACGGGGATGGGTAGAGACCCTCAGGAACTCATAGAGAATCCCCCACGTGGTGTACCAGACAGTCGACTGGGCGCGCCAGCTCTCGAGGAGATCGCGGCAGCGCTCGTGTTCAACAGCATCCGTGTTTGCCGCATAGAGCAGCACGTTGGTGTCCACGACGAACATCAACGCGACTCCATGACGTCGTAGAGCGCTTCGCGATTGGCGAGGTCGACACGAGGCTTGCCGCCGCTGAACACGGGAAGGGGCGGCGGAGCCTCGCGGGACCTGCGGGCCGCGAGCATGCTGCGCAGCGCGGTCTCCACCAGCTCGGACATCGTGCGGCCCGACCGCTGAGCCTCTCGGCGCAGGTCTTTCATGACCGGATCGCTGATGTTGAGAGTCGTCTTCATATGGTAAACCATATCGACGATATGGCTGGAAGTCAACAAGTAGACTGCCCGGGGTTGCGCCCTTCGAGCCAGTCGAGGGCGAGGCGGCGGTAGACCTCGACGGCCTGCTTGAGCTCCGCGACCTCGATGCGCTCGTCGCTCTTGTGCGCCTGCGACAGGCTGCCCGGGCCGAGGATGACGGTCGGGATGTCCCCCTTGTTCCGCAGGAAGCTCATGTCGCAGCAGGCGCCGAAACCGACAGCCCGCGACGGGCCGCCGACCACGGCGGTGCGGGCGCCGAGGGCGGCGAGCGCGATGGGCGCGTCGGCGGCCGTCGAAGCTGCCTCGGTCAGCGAGACGTCCTCGACCGCACCGCCCAGCGGGGCCACGGCTGCTTCGACTGCGGCGCGCGCCTCGGCCGCGCTCTCGCCGGGCAGCAGCCTGCGATCGAGCAGGACGCTGCAGGCAGGCGGCACCACGTTGCGCCCGATGCCGCCTTCGATCATCGTCGTGGCGAGCGTGGCCGGTCCCAGCAGCGGGTCGCGTAGCACGGTTACTTGCGCGGCAAGCCGGTCGAGCGCCGTGATCACGGGCGCCATCGCGGAGATCGCGTTGGCGCCTTCCCAGGGCTCGCTCGCGTGCGCGGCTTTCCCGCGCGTGCTCACGCGCAGGCGCAGCACCCCCTTGTGCGCCACGCACACCTGCAGGTCCGTCGGCTCGCCGACCACGGCAGCGTCGGCCCTCGTGCCCCCGACCACCTCGGCCTGCGTGCCCAGGCCGCTTTGCTCTTCGTAGGCCACGGCCGTGAGCACGAGCCTGCCGGGCAGGCGCGGGTGCGATCGGGCGATCGACTCCAAGGCGACGATCATCGCGGCCAGGGGCCCCTTGGCGTCGGCCGAACCGCGGCCGTAGAGGCTGCCGTCGCGGATCTCGGCGGCGAACGGCGGGGACTGCCAGGCAGCGGGATCGCCCGGAGCCACCGTGTCCATGTGGCTGTTGAAGATGAGCGAACGCGGCCCTTGCCCCCACGTAGCGATCACGTTGGCGCGGCCCGCGGGTCCGACGAGTCGCGTGCGGCAGGGAATGCCCCGCTCGCGGAAGCGGCTGCAGAGCAGCTCGACCACCGCCGCTTCGTTCTCGTGGCTCGGCAGGCGCACCAGCTCGCGGAGCAGCGCGACGACCTCGGAAGCAGCCTTCATCGTTGTCCCCGCCCCCACGCCTCCTCCTGGTTGTCCAGGGGCGCGTAACCGAGCACTTTGCGGCTGTGCTCGAGATCGAACCAGCACCACCTTCCGGCCGAGAGGCCGAAGACGACCTCGAAGCGCAGCGAGTCGGGGGCATCCACCGCCATGCGCAGGATGCGCGCGATGTCCCGCTGGCTGCACCAGAAGGACACCAGGTTCTCGAGGTAGGGCCGGTCCTCGGCCACCACCCAGCCGATGCGCACGCAGACGACGGACAGCCCATGCTGGTCCGCATAGGCGCGGGCCAGCGCTTCGCCCCACACCTTGCTCGCCGAGTAGGGCTCCGAGGGCCGCGGAGGGTCGGTGACGCGCAGAAGCGGGATCGGCTGCGGGACCGCCTCGAAGCGGCGCTCGACGATCGCCTTGTAGGGTTCGATCATCCTGTAGCCGTAGTCGAGCCGCACCGAGCTGCCGTAGACGAAGCGGCTCACGCCTTCGAGGCGCGCCGCTTCGAGGGCGTTGTAGGCGCCGACGACGTTGCTGGCGAGAATGCGCTCCCACGGCGAGTTCTCGTCGGGCTCGGCGGCCAGGTGCACGACCGCGTCCATGCCGCGCATCGCCGCACGCATGCCGTCGAGGTCCGTCAGGTCGACCAGGTGGAACCGCTCTTCGGGAATCTCGAGAACACGGTCCTTGGGCGCGCGCACCGAGGGATGGCGGCGCCGCGCGGTGCCGTGAACCTCGTACCGGCCCGACTCGATCATGTGCTGGTAGAGGGCGCCCGCGATGAGGCCGTAGAC
>CAZKGO010000025.1:36304-51756 GCA_964552235.1 uncultured Spirochaetales bacterium | reverse complement strand
CCAGACTTCGGATGACGACCTCGCATTCCACCGCACTATCCTGGAATGCACCCGCAACCCGTTCATCATCCAGATCGGCACGACCATCCATCAGCTGTTCAAGAGCTCGATCGCGCGCAGCATGCAGACCATCGCCGACGTCGCCCTCCGGGACCACACCGCGATCCTGGAGGCGTTCGCCGCGCGCGACGCCGAAGCTCTCCGTGCGGCCGTGTTCGGCAGCTTCGAGGGGTGGCTCAGGAGCCTGTAGTCGCGGTAGCGGGCGCGCCTGCCGCCCTACCCGCGGGGCCGATAGCGGCTCCTGACCGCCCTGTGCACGAGAACGAGCTCGGGCCCGGCCGCGGAGCGGATCCCCATGTCGAGCAGCACGTCGGTGCGGTTGCGCAGCAGCCAGGCGTAGAGGCGCCTGGCGCCGTCGGCGTCGCTCTCTGCTGCCTGGGCGATGCGCGCCAGCGAGCGCATCTCGTCGCGGCTGAATATCTTGCGGGTGTTGCCCACGCCGATCACGAACGAGGTGCCGCCCGCCCCCTCGTCGATCGTGACCGGCTCGGCAGCGGGGCTCCCGCCGGTCGCCTTTGCGCCCGCCTTTCTGCGCCCTTCGGTCAGCGCTCGGGCCCGCTCGCGGTTCAGCTCGCTGATGTCCTCGTTGAGCCGGTCGACCTGCAGGTTGTGGATGATCGTCTGGGCCTGGCGGATGAGAAAGATCAGCCCTTCGTCGTCGACCTGATCGAGGAGCGACAGCAGCTCCTTGCGCAGCCTGTCCCGCGGCCCGGCCTTCGTGCCTGCCGCCTTCTTGCCTGCCGCCTGCTTGCGTGCCACTCGAGCCTCCTCCGGCCTCAGTAGGCGATCTCCCTCGCGCGGCCCTCCATCGAGAAGTCGGCCTGCACGACCGCAGCCGCCCCCAGCGCCCTGCTGCGGGCATCGGGCTGGCTGCCGCCCAGGTACACGCGGAAAGCGCCCGGCTCCAGCAGGCAGCGGCCCCGCTCGTCGATCAGGGCCATGCGCCGGGCGGGAATCACGAACCGCACCTGCGCCTTCGCGCCGGCGGCCACGTGCACCCGTTGGAAGCCCGCAAGCGACCACCGCGGGACCCGAGTGGAGGCCTCGAGGTCGCTCAGGTACAGCTGCACGACCTCGTCGCTCGCCACGGTGCCGGCGTTCTCCACCGCGGCCGAAACCGTCAGGTCGTCGCCCGCGGAGATGCGGGTCGAGGAAAGGTCGAGCGCGCCGTAGCGGAAGCGCGTGTAGCTCAGGCCGAAGCCGAACGGGTAGAGAGGCTCGTCGCTCATGTAGCGGTAGGTGCGGCCGGCCATGGAGTAATCCTCGAACGGCGGCAGTTGCTCGAGGCTGCGCACCACGGTGACCGGCAGCCTCCCGGCGGGGCTGCAGTCGCCGAACAGCACGTCGGCGATGGCGCGGCCGCCTTCGCCGCCGGGGTACCAGGCCTGCACGATCGAAGCGACGTGCTCGTGGGCCCACGCGACCGAGAGGGCGCTGCCGGAAAAGAGCACGAGGACTACGGGCTTGCCGCGGCCCACGATGCGCTCGAGCAGCTGCTGCTGCACCGCCGGCAGGTCGATGCGCGAGCGGTCCCCGCCTGCCTCGGAGCGCTGGGCCGAGCCCTCTTCACCTTCGTATTCGGCCGTGAGGCCGAGGGCCATGATCACGACGTCGGCGCGGTCGGCGGCCGCCTCCGCCTCGGAGAAGCCCTGCGTCGAGCGGTCGCCCCACTTGGAAGACGCGCCGAGAATCGTGCAGCCCTCGGCGTAGAGCACGCGGGAGCTCGACCCGACCCGATCGCGGATGCCGTCCAGCAGCGTGACCGAATGGGCCGGGGTGCCGTTGTAGTTGCCGAGCAGCGCCTCGTCGCTGTAGGCGTTGGGCCCGATCACGGCGATCGTGCCGATGTCGCGGGCCAGGGGCAGGAGCCCGCCGGCGTTCTTGAGCAGGACCACCGTCTCGCGGGCGATGCGCAGGTTGTCCTCGCGGTGCTTCTCGCAGTCGACGATCTTGTAGGGGATCGCCGCGTACGGCACCCTGTCGGGCGGGTCGAACATGCCGAGGCGCACGCGCGCCTCCATGAGGCGCCCCACCGCGGTGTCGATGGTTTTCTCCGTGACCAGGCCGCGGGCGACCGCCTCCTTGAGCGCCACGTAAGCGCGGCCGCAGGCGAGGTCGCAGCCGGCGTTGACGGCCAGGGCCGAAGCCTCGGCCGCATCGGCCGCAAGCTTGTGGTGCTCGTAGATGTCCTCGATCGCGCCGCAGTCGGAAACGACGTAGCCCCGGAAACCCCACTCGTCGCGCAGGATCTTCTGCAGCAGCGTCGGGCTCGCGCAGCACGCCTCGCCGTTGGTGCGGTTGTAGGCGCCCATCACCGACCAGGCGCCTGCCTCCTGCACGCACTCCTTGAAGTGCGGGAGGTAGGTCTCGCGCAGGTCCTTCTCCCCCACCTGCGCGTCAAAGCGGTGGCGCAGCGGCTCGGGGCCGCTGTGCACGGCATAGTGCTTGGGAGTCGCCACGAGCTTCAGGTACACGCGGTCGTCGCCCTGCAGCCCCCGCACAAAGGCGACGCCCATGCGGCCGGTGAGGAACGGATCCTCGCCGTAGGTCTCCTGGCCGCGGCCCCACCGCGGGTCGCGGAAGATGTTCACGTTGGGGGTCCAGTAGGTGAGCCCCTTGTAGATCGCCCGGTCCCCCCTGCGGGCGAACTCGTGATGCTTGGCCCGCGCCTCGTCCGAAGTGACCTTGGCCGCGGCGTAGACCTCTTCCACGTCCCAGGTGGCGGCCAGGCCGATCGCCTGGGGGAACACCGTGGCGATGCCCGCGCGTCCCACGCCGTGGAGGCACTCGTTCCACCAGTTGTACTCCGGCAGCGCCAGCCGCTCGACCGCGGGCGCGGTGTACAGCATCTGCGAGATCTTCTCCTCGAGCGAGAGCCGCCTCACCAGGTCGTCGACGCGGTCCCTGACCGGCAGGGCCGGGTTCCAGAACGCCATCCTGCTTGTGTCCACCGATGCCATACAGCTGACCTCCCCTGCGGTCCGCGAACGAGCCCGAGAGCGCGCCCGCCAAACGCCCGCCTGCCCGTCTACCGTAGCCGTGTCCCTCCCCCGGGTCAAGGACAGGAATCGGGACGGCGGCGCGCACGGCCTCATTTGACCGCCGCCGATGACGGCGCTATTCTTCGGGCGATGCGCCTCGGCGCTGCCTGCAGGGAGAGGTCAAAATGGGTGGACGCGCTGTGGTGGTGGGTGCGGGGTTCGGCGGCCTCGCTACGGCTTCGCTGCTGGCCAAGGACGGCTGGCAGGTCACCATTGTCGAGAAGAACGACAGCGTCGGGGGCCGGGCGCGGTACTGGCGCGAAAAGGGGTTCACCTTCGACATCGGGCCATCCTGGTACCTGATGCCCGAGATTTTTGAGGAGTTCTTCTCGGCCTGCGGCGTCCGGCGCGAGGACTACTACGGCCTCAAACGGCTCGACCCCTCCTACAAGGTCTTCTTCGAGGGCTCCCCCCCCGTGACCATCGGCGCAGGCATCGACGCCGCGCGCCGCGTGTTCGAAGAGCTGGAGCCGGGGGGAGGGTCGCGCCTGGACGAGTTCCTCGAGCAGGTCAAGTACAGCCACGACGTGGCGGTCCGGGAGTTCCTCTACCGCGACTACAACAGCATCTTCGACTTCTTCAACCGCAGGCTCATGGTCGAAGGATTGAAGCTGAAGGTCTTGAGCCGCCTCGACGACTACGTCCGCCGGTTCTTCCGCGACCACCGGTCGCGGAAGCTCCTGGAGTACACGATGGTGTTTCTCGGCTCCAGCCCGACCAGGGCGCCGGCCATGTACGCGCTGATGGCGCACGTCGACTTCGCCCTCGGCGTCTGGTACCCGGACGGGGGGATGGCGGGCGCGGCGCAGGGCTTCGGCCGGCTGGCTGCGAAGCTCGGAGTGCGGATCCTCCTCGGCAGCGACGTCACGCGCATCGAGGTCGCCGACGGCCGCGCCCGCGGCGTGCTCGTCGACGGCCAGCTGCTGGAGGCCGACGTGGTGGTGGTCAACGGCGACTACGCCCACGCCGAGATGAACCTGCTCGACGAGCGGGGACGCAGCTACCCCGAGAGCTACTGGAAGCGGAGAACGCTCGGGCCTTCGATGCTCCTCGGCTTCGTGGGCGTGGAGGGTCGCCTGCGCAACGTGGAGCATCACAACCTCTACTTCAGCGACGATTGGGACGAGCACTTCGCGGCGATCTTCGACCGGCCGGCCTGGCCCGCCAAACCCTGCTACTACCTGAATGTGCCTTCGCTTACCGATGCGCAGGCGGCCCCCGCCGGCTGCGAGAACCTCTTCGTCCTGGTGCCGCTGGCGACCGGGCTCGACGATCGCGACGAGATCCGGGAGCGCTGCATGGACGGCGTGCTCGCCCACTTCGAGCGGATCACGGGCAACAGCATCCGCGACCGCCTCCTAGTCAAGCGGCTGTACTCGGGCCGCGACTTTGCCGGCGACTACCACTCCTACGGGGGCGCAGCCCTCGGGCTGGCGCACACGCTGTTCCAGACCGCCGTATTCCGGCCGTCGATGCGCAGCCGCCGGGTCTCCAACCTCTACTACTGCGGCCAGTACACCCACCCCGGCGTCGGCGTGCCGATGGTGCTGATCGCCGCCCGCGTCGTGAGCAACAGGATCAGCGGAGAGCATCGATGAGCGGCCGCCCTGCCGCGAGAGCCGCCGCCGTCCACCGCCGCGTGTTCCGCAAGGGCAGCAGGACCTACTTCAACTCCAGCCTCTTCTTTCCGCCGGCCGTGCGCGACGATGTGTTCGTGCTCTACGGCTTTGTCCGCACGGCCGACAATTTCGTGGACGCCGTTCCGCAGGACGAGCGCGGCTTTGCCGCCTTCAAGGCGCGCTGGGAGCGCGCCCGCGCCGGCGCGGCCGTCGACGACGTGATCGTCGCGAGCTTTGCCGACCTCGCGCGCCGACGCGACTTCGACCCCGCCTGGACCGAGGCCTTTCTGCGCTCCATGGAGATGGACCTGCACAAGCGGCGCTACGACTGCCTCGAGGAGACGCTGGAGTACGTCTACGGTTCGGCGGAGGTGATCGGTCTGTTCATGGCGCGCCTGATGGACCTGCCCGACGAGTCCCACCACGGAGCGCGGATGCTGGGCCGCGCCATGCAGTACATCAACTTCGTCCGCGACATTGCCGAGGACCTGTCGCTCGGCCGCACGTACCTGCCGCTGTCCGGTTCCGGACTCCGAGACCTGGCCGAAGAGACGGCGCGGCAGAGCCCCGACGCGTTCACCGCCTTTGTACGGCGGCAGCTCGACCTGTACCGGGGCTGGCAGCAGGAGGCCGAGCGGGCCTACCGCTTCCTGCCCCGACGCACCCTGATTCCGATCAAGACCGCGGCCGACATGTACAGCTGGACCGCGGCGACCATCGCCGCCGACCCGTTCGTGGTCTACCGGCGCAAAGTCAAGCCAGGCCGGGCGCGGATTCTGCTGCGCATCCTCGCCAACGCCCTCGGCAGCGCTCGAACCGAGGCGCGCGATGCGTGAGTTCTTCGATTCCTGGAAAACGGCCATCGTCGAGCAGATCGACTCCTACCTCGGGGCGAAGGCCGAGCTTCTCGCAGCCGTCAACAGCTGGGGACCCGACGTGAGCCGGCGTCTCGCCGACTTCAGCAGGCGGGGCAAGATGATCCGCGGCGGCCTGGTGGCCCTCGGCTACCTGCTGTTCCGCGACGATCCGCCCGACGCAGTGCGCGAGGCGGCGGCGGCCATGGAGCTGCTGCAGTCCTCGTTCCTCGTGCACGACGACATCATGGACCGGGACCTCACGCGGCGCGGGCTCCCGACGGTCTTTGCGCAGTACGCCCGGCTCGGGCAGACGCACGGGATCAGCGACAGCGGCCACTTCGGCGAGGCCATGGGGATCTGCGCCGGTGACGTGGCCTTCTTCTTCGCCTTCGATCTGCTGTCGCGCCTGAGGCTGCCGGCCGCCGACAGGCAGCGCATCCTGGAGCGCTCCCACGCAACGGTGATCGAGACGTGCGTCGCCCAGATGCAGGACGTCTGGTTCGGGGCCTCGGACCGCTCGCGTCCCGTGGCCGAGGACGAAGTCCTCGCGGTCTACCACTACAAGACCGGACGCTACACCTTTACGCTTCCGCTGCAGATCGGGGCCGTCATCGCCGGACAGGACGAGGCGGTGCTCACCGCCCTCGAGCGCATCGGCGAGCACCTCGGCATGATCTTCCAGATCAAGGACGACGAGCTCGGCCTCTTCGGCAGCGAGGAGGAGATCGGCAAGCCGGTGGGCTCCGACATCGCGGCGGGCAAGAAGACGATCTTCTACGTGTACCTGATGGAGGCCGCTTCGGGCGAGCAGCGGCTGCGGGCGCAGCGGATGTTCGGCGCCGGGCAGGCGACGCCCGAGACGGTGGCCGAGGTGCGCCGCCTGGTGGAGGAGCTCGGCGTCCGTTCCCGCGCGGCCCGCCGGGTCGAAGCCCTGGCTGCGCGCGCGAGAGAGGCGATCGCCGCTCTGCCGGGCGGCCGCGAGCGCTACAGAGGCCTGCTCCTGGAGCTGCTCGCGTACAACCTGTCGAGGGTCCGATGAGCCGCTACCTCCTGCTCGATCTGCTGGTGCTGGCCGGCCCGCTGGCCCTTTCGTTCGACCGCAAGGTGCACTTCTACACCCGGTGGCCCGCCGTCTTTGCCGCCATCGTCATCGTCGGGGCGGTCTACGTGGCGTGGGACACCTGGTTCGCGGCCCGGGGGCACTGGACCTTCAACCCCGCGCACGTCGGCCGCGTCCGGTTCTTGGGGCTGCCGCTGGAGGAGATCCTGTTCTTCGTCACGGTTCCCTACGCGTGCCTGTTCGTCTACGAGGTCGTGCGGGCCTACGCGCCCGAGGTAGTCCTGAGCGTGTCCTGGCCGCTGCTCGCCGCCGCTGCCGCGGCCTTTGTTGCGGCGGCGGCGGTGTGGCGCAGGCAGACCTACACGGCGGTGGCGATGCTCTCCTGCGCCGCCTTCGTCCCGATTGCGGCGCTGACCGACCAGGCCCTGATCGGCAGTGGTCATTTCTGGCTCGCCATCGCCATCACCTACGTGCCTTTCATGATCGCCAACGGCGTGCTCACGGCGCTTCCCGTCGTCATCTACAGCCCCGGCGCGATCTGGGGGGTGCGCGTGACCACGATCCCGCTCGAAGACTTTTTCTACAACTTCTCGATGCTCGCCTTTGAGGCCCTGGTCTACCGCGCCGCGCTGAGGTTGTTGCCCTCATGAGGGCGCGGGGGCGTCGCGCGGCGATCGTGGGCGCCGGTCTCGGCGGCCTCTCGGCGGCGATCCGGCTCGCCTGCCGCGGGTGGGAGGTCGATGTCTTCGACCAGCAGGCCGGACCGGGCGGCAAGGCCTTTTCTCGGTGGATCGCCGGCGCCGGCGGCAGCCGCTACCGGTTCGATACCGGCCCTTCGCTGCTGACGATGACCGAGGTGTTCGAGCAGCTGTTCGCTGAGGCCGGCGAATCCATGGAGCAGTGGCTGCGTCCGATCCGCCTGCCGATCATCTGCCGGTATGTCTTTTCCGACGGCACCGTCGTCAACGCCTGGGCCGACGCCCGCCGCTTTGCCGAGGAGATCGGCAGCAGGACCACGGACACCCCCGACGCCGTGCTGCGCTACCTCGCGCACTGCCGCTCGATCTACGAGAAGGCCGGCTGGCTCTTTCTGTGGAAGAGCGTCCGGGAGCCGTCGAGCTACATGGATCGCCGCGCCCTGGCCGCGCTGCTGAACCCCGCCGGCCTGGACGCGCTGCGCACGATGCACGCGGCCAACAGGTCCTTCTTCAGAGACCCGCGCACCATACAGTTGTTCGACCGCTACGCCACCTACAACGGCTCCAGCCCCTTTCGCGCGCCCGCCACTCTGAACATCATTCCCTGGGTGGAATACGGGCTCGGCGGATACGCCGTCGAGGGGGGCATCTACAGCATCCCGCTGGCCCTCGAGCGGCTGGCTCGCAAGGCGGGCGCGCGCTTCCACTACCACGCCCGCGTCGAGCGCATCCTCCTCGCGCGGCGGCGGGTCGGCGGCGTCAGCGTCCGGGACGCCGATGCCGGGCACACCGCAACTCACGAGTCCGACATCGTGGTCTCCAACGCAGACGTGCAGGCCACCTACGAGATGCTCCGCGACCCGGAGGCGAGGCTCGCGCGCCGCTATCGCGGCCTGGAGCCGTCGAGCTCAGCCCTGGTGTTCCTCTGGGGCGTCCGCGCCCCCTGCGACGAGCTGGAGGTCAACAACATCTTCTTCTCCTCGGACTACGAGGCGGAGTTCCGCGACCTCTTCGAGCGCCGTCTCTGCCCCTCGGACCCGACGGTCTACCTCAACATCACCTCGCGGGTGACCCCCGGCGACGCGCCGGCCGGGGCCGGCAACTGGTTCGTGCTGGTAAACGCGCCGCCCGCTGCGGGCCAGGACTGGAGCCGCGAGCGCGACCGGACTCGGAAAGCGGCGCTGAGGCGCGTTGCCGCGGCCCTGGGCCGGCCGGTCGATGGCGACATCGAGTGCGAGGAGATCGTGACGCCCCCCGACATCGAAGAGGCCACAGGCAGCCGCGGGGGCAGCCTCTACGGCATCTCCTCCAACAGCCGCACGGCCGCGTTCCTGCGCCACCCGAACCGGTCGTCGCGCCATCACGGGCTCTACGTCTGCGGCGGCAGCGCGCACCCCGGCGGCGGCATGCCGCTGGCGATCCTGTCGGGAAAGATCGCGAGCGAGCTCGTGCAGAGGTACGAAGGCCTATGAACAGGAACACTCTCGACCGGGCGGCGGTGCCCGCGGCTCTGATTGTCATGTACGGCGTCGGGGTCATCGGCCACCTGGCGGCGCCGCTGCGCGGGCTCATGCTGCGATTGACGCCGTTCGTGCTCGCAGGGCTTGGGCTGCTCGTCTTTGCCCGATCGCTCCTGGCCGTGGCGAAGGATCAGAGGCCCAGGATGCTGATCTGGGCTCTCGCCACCTACCTGATGACCTTTGCCGTCGAGGCGGCGGGAGTGGCGACGGGCGCGGTCTTCGGCTCCTACGTCTACGGAGCCACCCTGGGCGTCGCGGTGTTGGGCGTTCCCCTGGTCATCGGCTTCAACTGGCTGCTGGTCGTTCTCGGCGCGGTGCGCATCGGCGAGGAGCTGGAACGGGCGCGGCCGGAGGCGGCAGCGCTCGTGAGCCTGGCCGCCGGACTGCTCACCGTGGTCTTTGACTGGTTCATGGAGCCGGTCGCCATGGCTCTCGACTACTGGCGGTGGGAAGGGGGACGCATCCCGCTGCAGAACTACGCCGCCTGGTTCTTCGTGGCGACGGCCGCGGCCATGGCCTACCGCAGGGCCGGCATCCGTTCGGGGAGCCGCCTGCCCGCGGTGCACTTTGTCGTGCAGCTGGCTTTCTTCGTGATCCTTCGCCTCTTCCTCTGAAAAAAACGCGAAAAACCTCCCGTTGATGTTGACCCTTCTCGTCGGCCGGGATAGGTTTCCGTTTCAATGAAGGACGAGCTCTCCTACATGATCATCACCCCGTACACGATCGTAAAGTCGCGTACGGGCGGCGTCATTTCCCGGCTGCTCTCCCGCGTCGACCTGGAGCTCGTCGCCGCGCAGGTGCTCGCGCCCACACGGGAGGTGGCCCGGGCCTACGCCGACTACTTTCTGGCGCAGAAGGACGCGATGCTCCCGCGCGCAGCCGAGATCCTCAGCGAGTACACCCTGCGCACGTTCACCCCGAGCGAGGGCCGAAGACACCGCATCATGATGCTGCTGTTCCGGGGCGACGACGCCTGCCGCAAGCTGGCCGACATCGCCGGGGCCCTGTTCCCCGAAAACCTCAGCATTGAGAGCATCCGCGGCGAGACGATCCGCGACACCTACTCGGACCTGGTCTGGTCGCGCACGGACCCCGGCAAGGTCGACTACTTCGAGCCCGCGGTCCTCACCGCGCCCCCCATGGGCCGCGCGGTGCAGGCGCTGCGGATCTTTGCCGAGTTCGCGGCCAAAGAGCCCAACATCGTGGCCAACATGAAGTACCCGGACCCGAAAAAGATCGAGCGCACCCTGGTGATCATCAAGCCCGACAACTGGCGCGCCCCGAGCACGCGGCCGGGCAGCATCATCGACATGTTCAGCCGCACGGGCCTGCGGATCATCGGCATCAAGGTCTACCAGATGTCGGTCAACGAGGCGATCGAGTTCTACGGGCCCGTGCGCGAGGCCCTGGTCCACCGCCTGGCGCCGGCCGCCGCCCTGCGCGCCAAGGCGGTCCTCGAGCGGGAGTTCAACCTGTCCCTGCCCGCCGACGTCGAGGATTCGCTGGTGCGCAGCTTCGGGCGCCGGTACGCCGAGGACCAGTTCTCGAGGATTGTGGAGTTCATGTCGGGCCGCAGGCCCGAGACCTGCACCGAGGAGGAAAAGGCGGCGCCCGGCCGGGTCAAGTCGCTGCTGCTCTGCTACGAGGGCGAGAGCGCCGTGCGCAAGATCCGCGACGTGCTCGGCCCGACGGACCCGGCCAAGGCGCCGGGAGGCACCGTGCGCGCCGATTTTGGCAGCAATATCATGGAGAACACGGCCCACGCCTCCGACTCGGTGGAGCACGCCGACCGCGAGATGCGGATCGTGCGCATGAACGAGAACAACATGTCCTCGATCATCCTCGACTATCTCAAGAGCTGGGAGCGTCGTTCCGCCTCGGAGCGCAACGGCGGCTGAGGGAGGGCGCGGCGTCCGCGTGATCGCCGCCTGCGCCGCGGGCGGCGCCGACCTCGGGATCATCGAAAGCCGGCGAACCCGACCGCGCGCAGCAGCCCAGGCGGGGGAGCCGCCTCAGGGCTTGAAGAAATCCAGAAAGCGTTCCGCGCTCACGTAGTTGCTCTCGCCGACGAGCCTGCCGTGCCGGTAGTAGCGCACGTACGGAATCGCACGATTGCGCCACGTGGTTTCCTTGAACCGCTTGAAGGCCTCGAAGTAGTCGACGCGGTTGTACAGCAGCTCGAAGACCGTCACAGAAGGGTGAGTGGGATCGGGCCTCGCCGCCAGGTCGTCGAGGCTCCCGCTCAGGGCAGAGTACTGCGCGCACCAGTCCTGAGAGAGGACCACGGCCACGTTGGCCGCAGCGCAGATCACGTCGGCGTCGAACTCGCCGTGCTCCATCGCGTGCTCGGCCTGCTGCCGGGTGAGGGATCTCTTCTCGATCATCGACGAGCAGAGTAGCGGGCCCCGATCGGGGCGTCAACGCGCCGGGGCGCTCACCCCTCCCGGGCCAGCCGCCTGGCGGTCTCGATCAGCTCTGCGGCAACGCGCTCGTGCACCGCGTCGAACGGCAGGATCGGCTGCCGGACTCGAGCGGTCGAGTAGGTGCCCTCGGAATGGAGCAGGCGCTTGAAGCAGTGCATCGAGATGTCGAGGTGCTGGTTCGCGAAGGCGAGGACGGGCAGCAGGCGCTCGAACAGAACGCGGGCCGCCGGCCGGTCGCCGCCGACGTAGAGGCGATGGATCCTGCAATAGACCTGGTGCAGCCCCGTGGGCATGAACGCGTGCACGCCGCGGTCGAGGGCCTCGATCATCTGGGTGACCGCCCACCCTCCCGAAACGTGCAGGCGTCCCCCGTCGGGGCCAGCGCCCCGCTGTACTTGACCCCCGCGGGCGTCGTTTCGATCTTGAGCGCCCGAAACGACTCGACCTCCGCGAAGAGGTCCGCGATCAGGGCTACGGGCAGGCCGCAGCCCCCGGGATCCCAGTCCTGCAGCATCAGCAGCGGGGGACGCTGCCGGTCGATCTCCAGGACCGCCGACCGGTACTGCTCGTCCGACTCGCAGGGGATGGACACCAGAATCGCGGGACAGCCGAGATCCCGCATCATCCTGCAGGCATCGATGCGCTGCCGGCGCGACGGGGCCGACCCGCCCCCGACCACCGGCACGGCTCCGGCAACCTCTTCGAGAACCGCGCGCACCATCATCCGCCGCTCCGCCTCGGAGAGCTTGCCGACCTCGCTCGCCATCGCGGGCACGAGAAACCCCGCGACTGCCGCCGCCAGGGCGCGGCGCACGTTGCAGCGCAGAGCCGCCTCCTCCAGCTCGCCGTCCTCAGCAAACGGCCTGTTCAGCACGGTGATGATGCCGCGACACGCCCACAACGGCTTCATTCGTTCCCCCCGCCGGCCCGGCCCAGCGCAAGCAGCGGCCGCGCGTCGATGCGGAGGGCGTCGCGCAGGTGGCGCGCGAGCGTCTCGCTCTCGCCGTGGGTCACGTACACGGTCCGCGCGCCGCTTTCGCGCACGGTCGCCACCAGCTGCGGCCAGTCCGCGTGGTCCGAGAGCGCGAAGCCCCTGTCGTAGGGCCTGCCTGCGGCGCCTCTCTGCATCCACCCGGAGACAAAGCCGGTCTGCGCGTCGCCCAGGCGGCGCATCCACCGGGTCTCGCGCGTCGACGGAGGCGCGATGATGAGCTCGCCGCGCAGCGGCCGGCCCTTGGGCACCGAGGCGAGCGACACGGTGGCGACCATGCTGATCCCCGCCGCGCGGTACAGGTCCGTGATCCGCGCCGCGTCGGCGTGCAGGTATACGGGCCGGTCGGTGAAGCGCGCCAGCTCCGCCAGCACGCGCTGCGTCTTGCCGAAGGCGTAGCAGAACAGAACGCTGGCCCGCTGCGGCGCGCCTGTCCACCACTCGTGGATCGCCTCCACCACCTGCGCCGCCGGCTGCCAGCGGTACTCCGGCAGGCCGAAGGTGGCCTCGGTGATCAGGGTGTCGCATCCGACCAGCTCGAAGGGTTCGCACGAAGGGTCCGCGTCGCGCTTGAAATCCCCCGTGACGACCCAGACCTGCCCCCCGGCCTCGACCCGGACCTGCGCCGAGCCGAGCACGTGACCCGCAGGGTGCAGCGACACGCTCACTTCGCCCAACTGCGCCGCCGCCCCGAACTCCAGAGTCTGGAGGCGGATGTTGCCGCCCAGGCGCGCTTTCAGGATCGGCGCTCCCGAACGGGAACCGATGTAGTGCCGGCAGCCGCGGCGCGCGTGGTCGGTGTGGGCGTGAGTGATGATCGCCCGCTCGACGGCCCGCGACGGATCGACGTGAAAGGCGCCGGCCTCGCAGCGCAGCCCGCAGTCGTCGAGGCGCAACAGCGGCTCGCTGGTCACGGGGTCAGCGTACCGATGCCGGCTCCGTTGTCAAGGAGGGCTTCGGCGAGTATGCTCGTTCGCCATGATCAAAAGTAGGGCCGTCATCACGGGCTCCTGCTACACGGCCATGTTCTTTCTCGGAGTCTCGATCCAGATCGTCGGAGCGGCTGCCCGCAACATCGGGCTCTCGGCCACCGAGATCGGGCTGCTGCTGGCGGCCCAGAACACGGGATTCGCCGCCGGGGTGCTCGTCGCCGGCTCGCTGACCGAGACGCGGTCGAAGCCGAAGATCCTTCTGGTCGCCAGCGTCGTGCTGGCGGCGAGCTACTACACCTTCTTCCTGCGTAGCGGCCTGCCGCTCAACGTCGCGATCATGCTCGTCATGGGCCTGGGCATCGGCGGCTACGAGGCGGTGACGGACGCGCTGCTGCTGAGCATCCACACGAAGAACGAAAGCCTTCACATCAACGTCAACCACTTCTTTGTGACCCTCGGCTCCCTGGTGGTCACCGCCTACCTGATCAGCCTGCAGATGTCGTGGCGTCGATCCATGGTCCAGTCCGCGGCCGCGGCCGCCGTGCTTGCGATCCTGTTCGCCCTGACCCACGTTCCCGTGCGCACCACGGGAGGGGCGACTGTGGGGCAGCGGCTGGCGACCTTCGCGCGCGAGCGCACGTTCCTGCTGGCCTTTGCTCTGGCCCTCCTGGTGATCGGCGCCAGCATGACGTCCCAGGGCGTGATGACGACCTATCTCATGGAGATGCGGGGCTTCACCCAGGTCACGTCCAAGGCGGCGCTCGTGATCCTGCTGGCCGGCGTCGGGGCAGGCCGCCTGGCCGTGGGCGTGCTCACGCGGGGCGGCCGGATCTATCCGTACATCCTGGCCTCCTGCGCCCTGTCGGCAGCGACGAGCCTGCTGTTCTACTTTGCCGACCTCGGCTCGCTCGTCTACGCCGTGATCTTTGTCCAGGGGCTGACACAGGCGGCTCTGCTGCCGCTCATGATCACCCTGGCGGGGCTCCTGTACAGGCCGCTGTCCGGAATGGCCATGAGCGTGCTCAAGCTGGCGATTCCGCTGGGAGGCATCTTCGTTCCGCTGTTGTTCTCCGGCCTGGCGCGCCTGGGGCCCCTTTCGTTGGCCGTGGCGGTCTTTCCCGCGGCTTTCGCCGCCGCCTTTGCCCTCGCCTGGATCCAGCGCGGCCGGCTGCGGCCGGACCTGGCGAGGTAGCGGCCCCCGTGCGTCCGAGGCTGCCGGCCCGCGCCCGGCCCGAGCCCGCGGTCGCGGCCAGAGACCTGCTGCTGCTGATCACCGCGGCGATCTGGGGCTTCGCCTTCGTGGCGCAGCGGGTCGGCATGAAGCACCTCGGCCCCTTCGCCTTTACCGCGCTGCGATTCGCCTTGGGGGCCCTGTCGCTGCAGCCGCTCATTCTCGTGCGCCGGCGCGCGCTCGACCCGCGGCCCTCCGGCGGCCGCCTCCCGCTCTATGGCCTTGCAGCCGGGACCGTTCTCTTTGCCGGAGCCTCGCTGCAGCAGGCCGGCCTGGTGACCACGACGGCGGGCAAGGCCGGGTTCATCACCGGCCTGTACGTCGTGCTGGTGCCTCTTTTCGGGCTGCTGTGGCGGCAGCGGCCGGGAACGCTGCGCTGGCTGGCGGTGCTCCTGGCGGTCGCCGGCCTCTACCTGTTGAGCGTCACCGAGGGCCTGACGATCGGCGCCGGAGACCTGCTGGTCCTGGCAGGCGCCTTGTTCTGGGCCGCTCACATGCAGCTGATCGCCCGGTGGGCCGGGCGGGTCGACCCCATCGAGCTCGCCGCAGCCCAGTTTGCCGTGTGCGCGGCCCTGAGCGGCGCCTGTTCGCTCGTCGCCGAGCGGACCACAGCCGCCGCGATCGGGGCCGCGATCGCGCCGCTGCTCTACGGCGGCCTTCTCTCGGTCTCGGTCGCCTATACCTTGCAGGTGGTCGCCCAGAAGCGCGTCCACCCGACCCACGCTGCGATCCTGCTGAGCCTCGAGAGCGCGTTCGCCGCCCTGGGGGGCGCGGTCGTCCTGGGCGAACGGCTGTCCGCACGCGAGATCCTGGGCTGCGGCCTGCTGCTGGCCGGCATGCTGCTTTCGCAGCTGTCGAGCGGCCGGGCATCCCTTGCGCACCCTGCAGCTGCCGAATGACCGGTCCGTGGCGCCCCGCAACCTGGCCGCCGGCCCCCCCCCCCCCCGGGGGCGGGGGGGGGGGGGGGGGGGGGCCGGGGGGCCGGCGGGGGGCGGGGGGGGGGGGGCGGGCGGCGGGGGG
>CAZKGO010000025.1:0-36294 GCA_964552235.1 uncultured Spirochaetales bacterium | reverse complement strand
CGCCCCCCCCCCGGCCCCCTCTTCCCGGGGGGGGGGCCCCCCCCCCCGGGGCCGCGGCCCCCCCCCCCCCCCCCCCCCCCGCGCAGGGCAGCGGGTCGGGCTGCCCGCGCGGCACGGCGGGCCGTACGGTTGATTCCGCCGGGCGCATGTTGGCATATTTCCGACGTGGAGGAAAGCCTCGAGCGCCTCACGGAAGCGGATCTCCTGTTCCTCATAGCCACCCTCGCGAAAGCCGGCGACCGGGGGCGCATGCTGCGGGTGCTGCGGGAGGACGAGGAAATTCTGCGCGCGATGCTCGCCGACCAGAGGTTGTTCCAGCGGATCACGAGCGATCCCGACACGCTGCTTCAGGTGTCCCCGCGGCTGCTGTTCGCCGTTCTCCTCAACGCGGCCCGCAGGGACCTCGCGCAGCTCGGCTATACTTTCGAGAACGGTCCGCTGGTGGTCTTTGACGGCCCCCAGGTCGCGGCCCTGCTCGACGACGCCAGGATCCTGGACTACCTCGTCGAGCTGCTGGTGTCGTTCGTCAGGGTGCACGGCACAACGGTGACGGTGCGCGTGCGCAGGGGTACGTGGACTCGCTTCCGCTTTGATGACCTGGACCTGACGGCGATGATCCGCCACGCCTCGAGCCTCGAGGAGAGTGAGCGCTTTCCCTGGTACCGCCGGATCGCCGACCTGTGCCTGTTCCTGACAGGGGTCTTCCCGCAGAACATCGAAAGGAAGGCCGGCGCGGCGGCCCGGGAGCTCGCCCTGCGCGCCACGGCGGAGAGCGGACGCAGCTTCTACAGGGCGGCGGCGGCCCATCCTCAGGCCGCTCGCGCGGGGACGGCCGAAGTGCTCGCCCGACTGGCCGATGCCTTTGACCTCGCGGCCAAGCCGCTGGCCCACGTGACCAACCGCTACCTCGGCCCTCTGCGGGACAGGCTCTTCGCGCCTCACCAGCCCTAGGGCGTGAAGCCGGCGCTATCCGGCCGCCATCGTGAGGATCTCGGCCACCTCGCGGGACGTGATCGCCTGGTGCTCGCCGAGCCGCTGCCCTTCGAGCTTCGCGGCGACGGCGGCCGCGGCCTCCGCGGGGATCGAGTGCGCCTTGAGCGTGGTCCCGATGCCCAGGGAGTGCAGCCACTCCTCGGTCCTGCGGATCGCGCCCTCGGCCACGGTCCGATCGTCGCCCGAGAGGCCGAAGACGCGGCGGCCAAGCTGCGCGAGCTTGCCCTTCTTCCGCTCGATCTGGTGGCGCCACAGGCTCGGCAGGACGATCGCCAGCGTGCGGGCATGATCGAGGCCGTACAGCGCCGTGATCTCGTGCCCGATTCCGTGCGTGGCGAAATCGGTGGCGACGCCGCAGCCGAGGTGGCCGTTGAGCGCCTGGGTCGCGCACCACATCAGGGACGCCCGCGCATCGTAGTCGCGGGGGTTCTTCCTGGCCTTTTCCGCTTCCTCGAAGAGCGTGAGGAGGATCGCCTCGGCCTGGCGGTCCTGCAGCGGCGCCCGCTGGTCGTAGGTCAGGTACTGCTCGATGACGTGCACGAACGTGTCGGCGATCCCGTTGCACATCTGCCTCTCGGGCAGCGAGAACGTCGTCTCGGGGTCGAGGATCGAGAAGCGCGGGAACACGTGCGGGTCGCGGAACGAGCGCTTGGTGGCGGTCTGCCTGCGCGACATCACCGAGATCATGTTCATCTCGCTCGCCGTGGCCGGCAGCGTGATGATGCAGCCCATGGGCACCGCGTCCTGGAGCGGCGGCCGGTTCCTGACGATGTCCCAGGGGTCCGGCCCCTTCCACTTCAGAGCCGCTGCGATGAACTTGGTGCCGTCGACCACGGACCCCCCGCCGACTGCCAGCAGAAAGTCGACCTTTTCCCGCTTGCCGAGGGCGACGGCCTTCATGCAGGTCTCGTACTCGGGGTTGGGCTCGATGCCGCCGAACTCGAAGACAGCGTAGGCCTGCAGCGCCTTCTTGACCTGGTCGTAGACGCCGTTACGCTTGATCGACCCTCCGCCGTACGTGATCAGAACGCGGCTTCCGGCTGGAATCAGCTTCGGCAGCTCGGCGATCGTTCCCTTGCCGAACACGATCTTGGTGGGATTGTGGTAGGTGAAGTTCTGCACGAACCGCGCTCCTCTCGGGCGCCGGACAGCCTCAGCCGCGCCGCTTCGGCGGGTCCCATGAACGGCCAAAGGCTCCGGAGCTCGTTCTGTTCGCTACAAGCTAACCAGCCCGACGCCAGGTGTCAACAGCCGCGATGACGGGCACGTCATCGCAGAGCGCCCAGAGAGCACACCGGGCCCGGGCGCTGAGGCGGACCTCAGCGCAGCAGCATCCACGCGCCGGCGATCATGAGCAGCGTGGGCAGCAGGCGGCTCGCCACCGGCTCGCGGAACACGACACCGGCAAGCGCCAGCGTCACCAGCAGCGACAGCATCGAGGCCGGCTCGGCCACGGTCACCTCCATGCGGCGCAGGGCAACCAGCAGGAGCAGGTACGAAAACGCGTTGACCACGCCCGCTGCCAGCGCGGTCCACGGCCGCTGCCGCAGCAGCTGCACGGCCTCTGCGCAACGGCGCGAGGCGAACACGAACAGGCCGAGCCAGACGGTGTTGGAGGCGTAGATCGCAAAGGCATAGACGATCGCGCTCACGGAGCGTATCTGCGAAGTGTCGACGGTGCGGCCGACCGCCATCAGCAGCGAGCAGCCCATCATGAGCAGGGCAGCGCGGCGATTCGGGGTCCCGCCCCAGCGGCCCCGGCCGAGCGAGAGGCCGGAGGCCGCACGCGGCTGCGCCGCAGGCCCGCGGCCGCCTCGAGCCAGAATCCAGCTGCCGGCGACCAGGAGCGCGATGCCGGCGAGCTTGGCGGCCGAGAGCCCCTCGCCGAGAAAGGCACTGGCCAGCAGCAGCAGGAACAGCACGTTGAAGTTGTAGAACGGGCTGACGAACGACGCCTCGCCGACGGAGAGAGCGGCGACGTAGAGCACAAAGGCCGCCGCATAGACGAGGCCGTTCGCCGCCACGGGAAGCAGCCAGCGCGCGTCGTCGGGAAAGGGTGCGAACAGGAGCAGCGGCGCGAGCAGCAGGGCGGCGATCAGGAAAAAGAGGAACGCCGCTGCGGCGCCGCTGGCCTGCTCGCCGAGCCGCTTGACGACGATGCGCTCGGCGCCCAGCAGCGTGATGCGGCCGCCGAGGGCCAGCGCGGCGAGCCAGGCCGGCACAGCTGAGCTCACACGCCCAGGTAGGCGGCCTTGACCTGGGGATTGTCCGCGATCTCGCGAGCCGTCCCGGAAAGCACGATCCGTCCCGTCTCCAGGACGTAGGCCCTGTGGGCGATCGACAGCGCCATGTGGGCGTTCTGCTCGACCAGGAGGATGCTCGTGCCCTGCTCGTTGATCTCGCGGATGATGCGGAAGATCTCCTCGACGAGGATCGGGCTGAGGCCCATCGACGGCTCGTCGAGCAGCATGAGCGTCGGCTGGCTCATCAGCCCGCGGCCGGTCGCCAGCATCTGCTGCTCTCCGCCGGAGAGCGTTCCGCCGAGCTGATGGATGCGCTCCTTGAGGCGCGGAAAGCTGGCGAACACCCGCTGCAGCGAGCGCTCGATCTCTTCGCGGTCGTCGCGGGTGTAGGCTCCCATCACGAGATTCTCGCGCACCGTGAGCGGGGCGAAGATCTTGCGCCCCTCGGGCACGTGGCTGATCCCCAGCCGCACGATGCGCTCTGCGGTCATCGTGGTGATGTCGGCGCCCTTGAACGTGATCGAGCCCCGCCGCGGATGCACCAGGCCCGAGACAGCCCGCAGGGTCGTCGACTTGCCGGCCCCGTTGGCCCCGATCAGCGTGACGATCTCGCCCGCCTCCACGTGGAACGAGATGCCCTGCAGGGCATGGATCGCATCGTAGTAGACGTCGATGTTCTCAACCTGCAGCAACGCCGTTGGCTCCTTTGCCCAGATAGGCCTCGATCACCCGCGCGTCCTCCTGGATCTCCCGCGGGGTCCCGCGCGCGATCACCTCGCCGAAATCCATCACCGTGATCGTCTCGCAGATGCCCATCACCACCCGCATCTGGTGCTCGATCAGCAGGATCGTCAGCTTGAAGCGATCACGGATGAAATGGATCAGCTCCATCAGCCGGATGATCTCCCGGGGATTCATGCCCGCCGCGGGCTCGTCGAGAAGCAGCAGCCGGGGATCACAGGCGAGGGCCCGGGCGATCTCCACCCGCCGCTGCTCGCCGTAGGGCAGATTGCGCACGATCTCCCCCTGGATCGCATCCAGGTGGAAGATCGACAGGAACTCGAGTGCCTGCTCGGTCAGCTCCCGCTCGCGTTTGTGGTAGCGCGCCGTGCGCAGCACCCCGTCGCCGAGGTTGTAGCCCGCATGCGGGTGATAGGCGATGCGCACGTTGTCGAGCACCGAGAGATTGGAGAACAGGCGGATGTTCTGAAACGTGCGGCCGATGCCCAGGCGCGTGATCTCGAAGGGCTCCAGCCCGGCGATCGGCTCGTTCCTGAACGCGATGCTTCCGCCCGAAGGCTGGTACAGCCCGGTGATCGTGTTGAACACCGTTGTCTTGCCGGCACCGTTGGGGCCGATGAGGCCGGTCAGCGATCCGGCGGCCAGGGCCAGATCGAAGTCCCGCACCGCGCAGAGGCCGCCGAAGAACTTGGTCAGGCCCTTGACGTCGAGAAGGGGCGTGTCTGCCATGCTAGCGTCCCTCCCCCGCAGAGGCGTCCGTCTGCGCGGCGGCGGGCGCGGCGACCGGATCCTCCTTGAGGAAACCCCACTCGACGCTGCCGAGCAGTCCCTTTGGCCTGATGAGCATCAGCAGCAGCAGCGCGATCGGGTACAGCACGAAGCGCCAGGTCGGCGCCTCGGTGCCCATCTGCCCGAGCAGGACCCGCAGAAGCCCTTCGAGAAAGAAGATCCATCCAAAGGAGGCCACGATCGTGCCGGTCATGCTGCCGAGGCCGCCGAACACAACGATGATCAGCGGGTTGAAGCTCACGAGAAAGTCGAAGGTGCCGGGGCTCAGGAACCCGATAAAGTGCGCGTAGACCGCGCCGCCGATGCCCGCGAAGAAGCTGCCGGCCACGAACGACAGCAGCTTGGTGCTCGCCACGTCGATTCCCATGGCCCGCGCCGCGGTCTCGTCCTCGCGCACCGACATGATCGCGCGGCCGGTGCTCGAGCGGATCAGGTTGCGCATGAGCACGATCACGAGCATGAGGAAGAAAAAAGTCCAGACCCAGCTCGTCAGCTTCGGGATTCCGATCATCCCGCGGCCGCCCTTCATCTCCGGGAACGGCAGGATCGTGTCCGAATTGACCATCAGCGTGTTGACCACGATCGAGAAGCCCAGAGTGGCGATGCCGAAATAGTCGCTGCCCAGGCTCAGCACCGGCAGGCCGAAGAGGAAGCTCACTTCGGCGGCAAATACTCCGGCAAAGACCACGGCCAGGAAGTAGACCGCCTGCATCGCCGCCGGCGAACCAAGGGGCCCGGGGGCAACGTGGGTGCCCAGCAGCGGGGCGAGCGCCGGGTTCAGCACCCTGCCGGCGAACACCGCCACGTAGGCCGCGGCCACAGCGGCGATCAGGTAGAAGGTGAAGGCGGAGAGAACCGGGATGCCCCGCTGCGACCTGAGGGCGCGGTTGACGCCGACCAGCGCCAGCCCCCCCACGATGACGCCCACGCCGACGACGATGAGCCCGCGGGCGTCGCCGTTGGTCCAGCGATAGGTGACGTCCGCCGCGCAGTAGGCCCCGATGCCGTAGAAGCCCCACTGCCCGAGACTGAACTGCCCGTTGAACCCGTAGATCAGGTTCAGCCCGAGGGCGACCATCGTCATCGTGGCGGCCTGGTAGATCAGCCCCTGGTCGAAGCTCGACAGCAGCTGGAAATCGCCGATCTGCAGCGAGAAGGCGAGCTGGCCAAGGGCGAACGCGAGCAGCACGCCGACCGCCTTGCGCCAGGTCTCACGGTATCCCAGGACCCGGAAGACGCCGTAGAGAAAGGCGATGATCATGCTGATCTTGATGATCGTGCCGAAGAGGAATCCGAGCTCCATGCCTCAGGCCTTTTCCTTTTCCGGCTCGCCGAAGATCCCGGTGGGCCGCACGAGAAGGACGATGATGAGAATGGTGAAGGCGACGGCGTCGCGCATCGGCGTCGATACGTAGCCCATGGTGAGCGCCTCGGCCTGGCCCATGATCAGCGCCCCGACAAAGGCGCCGGGAATGCTGCCGATGCCGCCGAGCACGGCGGCGACGAACGCCTTGAGGCCGGGCAGGATCCCGAGCTGGCTCCAGACCATGCTGTAGGCGATCGCGTACAGGACCCCGCCGAGCCCCGCGAACGCGGCCCCCGTGGCGAATGTGAAGGAGATCACGCCGTCGACGTTGATGCCCATCAGGCGGGCCGTCGGCTTGTCGAACGACGTGGCCCGCATGGCCACTCCGAGCTTGGTCCGGCGCACGAGAAACTGCAGCAGCAGCTGCACGGCGATCGAAGCGAGCATGATCACGACGAGGATGTTGGAGAACGTCACCGCCCCGTCGGGCGGAGTCTGGCCCGGCGTCACCCGGGATATGCCGCCGTGCACGTACCACGCCACCACGTCGAAGGGCCTCTCGTAGGGGATGAAGCGCGGCGAAAAGACGAAGTTGAGCGCCCCGAAATACTCCAGGAAGAACGAGATGCCGATGGCGGTGATCAGCGCCGCGATGCGGGGCGCATCCCGCAGCGGCTTGTAGGCCACCCGCTCGATGGTGACCGCCAGCGCCACGCAGACGACCATCGACAGCAGGATCACCGTTGTCGACCCGACGACCACCGACAGCATCTTCGGAAAGCCGGCAAAGACCGCGGCAGGCCACTCGTGCAGGCGGAAACGGGCCACGGCGTAGTAGCTGACGAACGAGCCGACCATGAACACGTCGCCGTGGGCGAAGTTGATCAGGCGCACGATGCCGTAGACCATGGTGTAGCCGAGGGCGATGAGGGCGTACACAAAGCCGAGCTGCAGACCGCTGATCAGGATCTGAGCGAACAGGCTCGGGTTGCGGAGCGCGTTCGCCGCCAGCACGTAGATCGCGGCCGCGGCGAGGATGATCAGGAACGCCTGCCCCACCCAGGCGAGCGGCCGGCGCCTGTGGAACTCAGCTGGAGCGGCTCGCATATGCGGCTGTTGCCTCCCCGGAAAAACGCGTGACGCAAAAACAAGAGGGCAACCGCGCCCGGTTGCCCTCTGCCGCGTCCTTGTCGATCGCAGCCCGCCCGCGCCGGGGCCGGCTGCCCGCGAGGCCGTCCGGCGCGCCGCCGGGCGCACCGGACGGACCACCCGCCGGTCCGAAGCTCAACCCGAAGGCCGGCCTAGGGGTTGACGATCGTCTCGAACTGGACCTTGCCGCCCTTGACCGCGAGGATCGAGGCGGACTTGACCGGGTTGTTCTGGGCGTCGAACGAGATGGCTCCCGAAACGCCGTTGAACTTGATCGCCTTCATCGCGTCCTTGACCTTGGCCGGGTCGTCGACGCCGGCGTTGCTGATGGCCTGCAGCAGCAGGTTGGTGGCATCGTAGGCGAGAGCCGCGAGGGCGTCGGGCACCGCGCCCGAGAACTTGGCGCCGTAGGCCTTCTTGAAGTTCACGACCTCGGGGCGCGGGTCATCGGGCGAGTAGTGGTTGGTGAAGAACCCGCCGTCGGCAGCCTTGGTGTCCTGGTCCGACGAATCCCAGCCGTCACCGCCGACGAAACCGGCCTTGATGCCTTTTTCCTTGGCCTGCTTCGTGACCAGGTTGACGATGTTGTAGTAGTCCGGGAGGTAGACGACGTCAGGCTTGGCTGCCGCCACCTTGGCCAGGATGGCCGAGAAATCGGTGTCCTTGGCGGTGTAGCTCTCCTTGCCGACGATCTTGCCGCCGCCGGCGACCCAGGCCTTCTCGAAGAACTCGGCGAGGCCCTTCACGTAGTCGTTGGCCTGGTCGAGCATCACGAAAGCGGTCTTGGCGTTGAGCTTTTCCTTGGCAAACTTGGCGCCCACCGAGCCCTGAAACGGGTCGATAAAGCAGGCGCGGAACACGAACGGCTTGGTGGCCCCGGACTTGTCGACCGTCACGTCGGGGTTGGTGGAGGTCGGGCTGATCTGGATGACGCCCTTGGCATTGGCGATCTCGGAGACCGGGATCGAAGCCTTGGAGCACACTTCGCCGATGATGTACTTGACCTTGTCCTGGTCGATGACCTTGTTGGCCGCGTTGAGCGCCGGGTCAGGGGTGCACTGGCTGTCCTCGACGATCGCCTGAATCTGGAAGGCGGTCTTGCTCCCGCCGGCCTTTGCAGCCACGTTCACGCCGCCCTTGGCGTTCCACTCCTCGATTGCGAGCAAGGCGCCGTCGCGGGTGGACACGCCGAAGGTCGGCACCGGGCCCGACAGGGGCGCCAGGATCGCGACCTTGATCACCTTCGGGGCCGGCTTGCCGCAGGCGGTGACGAGCAGCGCTGCAACAAGCAGGACACCGATGAGCCTGAGTACTCGGTTCATTCCTCTTCTCCTTTCGTCTTGCGAGCCGCTGCGCGGTCCCCGGCAGGCCGGGCGGGCGCGGCAGTCGGCGTGTAAGGCACCACAGAGTGCCGTGGGCGACTATACAGGCCGCCAAACAGCGTTGTCAAATGCCTCTCTTCAGCTCTTCAGCTCTTCAGCCTCTTCAGCCTCTTCAGCCCTAGGGCGAGGCCGATCGACGGGTGCTCCGGCAAGCGTGTTGCGCACTTCAGGCTGCTCGCAGTACCAGATCGCAAAGGCCGACAGGGCCATGGAGGCGATCGACACCGCCACGTGCGTCCCGTCCAGCCGGTGCACCTTGTCGACCACCCTGGAGGCGTGGGGCATGAGCATCATGAGCTTGCTGATGATGCTGAAGCCCTGGGCAAAGGAGAACAGGTACCACGGCCAGGCGGCATGCGTTCCGCGGATCAGAAGGCGCGACGCAGACACGACCACCAGGACGGCCAGCAGGACCGGCAGCCACCACTCCTGCGACGACAGCGCATACCCCTGCGGCCGCAGGGCCAGGATCGGCAGCACCTGCAGCACGATGATCAGGCGGGCCGCCCGGGGCCGCTGCAGCAGCTTTCGGAACATCAGACTCCTCTCGAACTTCCGCCGGAACCCGGGCGATCATAGCGCCCGCGGCGGCCTTTGTCGAGCGTCGCGGCGGCGGCGCAGCCCGGCCCGCTCCTGCGCCCGTCAGCCCTCGGCGTCGGTCCCGCCGCCGGCCTCCCTGCCGGCGCGAACCGCGAACCAGATCGCCGCCCCCGCCACGAGAAAGCGGAATCGCGGCATCCCGGCCAGCGACTCGCGGTGCAGCGCCGCCACAAGGAAAGCGGCCACGTCGACCTGCTGATCGGTCGTGGCGACCGATTCGAGGGTCTGCAGGGCGGCCGACACGAACGGCGGGCCGCCCCGAAGCACGTTCGCCAGCAGCTGCCCCGCCGGCCCGTCGAGAATCTGGGGCGACAGGGAGGAGCGCATCTCCTGAACGCCCGCGGCCTCGTTGGTGAGGAACACGCAGTACAGCGGGTAGAACCAGTCCGACAGGCCCGCGATCTCGGCCACCGCCAGGATGATCTCGTCGCGCACGAACGGCGCGCTCTTCGGCTCCAGCTTGTCGAGCAGGGCGGGGATCACGAACGGGTCGTGGTACAGGACCATGGCGCGGGCGGCATGGATGATCAGCGTGGGGTTGTCGGTGTCGATGAGAATGCGCCGTGTCTGGGGGATGCTGCGCCTGTCGGCGACCTTCGCGAGGGCGACCATGGCCCGGCTCACGAGCAGGAAATCCTCGCTGGCGAGCGCTTCCCTCAGGACCGGAATCGCGTCGGAGATGCCCCAGTTGCCGAGGATCTCCGCGGCGATGTGCGCGGTCGTGAAATGGTGCTCGCGGACCTCCTTGATCAGCGCCTGCGTCACCGCCGGCACGATGGGCGCGCTGCGCAGCGCGTTCAGGGCCGCCGATCGGACGGCGAAGCTCGGCGACGACAGACGCGCCAGCAGGTCCTTGACCGAGACCACCGACGGGGATTCGCCGAGCTCGCGGATCGTGGCCTGCTCCTGCGCAATGCTCCGGTAGCGGCCGAGCCTGCGCAGCAGCACCACCGCGCGGATGTCCCGCGGCGAAAAGACCAGCGACAGGGTGTTCAGGACCGAGAAGGCGCCGATGTCGGGGAGGCGGAGGATCATCAGACTGACGGCCACCAACAGCAGGGCGAGGGCCGCGAAGTACAAGCGGAAGGCCGCGGCGGGAGCGACAGCCGCGGCCGTCTGCAGACCGTCGAGCAGCAGGCCCCCTCCGAACGCGCCGGCAAAGCCCGCGATCCCGGCGGTCACATTGTAGACGACCCCCAGGTTCAGCCGGTTCTCGGGCGCCACTGTGGCGTAGAAGTAGTCCTGCGCGCAGTTGCTCATCCCGACGGCCCCGAGCTGGTAGAGGAAAAAGACCGTTCCGGGCACGAGCCAGAACAGCAGCGGCGTCGGGCGGGCCGGAAGGCCGAAGACGGGCAGGAGGGTCAGCAGGGTGATCACGGCAAAGGCAAAGAACAGCGGCTTGGCGCCGACGCGGTCCATGAAAAGGCCGGCAACGACCGCCATCGCCATGACCCCGAGCCCGCCGAGCAGGGTGATGTAGACGACGCTCGCGTCGGTGTGCTGGTACAGGCGCTTGAAGAACACGATGAGAAAGGGCCCGGTCGCCGACTGGACGATCGTCGTCACGAAGAACACGGCTATGAAGCGGCGAAAGCCGACGGCCGCGAGGCCGCGCCTGACCGCCGGCAGCAGCGGCTCCGTGAAGCCGCTCTCGACTCCACGCGGCTCCGGCAGTTGCAGCAGGGTCCAGGAGGCGACCAAGCCGATGACGATGCCGGCGCCGAAGAACAGGGCGTAGGTCTGGGCAGGCGGGTTGCGCCCCATCACCAGGCCCATGACGAGCCAGACTCCGAGGGAGAACGACTGGTTCAGCGACTGGATGCGCGACAGGAACGCGCCCCGGTCCTTGTCGCCGGCCACCCCGCCAATGATCAGCTTGTCGCCCGCTGTCCCGATGCCTTTGGCCGTGTGGAAGCCCAGGACCCCGAAGCCGAGCAGGACGAACGCCAGCGTGGGGTTCGCCCGGATCGCGGGCAGGGCCGTGAGCACCGCCGGCGCCATGGCCAGGTAGCGGAGCGCCCAGAACGCCCCCATGACCCGAATCGCGCCGAACCGCGCGACCAGCGGTTTGCCCGCCACCAGGAACGCCAGGGACAGGTACATGAACGACTCGAAGAGCCCGATCAGGGTGTTGCCCGCGCCGAGCCGCAGGGCGTACAGCGTGACGATGCTGCCTGCCAGGAGCTTGAAGGAGATGCCGTTGAGAGTGCTGAAGACGTAGTAGAGCCGCTGCGCCCGGGTGCGCTCGAATGTCGTCAGCGGTTCGGTCGAGGAGGCGTTCACGGCAGCCCCAGTATAGCCCGCACCAGGCGTGATTGACAGCGACCGGCGCGCCGCCTATGGTGGACGGCGCAGCGGCGACCCGCACGGGTCGCACGCTGCAGGCGAGCGGACGCCTCGAGACCGCGGCGGTGCCTGCGAACCCGCCTCACCAAAACAGGAGAATCGAAGATGAAGTCATCGCCCGCCGTTCCTGCCGCAGCGGTGGCCGTGGTCGCCGCCTACATCGCGGCCCAGATGCTCGCCGACGTGGCAAGCCTCAAGATCGGGGTGGTCGCCGGTCTCGCCGTGGACATGGGCACGTTCGTCTACCCGGTGACGTTCACCCTGCGCGACGTCGTGCACAAGCTGCTCGGCCGCGCCAACGCGCGGCTGCTGATAGTACTGGCGGCGATCGTCAATGTCTTGATGGTGCTCTATCTGCTGTGGGCCGCTTCGGTGCCCAGCGACCCCGCGTGGGGGCTCGGCCGCGAGTTCTCCGCCGTGTTCGCTCCTGTGTGGCGCATCGTGATCGCCTCGATCGTCGCCGAGGTGGCGAGCGAGCTCACCGACACCGAGGTCTACCACTGGTTCGTGACGCGCATCACGCGGCGCCGGCCATGGGCCAGGGTGCTGGTGAGCAACTCGGTGAGCGTGCCGGTCGACAACCTGGTGTTCGCGGTCGGCGCCTTTGGCTGGACCCTGCCCTGGGCGGTGGTCGGCCAGATCTTCGTCTCCAACCTCATCCTCAAGTACGGGATCACGCTCGTGAGCCTCCCGTTGATCTACCTGGGGCCCAGGGACCGCGACGCCGGGGCCGCGGACGACCGGTCGGGGAGCGCCTGATGTACTACGGAGTGCAGTACTACCCGGAGCACTGGCCCGAGGCGCGTTGGAGCCTGGACGCCGCGATGATGGCGCGGGCCGGGGTCAACACCGTTCGGATGGGCGAGTTCGCCTGGAGCGCATACCAGCCCGCGGAGGGAAGGCTCGACTTCGGATGGATGGACCGCGCCCTCGAGGTGCTGGCGCGGGCAGGCATCCGGGCGATCATGTGCACGTGCTCGCGCACGCCGCCGCCGTGGGTCTTCAAGCGCTACCCGGCAGTCGCCAACTTCGGCCCCGACGGCCTGCCGGTCAACACCGGCCATCGCTACACCGTCGGGCTCGCCCACCCCGAGTTCGTCGAGCTCTCCGAGCGCATCGACCGCGCCGTGATCGCGCATTACGCCGGCCACCCGGCGATCGTTGGATGGCAGATCGACAACGAGATCGGCTCGGGCAACGACTGCTTCTGCCCGCGCTGCCATCGGATGTTCCAGGAGCGCCTCGCTGCCGAGCACGGCAGCGTCGCGGCGCTCAACGAGGCCTGGGGCAGCCACTTCTGGTCGTTCACCTTCTCTGGGTTCGACGAGGTTCCCCTGCCCCGCTCCAACCCCCAGCTCGCCCTCGCCTACCGCCGGTTCCTCTCCGGCATCAACGTCGAGTTCGCCCGGCAGCGGGCCCGGATGATCAGGGAGCTCGACCCGGGCAAGTGGGTCACGACCAACTTCCAGTCGTTCCAGGCCCGCCACACCGACTACTTCCAGATGGCGCCGGCTCTCGACATCAACGGCATGAACCACTACCCGGCGAGGTCCCCGGAGCTGATCCTGGACTACTACCGGGGCACCCGCGGCAAGGTGCTCTCGCTCGAGCAGTGCACGCGCCTTGCGCCCGTCGACATCGGCCCAGGCTGGATGCGCCTGTGGGCCTGGCGCGCCATCGCCCACGGCGCCTGCGGCATCAGCTTTTTCCGCTGGCGCTGCTGCCGGTGGGGCCAGGAGCAGCACGCCGACGGCATTCTGCCTCACAGCGGACAGGAGAACCGTCGCTACCGGGAGCTCTCGCGGATGGGCGCCGAGATCGCGCGGGCCGGCGAGCTCATCGACCGCACGGCGCCGGACAACCGGGCTGCGATCGTCCTGAGCTACGAGTCGCGCTGGGCGCTGGAGGCCGGCCTCGGCGCACGGGATCTCGACGGTGCGGCCGAAGCCGCCCGCATCCACGAGCGGTTGCTCGAGCGCAACATCGGCATCGACGCCACGGACCCGCGCGATCCGCTGGACCGCTACCGCGTCGTCTTCGCGCCCCGCCTGTTCCTCGTCGACGGGGCCGTCGCTGAGAACCTCCGCAGCTACGTGGAGTCCGGCGGCCTGCTCGTGCTCACGGCAGCCAGCGGCGTCGTCGACGAGCACAACAAAAGCTTCGACGTGCCGAGGCCGGGCCCCCTCGCGGCGATGGCCGGTGTCGAGGTGAGCGACCTGGCGCCGCTGCACGGCCCCGTCGCGCTGGAGAGCGCGGTCGTGCCGGCCCTGCACGGGCAGGCCGCCACCCTGCTGGCCGATGAGATCCATCCGACCACGGCGACCGTGATCGCCCGCTTTTCCGCGGGGTGGCGTCACAGCCTGCCCGCCGTGACGCTGAACGCCTTTGGTCGGGGGCGTGTGCTGTACGTCGGGGCGGGCCTCGAAAGCGCCGGCCTCGCCGCGCTCGTGGACCACGCCTGCGGCCTGGCGGGCCTCGGGCCGGTCATCGAAACCCCGGCCGGCGTGCGCGCCCACCTGCGGCGCGGGTCCGGGATGCGGCTGCTGTTCCTGCTCAACTACGGCGACGCCGAGCGGCACGTCGCGGTCGGAGACGGCTGGCGCGACTGCCTCGGCGGCGAGCCGGTGCACACAGCTCGCGTGGGCGCTGTGGACATGCGACTGCTGCGCGCTGAGGAGGAGAGGACATGAGCGTCACGCGGGAATGGCTGGAGAAGGCCCGCCGCATCGTCGGCGACGACGGGCTGCTGGTCGAGGCCGCGGACACCGAGCCCTACGGCCACGACGAGTTCGCCACCGATGAGTTCGCCCGGCAGCCGCCCGCGGTCGCGCGCCCCTCGACCGAAGAGCAGGTCGCGGCCCTCGTGCGCCTCTGCTCGGAAACGGGTGTCCCCGTCACCGCGCGCGGCGGCGGCACGGGCCTCGCTGCAGCCTGCGTCCCCTCCCCCGGCGGGATCGTGCTCTCGCTCGAGCGCCTCAATCGCGTGCTCCAAGGCAGCGCCGACGACGCCACCCTCACCGTCGAGGCTGGGGTGCAGCTGGGCGCGATCTACGCGGAGGCGGAAAAGCTCGGCCTCTCCTTTCCGCCCCACCCCGGCGACGAGAGCGCGCACATCGGCGGGGCCGTGGCTACCAACGCCGGCGGCTCACGGGCGGTCAAGTACGGCACGATCCGCAATTTCGTCCGGGGCCTGCGTGTGGTGCTGGCCGGCGGCGAGATCGTGGACCTGGGCGGGAGCTTCATGAAGTCGAGCACCGGCTACAACCTGATGGCGCTCATGATCGGATCCGAGGGCACCCTCGGCATCATCACCCGCGTCACCCTGGCGCTGCTGCCGCCTCCGGGCTCGATCCAGACCCTGGTCGCGCCGTTCGCCGCCGTGGAGGAGGCGATCGAGGCGGCGCCCGCCATCCTGCGCGCCGGGATCATCCCCTTCGCGGTCGAGTTCGTCGAGCACTCGGTGATCCGCTCGGCCGAGCGCATGCTCGACCGCAAGTGGCCCGCGCAGAAGGGCACGGCCTCGCTGATGGTGATCCTGGAGGACTCCAGCGAGGAGGCGGTTCTCGAGGGCGCCGAGCGGATCGCCGGTCTGCTGGAGGAGCGCGGGGCCTCAGACGTGCTCCTCGCCGAGCACAAGGAGCAGCAGGCCCAGATCCTCGAAATGCGCAGCCTCCTCTACGAGGCCTTGCGGCCGGGCACGGTCGAGCTGCTCGACGTCTCGGTGCCGCGGGGGCAGATCGCGGGGCACGTGCGTTTTGTCCACGAGCTGGAGACTAGGCTCGGCGTGCAGCTGCCGACCTACGGCCACGCAGCCGACGGCAACGTGCACACCCACACGCTGCGCCGCAGACTCGAGGACGGGGTGTTCGGCGACGAGGTGGGCGACTGGCGCGCCAAGGCCGAGCAGGTGCGCCGCGAGATCTACGCCGACGCGATCGCCCGCAAGGGGGTGATCTCGGGCGAGCACGGCATCGGCCTGGTCAAGCGCCCCTTTCTCGAGAGCAACGTGGGGGAGGCGGCGGTGGCGGCCATGCGCGCCATCAAGGCGGCCCTCGATCCCAAGGGCATACTCAACCCCGGCAAGATCCTGCCCTGAGCCGGGGGCAGCTCACGCTCGCGCCTCCTCCCGCTGGAGGATCTCCCACACCTTCTCGACGTAGAAGCGGTAGCTGGCCAGGGGAACGCCGTTCGGGATCCTGTGGTCGAGGGCGAGCACGCAGCCGCCGCTCCTGACCATCGGGGGGATCTTCGCCTCGAGCTCGGCCTCGATTGCGGCCCTGTCGCGCAGCAGGGCGAACTTGTCCAGCCCGCCCTCGAGCGCCAGGCGCGACCCGAATCGCTCCCGGATCCGCACGATGTCCATGCCGGCCCGGGCCTCGCAGGGGTGGAAGAAGTTGATGCCTGCCTCGACCAGGTTGGACAGGATCGCGTTGCAGTCGCCGTCGCTGTCGATGAGGAACAGGCGGGCGCCCCGCCCGCGGGCGACCTCCCACACCCGGCGGTAGTAGGGGCGCATCAGCTCGTCGACCTGCGAGGGGCCCCACAGGGGCCCGCTCTTGCCCGCCATGTCCTCGTGCACGAGCAGGGCGTCGATGCCCTCCTCGCGCGTCGCCTCCTCCAGGACGCGGGCCGCGGTCTCGCCGACCGTGTCGAGGATGTCGCGCACGAGCTCAGGCTGCGTGTAGCCGACGACCGCCGCCTCCTCGTCGCCGAGCAGCACGCGCACCTCGTCAAAGGCCCCCGGGATGCTCGCGGTCACCACATACCCTGCGGCCTTGCGCGCGCCGATCTCCCCCGCGATCGCCGGCGGCACGCGATCCGGCGACCAACGGTAGTGCGGCTTGACGCGCAGCCAGTCGTCCATGGAGCGGACCGGACACTCGAGCGGCAGCGGGATGGTGGCGCTGCGCTTGATGAGCCGGCTCCTGATCCCACGCTCGTCGTAGAACAGGATGTGCTCGTCGGTCTCCTCTATGAGACGCGACTGGTCCGGCCCCACCCAGCCGGTCTTCGCCCCGCAGTTCCAGAGCAGGGCCTCGCGGTAGCGGAACGCCGACAGGTCGAGCTCCGCGGCCGAAGCCCCCTGCGCGGCCCACTCTTCCTTGAGCCCGACCAGGGGACCGAAGATCTCCCGGAACATCACCCGCGGCGGCCCCTGGAACGTGAGTGAGTCGAGGTACTCCTCGCGCCGCACGGTCATCCGCCGCCGGACCGCCAGGCGATCGTGAGCGGCGAGCACGTGCGGCATCACGCCCACGGCAGGCTCACTGGGCGCGGTAGACGCCCAGAATCTCACCGTAGTACAGGCGGTGGAAGTCGCCGTTGGGGTAGCTCTTGGCCACGATGTCGCGATCGAGATCGGCGTTGATCACATTGTTCTTGTGGATCACCCGGCACTCGTAGTGCACGGGGCACTGCTCGATGTAGGGCACCTTGACGTCCCGGCTGCCGCCGAGGGTGAGCTTGTGCTTCCTGATCTTGTCCACCGTGCGGCCCGACTCCGAGCCGATCGAGGCCACCTCCTTCTTGAGGGACTCGGGCGGCACGTTCACGGTGAACTCCCCGAGCTGCTCCAAGAGGCCGAAGGTGTAGCGCGACGGACGCACGGCCACGATGAACACCGGCCTTCCCCAGATGACGCCGATCGTGCCCCACCCGATGGTCATCGGGTTGCCCTTCTCGCCCCCGACCAGCAGGCAGCCTCCCTGCCCCAGCCTGGCCACGGTTTCGGCGAATGCGTCGAACGTTCCGATCTTCTCGCGCATCAGGTACCTCCGCCCGACCAGATAGCACGCCCCCGCCGCGGCTGTCAAAGCCGGCCCGACCAGGGGGGGCCCGCACGGCGCGGCGCTGCCAGAAGCGGCCGCGCGGATGCGGGTCGTGCTATCATCGAGGCCTCATGAGCGCGCATCTCGTCATCGGGGTCGACTGCAGCACGACGGGCTGCAAGGTCATCGCGTGGGACAGGCACGGCCGCCCGACAGCCGAGGGACGCGCGTCCTTCGAGATGCTGCACCCGCGCCCGAGCTGGTACGAGCAGGACGCCGACGCGTGGTGGCAGGGCGCGGCGCGGGCCCTCGCGGATCTCGCCTCCCGCATCGACGTCCGCGCGGTCGAGGCGCTCTCGGTGACCCACCAGCGCGAGAGCTTCGTCCCCGTCGACCGCGCCGGCCGCCCCCTGCGCAACGCCATCCTCTGGCTCGACGAGCGCGCCCGGCTTCAGGTCGAGGCTCTGGAGCGCCGGCTGGGCGCCGAGCTGATCCACCGCACGACCGGAAGGCCGCCGTCGATGATCCCGGCGCTGCCCAAGATCCTGTGGCTCTCGGAGAACGAGCCGGAGGTATTGAACAAGGCCGCACGCGTTCTCGACTGCCACGCCTTGCTCGTGCACCGCCTCTGCGGTGTTTGGCGCACCAGCCTCGCCTCGGCCGACCCGCTCGGTCTCATCGACATGGAGCGCGGCTGCTGGTGGGATGCGATCCTGCCCGAGATCGGCCTCACCAGCGCGCAGCTGCCCGAGATCGTGGCCGCCGGCGCGCCGATCGGCAGCCTCAACGCCGAGGCTGCGCGAGCCACGGGGCTGCCCGAAGGGCTGCCGGTGTTCGCCGGCGGCGGCGACGGGCAGTGCGCGGGCCTCGGCGCAGGCGCGACCGCGCCGCGCCGCCCCTACCTCAACATGGGCACCGCGGTCGTGGCCGGCGCATGGTCGCCGCGCTACCTCACCGACCGCGCCTTTCGCACGCTGTGCGCACCGGTGGCCGGAGCCTTCTTCCTCGAGACATGTCTGAAGGGCGGCGTGTACACAGTCGGGTGGTTCGTCGAGCGATGGGGCCGCGACCTCGGCGCCTCGCCCGAGCAGGCGCTCGAGCGCGAGGCGGCCGCCGTACCGCTCGGAGCAGACGGGCTGCTGCTGGTCCCCTACTGGCACAACGTCCTCAACCCGTACTGGGATCCCGCAGCGTCGGGCATCACGGTCGGCTGGACAGGGGCGCACGGGCGCGGCCACTTCTACCGCGCGCTGCTGGAGGGCATCGCGTACGAGCAGCGGCTGGCCGGCGACGGGGTGATGGACTCACTCGGTCTTCGCTTCGACGAGTACGTGATACTCGGCGGGGGCAGCCGCAGCGACCTCTGGTGCCGCATCATGGCCGACGTCACGGGGGTGCCCGCCGTGCGCGCCGCCGAAAGCGAGGCGACCTGCCTCGGGGCGGGCATCCTGGCGGCCGCAGGCGCGGGCTGGTACCCCGATGCCCTTGCTGCCGCCTCTGCGATGACGCGCACGGGCGAGCGCTTCGAGCCCGAGCCGGGTCGCGCCGCGGCTCACGACCGCATCTACCGCGAGGTCTACCGCCCCCTGTTCCCGAAGGTGCAGCCCCTCGTCGATCGCCTGACCGAGATCACCGACGAGCTGCGCGAGTCGGGACCGCCGGGCCGGTAGGGGCAAAACCGCTTCGCGCCGGCGCGGGGTTTGCTGCGTCCGCCGATAGGCGCGCCGACGCTTTCTTCTCGGGCCGTCTGGCGTGCGGGGCGGTCTGGCGGCCCGGGCATCGCGGAGCCGCAGAGTTCACCGTGGCTGACGACGCGACAGCGCATACGCTGTCGCAAGGAATGACAGCGGACATCTTCACCAACCCGAAGAGCGTCCGCATTGAGGACCTGCCGGAGCCGTGCGCACGCTCTTGCGGCGAGGCAGGGGTGCGCAGCAGCCGCACCATCTTCAAGACGCCGCCGCCTTGCCCCGTTGTCGTGGACATTCCACCTCCGGCCGCAGCGGACCAGTGAGGGCCTGCAACGGAGAATGGCGGAGTGGCCGATCGGAGGAGGCGGCTCTGTTGCGTCATCTGCGGGCGGCTGCCGTCGCGGCGCGCGCGGCCGGCACGAGGGCCCGCGCCGGATCATCGAGGGCGATTCGAAGCCGGCCCGGCGATTCCTGTTGACAGCGCAGCCGCGCGGCCCTATAATCCCGTTTAGTCGAAACGTTTCGAATAGAGGCCGGGAACGCCTGGCGGATGCGCCTGCCGTGAAGCCGCAGCACGAGCGGAAAAAGAAGCTGACCATCGTCGAGATCGCCCGCGAGGCAGGCACCTCGATCTCGACCGTGTCCTACGCGATCAACAACGGGCCGCGGCCCGTGTCGGCCGAGACGCGGCGGAAGATCCAGGCGATCATCGACAGGCACGCCTACGCTCCCAACAGGATCGCGAGAAGCCTCAAGCGCAGGCAGACGATGTCTGTGGGGGTCATCTTCCCTGAAATGACAAACATCTACTTCCCCGAGACCCTGGGCGGCATCCTCGAAGTCACTCAGGACAAAAAGTACAACGTCATTCTCAGGAGCGCATCCGGCGATCCGGACTGCCAGGAGGAGTGCATCGGCGACCTCATAGCCGACGGCGTAGACGGACTCATCATCCGGCCGGTGGAGCGCAGCGCCGTGCCGCGCAGCCTCGCCGCCTGCAGCGTTCCCCTCGTGGTCGTCGATCGCAGACAGGGGCAGTGGCGGAAGTATTCCTCGGTCTACGTCGACAATCGAAAGGCCATCGAGATGGCCGTCGGCCTGCTGCGGCAGCAGGGGCACTCGCGGATCGCCATGATCAACGGGCCGCCGGATTCGTCCTCGGCGCTGGAGCGGGCAGCGGGCTACCGGCACGCTCTCGGCTCCGAGGGAATCCTCCTCCACGGCGACTACTCCCAGGGCAACGGCTACGAGTCGGCAAAGGTGCTGCTGGCGAGGCACCCGCGGGTCACGGCCGTCATCACGGCGAGCACCAGGATCACGCTGGGAGCGCTGCAGAGGTTCCGCGACGAGCGCGTGGGCATTCCCGCCGACATCGCGCTCGTGGCCTACGGCTATTCCAAGTGGTTCAGCCTCTTTTCCCCACCGATCACCACCGTCGAGCAGCCCGTGCGCGAGATGGGTCGCCGGGCCGCAAACGCGATTCTCGCCGCCATCGGCGGCGGGCAGACAGGAGCCGTGGATGAGTCCGTCGATCCCATCGTTGTCGACGGCATGACGCATTCCAAACACCAGTGAGGAGGTGTGAAATGAGAAGAAGGTCGCTGCTGTGTCTCACCCTGGGTCTGTGCGTGGTCTCGGTCTTCGGTTCGCCCCAGGCGGAGCCGACGGCCGCGGAGGCCGCCAAGCCGACGGGGCCGGTCAACGTCTACACGGCCATGTCGCGCGACGTGATCGACGTCGTCAAGAAGGGTTTTGAGGAAGCCCACCCCGGGGCCACGGCCAACGTGTACCGCTCCGGCACCAGCGAGGTCCTCGCCAAGTTTCAGGCCGAGGAGGCCGCGGGCGCCATTCAGGCCGAGGTCCTGTGCGTCGCCGACATGTCGATCTACCGCAACCTCTACGCGCGCAACATGCTCTACCCCTACAAGCCGAAGAACCTCGACAAGGTGCCGGCCATGTTCCAGTACGAAGGCGGCGCCTACAACGAGGTGAGGTGGTCGGGCATGTCGATCGTGTACAACACGCGCCTCGTCAAGACGCCCCCGCGCAGCTGGAAGGACTTCCTGAAGCCCGAGTACAAGGGCAAGGTCGTGATGCCCGACCCGCAGTACTCGGGCACCGTTGTGGCGACGATAGGCGCGCTGCTCAAGGCCGCGAACTACGACTGGAAGTACTTCGAGGACTTCGTGGCCAACGGCGGCAAGCTGGCCAAGAGCAACGGCGACGTCGGCCAGGGCGTGGCGAGCGGCGAGTTCGCCCTCGGGATGCTCGTGGACCGCAACGCCTACGCCCTCAAAAAGGAAGGATCGCCGGTCGACTACGTCTACCCGGTCGAGGGCAGCGTGATCCTGCCCCAGCCGATCGCCATCCTGAAGACCGCCAAGAACATCCCTGTGGCTAAAGCGTTCCTGGACTACATCTACAGCGAAAAAGCCATGAGGGACATGGCCGCCAAGGGCTACACGCCGGTGCTGCCCGGCACGGCCGTGGTGGACGTGGACTTCAAGTCGATCGCCCTGATCCCGACGGACTGGGACTACATCGACAAGAACCGGACACAGATCATGGACAGATTCATGGGCCTGTTCAAGAAGTAGGCTCGACGCCGGCAAAGCTTCGCACATGGCCGACCTCCTGCGCCGCAGAGAGCTGTCGCTTTCGAAGCGGTCCGGCCTGCCCCCCGTGCTGGGGTGGGCCGGGCTGCTCATCGTCGCTCTCATCACCGGTTACCCGCTCCTGAAGCTGCTGCTGCAGATGGGGCAGTTCGACGGCAGGCCGTCGCTTGAGGGCTTCGGCGCCGTCTTCACCGACGCGCGCTACCTCACGCCCTTCAGGAACACCCTCATCGTGGGCGTCTCGACGACGGTGATCTCGCTCTGTCTCGGCGTGCCGCTGGCGCTGGTGGCCGGGCGCATGGACATTCCCGGCGGCAAGGTGCTGCGGGTCCTTCTCATGGTGCCCTACCTGATTCCCGGCTTCGTCTTCGCCTTTGCCTGGCGGGAAATGATCGGGCCGGTGGGCTACGTCAACCAGGCGTACAAGGCCCTCGCCGGCAGCCAGGAGCCGCTGTTGCGCATCTACGGCCCGCTGGGCGTGATCCTCGTGCTCTCGCTGCACGGATGCCCGATGGTCTACATCACGGTCGTGCGCTCCCTGCAGAACATGAACGCGAGCTTCGAAGAAGCCGCCGAGGTGGCCGGAGCCAGGGGCCTCACGATGCTGCGCACGATCACCCTTCCTCTGATGCTCCCGTCGATCCTCGGCGCCGCGCTCCTGGTGTTCGCCACATCCATCGCCAATTTCGGCGTGGCCGCGGTGCTCGGCATCCCCGCGAGCTTCTACGTCCTGACCACCCAGATCTACGCGACGGTTCTTTCCTACGGAGTCAAGAACAACCTGACGATCGCCTCCTGCCTGTCGGTCTACCTGATCGCCACCGGCCTGCTGTTTCTCTGGGTCCAGGAGCGGATGGTCGGCAGGCGCAGGCACGTCGTCATCACCGGGAAGGGGGGACGCAAGGACCTGCTTCCCCCCGGGCCGAAGGCCTGGCTGTACAGCTCGGTGATCGGGACCTTCTGCTTCGTGACCGTGGTCCTGCCGCTGGCCGCGATCCTGCTTTCCTCCTTCACCCGGGCGTACGGGCTGCCGCCGAGCCTCGGGAACCTGACCCTGGGCAACTACACGGCCCTGCCTGCCGACAAGCTGGTCACCGCGTCGTTGCGCAACTCCCTGGTGTTCGGCGTGATCACGGCTACCGTCTGCGTGGCTGTCGGCATGGTGATCGCCCTCGTCACTGAACGGTCGAGCCTCGCGGGCCGGCGCTTCCTGGACTTCCTGGCCACCGCGCCGCGCTCGATCCCGGGCACGATCATCGCCCTGGCCTTTATCATCGCCTGGATCAGGCCGATCCCGATTCTCCGCGTCTCGATCTACAACACGGCCCTGATCATGATCCTCGCCTACGTGGCGCGCTTTCTCGGTTACGCGGTGCGCACGCTCACCGCTTCGCTCAAGCAGATCGCCCCTTCGCTCGAAGAGGCGTGCCTGGTGTCCGGGGGAAAGCATCGCCACCGCGTCTTCGACGTCCTCGTGCCACTGAGCCGCGAAGGAATCGCCAGCGGCTGGCTCCTGATCTTCATCCCGACGCTCAACGAGCTGACCATCTCGATTCTGCTGTACTCATCGGGCAAGGAGACCATCGGCGTCGCGGTGTTCTCCCTTCTGCAGGAAGGCAGCATCGGGCGGGCCTCGGCGTTCTCGATCGTCATCATCGTCACGGTCCTCCTGGGTGACCGCCTCGTCGCGCTCGTGAGCCGCGGCAGGCGGAGCCTCCTGGGCTGATGTGAGCAGGTGCGTATGAAGGAAATCGGGCTCGCGGGCATAACAAAGCGGTTCGGCGAGACGGTCGCCGTCTCGGACCTGAGCCTCGAGGTCGAGCGCGGGGAGTTCGTGACGCTGCTCGGACCCTCGGGGTGCGGCAAGACGACCACGCTGCGGCTGGTGGCGGGGTTCCAGCCGCCGAGCGCGGGCACGATCGAGATCGGCGGCAGGGTCGTGAGCGACCTGGCGAACAACGTCTTCGTGCCGCCGGCCGAGCGGCGCATCGGCATGGTCTTCCAGGACTACGCCCTGTGGCCGCACATGGACGTGTTCGCCAACACGGCGTATCCGCTGCGGATCCGCCGCGCAAGCCGCGCCGAGTGCGTCGAGAAGGTGGCGAAGATCCTCTCCGTCGTGAAGATGGCCGGGATGGAGCGGCGGTTTCCCCACGAGCTGTCCGGAGGCCAGCAGCAGCGCGTGGCCCTCGCCCGGGCGCTCGTCTGCGACCCCGCAGTACTCCTCCTCGACGAGCCGCTGTCGAACCTCGATGCCGCCCTGCGGGAGGAGATGCGCCTGGAGATCAAGAACCTGCACCACCGCCTCGGCGTGACGGTGGTGTTCGTGACCCACGATCAGGCCGAGGCGATGTCGATGTCGGACCGCATCGTGGTCATGGACGGCGGCAAAGCCCAGCAGGTCGGAACTCCGGAAGCGCTCTACGACGAGCCGGCCAACGAGTTCGTGGCCTCGTTCCTGGGAAAGGCCAACTTCTTCCAGGTCTCCTTTGAGGAGGGACGGCTCTCGATCAAGGCGGGGGACGCGCTCATTCCCCTGCGCGCGTCGCGGGTGACCGGCACCCCGGCCAAAGGCCTCGGATGCGCCAAGCCCGCCGACCTACGCCTGTGCCTCTCTCCGGCCGAAGGGATCCGCTGCCGGATCGACAGCTTCCAGTTCGTCGGCGACCACGTGATCTACCACGTCGCGATCGACGGCATCGACCTCGAAGTGAAATCCACGGACCGCGGCTTTGCCGGCCGCGGCGAGGCGGCGGTCGCCTTTGACAAGGTGATTCTCTTCTGATGGCCGGCGCGTACTTCGGGCGGGGGGACTACTTTGTCGTCGAGAACGTCGGCGCGCGGCAGGCGCTGTTCGCCTTTGGCTCCCACGAGGCTGCGGTCTACCGGCTGCGCGTCGAGGGGCGGTACGGATGGTCCGCGGAGTGGAGCACGAAGGAGCGCAACTTCTGCGGCAGGCTCGAGGCCGTCGGACTCGAGGCCGACAGCCCCTGCACGGCCAGAGCCTACGCAGGCGACCGGGAGATCGCCGCCTTGAGCTTCCGCACGCTCGCGGAGGTGCCGGGCTCTCCCCTGCTGCGCTTCGCCGTGGTGGCAGACCCGCACGTGTCCGTCGACAGGGAGAACCGTCGCGGCCGCATGTTCCAGGAATCGAGCTGCGTGCTGCGGGAGGTCGTGGACTGGGCCCGGTCGCAGGCCATGGAGGCGCTGCTCATTCCCGGAGATCTCACCGATGCCGGCAAGCCCGAGGAGATGGGCGAGGCGTCCGGCATCCTTTCCGCTTTCCCCGGCGGCGTCTTCGCCATCCCGGGCGACCACGATCGGGGCGGCAAGAGACACCCGCCCGGGGGCGGGAGCCCATGGCCCTACAACGCCCCGTTTCTCGAGCGCTGGAGGAACATGCAGATTCTCGGCCTCGACACCTCCTCAGGGGCCCTCGGCGGCGCTCAACGGGCGCTCCTCGCGCAGGCCCTCGAGAGTCCGGAGAGGCTGATCATTCTCAGCCACCACGACCTCGTCCTCAACCCCGCGATCAGGGACGGCGACGCGGCGGTCGAAGACCACGAGCAGATCCGAGACCTCCTGTTCCAGGCGCAGAAGAGCTGGGTCGCCTGGTGCGGACACAAGAACGTGCCCTTGCTGCTGCGGGCAGGCCGGGGCGCGCAGATCAACGCTCCCCAGACCACCCACTACCCGGCCGGGTTCCTGTCCGTCAGCGTCTTCGAGCGGGCGCTCGTCCAGCAGTTCGTCCCCATCCGCAGCGAGATCCTGCGCAGCTACTCCTTGAGGATGCTCGGCTGCGACGAGTCGCCTTCGTTCGAGCCCGCCTACCGCTGCGGCAGCCTCGAGGCGAGGTGCGCGATCCTGCCTTGGGAGGAAGGCTGAGCCGTGGGAGCCTTCGATCCGGGGCAGGCGCGCGGCTCCAAGCTCAGCGCAGCCTGGCGGCACTACGTGCGCGCGGCTCTCGGCCGCTCGCCCTCGCCGGTGCGCCTGGAGGCCGCGCCCACGGCGTTCGTCTGCGGCAGGAGCGCGGCCTTGAGCCTGCGCTTCGCGGCAGCAGAGGGCCTTCCACCCGGAGGGTTCGTGCTCTTCGACCTGCCCCAGGGCTGGGGCGGCTGCGCCAGCGAAAAGGACGAAGGTTTCATCGCCGCCGCCGGCGCCGTCACGGCTGTGGCCGACCCCGGTCAACAACTTCCCGTTCGCATCGTCTCCCGCGGAAGCCGCCTGTCGATCATCGAGGTGTCCGCCCCTGACGGCGCAGCCCCTGGCTGCGAGCTGACGGTGCGGCTGCCGTCGCTTCTGCCCTGCGAGCGGCCGGGCAGCTACGAGCTGCACGCTCTGGCGAGCTCTCCGGATCTCCTGGCGCATCCTGTCGCGGCTCCGCGGCTGGTCGTGCGCCCTGGAGCCTTTGAGGGATTCGACCTGCTGTATCCTTCGACCTCGAACGCTCGATCCGCGTTCGCTCTGGCGGTCAGGGCCCGGGGCGGACCGGAGAGCGCCTACGCATCCGTGCCGGCGGATGCCCAGGAGATCGAGCTCGAGGCCGAGGGCGTCGCCGGACTTCCGCATGAGGGTCGTCTTCGGGTCGGCGGGCCCACGACGCGCGTCCACGGCCTGCGGCTGACCCTGCCGCAGGGCAGGCTGCGGGCGCGCTGGCAGGGCGGCGGCGCGACCGGTCCTCCCGTGATCGACACGAGCCTGACCGGCGGGCACGAGGTCCTCTTCGGAGACCTGCATCTGCACACGGGCCTCTCCGACGGAATGGGCGGCCCCGACGAGGCCTACGACTGGGCGCGCCAGCAGGCCGGGCTCGACTTCGTGGCGCTGAACGACCACATCGAGGACCGCCTCACCTATGGCGAGGCGTGGAACGAGGAGCAGTGGCGGGCTCTGTTCGATCGGGCCGACGCTCACGATGACCCGGGCCGCTTCGTGACGCTGCCGGGCATCGAGGTGTGCGGCTCGATCAACCTCTACTTCGGCGACCGGAGCTTCCCCTACTACCCGTTCCAGAGCCTCGATGCAGACCCCGGCGAGATCCCGAAGCTGCTCGCCATGATCTCATCCGCGCCGGGTGCGTTGTTCGGATACCACAAGCTGCAGACCCTGCCGCGGGAGTTCCTCACGTATCCCGCGCCGGCGATCGTGGAGGTCATCCAGCAGAAGCGGGAGCCTGCCGAAGCGTTGGAGAAGTTCCTCCCGCTGTGCAGCCGGCCCCCGGCCTTCGTGGGCGGCTCCGACTCGCACGACGGCCTGGCAGGCTCGCCGCCCATGGGCCGCGGGCGCGAAGGCACCCAGTACGGCCTCGCCGGCCTGCTGGCCGAGGACCGGAGCAGGGCCGGCGTGTTTCGAGCGCTCCGGCTCGGTCGGACCTTTGCCACCGCGGGCCAGCGCACCATCCTCGTCCTGAAGATCAACGGGGTGCTGCAAGGCGGGGTGTGCATTTGCGAGCCGGGCAGGCCTCTGGAAGTCTCCGTGCTGGCGAGGGCCTGCAGCCGGGTCGAGAAACTCGAGCTGGTCTGCCTGGATCGTGTGTTCTGGCAGCAGAGCCCCGAGCGGTGCGACGTCGACGCGGCCGCGACCCTCGCGGATTCCCTGCTGGACGAAGCACCCGGCGGCTGCTTTGTCTTTGCCCGCCTCGTCGAGCAGGACGGCCGCAGGGCGTGGAGCTCGCCCATACTCGTGCGACGCGCGTTTGGTGTCCTGCGATTCTCGCCTCGTGAGAAAAGCGACCGTGTCACCTGAAGAACAGGGGGCGCTCGGGGCCCGCGTTCTCGCGGCCAAGCGCAACACCAGCGTCGCCGGCCTGATCGGCGACCTCCTCAAGGATATGACAGAGCAGGAGCAGAGATGCGAAGAGGCCATGCACGAGTACCTGTCCCAGGAGCCTGTTCCCCTGAAGCGACCCGGAGCGCCCTAACCCCGCGCGCGACCAGCTTCACGACCGCGACATTCTTCGTTGACACCAAGCTTTCGCTCTACTTCCAGGATTCCGGCGAGCCGCGAAAGCAGGCCGCGCCAAAGACGCGGATGACGCCGCAGGCGCCCGCGGCGACTACCAGTCGGCCCGGCGCACCGGCAGCGGGTCGGCGGTGAAAGCCATCCGGTTGGCCAGGCGCAGCAGCATGTCGGTCTTCAGCACCGCGTGTGCCGGCGAGCTCCAGAGGTTGTGTGTTTCCGTCGGATCCGCCTCGAGGTCGTAGAGCTCGCCCGTGCTGTTGCCGTGGTCGACGGTGATCTTGGCCGTCTCCGTGCGCACCATCGTCATCTGCGCGGTCGGGTCCCGGTGCCAGGGCATGGCGTTGTAGTACTCCGAGTAGATGTCGTCGCGATGGCGGTCCGCAGGTGCCGCTGCGGTGAGCAGAGGCCACAGCGACCGGCCCTGCATGCCCGGGTGGTGCGGCAGCCCTGCAGCATCGAGCAGCGTCTGCGCCAGGTCGGTCAGCTCCACGAGCGCCGGCGCGCGGCGCGCCGCAATGCGGCCGGGCCACGAGACGATCAGCGGCACGTGCACCGCGGGCTCGTAGAAGTAGGGTCCCTTGAGGTAGATCCCGTGGTCGCCCAGCATCTCACCGTGGTCGCTCATGTAGATCACGATCGTGTTCTCGCGCTGCCCCGTGCGCTCCAGCTCGTCGAGCATCCGGCCCACCTGAACGTCGATCAGGTCGCACATCGCCCAGTAGGCCGCCCGCACGACGCGGTGGTCCCGGACGCTCATCTTGTCCCACGGCAGGCCGGCCTTGCGGCCGTAGGCTGCGTCATGGTCGATGCGCTGGTAGACCGGCTTGTCCGCAAGCTCGTTCTCCACGTAGTGCGGAAGCGGGATCTCGTCGAGCCGCTCGAGGTAGCGGTCCAGGTACTCCACCGGCGGGTCGAAGGCGTGATGGGGATCGAAGATGTTGACGGAAAAGAGCCACGGCCGATGGAAGCGCGGGGCGCTGCGCATGAACTCGATCGCCTTCTGGGCGCAGAAGGTCGTCTGGTGATCGGCCTCCGGCGCCCCGTCGCGGACCCACCTGGAGTGGGCCGAGACCGGATGCTTGACCTCGTGACCTCGGGCCCTCACCCACTGGTGGTACTCATTGGTCAGCCAGCTGTCTGCGGCGTCGTGGGACCAGTGGAAGATGTCGTAGCCGTCGTTGATGCGCCGCTCGCTGCCGTGGCAGACCGACGGGTTGCAGGCCGAGAGGTGCAGCTTGCCCGAGAGGCCGCACACGTAGCCCGCTTCGTGCAGCAGCCGGGTCACGAGCACCTCGTCGGCGGGGACGTCGGCTCCGTTCTGACGGCAGCGGCATGTGCGCGGGTAGCGGCCGGTGAGAAAGCTCCCGCGGCTCGGCGTGCAGATCGGGCTCTGCGAGTAGGCGCGCTCGAACACCGTGGCCGAGGCAGCCAGCCGATCGATGCTGGGCGTGCGGACCCACGGGTTGCCGTAGCACCCCAGGGTGTCCCACCGCTGCTGATCGGTGCAGATCCAGAGAATGTTGGGCTGCTTCATCTGAGGAGATCCTCCCGGCTCCGCTACTCGGCCGCTTCGGCCCTGACTCGCTCGATGACAAGCCTGCCCTGCGCGGGCGCCCCCGGCAGGCGCTCGACCGTGAGCCTGCGCACTCCGAGCAGCAGCCGCAGACTCCCCTGCCACACGAGCGCCGACGTTGCGGTCGCGTCCACCGGAGCGCCGACGGGCTGGCCGTCGAGCGCGAAGGCGAAGCGCCCCTCGCCCGAAAGCGTCATGGACATGCGGAACAGGCCGTCCTTGGGAATCGGCAGGCCGAGCGTCAGGCGGGCGCCCGGCTCGACGAGGGTCCACTCCAGCGGTCCGTCGGCGTAGCCGCCGCGCTCGGGGCTCACACGCCCCCCCGTCACCTCGAAGGTGTAGAGCCGGCCGCCTGCCATCCCGCCGTCGATCTGCACCTCGCCCGAGCGCCGCCGCCCCTCGCGCAGCCTGCGGTCGAAGGCCGCGCCGAGCGCGAGCAGGCGCTCCACCACGTCGGGGTGATCGGCGGCCACGTCGCGGGTCTCGTGCAGGTCCTCGAGGTCGAAGAGCTCGAGCCCGATCGTTTCGGTCGATGTGCGGCCGGGCTTGCCGCCCCGCCCGCCCTCGATGACGTGCATGTAAGGGTGCGGCAGGTGCAGCTTCCAGCGGCCGCAGCGGATCGCCTCCAGCGAGTATCCTCGGTAGTGGAAGAAGGCCTCGTGCGGGCTCGGCGCTCGGCAGGCGAGCACGGCCCCGACGTCACGGCCGTCGATCTCGTGGCCTGGAAGCTGCGCTCCCGCCAGGGCGGCAAAGGTCGGCAGGATGTCGAGCTCGGTGACCAGCTCGTCGCAGACGCGGCCCGCAGGCAGCCGGCCCGGCGCGCGCATCACGCAGGGCACGCGCTGCCCTCCCTCAAAGGTGGTCCATTTGCCCTCGCGCAGCGGCCCCTGGCTGCCTCCGTGCTCGCCGTACTCGAGCCAAGGCCCGTTGTCCGAGGTAAGGATCACGAGCGTGTCCCGCTCGAGCCCGAGCCGCTCGAGGGTCTCCAGGATCCGTCCCACCGACCAGTCGATCTCCATGATCACGTCGCCGTAGAGGCCGCGCCGCGACTTCCCCTTGAACTTGTCCGAAACCGCCAGGGGCACGTGGGGCATGGAATGGGGAAGGTAGACGAAGAAGGGCCGATCGCGGTTGCGCTCGATGAACGCCACCGCGCGCTCGGTGTACCACGTTGTGAGCTGCGTCAGGTCGGGGTTGTACTCGATGACCGTCTCGTCCTGAATCAGCGGCAGCGGGGGCATGCGTGAGGCGCGATCAGGCACGGGGTGATTCGGCCACATGTCGTTCGAATACGGCAGGCCGAAGTACTCGTCGAAGCCGTGCCGCGTCGGCAGGAACTCGGGGTGGGCCCCCAGGTGCCACTTGCCGTAGCACGCTGTCGCGTATCCGCGTCCCTTGAGCACAGCCGCGATGGTCTGCTCCTCGGTGCCGAGCCCCTTGGGCGTCCACGGCACAAGGATGTCCGGCAGGCTGATGCGCTGAGCGTAGCATCCCGTGAGCAGCGCTGCGCGCGACGCCGTGCAGGTCGGGGCAGCCACGCAGTAGTTGGTGAAGCGCACGCCCCCGGCGGCCATGCGGTCGATGTTGGGCGTGTCGATGTCCGCGGCTCCGTAGCAGCCGATGTCGCCGTAGCCGAGGTCGTCGGTGAGAACGATGACAAAGTTGGGTCGATCGCGCCTGGCAGCCATGGCCGGTCAGTCGAGCGGGGCAGGGTCGTGGCTGCGGGTCCTCCACGAGGCCAGGCGACGCTTCATGTCCGCCACGACCGCAGCGTGGCCCGGGTCGCTCGCCAGGTTGCGCAACTCGTAGGGATCCTTTTCCAGATCGTAGAGCTCGTCGAGCTGGCCGCGGTTGGCCACGTACTTCCAGCGGCCCGTCACGATGAGGCGCCCGATGTGCTCCTCCATGTGACCATGGGTCTCGCTCATCAGGTCCTCGCGCCACGCCTGGAGCCGTCCCTCGGCGAGCGGCAGCAGGCTCTGGCCGTCGACCGGGCGCTTGAAGGCGAGCCCGGCCGCGTCCAGAAAGGTCGGCGCGGTGTCGATGTTGCTCACCAGGGCCTCGCTGTTGCGGCCGGCCGCGATCCTGCCGGGAAAGCGCACGGCCAGCGGCACGCGCACCATCTCCTCGGGCATGTAGGAGCGCTTGTCGAAGTGGCCGCCGTGGCAGGCCAGGCCGTCGCCGTGGTCGGTGGTCCACATGACCAGGGTGTTCTCTGCGAGGCCGAGGCGGTCGAGGGCATCCAGGATCCGGCCGCCCGCCTCGTCGACCAGCGTGGTCTGGGCGTAGCTGCGGGCGATCACCTTCTGCCACTCGCTCCAGGGCAGCGGGCTCGGTACGCGCAGCTTCCCCTTCTCGTGCAGCGGCTCGTTGCCCTCGCTGCGGTAGATCTCGGGCTTGTCCGCGAGCTCGTCGCGGAAACTGCCGTACTCCGGGATCTCCTCGGGCCGGTAGAGGTCCGCGAACCTCTGGGTCGGGAAGTAGGGCTGGTGGGGCCCCCAGAAGTCGACGCGCAGGGCGAAGGGCTGCTTCGACGAGGCGAGGGCTTGGAGGCGCTCGCAGGCCAGGTTGGCGAGAAAGAAGGCCTCGTGCGTGTCGTCCGGCGTGACCATGACGCCGCTGGCGTGCTCGTTGCACCATCGCCGGTTCTGCCGGTAGCGCTCGCCGGCCTTCATGAGGTTGGGCTCGCCGCCGATGGTGGGTCCCCAGAAGCTGCGTTCGATCAGGATTTCCGGTTCCGGCAGGCCCCGCTGCGCGAGGTACTCCTTGTACTCGGGCTTGGTGTACGGGTTGTTGTAGCTCGGGTAGCTGAAGCCCCGGCAGCCGTGGTCGAACGCCGTGCCCGGACCCGCGTGCCACTTGCCGTAGTACCAGCAGTCGTATCCCGCGGCTGCGAGCAGGTCGAGATAGACCTCCCGGTCGAAGGGGTGGTTGGTATCGTTCTTGATCTCGCCGTGGTTGTGCGGAAAGAGACCCGTCAGCATCGTGCGCCGAGCAGGCCCGCAGAGCGGGCAGGCGGTGTAAGCACGAGCGAACTCGACGCCGCCCCGCGCCAGCCGCTCGAAGTTCGGCCGCTGCACGCGCGGCCCGCCGTCCCACCCGTGGCGATAGTAGGCCTGGTGGTCGTTCAGGATGTAGACGATGTTCGGTCTCTTGGTCACGAAGTCCCTCTACTTCCTGCCCAGCCGCAGCACGTTCCACGACAGGGGCGGCAGAACGGCGCTCAGGGCGCCCTTCTCGGCCTTGGCGCCCCTGGCCGCAGCGGGCACCACCGCATCGGGCCGCCTGCGGGTGTTGGCCGCCTGAAGATCGTCGTGGCGCAGCACCAGGTGCTCAACGACCGCGTGGTCCTCGAAGCCGGCGAGGCGTCCCTCGAGGACGATCTCGTCGCTGCCGCTGCGATTGACCGCGAAGAGGGTGAGCTCGCCCGATGCGTCGTTGCGCACCGCCGTGGCGTCCAGCCAGGGCACGTCGCCGAACCGCGCGTTCTCGTAGGTCGGCGAGTCCGTGAGCACCTGCAGCGAGACGCCGCGGCCGTACAGCGAGGCGTGGAGGAAGGGATAGAAGATGGTCTGCCGCCAGGCCGGCCCGCCGTTCTCGGTCATGATCGGCGCGATCACATTCACGAGCTGCGCCAGGCAGGCGATCCTGACGCGGTCCGCGTGGCGGATGAGCGAGTTGAGCATGCACCCGACCACGAGGGCGTCCTCCATCGTGTAGAGGTCCTCGAGCAGCGGCGGCCCCACGGTCCAGGGCTCCTGCTTTCGGTCCTGCTCGCGGGAGTGGAACCAGACGTTCCACTCGTCAAAGGAAAGGTCGACCCGCTTGCGGCTGCGTTTTTTGGCCTGCACGAGGTCGCAGGCCGCGACCACGGTCTCGATGTAGCGGTCCATGCCCACCGAGCGGGCGAGGAAGGTCGGCAGGTCGTTGTCGGGATTGCCGTAGTAGGTGTGCAGCGAGATGTAGTCGACCGCGTCGTAGCACTGGTCCAGCACGGTCGTCTCCCACTCGGCAAAGGTGGGCATCTCCATGTTCGAGCTGCCGCAGGCCACGAGCTCCAGCTTCGGGTCGTAGCTCTTCATGGCCCGCGCCGTCTCGTTGGCCACGCGGCCGTACTCGAGAGCGGTCTTGTGCCCCGTCTGCCACGGCCCGTCCATCTCGTTGCCCAGGCACCAGAGGCGGAAGTTGTGCGGCTCCCTGACGCCGTGGGACCTGCGCAGGTCGCTCCAGTAGGTGCCGCCGGGGTGGTTGCAGTACTCCAGCAGGCTGCGGCTGGCGTCGATGCCTCTCGTGCCGAGGTTGACGGCCATGAGCACCTCGGCTCCGGCCTTGCGCGCCCAGGCCGCGAACTCGTTCACCCCCACGGTGTTCGGCTCGACGCTCTTCCAGGCCAGGTCGATGCGCCGCGGCCGCCGCTCGACGGGCCCCACACCGTCTTCCCAATTGTAGGCCGACACGAAGTTGCCGCCGGGATAGCGGACGATCGGCACCCGCAGCTCGCGCACCAGGTCCAGCACGTCGGTGCGGAAGCCCTCCTCGTCGGCCTTCGGGTGGCCCGGCTCGTAGATGCCGCCGTAGACCGCCCGGCCCAGGTGCTCGATGAACGAGCCGTAGAGCCGGTCGTCGATCGCTCCGAGCTCGTACTCGCGGTCCACCCTGATCCTGATCTTCACGGAGTCCTCCCCATGCGAGCGGCAGCTCAGCCCTTGACCGCGCCTGCCAGCCCTTCGACGAAATAGCGCTGAACGAAAAAGAAGAAGACGACCACCGGCACGAGGGCGATCACGGCGGCCGCGGCCATGCCCGTCCAGTCGGTCTCGTGGGTGCCGGCAAAGGCCATCATCCCCACGGCCAGGGTGCGCAGGTGAGGCTTGCTGAAGGTGAACACCAGCGGCACGAAAAACGAGTTCCACGCGCCGAGAAAGCTCATCACGGTCACCGTCGCGACGATCGGCTGGGCCAGCGGCAGAGTGATACGGAAGAAGGTCGTGTAGAACCCGGCGCCGTCCATCCTGGCCGACTCCTCGACCTCGGCCGGGATCTTGCTGAAGTAGCCCATGAACAGCAGCACGTTGGCCACCTGGCCGCTGCCGCCGAGCACGAGGATGATGCCCCACAGGCTGTTGAGCGTCCCGAGCCTGCGCGAGATCTCGACGATCGGGATGATGGTGTAGCCGTGGGGCACGACGAAGGTGGCCACCAGCAGAACGAGCAGGAAGCGCTTGCCTATGAAATCGTAGCGGCCGAGCACGTACCCGGCCGTGCTCGCGCGGGCGAGCCCCAGGAGCACGGTGCCCACAGTCACGAGCACCGTGTTCAGCGTGTACCGGCCGAAGCCGGCCTTGACCCAGGCGTCGGTGTAGTTGTGCCACTGCGCCTTGCGCGGCACCAGGCGCAGCCCTTCCTTGAAGACCTCCATCTGGGTCTTGAGGGAGATCGAGACCAGCCAGAGGAACGGGTAGATCCAGTAGTAGCAGACGACAAGGAAGAACAGACCCAGCACCGCTTTCGGGGCGGCCCTGCGCAGCGAGGTCACAGGCGGCTCCCGCGGCGCGCCGCCCGCACAGCCGCGGTCTGGCTCAGCGCGAAGGCCATGAAGACGATCCCAAACAGGGCCGCCGCAGCCGAAGCGTAGCCGAGACGCGGAATGTTCGCCGTGAAGGCAAAGCGGTAGATGTAGATCTCGATCACCTCGGTGGCGAAGAAGGGCCCGCCTCCCGTGAGCGTGAGCATCAACTCGAAGACCCGCGTGGCTTCCACCGCCGTTATCAGCACGATGATGGCCGCAAAGGGCAGCAACAGCGGCACCGTGATGGCGAAGAACGTGCGCAGCCCGCCGGCGCCGTCGATGTGGGCGGCCTCGTAGAGCTCCTGCGGGATGGTCTGGAGGGCGGCCAGCCAGTAGATCAGCGTGATGCCGAGCCACTTCCAGGACCAGATCACGACCGCGCTCGGAAAGGCGCTCTTCGCCTCTCCGAGAAAGTTCACTGGCATCTTGATGAGGCCGGCCTGCTTGAGCAGCAGGTTGACCGGGCCGCCGCCGGGGTCGAGCACCAGGCCCATCACGACACCGATGATCGCGCCGGTCGTCACGACCGGGGTGAAAATCACCGTGCGGAACAAGTTGGCCGCCGGGACTCGGCGCGAATTCAGCAGCAGGGCGAACAAAAGGGCCACAACCACGCGCAGCGGCGCCGCGGTGAGCACGAACACAAAGGTGTTCTTGACGGCGTTCCAGAAGAATTTGTCGCCGATGATCTCCTTGAAGTTGGCGAGGCCGACAAAGGTGCCCTTCTTCTCGAAGCCGTTCCAGTCCAGCAGCGAATAGTACCAGCTCGCCCCGATGGGGATGAGGGTGAACAGGACGAAGAGCCCGAAGAACGGCAGCAGGAAGACGTAGAGGTGCCTGTCAGCCACCAGACGGGCGACGACGCCCCTGCCTCCCCGCTGCCGATCCATCGGGTCGCCCTACTTCTTGTACATGTCCGGCGTGTAGTCCTTGGCCGGGTCCCAGTTGGCAAAGACCCAGTCGGCCTTGCTCACCTTGATGCCCTTGGCCTGCACCGCCGCGATCGCCCGGTCGCGCTCGGCCGTGATCGCGTCGTTGTAGGTCTTGAGCGCTCCGCGCAGGTCCGTGATCGCGCCGCTGAAGGCGCCCATGATGATGTCACCGACGTTCGGGGTGATCGGCTTCATCTCCGTGATCACGTCAGCCACCTGAGGGTTGCGGATCTGCGGAACGGGCCGTATGAACACCCGGGGCCCCGCCAGCTTGTTCACCTTGACGTAGCTCGAGTGCACCGGGGCCTTGGCCACGGCGGTGATGTCGAGAGGAGGCTGGTCCTGCCCGAGGGCCAGGGCTACGTAGTAGTCCTCGGAGATCAAGCCCTCGAAGAACTCGGCGGCGATCCTGGGGTTCTTGCTCTGGCTCGTGAGGAAGAACGGCCCCGAGGACGGCCCCATGTAGACGCGCCCGGGAGCCGCCGTGCTCGGCACCGGCACCCAAGCGACATCGGTGAACGGCAGCGCGTCCTTGAACGAGTTCACGAGCACGCCGGTATTCCACGGACCGTCAAAAAAGAGGGCAATGTTGCCGGCAGCCCACCGGGCCCGGGCGTTGCGCGCGTCGAGGGTGAT
>CAZKGO010000024.1:43826-57291 GCA_964552235.1 uncultured Spirochaetales bacterium | reverse complement strand
ATCAAGAACGGCCTGGCGCCTCTGCTCATCCGGCTGCTCGAGGGCGGCTGGCTGACTCACCTTGCCACCAACGGCGCGGCGATCATCCACGACTGGGAGCTCGCCTGGCTCGGCGAGACCAGCGAGGACGTGCGGGCCAACATCGAGCGCGGCGAGTTCGGCATGTGGCAGGAGACCGGCTACTGGATCAACCTGGCGATCAACGTCGGCGCCTGGCGCGGCCTCGGCTACGGCGAGTCGGTCGGCTCGCTGATCCACGACAACGGGCTGGAGATTCCCCCGGCCGCCGAGCTCGCTGCAGCTGCGCACGCCGCATCCGACGACCCGGACCGGGCGGCGCGGGCTGCCGACCTGCTGGCGGTCTCGCGGCGCTTCCGCCTCGCGTCGGGATGGAACGCGCTCGAGCACCGCTGGGCCGAGGCGAGCGTCGCCGCCGCGGCGGTGCGGCTGGGGGTCACCTTCACATGCCACCCGATGTTCGGCCACGACATCATCTACGCTCATCCGATGAGCCACGGTGCCTCGATCGGCAGGACCGCGGAGCGCGACTTTCTGCGGTTCGCCGAGAGCATCGGCGGCCTCGGCGACGGCGGGGTCTACCTCTCGGTGGGCTCGGCCGTGATGTCGCCGATGATCTTCGAGAAGTCGCTGTCTATGGCCCGCAACATCGCGAGGCGCCGCGGCGAAACCATCGAGGGCCACCGCATCTACGTGGTCGATCTGCAGGAATCGGAATGGGACTGGGCTGCCGCGGGCGAGCCGCCGCCTCAAAACCCCGCCTACTACCTGCGGTACTGCAAGACCTTCAGCCGCATGGGCGGCCGCCTCGTCTCCGTGACGGCCGACAACCGGGACTTCCTCGCGGGCCTCGTGCGCGCGCTGCAGACGTAGGGCGCGAGCCGCCGAGTCGCGTTGACACCTGCGATCGGGGCTCCTACACTCGGCATCGCAGGAGGCGCATCCCTTGATGGACTCGCAGGATAATCCGACTCTCGACAGGCGGCAGGGCGGCTACGGAGGGCTGGCGATCGACCGCATCGCGCCCGCAGATGGCGGAGTCGAAGTGGAATGGAGCCTGTCGGGCCCGCTCGCCGGAGAGGACGCGCACTTTGTCCTCGACGTGCGGGAGATCGCGCAGGTCAGGGTCATGGGTGTGCACACGCGCTTTCTCCACACCGCCCCTGCCGCGGCCCGCTCCCTCAGGGTGGGAGGCCTTTCGAACGGCATCGACTACGTGGTGACCGTGTCCGCGATCCGCGGCAACGTCGAGGCGGCGCGCAGCAGGCCGAGGCTGTTCCGTCCGGGAGCCTTTCCCGGGGTGGTGGTGGCGTACCTGCACCCGGAGGACTACACCTTCGACTCCTCGGGCCGCTCCACCGCGAGCCCTTCGCTCCTGAGACTGCCCAACGGGAGGCTGCTCGCGTCGCACGACATCTACTGGGCGAGGGGCGGCCAGAACATCACGCACATCTACCGCTCCGACGACGACGGCGCGAGCTGGCATTACCAGTCGCAACTGGTTCCCTGCTTCTGGGGCAAGATGTTCTGGCACCGGGACGCCCTCCACATGCTGGGCGTCAGGACCGAGTACGGCGACCTGCTCGTCTACCGCTCCGAAGACGAAGGCAGGACATTCGGGCCGCCGACCGTGATCCTGGAAGGCACGGGCCTGCGCGACAAGCCGGGCCCGCACAGGGCGCCGATGCCGATCGTGACCCACGCCGGAAGGATCTGGACCGCGCTCGAGTTTGGAACGTGGGAGATCGCCACCAAGCACGACTCCGCGGTGGTCTCCGCTCCGCTGGACGCGGATCTGACCGACGCCCGCAGCTGGACGGTCAGCGGCTTCACCCGCTACGACCCCGCCTGGCCGGGCGCCATCGTGGGCGGCAGCCCGGGTTTCCTCGAAGGAAACGTGGTCGTGACCCCCGACGGCGGGCTGGTGAACATCCTGAGGTACCACACGATCGGCGGCGAGCCCGACTACGGCAAGGCCGTCGTGCTGAGGATCGACCCGGATGACCCGTCGGCGGCCTGCGCCTTTGACCGGATCATCGAGTTCCCGGGCAACATGTCCAAGTTCGAGATCCTCAGGGACCCGAAGACCGGCCTCTACATCGCGCTCGTCAACAGGGTCAGCGTGCCTTGGGTGGGACAGCGCAACATTCTCTCGCTGTCGGTTTCGAAGGACGCGATGCGCTGGCGCGTGGTCCGCGACCTCATCAACTACCAGGACCGCGGCTGGCCCGAGGGGCACAAGCTGGTCGGCTTCCAGTACCCGGACATGATGATCGACGGCGAGGACCTGCTCTACCTCAGCCGGACGGCGCTCAACGGCGCCCACAACTTCCACGACGCCAACACCATCACCTTCCACCGCCTGGAAGGCTTCCGCGCCATCATCGATGCGCGCGAGGTTTGACCGCGTCGAGCGCGGCAGGGTTCGCAGACAGGAGGATGACCATGACGGCTGTTGAGCAGTGGCATTACGAGACGCTGGGAAAGAGAGCCTGCGAGGCCCTGCGGGCCAACGGCTTCGACGCCCACTACGCGTCAACGGGCGCCGAGGCGCTCTCGCGCGTGGCGGGTTTCGTGAAGGCTGGTATGAAGGTCGGCTTCGGCGGCTCGATGACCGTCACGGCGATCGGCGCCCACGCCAAGGTCAGAGAGCTCGGAGCCGAGGTGCTCGACCACAGCGCGCCCGGTCTCGACGCCGCGCGCAAGCTCGAGGTGAGGCGCGACCAGCTCACCTGCGACTTGTTCCTGTCGGGATCGAACGCCGTGACGCTCGAAGGCGACATCGTCAACGTCGACGGTGTGGGCAACCGCGTCGCCGCCCTCAGCTTCGGCCCCAAGAAGACCGTCGTGGTCGTGGGCGCCAACAAAATCGTGCGCGACCTCGACGAGGCGTTCGAACGCCTCGAGACCTGGGCCTCGCCGATGAACAACAAGCGCCTCGAGCAGCCCAACCCATGCGTCAAGACCGGCCACTGCGAGGACTGCAAGGGCGAGACGCGCATCTGCCGGATCTACCAGATCATCCGGCGCAAGCCGATGCTGTCGGACTTCACGGTGATCGTGGTCGGCGAGCCGCTCGGCTTCTGAGCGGGCGCGGCGAGCCGCTCGACCGGACCAGGGCTCACGCCGCCGCGGCCGTGTTCCGAGCCGCCCAGCCGGACCGCGGCTCAGGCCGCCAGCCACCTCTGGAGCCAGGCGAACGCCTGCTCCTGCATCGGCACGTCGAACTTGTGCGGCCCATCGTAGAAGGACATGACGAAGGCTTCACGCGCGCCGGCCCTGGCGTAGCAGGCTTCGAGGATCGCCCCGGCCCGGTGCGCCTCCTCGAGGCTGAAAAGCGGATCGTGCCTCGTCTGCAGCACGAGGGCCGGCGCCGGCATGTGCAGGCTGAGGATCTCGGGGTAGTCGAGCAGGCGGCTGAGGCGCGGCACGTAGACCATCCACGTGTGGGTGTGGCAGACGTTCAGCACGAAGTCGCGCCACGTCGTCATGAAGCCGACCGTCACGCTGCAGCGCACGCGGTCGTCGGTGGCGGCCAGCAGGTTGGTGCGCAGACCGCCGCCGGACAGTCCGCAGCAGCCGACGCGGCCTGCGTCGATGTCGGGCCGCGAGCAGAGGACGCTGAGAGCGGCGCGGTCGTCGGCCAGAAACACGCCGGGCCAGCTCATGCCGGCTGAGAACAGCGACTTGGCCACGATGTCCTCGTGGCGGGCAGCGAAGGCATCGTAGCGGCGGATCTCCTCGGCCCGCTCCTCCGCCGACACCTCAAAGGCCGCCGCCGGCCTGGTGTCCGAATCTGCGGGCCGCAGCTCGCGCACGGCGAGCGGCGGCGCCATCATGCGCTCGACCACGAAGGCCGGCAGCTCGGCCGGCCGCACCCTGCGGCTGCCAAAGAGGAACGCGTCGGGAACCAGCACGGCGAATCCGCGCGAGGCCAGCGCGTTGGCCCACGCGCGCCCGCCGTAGTAGGTCGCCTGGTGATCGCGCAAGAGCACGTGCTGCGGTCCATCGCGGCGCGTGATCTTCTGATGGCCGAAGTACTTGGCTCCGCCGTGGTCGTGGAGCCCCAGCACCGCGGGCAGCGGGCCGCGCGCGCCGGCAGGCTTGAGGAGGAGGGCGCGCGTGGGCGGGCCGTAGGGCAGCCGCCACTCGAGCTCTTCGGCCTCGAGGTCGTCGACCCGGAACGTTCTGAGCACTCGCGCCTCGGGGGTCGAGGCGAGGGTAGGGCCGGCGAGCAGCTCGGCGAGGCGGCCGCGTGCAGCCTTCTTCCATTCATCGATCGATTTCCAGCGTTCGTTGCGAAACGAGAGCTCACCCGGGTGCTCGAGGGAGACCGCCTCGAGCATCGAGGCGGCCCAGGGGCCGTAGGAACCAAGCATGTTCTGAGGGATCGAGGGCACGGTATCCTCCGCGCGCTGCTCAGGCGAACAGCGCTTGTTCGATCTGGGCGCACAGCGCGTGGTAGACCGGCAGGTGCAGCTCCTGGACGTGCATCGTCTCGGTGGCGGGCACGCAGATGGCGATGTCGACCAGCGGTTTGAGGCTGCCGCCGGTCGCGCCGGTCAGGCCGATGGCGGTCATGCCTGCCGCCCGCGCCGCCGCGGCGGCGGCCGCCACGTTGCGCGCGTTGCCCGAGGCGCTGATGGCGAGCAGCAGGTCGCCTGGCCTGCCGTAGGCGAGCACCTGCTGAGCAAAGGCGTAGTCCGCGTTCACGTCGTTGGCAAAGGCGGTGAACAGGGCCGAGTGGGCCGCGAGGTTGATGGCGGGCAGCCCCCCCTGCAGCGCCGCAGCGAGGGCGTCGCCGCCCTCGGGAAGCGCGCGGCGGATCGCGTCCTGCATCGAGGCGGGCAGGGGTCGCTTGTTCAGGAAGCCCTTGACGAGCTCGCCGACGATGTGGTCGCAGTCCGCGCAGCTTCCGCCGTTGCCGCACAGCAGCAGCTTGCCGCCCGCCCTGAAGCCCGCGATGAGGGCGCGGGCCGCCTCTTCGATGGGGCCGCGGCAGCCGCTCAGCTGCGGATGGCCGGCGATCAGCGCCTCGATGTGGGAAAGGGTGTCGGGCATGGTCGCGCTCCTCGGGCGCGGGCGAACCGCACCCCCGCTTCTTGTACCACGCCGAGGCCGAGGCCGCCAGACCGCGCTACACGTGGAACAGGCGGCGCACCTCCGGGTGCTGCTTGAGCCAGCGGTGGAGGAACAGCAGAACGAGGGCGACGGGCAGGATGCATCCCAGCGCGATGAGCGACCATCCCGGCGAGAAACTGCGCGAGGCGTGGCGGTTGAGGATCTGCTCCAATCCGAGCACGTAGAGGCCGGCGCCGAGGAGCGCGAGTGCCGTTGCCGGCAGCGGAGCCCGCAGGCGTTTTCGCACGACGGCAACGACGGCAGCCGCGAGGGCGACCGCGAGAGCGGCGCACGGAAGCGCGAGAGAGACGAACCACTTGGGCTCGCCTGTGAGCGCATCGAGGGCGTACAGAAACAACAGGAGGGCGCCTGTCTGACAGCCGAGCCAGACGACGGGTCGGCGGCCCGCGAGAATGGCCGCGAGGGCCGATAACCAGACGAACCCGATCGCAGCCAGGGGATAGAGCGACCAGGCGAGGACCATGTCGTAGGCAAAGTCGGCGGCGAGCACGACGATCGCCGCCGAGCCCGCCACCAGCGTGGCGGCCTCGAGCAGCCAGCGCCGCAGCGCTCGCGAAGCCGGCGTCGCGCCCGCCGGGACCGCCGGTGCCAGCGGCTGCTCCGCGGCTCCTGCCGGTTTCAGCGGCGCGCCGCAGAGCGGACACGAATCCAGCCCCGCCTCTACTTCGACTCCGCAATTCCTGCAGATGCTCATCGTCATCGCTCCCCGACGGTCACGGCGATCCCTTTGCCCACGAGCGCGCCGACGAAGCGACGCTCGAGCGCCCGGTCCTCGACGACGCTTCCAAAGGCGATGCGCAGCTCATCGCGAAAGGTCAGGACCGCGCAGTTCTTCTTGATCGCCGGGTTCGGGCCGAGCGTCCAGTCAAAGGATTCGACGTGCGGCTCGACGGCCTGCGGCACCGCGACTCGACCGAGGTTCGAAAGCACTCCGGAGTACACGCCCTCGGCGAGCCGCCGGTGGGCGACGGAGAGCATCAGGTCCTTGAGCGCCAGGGGCGCGACGCGAACCAGAGGGTTCCTCTCCGCGCCCACGTTGCGCGCGATCTGTCGAGACAACTGCTTCGCGTCGACTTCCATGCGCATGCTGTGGTGCACGCGCGCCGCAATCTCCTCCAGGCTGTAGTCGCCGACCGCGAGGTCGATCTCGGGCGAGACGTAGAGCGAGAAGTTCCTCATCGTGGCCGAAGGGTAGAACTGGCGCATGTTCACGGGGACCTCGATGCGCACGACCGACCGCGCACAGGCGCGCTCCGTACGCCGCACCTGGGCCAGCGAGTGCGCGTAGAGCGCGACGAGGTACTCCGTGAGGCTCGCTTCGTGGCCCCGGGCGAGCGCGAGGACGGGCGCCACGGGCATGCGCGCCGTGATCACGCGGTAGCCGTGCGCGGCAGGCGCCCCGCCTGCCAGCTGATAAGCAGGCGCGAGGCGCGGCGGCTTTGGCAGTCGGCCCTGGAAGAAGCGATTGTGCGCGTCCTCGAACTCCTCAGGGTCCGGCGCCTGCGCGGGATCCAGGAACGGGGCCGGGTCTGGCACCGCCACGCCGCACAGCCGCAGGTATTCCGTTGCGAGCGTGCCGAGAAATTTCAGCCCGCCGCTGCCGTCGGTGAGCACGTGGGAAAAGTCGATGGCGATGGTGCGCTCCCTCGCCTGCACGCGCAGCAGGTGGGTGTCGCGGTCGTGGATCGGGATGACGGACAGGGGCATCTCGTCCATGGGCTCGATCGCCGGAATGGCGTCGTGGCGCTGCAGGTAGTACCAGAAGAAACCGCGCTTGAGGTAGACCTGGAAGTAGGGGCAGCGCAGGAGAACACGGCGCAGGGCCTGCTGCAGGGCCGAAACCCGGACCGGCGCTCTCAGCCGCACCGACATGCGGAAGACAGCGGGCGAGCGGACCGAGAAGGACGAAGGGTAGATCTTGGCCGCGTTGTCGAGCCTGAGCCAGTCCTGTTCGACGGGATCGGATGCCATCGGGCCAGCGTGCGCTCCGGTGGGTCCAGTGTAGGCCATTGCGCACTCGGCGGCAACTCGCGGGGAGCCTACACCCACAGGCCGCTGGTGATGAACTGAAGCCACGGGTCTTCGCCGAGCACGAGGTAGTAGATGAGCGTTGCGATCCAGCCGTGGAACGCGCCGAGGGGATACAGGCTGCGTTGCCGGAACCACGTGGTCGTCGTGACCAACGCCATCGCAAATGTGGTCAGAACCAGGGCAGCAGAAGGAAGATGCACCGCCGCAAAGGCCACCGCAGCGGTGGCTACGGTCAGGCGTTCGGGCAGGCCGAGGCCGTCGTGCAGGTTTCCCGCGAACAGGACGACCACGAGGAACTGCTGCACGAGCCCCCACAGCGGGTAGAGCAGGAGCAGCGGGACCATGTGCCAGTGGAGGAGCATCCGCCCGCTCCAGAGGCCGTAGAGCAGGCACGCGACCGCCCCTGCCGCGGCGAACGGCAGCAGGTGCCGCGCGGCCGCAGCCAGCCCGCGCGCGCCCAGGCCCCAGGCCTGGAGCTGGCGCGGGTCGCGTCGCACCCGAAGCACGACGTAGCAGGCCCACAGCACGCACGAGCCGGCGATGTAGGGGAGCCTGAGCCCGAGGCCATCGGAGACCACGAACTTGGCTATCACCGTCAGCGCGAGGGCCGCGATCTCGGCGCGGGCGCGGCGGCCGGCATGGAGCGCGGCTGCCTGATGGGGACGCCCTCCAGGGGATCTCATGACAGGCGACAGTAGTGCGCCGGCGCAGGCGGGTCAACCGCCGCGCAGGTGCTCCCACGTCGGCACGGGATACTCCCCGCGCTCCTGCAGCGCGCCGATCGCCCGCCGCACCTGCTCGCGGTCCTCGCGGTAGGTGACGCCGTACCACTGCGCGTCGGTGGGCAGCACGCGCATGCGAGCCTCGCGGGTGGCGAGCAGCCGGTTGACCAGCAGCGGTATGAAGAACTCGGCCTTGGGATCCGATCCCCGGTCCGCCAGAAAAGCCGCAAGCTCGCGCTCGATCAGGGGGAAGACCGTCGGCGTGAAGCCGAAGAGGTTCATCGAAACGACCTCGTCGCCGCCGAGCTCGAGCACGGAGCCGTCGGGGCGGTGAGAGAGGGCGCCGGTGCCCTTCTTCTCGATGCGGGTGTGCTCCTCCATGCCGGCGAGCAGGCCTCCGCCGCCGAGGGTGCAGAGGCCGCGCGAGACAGTGCCGTGCTCGGAGAGCGTGTTGCGCAGGGTGAAGCCGACCATCGCGTAGTCGCTGGAGTCCGGACGGGTGTGGCGCAGCTGCCGCGCCATGCCCACGAACGAGCTGCGGCCGTAGAAGTCGTCGGCGTTGATCACCGCGAAGCTCTCGCGGATGTCGGCGCGGGCGGCGTACACCGCGTGGCCGGTGCCCCAGGGCTTGGCGCGGCCCGCGGGCACGGCGAAGCCGCCCGGCAGGTCGTCCATGGCCTGAAGAACGTACGAGACCGGGATGCGCCGCTGGTAGCGCGCGCCGACCACATCGCGGAAGTCGTTCTCGATCTCGCGCCTGATGACGAACACCACGCGGGCGAAACCGCTGGTGATCGCGTCGTAGATCGAGAAGTCGATGATCGTCTCGCCGCCGACCCCGACCGGGTCGATCTGCTTGATGCCGCCATAGCGGCTGCCCATTCCCGCGGCCAGCACGAGCAGGGCCGGTCCCGCTGTCGCCACTCGAGTCCCTCCGCTCGGACGCCAGTGTAGCACAACGTACCTGTGCGTGCCTTGACTGCCGGGGAGGGTGCGGCCATGCTGTGCCGCATGGCGCATCCCTTTATGACCATAGCCCACCGCGGAGCCTCCGGAGTCAGGCCGGAGAACACGCTCGCCTCTTTTCGCCACGCTCTCGCCCTCGGCATCAGGCACCTCGAGTGCGACGTGCACCTCTCGCGCGACGGCGCGATCGTGGTGATTCACGACTACACTGTGGACCGCACCACCAACGGCACAGGGCGGGTCGCGGACCTCTCGCTCGCCGAGCTGCGCGCCCTCGACGCGGGGGGCGGCGAGCGCATCCCGCTGCTGGAGGAGCTGCTCGCGATCCTGCCCGACGACGCGAGGCTGGTGATCGAGATCAAGGAGGACGAGCGCTTTCCCCGTCTCACCGACGCCGTGGTGGCGATGGTGGAGGGGGCGGCGGCGCGGGCCCGCATCGGGATCTCGGCGTTCGAGATGCAGACGCTGCGCCGCGTGCGCGAGCTCGCGCCGGGGATCGAGCTTTCGGCCCTGCTGCGCGACACGGGGGACACGCTCGCCGAGGCGCGCACCATCGGGGTGAACATCATGTGCCCCAGGGCGTCCGACATCAGGGCCGAGCTGGTCGAGCAGCTGCACGCCGAGGGCTACCCGGTGCGCGCCTGGGGCATCAAGGGCCGCGACGAGGCGGAGATGGAGCGGCTGATCCGCATCGGCGCCGACGGGATGACCACCGACTACCCGCACGTGCTCGCAGAGGTGCACCGGCGGATGCGCGGTGGTCGCGGATCGTGATGGGGAAGATCGCGTCGTAGCCTGCGGAGTTCTTGGCCGTGATGTTCAGGAGGATGCTGCTCTGCCTGCCCGCGGTGTCGACTGCGAAGGTCAGGTTGCCGGCGCCGTCCATCACGGTGGCGATCTCGGCCGGGTTGTCGTACGTGATCGACACCGGTGCGCCCACCGGCGAGGAGAGGTCGTACTTGATCTCGGTGATGGGGTACTCCGGGTCGACGTCGAGGAGACCGGCGACCGTAATGATCTGCGACGGCGGGTTCGAGGAGTAGTGGCTGTACTCGGGCGAGCCGTACTTTGGGTCCGGCGGTTAGAGGATGAAGCTCGGGTACGGCAGGTCCTTGGCGACTGTCGCCTCCGCGACTCGCGCGACGCCGTTCTTGTCGGTGGCCGTCACTTCCACGGTGAGGGTCGTGAACCCTGAGGCCGGAATCGTGAATGACGAGGTGAACGACCCGTCGGCTTTGCGCAGCTCGAACTGCGGCATCACGTCCGGGAACGGCGCGTTGATCTTGGCCGAATAGCGGTCGCCGAGATCGTACAGGCGCGCGGTGCCGCCGTCGTCCCACGTCGCCCCGGGCGTGAGGTCCAGAAGCGCGCTCCACTGCGGGTTCTGGACGATCTTCCACTCCAGCGACGCGAGCTCGCCGATCGTCGGGTCGGACGCGGAGTTGGCCACGGTGCCCGCGATCGTGAACAAGCCGCCGACCTCGAACTCCGTGGTCGTGGTCCCCGGCTCATCCAGCCGCACGAGCATGCCGTCGCTGGGGAACAGCAGCCGCCTCACCTCGGAGGTGTGGCGGTTGCGGTCGGTGGCCGCGACGATGAACTCCCGGCTGCGGTCGATCGACGCGGTATCGAGCACGATCGAGAAGTCGCCCGTGGAAAAATCAAAGGTGAAGGTCGGGTCGGCGGGCGTGACCGTGAACGAGCCGCTCGCGAGCTTGATCGCCCGGGTCAGCTGCGGCTCCGACTGGACCTGGATCACGATGCTGTCGAGCATGCCGCCGCCATCGCTGGCTTTGAACGACGAGTCGGCGATGCGGCCGGCGGCCGTCACGGTCGAGCGGATGGCGCTGCCGGCTTGAGGCGACGAGCGCGTGATCTCCGGGGGGATCCTGTCCTCCACGACGCGCAGCAGCTCGTCGTCCACCGGAGAGGGGCAGCTGGTCACCAGCACGAGGGCAGTCAGCACGGACGCGACCTTCTTCTTTATTCGATCCTCACTGCCTTCCCGACGCAGACGGGGCCCCCAGGTGCGCGTTCTGCTCCGCGAGGTGCGGCTCGACGGCGGCGAGCAGAGCGAGGTACTCGCTCGCGCGATCGTAGTTCTCCAGCTTGTGGTAGGCGCGGCAGATGTTGAGCAGCACGGCCGCGTAGTCGCGCGAGGCGACCTTGGTGTTGACCATGGGGTAGATGTGACCGGGCGTGGTGATGTAGCCGGTCTCGACGCCGACGGTCTCCAGGACAGCGGCGAACGCCACGGTCAGGTCGTCGCAATCACCGGTGCCGCGCCGCAGCGTGTCTCGCGGCAGGCTCACCGAGTCCACGATGCGCGCGTCCGCCTGCACGGAGCCGAACGGCGACGCCGGGTCGGCGTGGTAGATGATGCCGAGCTCCTTGAGCGCACAGTAGATCTGCATGGCGACCTGCAGAGGCTCGCTCAGGCCCGAAAGCACGGAGTCCTTGGCGGCCTGGCGGACATAGCTGGCAAAATTGCGCAGCGCGCTGTCCGCGAGCGTGATGAACGCCGCGGCCTTGCGGTCGTCGTCCCACGTGATGGCGGTCTTGTCGTGCAGGTCATAGGTGACGGGAAACGCCTGCGTTGCCGGCCGGTTGCGCACGACGTAGCTGGCGCGGATCTCGCCGTTGAGCGGCGTCACCCCTTCGGTGGAGAAGACCTGCGAATTGAAAGCGGCCAGCAGCTTGACCTCCAGGGTCTTGCCGGGGCCCAGCTCGGCGATCGAGACCGCGGGGGTCGGGTTGTCCATGAAGCCTTCCTGGTAGAAGGAGACCTCCACGTCCTTGATCGGGGTGCTCTCCGCGTTGGTAAGCGGGGTCGTGGCGATCGGGTTGCTCACGTAGTGGCTCTGCATGGCCGCGTATACCGGAGGGATCTGGAGCGCGGGCTCGCCGATGCGGAGGCTGCGGATGATCGCCTGGGGCGCGTCCGGGTCCTCGCCGAAGCGATAGTGAGCGCCGATGCCAAGACCGGAGACCAGGCCGTCGTAGCAGTCCAGGGGTGTGAGCGACCGTGGCCAGCAGGTAGAGGTTGCTCCGCGACGAGAAGTCCCCCGTGACCGGGTCCTTGTCAAGGTTGGGAAAGATCGCGTTGGAGAGCCCCGCGGCGCCGCTCGCGCCGACCTTGAAGTCCCTGCTGATGCGATGGGCGTAGGCGATCCCGACCTGGCCGAACCAGTGACGGTGCTGCCACCGGTCCTCGAGATCCTCGCTGTTGACGTAGTCCCAGTTCCTGACGCCGAGCCGCGCGAGCGGCTGCAGCCAGGCCTTGGACGGCGGGAGTGCCCTCACGCTGACAGCGAGCTCCGTGGCGCTGAACTCGGCCGAGTAGTCGTTGAACGGCGACAGCTGCTGGAAGCCGACGCCCACCGACAGAGGAAAGCGGTAGTACTCGTCGAGGTCGACTTTGCGCTCCTGGCTGTGGGCGGCGCACAACAGCGCCGCGGCGGCCAGGCCGCAGGCCATCCCCACGCGCCCCGGGATCAAGAGCGCCTCCTTTTGCGCCTTAGCGCGGGAGCCGGAGAGGAGATATACTCATAGTGTCGCTGCTCTGTGCTCGGGCTGCAACTTTGTGGTTGCTCCACCCCCGCCGCGTGGTGTGACCCCGGGAGGTCTGCATGAACCGCCTGACACTGACACTGGCGCTCACGTTCGCCCTCTGCGTTCCGGCGCAGGCGCAGGATTTCAGCGTGCAGTACCTGGAGGGCCTGGTCGAGGTGCAGAAGGGAGCCGCCTGGCACCAGGTGGCCGAGGGCGACACGGTGAGCGCCGCGGCGCTGCTGCGGCTCGACGACGGCGCGGTCGCAGAGCTGGCCGCCGGAGGCGCGGGCGCGACGCTGCGCCTGACGCGGCGCGGCACCTACGAGCTCGCGCGCCTGGCCGCGGCAAGCGCGCAGACCCAGTCCGTCGGCATCAGGTCGTTTCTCACGCAGCGGGCCAAGGCGCTGTCCGCGCCCGCCGAACGCAAGGCCGGAGCCGCCGTGGCCGGAGTCCGCGCCGAGATGGCGGGTCCCAGCCAGCCGGTGTGGGTCGGCGGGGAGAGCGCGGAGGAGCTGATTGCCCAGGGCATCCAGAAGCTCTCGGGCGGCTCGTACAAAGAGGCCTACTCGCTCTTCGAGGAGGCCGCTGAGGCGGCGGAGGCGGGCGGCGGGCCCGAGGCGGCGCAGGCGGCCTTCTATCGCGGCTATGCCGCCTACCTCAATGGCGACGTCGTGGCGGCGCTCAAGCACCTGGAGAATCCGCGGCCCGATCCCGCCTCGCGCACCTACAGCGACCACGTCCTGGTGCTCACTCAGCTGCTCGTCGAGACCTTTGCCTACGCCGACGCGGCGGAGCTGGTGCGGGCCTACCTCGCCTCAGGGGTGGCCGCCGGAGACAACCTTCAGTCTGCCCACCTGTTTCTCGGCCTCAGCGAGAAGGGCCTGGGCAACAGGGAACGGGCGGCCGAGAGCCTGAGGACCGCGCAGCAGATGAACGCTGATTCGGAGGCGGGCCGGGCCGCGGCCCGCTTTCTCGAGACGCTGTAAGCGCGGTCGGCAGTCCCGCGTCCTCAGTTTCTATCGAACGCCCTCGAT
>CAZKGO010000024.1:0-43816 GCA_964552235.1 uncultured Spirochaetales bacterium | reverse complement strand
TCCTGAAGTGCCGGACCGCGTTGTTGTAGCAGATGTCCTGCACGATCGCTCCGATGTGCGCCAGGTCCCGCGGCAGCTCGCCGTCGTCGATCCACTTGCCGATGGTGTTGCAGACGATGCGGCGGAAGTACTCGTGACGGATGAACGAGAAGACGCTTCGGGAGTCGGTGAGCATGCCGATAAAGACCGCGAGCATACCCATGTTGGCGACCGACACGAGGTGGCGCTCGATACCGTCCTTCTGATCGTTGAACCACCAGGCCGCGCCGAACTGGACCTTGCCCCGCGTCCTGCCGTCGTTGAAGTTGCCCGTCATCGCGGCCACCACGTCGTTCTGGCTCTGGTTCAGGGTGAACAGCACCATCCTGGGCAGCTCGTCGGTGCGGTCGAGCAGGTCGAGAAACCGCGCGAGCGGGGCCGCGATGGGGGTGTCGCCCATCGAGTTGTAGCCCGATTCGGGGCCGTGGATCTTGAGCTGGCGGGTGTTGTTGTTCCGCTGGGCGCACATGTGCAGCTGCATCACCCAGCCGCGCCTGTGGTTCATGCGTCCGACCTCGCACAGGCCGGCGGTCTTGAACTGCAGCACCTCCCTGGCTGAGAGGGCTTCGCCCCTGGCCAGGCGTTTGAAGATCTTCTCCAGCTCGTCCCGCGTCGCCTCCTCGGCAAAGGGAAAGACGAGCGCGTGGTCGGTGGCCCGGGCGCCCATGCCGTGGAAGAACTCGTGCCGCTTTTCCAGCGCCTGCACAAAGGCCTCGAAGGAATCGATCTTGACGCCCGCGGCCGTCCCCAGCTTGTCCTTGTAGACGTTCCAGCCCTTGGGATCCTCCACGTCGAGCGCCTTGTCGGGCCTGAAGGTCGGCACGACCACGAAGTCCCGCTGCTTGGTGCGGATCAGCGCGTGCTGGTCGAGAGAGTCGATGGGATCGTCGGTGGTGCACATCACCTTGACGTTCATCCGCCGGATGATGCTGCACACCGAGAAGTCGTCGCGCTGCAGCAGCTCGCCGGTCCTCTTCCATATCTCCTCGGCGGTGTCGGGTCCGAACAGCTTGTCGGTGATGCCAAAGGGATTCTTCAGCTCCATGTGCGTCCACGGGTACATCACGTTCCCGATGGTGTAGGGCACGGTCCTGGCCCAGGCCAGGAACTTCTCGTAGTCCGTCGAATCGCCGGTGATGTACTTTTCGTCGATCGCGAAGGCGCGCATCAGGCGCCACTTGTAGTGGTCGCCGTCGAACCAGATCTGGGCGAGGTTGTCGAACTTTCTGTCCTCGGCGATCTGCTTGGGGACGAGGTGGTTGTGGTAGTCGAAGATCGGCATCTTCTCGGCGTAGTCGTGGAACAGGATCCTCGCCGGCTCGTTGCGCAGCAGGTAGTCCTCGGTCAGGAAAGTGCTCATCGTCGTCCCTCCGTGTGTCGTGGTATGGGGTTCATGGGCCGGTTCCGCGCGGCCCTACAGCAGGTTGCCCTGCGCGTCAAACGACAGCTCGCGCGGTTCGTCCAGAACCTTCATGAGCGGGTGGGCGCTCACCGCCTCCAGCAGGTTCTCCGACACCTGCATCTCCTCCATGCACAGCGTGTTGCGGATGCGGATGATTCTGGCCTGCCGGTAGTTCCTCAGGTTGCAGGTGCGGATGCAGGCCTGCAGAGCCTGCCGGTCGTTGCGCAGGACCATGGGGATCTTGACGCCGTTGGTGAGCGTCGAGGTCAGGGTGTTCGGGTAGGTCTGCTCGCGGTCGAACTTGTCGAAAGCCCTCTGGGTCGTGAAGTCGACCATGCCGAGCCCTCCGCCGTAGCCCTTGGACTTTTCGGTGATGTCGAGCACGGCCACCCTGCGGATCCTGGGACCGCCGCTCATGTAAGGGGAGCTGTAGCGGCCCACGATGGTGGTGTCGAAGCCGGCTCCGCTGATCTCCTTTCCGATCTCGTCGATGATCAGCGCCTCGAACTCCTGGATGTGGAAGCGGGCAGCCAGGCGCTTGGCCTCGGCCAGGAGAGCGGGCTCCTGCGCCTCGATCTCGTCAGCGCGCAGCACCTCCACGCGGGCGGTTTCGTGAAAGGCGTTCTCGATCAGAGCCACGGCCGCCACCAGGCGGATGTGCTTGAGCGCCTCCAGCCCGATGTCGGCGATGAACTCGCCGATGCGCTCCGCGCCCACGTTGTGGCAGATCTCCGCCTGCTTCTGCTTGCCCAGCCCGATGGTGACCATCTTGAGCAGGCCGCTCTCGTAGGTGCCGGTGTAGGCCGCGTGCGCCTTGACGCGGTTGATGATCACGATGCCGTCGGCCTGGAGGGCGAGGGCATCGATGAAGACCGGCATGCCGAAGCGCGGCGAGGTGGCCACCTGGACGACTTCCATGCTCGAGCGGATCGGGACCCCGGTGAACCGCTCCGAGATCCCCAGGTGCTCCAGCAGGGCCTTCTGTCCCTCGGCCGTTGCGCCGCCGTGACTGCCCATGGCAGGGACTATGAATGGTCTGGCGCCCGCGGCCAGCAGCTCCCGCACGACGATGCGCGTCACGTCGGGGAGGTTGGCGATCCCGCGGCTGCCGGCCGCCACCGCGATCGAAGCGCCTCGCGGGAGAGGCTCGAACACCGGCTTGGCTGCCAGGCCGCGCAGGAGCTCGGCCTCCACGTCGGCCACTCGAGGCCGCTCGAAGCTCTGCGCGACCTTTGCCATGCGGGGGATGGGAACGTCTTTCAGGAGATCGTCGATGCCGCTCACGAGCCTCCCCTCTTGCAGCCGAAGTCTAACGCCGCGAACCGGGTTGTCAAGGATTCGCGGCTCTCGCGCCGCTGCCCAGAAAACGTTTGACTGCGCGAGCAAACAGGTCCAGAATGGCGCCACCAAATCCTGATGGAGGGAACGTGATGAAAAGGTGCCTGACTGTCGTGTTGGTCCTGGCATGCGCGTTTGTGTCCGCCGAGGGAACAAAGGAGGGCGACGTTTCCAAGTTCCCGGCGCGGCCGATCACCGCCCACGTGCCGTGGGGGGCGGGCGGAGGCTCGGACCTGGTTTTCAGGACCATCGGTGAGGTCTTCCCGAAGTACTCGGGCGGGCAGCCCCAGCTCATCAAGAACGTCCCCGGCTCGGCAGGAGCCGTGGGAATCGCCGAATATCTGGCCACGGTCAAGCCCGACGGCTACGACGTGCTCACCTGGGCCGGCGCCCAGACCATCAAGACCCACGTGTCCAAGGTGGACTACTCGGTGCGGGACTTCAAACCGGTCATCCGGCTCATCTCGAACTACACCTACATCCTGGTGCAGGCGAGCTCGCCCTTCAAGACGCTCAAGGACCTCGTCGACTACGGCAAGGCGAACCCGGGCAAGCTGATGTGGGGCCATGCGGGAACCGGCGGCGGAGCACACCTGTCCTCGATCCTGTTCTGCAAGAAGGCGGGGATCGAGGTCACCTACGTTCCCTTTACGGGGGGCGGGCCGGCGGCGACCGGGCTGCTCTCGGGCCAGACCATGGTCAGCATGAACATCCCTCCCGAGGGGCTGACCAACGTCGAAGGCGGGCAGCTGAGAGCGTTGTGCATCATGGCCCCCACGCGGCAGCCGCAGCTGCCCAACGTGCCGACGGCCAAGGAAGCGGGCGTCGACATAGTCTACTTCCAGTCCCGGGGGCTCGTGGTCCACAAGGATACGCCCGACCCGATCGTCAAGCGACTACACGACATCTACAAGGCCTGCCTCGACGATCCCGGGGTGCAGAAGAAGTACTACGACATGGTCACCGCAGTCACCTACGGCAGCATCGAGGAGTACGGCAAGGAGCTGCTCGACGAAGACAAGATGATGGAGCAGATCATCAAGGAGAACAAGATCGGCGATAAGTACTGACGCCGGGTTCGCCGCACCGACGCGCGACGGGGGGCGACGAGCCCCCCGTCTTCACAAAGAGGAGACAGATGTCCGCACGGGTCGATTTTTTCGTCGGGCTGTTCCTGATCGTCCTGATGGTGGCCGCTCATCTTGTGGCCGCACGGCTGCCGCGGGTCCCGCGGGGACTCGGACCGGGCGATTACCCGCGGGTGGTCATCAACGCGCTCCTGGTGCTGGGAGCCCTTCTGGCCGCCTCCGGCCTCTACCAGATCAGGAAGAAGATGCAGCCGGATACCCGCAAGTACGCCGATGCCGAGCTGAAAGGGGTCTTCCTGCTCGTGGCATGCATCGTCGCGTACCTGGTGCTGGTCCGCAATTTCGGGTACCTGGTGCTCACGCCGATCTTCATGGTCGCCATGATGTACCTGTTCGGCCTGCGGAAGTGGGTCCAGATGATCGTGGTCGGCGTGCTCACCTCGGTGGTGACCTACGTGATCTTCAACAACTTTCTCTACGTGCTGCTGCCCAGATTCAACCTGTTCTAGGCAAGGAGCCGGGCAAACATGGGAATGCTGCTTTACGGACTCACACACACGTTTGAGCCGGTGACGATCCTCGTGATGATGGTAGGCCTCGTCGGCGGAATCATCCTCGGCGCCGTCCCGGGCATGACCGGCTCGATGGGCATCATCCTCCTGCTGCCGCTGGTGTACAAGCTGGAGTATGCGCCGGCTCTCATCACCCTCGCCGCCATGTTCTGCGGGGCCATGTACGGAGGGTCCATCTCCGCCATCCTGATACGCACGCCGGGACACCCGTCGGCCGCGGCGACCGTTCTGGACGGCTACCCGATGGCCGAGAAAGGCCAGGCGGGAAAGGCGCTGGGCATCGCGGTCGTGGCCTCGGTGTGCGGCGGCGTGTTCAGCGGCCTGTGCCTGCTGCTGATCGCGCCCCAGCTCGCCAAGGTGGCCCTCAGCTTCCGGGCCCCGGAGTACTTCTCGCTGTCGGTGTTCGGCCTGAGCATCATCGCCAGCGCCTCGGGCAAGCAGCCGCTCAAGGGGCTGATCGCGGGCTGCTTCGGGCTTCTCCTTTCGACCGTTGGGGTGGACGCGATCTGGGGAGTGAACCGCTTCTCGTTCAATCTGACCTATCTCACGACGGGCTTCCAGCTCCTGCCGGCCCTGATCGGCCTGTTCGCCTTTTCCCAGATCTTTGCGGATGTACCCAAGGCAGCGCAGGGCGAGGAGTTTCCGACGCAGGAAATCAAGAACGTCATCCCGACCCGGGAGGACCTGAAGAGGATCGCCCTGCCGATTCTGGTGGGTTCGATCCTCGGCACCGGAATCGGCATCATCCCCGGGGTCGGCGGAGCGGTCGCCTGCTGGATGGGCTACGACCTGGTCAAGAAGCTCTCCAGGAACAAGGAGGAGTGGGGAACGGGAATCGTCGAAGGAATCGCGGCTCCCGAGTCGGCCAACAACGGCACCACCGGCGGAGCGATGATCCCGCTGCTCACCCTCGGAATCCCCGGTGACTCGGTCACGGCCGTGATGCTGGGAGCTCTGATGCTGGTCGGGCTGCGGCCCGGGCCGGCGCTCTTCATGAACCATCCCCAGGCGGTCTACACCCTCCTGGTCGCGTTCATCATCATGCAGTTCTTCATCCTGGTCCTCGGGCTTGCCGGCACGAAGTTCTGGCCTCTGGTGCTGCGCGTGCCGCGCAACATCCTGGCGCCGATCATCGTCGTCTCCTGCTTCCTGGGAGCCTACACCCTGGCCAACAACGTGAACGACGCGTTCACCGCGCTCGGCTTCGGAGTGCTCGGCTACTTCATGAGCAAGTACGGCTTTCCCGCTCCGCCGATGATCCTCGGTCTGATCCTGGGGCCTATAGCCGAGGACAACCTGAACCGCGCGATGATGATTTCCAACAACGACTGGTCGATCCTGCTCAGGAGCCCGATCTCGCTGAGCTTCATCGTGCTGTCGGTCGTATCCCTCGCGGTGCCGATTCTGGCGAGTCTGCGACCGGTCGTCCGCGGCGACGCAAAGGCGAGCAGCGGCGGCAAAGCGGCGTGAGTGTGAGCGGCCGGCCCGGGCAGGGCCGGCCCTCAGCCCCTTGAGACACCGCGGTTCAGGTCGGGGTTTCCGAAGGAGATCTTGTTCACCGCGAATCCCGCGATGCTCCTGGTCTTCTTGAAGAAACGGGGCGCCCTTCGAGCGATGCCCTGCTGCGCGTAGAACTCGTCGCCGGGATCCAGGGGAAGGCTCACGCGCGTGCCGACGATCGCCGACTTGTAGATCGCCGTGATCAGCTCGAGGGTGGCGCGGCCGTCGCGGGCGGGAATCAGCATTGGGGTGCCTTTCTCGATCGCCTGCAGCACGTTGCCGATCTGTCCCGTGTGGCCGGCGTGCGCGGGTCCCGGCAGGCTCTCGTAGAGCGCCGTGATCTCCTTTTCCAGCTCCTTGTCGGGCTCGGGGAAACCGTTCTCGAGCGACCGGCTGCAGCTGACTGCGAAGGGCAGCGAGATTCCCGCACGCTCGGTCTGGAACGCAAGGGTCTGCCGCTCTCCGTGGTGAACCAGCGAGCTGGTGATCTGCCCCAGCGTGCCGTCCTCGTAGCGCAGGATGGCCGTCGACAGGTCCTCCACTTCGGAGTTCTCATGGACCTGGTTCGTCATGAAGGCGCTCACCTCGCAGGGCCTGCCGGCCATCCACAGCATCAGGTCGACAAAGTGCACGGCATGGTTCAGGGTGCAGCCGCCGCCTTCTTTTTCCCACAACCCGCGCCAGTCAAGGTCGTAGTAGCACTTTCCCCGCCAGAAGAAGGCGTTGGTCTGCACGTAGAGCAGCCGTCCTGTCCGGCGCATGTCGAGCAGCCGCTTGATCCTGTAGGGCGCCTCGAGGAACCTCATCTGCGCCACCGGCGATAGGACCCGCTGGTTCTTCTCAGCGGCCGCGATCATCTGGTCACACTCCCGCAGCGAGGGCGCCATCGGCTTCTCGACGATGACATCGGCGCCCGCCTCGAGGCACGCGATGGTGATGGGAGCATGCGAGCCGGGCGGGGTGCACACCGAGGCGATGTCGACCTTGGGCCCACCGAGGGCGTCGCGGTAGTCGGCATACGCCTCGGCCTCCAGGCCGTGCTGCTCGATCTTCCTGGCGGCGCGGGCCCTGTCGGTGTCGGCTACCGCCACGATCCGGACCCTGTCCGGAAACGCCCGGTAGCCCTCGATGTGGCTGTCGGATATGGCGCCGGCTCCCACGATCAACGCGTTCAGCATGGCTCGCTCCTCGCTTTCGCTGCGTCCGAGAATAGGGCGGATCGCCGCGGCAGTAAAGCGAGGCGAACGGCCCGTCCTCGTTTTTCCTACCAAGGCGGGGCGACCGCAGGTTCCGAGCTCTGGAGTCGACGGCGCTCGACTTTCAGCATCCCGGCTGTAAGATGTCGTTGTGCGAGAATCTCGAGGCGCTCAGAACCAGGCGCGAAGCCGTGGACGCCGTGCTGCAGGCGTTCGCCGCCGAGCTCACTGAGGAGATGCTGGCGGGGCCGATCGTCCTGGCCGACCATCGCGGCCAGAAGCACAGCTTCGTGCTGGGCGAGGTGCTGCGGCACTTCTTCAACCACCGGACGCACCACCGCGGCGCGATCGCGCAGGCCCTCGACGCCGCAGGCGTGGCGAACGACGTGTCGAACCTGCTGGCTCTGCGTCTGCCGCGCTGAGCGCGGGACGGACGCGGCCCCTCGACGCCCCGGGCCTACCGCTACCCGAACAGCAGGGAGGCCGTCCGGCGCAGCATCGGGATCCCGCGCACCTCGGTCTCGAGCAGCGGAAGGACCGCGCGCACGCTGCCGTCGAACAGCTGCTCGATCTGCCTCATGTACTCGTCCTGCATTGCCACGCGGTTCTTCACGAAGTCGGGCGAGTCGGGCTTGACGCTGGCGCGGTCGATCTGCATGTTCACCAGCACCCCGCCGACCGGGATGCCGAACTCGTGGAACCAGCGGACAAAGCGGGTGATCACGGCGATCGGCAGTGCCTCAGGCAGCGTGATGAAGAAGAACGACGTGAGGTTGCCGTCGGTCAGCAGCACCTTGGCCCGCCTCATGCGCTCCCGCAAGGAAAGCAGGTACTCCATGAGCGGGTCCTTCTGCTGCTTCTTCTTGCTGTAGGACAGCAGGTCCTTGAGGGTCATGGCCTCCTCGCGGCTCTTGACCATCTTGTTGACCCACATCGAGTAGACGCCCGACATGCCCAGGAGCCGGCGCGCGTTGGCCGTCGGGGCCGTGTCGAAGACGTAGACGTCGTACTTGTTCTCGAACATGAGGTCGATCATGTTCTCGAACATCGCCGACTCCTCGAAGCTCGGATTCATCGTGGCGCTCTCGACGAACTCGTCGGCCTTGGTCTTGATCTCGGCGTACTTGAGAAACCACTCGATCTTTTCCCGGATCTCGTGCTTGCTCTTGTTGATGGTGTCGCGCGTGTCGATCTCGTAGGCCTGCAGGTTGGGCACGTCGGGGATGTCGGTCGGCTTGCCGAACACGTTGCGATCGAGCATCGACGACAGCGAGTGCACGGGGTTGGTGGAGGCGAGCAGGGTCCTGCGGCCCTGCTCGGCGAACCACAGCGCCGCGGTGCCGGCCAGGACCGTCTTGCCGACTCCGCCCTTGCCGCCGAAGAAGATGTACTTGAGATTCGGCTTGCCCGCCAGGTACTGGCGCATCGACTCGGTGATCATTTGTCGTCTCCAAAGAGCACGCCGGCCATCCGCTCGATCATCGGCAGGCCGGTGATGTCGCTCTCGAACTCCGGCACGTGACCGAGCACCTCGGAGCCGAAGGTGCGGTCGATCTGCTCGAGGTGGCCCTTCTGCATCGCGAGCCTGTGGCGCAGGTAGTCGGGGATGTTCTGATTGCCGAGCTCCTTGGGGATCACGCGGTTGACGACGTAGCCGGAGAGCGGCACCTCGTACTTGGCGAACAGCCCCGCGGCCTTTTGCGTGTCGAGGATGATCATCTCCTCGGGGATCAGGACGAAGAAAAAGGCCGTCTTCTCGCGATTGGTGAGAATGCCGGACGAAGTGTTGATCCGGCGCTTGATGTCCTGCAGCTCGCCGAGGATCTTGTCCTCCTCGCTCTGCTTCTCATGCTTCATCACGGAGGCGACCTGGGCGTACTCCTGCATTTCCGCCCGCAGACCGGTGATCTTGTCGATCCACTCGTCGTACACGGAGGCCATGCTCAGGTAGTAGAGGGCGTGGCCGAGCGGCACCAGGTCGTAGATGTAGTAGTCGTACTGGCCGCCTACGACGATGTCGACGACCGCGTCGAAGATCGCGCTCTCCTCCATGGCCGGCTCGGCGGCGGTGGCCTGGATGTAGTTCTCGATCTCCTCGGGAATCTCTTCGATCCCGTACATGCTGCGGATCTTGGTGCGGATCTCTTCCTGGTAGTCCTTGATCCGGCGGTCGGCGTCGATCTCCTGGGCGTGGAGGTTCGGCATGATCTCGACCGGCCCCTTGCCAAAGATGTCACGCTTGAAGATGTCCGAGAGGCTCGCCTGCGGGTCCACGGAAAAGACCAGCACCTTGTAGCCCTGTTTGGCCAGCCAGAAGGCCGTGGTCGCGGAGAAGGTCGTCTTGCCGAGCCCGCCCTTGCCGCCGAACATGATGTAGCGCCGGTCGGGATACTGCTCGAAGAAGCGTTTCAGGCTCATGGGGCGGGGCTCCTCTCACGCCAGCGCGTCGGTCAGGTCTTTTTCCCGCAGCATGCGGCGCTTCCACGTCGAGATCTGCGGCACGACGTAGGGCAGCAGGCGCAGGGAATAGTAGGGGGGAAGGATCGGCACCCCGAGCAGGTCGCCCATCGTGATCAGAATGAACAGGTGCTCCATGCTCCCGCGCGTCTTCAGAGCGAAGCGTGCCATGTCGTGGCCCGCCATGCCGTAGAGCACGCTCTTGAAGTTCTGGAACAAGCCGGGTTTATCGCCTTTGTCCTTTTTGGCCATCACAACTCCTTCAATCGCCGCCGACCCCTCGGCTGCGCCTGGGGACCCGTGGGCCCATGCGTCGCATGGGACATCTCTGTGGCCCACCGGCGGGTCCATTCCCGGACCTTGCCCGGACTTCTCATCGGCTCTGGCGGACGAAGTCCGGGCTAATGTATTTCTTCCACGAACAGCTCCGTGAAGTCGCGCTCGCGCAGCATGCTCAGCTTCCACCCCCGGATCGCCGGCACCACGTAGGGCAGCAGCCGCAGCGTGTAGTACGGGGGCAGCACCGGGATCCCCAGGAAGTCGCCGAACACCACCAGCACGAACAGGTGCTCGAGGTGGCCGCGCTCCTTCTGCAGGTCGCGGACCATCTCGTAGACGGTGGCGCCGTAGAGAAAATCGCGCACCGCCTGCACGAACCGGGACCGCTGCGGCCGCCGAGCCGCCTGCGGCGGCGCTGCGGCCGCAGCGATGGCGGCCGCGAGCGCGGCACGGTCGGCGCCCACGATCGTCCCAACGCCCGGCACGACGAACGCCGGGGTGCGGCGCACGCCGTGCCGCAGCATCATCCACAGGCCGGGCAGCGACCGCGGATCGACCAGCCGGAACAGCAGCCCCGGCCGCACCCGCCCGAGGTCCTCCGTCATCGCCGTGAGCGCCATGAACTCGCGCCGGGCCTCGGGCGGCAGGTCGTCGAGGGCGGCCGCTGAAGCCGCCTCCCCCGCGCCGGCGCGCGCGAGCATGGCGTCGCAGGCGGCGCACAGCCGCCAGCGCGTCGGAATGGGAGTGATCACGTCGATCTGCATCGCGTACGACCAGGCGCCCCCGGAGCGGGCACACCTATCCTGCACGTGCCCGCCCCAGTCGGTCAAGCAGCCTTCGCCTTGCTCTCCTTGTCATAGCGCTGGAACGCCTTGCGCGCGTCCCAGGCGAGGAACACCGCGGCCACGATCAGCACGACGCAGATCGCTCCGATGAGCACGTTCGCCGCCGTCACCTGGCCGACGGTGAGCTTCTGCGCCTTGGCCAGCGCCTCCACCTTGCCCAGGTTCAGCACGAAGCTCTCGTACGCCTTGTAAAGCAGCGCCGCCATGGTGGTGACGAACATGAACAGGAACGGCCACAGCGTCCAGCCGTACTTCTTGCCCTTGCTCTTGAGCCACAGCGTCACCAGCAGCAGGGCGAGCGACGCCATGAGCTGGTTGGCCGCGCCAAAGACGACCCAGATCTGGAGAAAGGGCACAAGCCAGATCAGCACGAGCGTCAGCGCGAGGCCCACGATGGTGCCGACGTGGGTGTTCTTGAAGGCGGGCATCTTGTCGCCGAGCGCCTCGGAGCTTGCGACCCTCATGAAGCGGATGACCAGGTACATGATCGTGAGGGCCATCAGCGTCAGGAACACCGAGCCGTAGGCCATGCCGAAGCCCTGGCCGGCGATGCTGTCGAGGCCCCACTGGTTCATGAACGCCGACAGGCCCTTGGAGAAGACGGCCGCGGCCGCGCCTGCCTGCTTGTATCCATCGTAGCTGCCGAACGCCGCGGTGGCGGTGAGGAACGCCACGACCGCGAAGAACATCTCGAAGAACATGGCGCCGCCGCCGACGAACAGCGCGTCGCCTTCCTTTTCGATCTGCCGGGCCGTGCCCGAGGAGGACACCAGGCTGTGCCAACCCGAAATCGCGCCGCAGGCGATGGTGACAAAGAGCAGTGGCCACAGCGGCCCGAGACCCGCGACGGTGAATCCCCGGTAGGCGGGGAAATCGCCCATGCCGGGCCGCCAGATCAGCAGGCCCACGATGCCGCCGAGAATCCCCAGCGACACGATCCAGAACGAGACGTAGTTGATCGGCTGCGCCCAGCGCCAGATCGGGAGGATCGAGCCGAGGTAGCAGATCGCGATGACCAGCAGGCTTCCGATCAGGCGCGCCTGGTTGACGGCGAGGAACATCGTCGGGCCCCCCGGCATCTCCTTGGTCGCGCCGAAGATCCCGTTGAACAGGCTCATCGAGGCGGGCCGTGTGCCCAGCCAGATGGCGACAAAGGCCAGCACCACCGTGATGACCGTCGTGAGGATGATGTCCATCTTCCACTTGTAGGTCATCTGGCCCGCGAGCATCCCGACGGCGATCACCAGCAGCACGCCCAGCGGCACGGCCGGGTTGATCAGGAGCCCGAAGCCGACCTGGGTCCCGAAGGCCCCCATGATCAGAAGAAGGTAGAAGTAAATAAAGGTGATGAGCACGCTGCGCGATCGGGGCGAGACCAGGCGGTAGCTCAGAGCGCCGAAGCTCTGGCCTTCTTCGCGCACGCCCAGCACGATGGCCGAGTAGTCCTGCACCCAGCCGATGAAAAAGGTGCCCAGCAGGATCCAGAGGAGGGCGGGCACCCACCCCCACTGGACCGCCACGATCGGGCCGAGGATCGGTCCCAGGGCGGCGATGGACTTGAACTGGTAGCCGAACAGCACGTTCCGGTTGGCCGGAGTGAAGTCGACCCCGTCCATGTACATCTTGGCCGGTGTGGCCTTGCGGTCATCCGGCTGGATCACTTTGCGGTTGATCGACCTGGCGTACCCGAAGTAGCCGATGACGATCACAACCACACCCACGAGGAGAACCAAGACCGAGTTCATCGTTGCCTCCTGCTGCAGCGTCGCCCGCCGGCGCGCCGGCCGTGCGGGCCTCGCGCAACTCGTCCTATGTGCCTCGGTGGACGCCGGGGCCGATCAATTGTACAGCAGGCAGCGGCGAAATCAAGCGGATTTCCGGCCGCCCGACGGCGGGCGGCGCCCACGGTCCGACACCGGTTTGACAGCGCGCGCGGCCGCGTCGATAATCCCGCAGGTGAGCTCCTCGCTGCTGATCCCGATCGCCGGAATCGTCTACACCGCGGTGTTCGCCGCGATGGGGGCGCTCAGGCGCGAAGGCCCCTCCCTCGCGTTCGTGGTCCAGTCGCTCGCCATAACGGCCGTCTTTTCCGTGCTGAACCTGCTCGGCGGATCTCGCCTGCACCCCCTGCCGTTCCTGCTCGTGCTCTACCTGCTGTCGATGCGCGTGCGGATCCTGGTGGACCTGGCCGGAATCCTGGCCAGCCGCGGCAGGCTCGCCGCTGCCGAGCGGCTCTACAGGCTGGCGCTCGGCCTGCTGCCGAGCCCCGCGGAGCGCTTTCTCCTGGCCCTCAACCGCGGGGTCTGCAGGCTGCAGGTCGGTGACGCGGCCTCGGCGGCGTCCATGCTTTCCGCCGTGCTGGAGAGCGACGACTACAAGGCGGCCGGGGCCAAGTACCAGTCGGCGGCCCACTACAACCTGGGCATTGCCTGCAGCCGCCAGGGGGAAAAGGCCGCAGCCGCGGCCCAGATGCGGCGCGTCATCGAGCTGTGGCCGGTCTCCGACTGCGCGCGGCGGGCCGAGGCCGCACTGCGGCAGCTCGATCAGGGCTGACGCTGCCTCACGCCGGGCCGAGTCCGGCCTTGTCACTCTCGCCCCAGTCCCACCGCTTCTGCCGGATGGCCCACTTGTGGTAGGAGAGGGCGTACTCCATCCGCGGCCACTCCAGCTCCACGCCCATGCGCGAAAGCAGGCCCTGGAAATCCTCGAGCAGGGCGGGGGTGGCCCGCACCTGCCGCGGAGCGGCGTTGCGCCCGAGGCACCAGGCAGCCAGGGCGCCGGCCGCCTCGCCGATGTTCCACTCGATCGGGTGCAGGCGGTAGCAGCCGTTGGTCACGTGAGTGACACCGATGTTCTTGCAGGCGGCGAGCAGGTTCTCCATGCGCACGGGCAGAAGCGCGCCCAGCGGGATCTGGAACGGCCACACCGAGGCGTCGAATCAGGCCGTGGTGAGCTGCTTGCCCTTTGCGCCGCTGTGGATGTCGATGCGGTAGCAGCCGACGCCCACCGTGTCGGCAAAACGCTCGGGTCCCGTTGTGTTGCGCACGTGCTGCTCGAGCACCGTGGTCTCGGCGCGGATGCGGCGCGACTCGCGGATGTAGGGGGCGAGGGCGAGAGCGTCGGCGCTGCCCATCACGTCGCCGCGGGGGCGCAGGCCCGGGTAGCCGATGCCGCCGTCTTCGGGTCGCGGCGCCTCGGTCTGCAGCCAGTGGATGCAGGAGAGGCTGAGCTGGCGAGCCTGCTCGAGGTGGTGGGCCTTTTCCTCCTCGCTCACGTCGATGATCGAGCCGAGGCCGTACTGGTTCCAGCTCCAGCAGGCGAGCGTGATGTCGCTCGCGAACGCCCCCGGCGCGAAGTTGCCGGCGTAGATCATGCGCCGGTACAGCCAGTTGCTTTTCGGGTTGTACTCCCGGCGGTCGGATCCGGGCAGCTCGAACAGCACGGGGCCGGTGTCCGCGTCGAGGACGAAGCGGTGACGGTAGCGCTCGTAGTCGCGCGGCCGCTCGATGGTGTGGTCCTCGCCGGCGATGTGATCGAGGGCGAAGCAGTGGGTGAAGGCCTGCATCGTCTGAGGCTCGGCGGGACCTTTGACCGCGCTCGGCTCGCCGGTCTCGGCCTGGGACTCGGCGCCCGTGACGTGCTCGACTCCAGCCAGGGGCAGAAGCTCGCCCAGCTCCGTGGCGTCCAGCACGTACGCCGCCTCGATGGTGCACCGCCCGCCCGTCCGTGTGTCCTCGACCGTCACGGCGCGCAAGCGGTCGCCCTGCCCATCCGCGGCGATCGGCCTGTGCCCCGTCAGGATGACGATGCGGCCGGCTGCCCGGTGGATCGCGAGCATCTCCTCGAGCACAGCATGGACCACCCGCGGCTCGCAGCAGAGGCGCGACACGAGCCCCGCCCCCGGGTTGAGGGTGGCGTCGGCGCGGGCTGCAGCGGTGAGCGGGTAGCAGCGGCGGTAGTAGTCGCGGATGCCCTCGCGCAGCGACGCGTAGCTGCGGGTGCGGCCGTAGCTCTCGATCCAGGGATGCTCGTCAAAGGGAACGGCCTGGCTGGTGGCTTGCCCTCCGATCCACGGCGTCTCCTCGGTCACGACCACGCTCCGGCCAAGCTTCGCCGCCGCCAGCGCGGCGGCGACACCGCCGAAGCTACCGCCGACGATCAGGACGTCAGTCTTCATTCTTGTTCTCCGCTCCCCCTGGCGCCGGCGGGGCCTCAGGATCAATGAAGCGCCGCATCTCCTGCGGCCGGCTGTCCGACGCGATTAGCTGCTCGCGCACCTCGCGCGCGTCGATGCCGCGGATCGGTGCGCGAGCGCGCACGGCGAGCACGGCCGCGATGCCGCAGGCCTGGCCCATGAGCGACGCCGTGGCCATCACGCGAGCGGACGAGAGCGCTAGGCGCTCGCAGGAAAAGCAGCGGCCGGCCGCGTAGAGGTTCTCGATCCCGCGCACCAGCAGCGAGCGATAGGGGATCTGGTAGGGCGGAACGATCTCCCGGTACTGCTGCGAGTCGAGCACGCTCCTGGCGTAGCAGACCGAGTCGGCGAACCTGCGGCCGCCTCGGACGTCCGCGCCCGTGAGCACGTAGTCGCCCTCGATGCGCCGGCTCTCCCGCAGGCCCATCATCGGCGCGGCATAACCAAAGGTGTAGTCCGCGGGCCGCTCGATGGCGGCGCTGCCGTCCTTGCCGTCGAGCCTGCCACCGCGCCTGCGGAACGCCGCCACCGTGGCCGCGATCCGCCTGCGGAAGGCGATGATCGCATCGGTGGTGCCTCGACCCGTGCCGGTGTCAAAGTCGCGGTCGAAGAGCCGCATCTTGAGGGCGATCTTGTGGGGCTCGCTCCAAAGGCTGTAGTCGGGCTCGGGGTCTGCAGGGCCGGGGCCGTGCGGCGGCAGCACGGTCTCGTGCTTGCCGGCCTTGCGCATGAGAAAGATCATGGCGCTCGGCTTGATCAGCTCCGGATGGCCCGGCTCGTGCAGCGGCAGCGTGCGGGCGCCCGCGTGGCGGGCGAGGATGCCGTCGCCGGTGGCGTCGAGGAACACCGCAGCACGCACGGCCTGGTCGAGCGAGCGGTTCTGAAGAATCGCCTCGGTCACGCGGCCGGCCTCAACGCGCGCGCCGATCACGTCGGTGCCGTAGAGCAGCTCGACCCCGGCGGCGAGTGCGAGGTCCTCGAGCACCATCGGCAGCACGGTGTGGTCGAACGGCTGGTTGTAGAAGTGCGGGGAGCTGGTCGGCGGAAAGCCATGCTCCTCGCCAAGCGCGTGACAGGAGCGCAGCCCTTCCCAGATGTCGTCGAACACACCGCCCTGGGCGACGGGCGGACCCCCGTGGTAGGAAAAGTTGCCGACACCGCCGCTGGAGCCGAGCCCTCCGAGCTGCTCGAGGCGCTCGACGAGCAGCGTGCGCGCCCCACGCCGCGCAGCGGCTACTGCGGCGCCGACGCCCGCCATGCCGCCGCCGGCCACGACAAAGTCGTACTCGCCGACCAGCGGTACCTCCCGCCTGAGCTCGACTCGCTCCACGCGCACCCTCCTGCCCCCCGGCGGTCTAATCGGAGAAGCTCCCCGACTCCCATCTCTCGCGGTAGCCGGTCGTGTGAAAGCCCTCGTACGTGTGCCGGAAATCCACGCGCCAAGGCCGCCTTCCCCAGGCAGGGCCCCGCAGGAGATCCTCGGTCTCGTCCTGCCACGCGAGCAGCCGATCGTGCAGCTCGTTGCGGATTCCGGCGCAGGCGGGATCGTCGATGAGGTTGATCGTCTCGAAGGGATCACGGGCCACGTGGTAGAGCTCGTCGGTGTCGAGCAGATTGATGGCGAGCTTCCACTCCGCTGTGCGCACGCAGCGGATCGGGAACCACCCGTCGGTCTGCCTGTGGTGGATGCCGAAGCGGTTGAACTCCACGAAGACCGCGTCGCGCCGCGCAGCCGCTTGCCCCTCGCAGAGCGGGCGCAGCGAACGGCCCCAGTATCCCGCGCGGCGGGCGAACCGCGCGAGGTCGACCCCTGCGTAGTCGATGATCGTGGCCCACACATCGACGGCTGCCACCAGGTCGCCGCAGCGCCGACCCGCAGCGACCGCGGGTCCGCGCACGATCAGCGGCACGGCCGTCGTGAGGTCGTACATCGTCGGGCCCTTGGCGCACAGTCCGAACGACCCGAGGTGATCGCCGTGGTCGGAGGTCAAGATCACCAGCGCGTCGCCGCAGCGCTCGTCGATCGCATCGAGCAGGCGGCCGATCTCGTGGTCGGCAAAGGCGTTGCAGTCCCAGTAGCGGTGGTAGTACTGCGGGTAGATGTCGGGCCGGGACCGCGCTTCGGAGAGCCAGCGCGAGTAGCTGCGCTGCTGCTGCGGCTTGCCCGCCAGGTGCTCTGTGCCCGGAAACGTGGGCGGCCTCCAGATTTCGTCCGGCCGAAAGCGGCCGCGGAACGGCGGCGGGCAGATGTAGGGGCCGTGGGGCTCATCGAGCTCGACAGCAAGGAAGAAGGGCTCTCGCGACGCTGCCAGCTCCTCCAGCGCGGCTGCGGCCCTGTCCACCGCGCGGTGGGCAAAGCAGAAGCGCTCGTCGACCAGGCCGCGGTTCCAGCCGCCGAAGCGGTTGATCCCCTCGCGGCCGACCTCGTCGAGGAAGTTGCTCAGGTCGTACCAGTGCGGCGCCTCGAAGCCGCCGTCAGTGCGGCCGCGGCCGTTGTAGCCGCCGCCGTCGAGGTGCCACTTGCCGAAGTGGAGCGCCCTGTAGCCGGCCTCGCGCAGCAGCTCGGCGAGCGAGGGTGCCGCGCGGGCGAACGACATGTCGTTGGCGAGCGCTCCGCTGCGGTTGGGCTGCAGGCCCGTGAACCATGTCGAGCGCGCCGGGGTGCAGACCGGCGCGGAGGTGAACGCGCTCTCGAACAGCAGGCCTTCCGAGGCGAGGCGATCGAGCGAGGGCGTGGCCGCGGAGGAGCAGCGGCCGTAAGCGCCGATCGCCTCGCGGCCCTGCGTGTCGGTGGTGATCAGGATGATCGCGGGCGCGCGGGCTTTCATGAGGCGAGCAGCCACTCGATCGGGACACGCAGCAGGCCTGTACCCGTGAGCCCGCCCTGCACGAAGACAGCCACCGTGCTGATGCGCAGCGTGATCCAGGCCTCCGCGCCGACGTAGGTGACCGTGGGGTAGGAGACCGATCCGACAGGGTCGTGGATCAGCACGCGGCGGCGCTCGTACGGCCACGTTCGGCCTCCGTCGACCGAGGTCGCAACCATCACGGTCCTGCGCAGGCCGAGGTTCGGCTCGAGGGCGTTGTAGTGAGGGTTCCAGACGATCACCAGAATGTCCGTGCCCGGAACGCGGGACAGGTGGCAGGGCGCCGTGGGGCTCGAGACCTCCATGCTCACCGGCGCGCTCCAGGTTTCGCCCCGGTCGCGGCTCTCGCTCTTGAACTGCGTGCCCATGGCCGTGCGCATGGTCATCAGCAGGCTGCCGTCGGCCCGCTCGACCGCGCACGGCTCCACACAGCCGCTCTCGATGCGGCGCCGCTCGTCGGGCCAGCTCTGGCGCGGCAGCTCGATCGAATCGCCGAGGGTCCAGCCGCGGCCGCCGTCGTCGGAGCGGGCGACGCGCACGTGCAGGTAGTGGCTGTCCCAGTCTTCGGTGCAGTGGCACGGCGCGATCAACCTGCCCGATGAATGAACCAGAAACCGGTCGTGGCACCCGGTCTTGTAGGCTCCGCCGGCAGCGACCACCGGCTCGCTCCACGTTCGCCCTTGGTCACTGGAGGCGGTGAAGCGCCGCGAGGCGGCGCGCACGCTCTCGCGGTGGCTGTACACCATGCCGATGCGGCCGTCGGGCAGCCGCCGCAGCGCCGGGCTCATGGCGTTGAGCCCTCCCTCGGGTCGGCGCACCAGCAGGCGCTCGTCCGAAAGCACTTTGCCGTCCCGCGAGAGTTCGACGGCCACGATGTCGGAGCCGTCGTTGTCGCCCCTGCCCGTGTGGTTGGCGTAGGCGAACAGCAGCGTTCCGCCGCCGAGCTCGACGAGGCTCGGCTCGTCGAGGCGGGGCGCCTCGGCCGTCGGAAAGGTGAGGGCCCGGACCGGAAAGCGGCTCGCGGGCTGCGGCTCGTCAAAGGCCTCGGGCCAGTCGGGCATGCGGTCGGTGATCCTGTAGTGTGTGCGCACGTGCTCTGCGAAATCCACTTGACTCTCTTCCTATCGCTCGAGAATCGCGCCTCGATCAACGAGCGTCTGCTGCACCTGCGAGATGTCGACCTCGCGGGCAACCTTGCCCGCGGCCGCGGCGAGCGCCGAAGCGAGGCCGGCGGCTTCGCCCTCGGCCATGCTGATGGGGATCACGCGCGTGGAAGCGAGCGCCCGGTGCTCGGCGCTGATGGCCCGGCCCGCCACCAGCAGGCGGTCGACCTCGCACGGCAGCAGTGAGCGGTAGGGGATCTGGTAGCAGGGCGTCTTGTGCAGCTCGCCGGAGCCCGGGTTGTCGGGGGTGTGGATGTCGAGGTGGTAGCCGCCGAGGGCGATGACGTCGTCGAACTTGCGGCCGGCCAGCAGGTCCTCGGCCCGCAGCACGTACTCGCCGACCATGTGGTTGGTCTCGCGGATGCCGATGGTCGCCGGCGAGTCGGTGAGGCGGCAGCGGCCGCAGCCAGGCACGTACTCTCTGAGGAAGCGGTGCCAGGAGCGCACCTGGCGCATGCCCTCCATCTCGGAGCGCGTGAAGTTGTCGGGATCGCTCGGGTTGACGTCCTTGACCCGTACCGCCACGCTGCGGATCTCGCCGAGCCTGGGGAACGCAATGCCCGGCACGTTGTCGCGCGGCAGCGCCAGGCCGTCGGCGTTTGCCCTGGCCACCAGGCTGCGGAACGAGCCCATCACAAAGGCGTCCTGCCGCTGCATGCGCTCGATGAGGGCGCTCACGTCGCCTAGGGCCTCCAGGGGCCACGGCCTGATGTCGGTCGGCACCGCGCGGAAATGGCGGAAGACCGCGTCGAAGTCGATCTCGGAAAAGGTCACGGTCCAGGAGGCGACCTGCACCTGGTGGTCGCCCTCTCGGCCGCGGATCATCCGCACGCCCGAGCGCAGCGCGAGGTCGCCGGCGTCGGTGGCATCGATGAACGCGCGCGCCCTGTACTGGAAGAGGCCGCCGCGCGTCTGCACGTAGACGGCGGCGATGCGCGGCCGGGGCCCGATGCGCTCCAGCTCGACGTCGACGGCGAGGCCGTGCAGGAGGACCTGAACCCCGGCCTCGAGCACGGCCTCGACCGCCGTGATCTTCCACCAGTGCGCCTCGACGCCGGCAAAGCTCGAGCAGACCGGATCGAGGTAGTAGGGGGTGGCCGCGCCCTGAGCGCGCAGCCGCTCGATCATCTCGTGGCAGATGCCCCCGATCACCCGCTCGCCGGCGAGGTCGTGGAACCCGATCCAGGCCGGGATCGCTGCGGAGTTGCCGCCGAGGAACCCGTGGATCTCGATGAGCGCCGTGCGCGCTCCGCAGCGCGCCGCAGCGATGGCCGCGGCGATGCCGGTGGTGCCGCCGCCCACGACCACGACGTCGTAGTCGCGGGTCTCCTTGATATCGAAGTTACGACCGGCCATCAGTCCTTCCGTCCGCTCGCGAGGTCGCGGTGCAGCGCCTCGAGGCTGCGGCGGATCACGTGCGTAGAGCCGGTGAGGAAGAGTTGGTAGCCCATTCCTCGACAGAGCCGCACGTCGTCGCCGCTGAAAGCGGAGGTGCCCATCGCGATGCAATCCCCCGCCCGCGCCCTGACGCGGCGCGCCGCCGCGGCCATCGCCTCGCGCACGGCCGGATCGCGGTCGCGACCCGGTATTCCCATCGACTGCGCGAGGTCGGCGGGGCCCACGAACAGCACGTCGATGCCGTCGACAGCCGCGATCTGTTCAGCCTGCTCGAGGGCCTGGTGAGATTCGAGCTGCAGGGCGAGGACCAAACCGGCGTTGCCCTGCTGCGCCAAGTCGGCAGCTTCGACGCGGCCCCAGCGGGCGGCGCGCGTGGCTGTCGAGAAGCCGCGCAGCCCCAGCGGGGCGTAGCGGACTTCGCGCACGATCGCCTGAGCTTGCGCTGCGCTCTCGACCATGGGGACCATCACGCCGCCGGCGCCGCTTTCGAGCGCCTGGATGAGAAAACCGCGGTCGGCGCTGGGAACGCGCACGAGCACTGTGATCCCGGCCGCATCTGCGGCCAGCACCAGCCGCGGCAGCTCGCCCCACACAAGGCCGTGCTCGCCGTCGAGCATCACGTAGTCGAAGCCTGCGAGGCTGACCATCTCCACGAGCCAGGGGCTGTCGAGTTGGAGGTTCGCGCCCAGCACGACTGCGGCGCCGGCGAGCTTTCGCTTCAGTGTGTTCTCGGGCATATCGACAAAAGGGCGGGACGGGCCGCAGCCCGCCCCGCTGCGCCGCTACTTCTTGCGGGCCTGGTATATCTTGTTGGCCTCGTCGATCATCTGCTGCCCGCCGCCGGCCAGCCACGCCTTGACGTAGGCGTCCCAGTCAGAGGTGAAGTTGGCCTTGCCGGTGATCGCCTTCCAGGTGTACTCGCTGAAGACGCGGTTCACGTCGGCGCCTACCTTCTTCTGCGTGTCCAGCACTGCTCCGAACCCGAGAACGGGCTGAACGGACTTCCAGTTCTTCTGCAGGGCCGCCTGGGTCTCCGCGGCCTTGCCGAACGAGGCGCCCAGCATCCAGCCGTACTTGATGTTGGTGAGGTAGAACTTGCTGCCGAGCTCGCCCTGCCGCTCGACGCTGGTGTACTCGCCGATGAACTGACGCATCCCCTGCTCGTCGAACTTGAAGTGCTTGCCCTCGACGCCGCTCCAGATCAGGTTGTGGTAGAACTTCTCTCTCAGCTGGATGTCGATCATCTCCAGGATCTTGGCGAGCTTCGCGTCGCTTACGTCCTTGCCGATGCAGTGGTAGCGCCACACGGCAGCGCGCTCTTCCCAGGTCGGCGTGTAGCCCGGCGCGGTGAGCGGAGGCACGTAGTCGAACTTGGCCTTGGGGTTCTTCTCGAAGGTCATGTCGAACCAGGAGCCCTGGCGGTACTTGGGCAACACCCAGGTCCAGGTGTCCTGCACCGTTCCGATCTTGCCGTCGGCGAAGAGGCTTCCGATGGAGATCCGGTCCGGGAGCGTCACATCGGGATACATGTAGCCCTTGGTGTAGAGGCCGGCCATGTACTTGAGGAAGTCCTTGTATCCCTCGGTGAGGTTCCGGAACGTGACCTTGCCGTCACTGCCCATGACAGGCACGCTCGCATGCTCGTAGCCGAAAGAGGCCATGAGGAAATTGAGTCCGGTTTCCCAGTACCCGGTGCCGGTGCCCAGACCGTAGGTGTCCTTTTTGCCGTTGCCGTCAGGATCCGCCTCCGTGAACAGGCGGGCCACCTGCTCGTACTCGGCGGTCGTGGTCGGCATCTTGGCTCCCACCTTCTCGAGCCAGTCCGTGCGCACGACCATCAGGGCCTCGAGCTCCTTGATGCCGTTCGGCAGCGACTTCCAGTTGCCCGTCTTGGGGTCGTAACTCGGAAGCTCCTTGGCGTAGCCGCCGATGATCCCCGTGAGGTAGTCCTTGTAGTAGGTCGGGGCGTGTTTCTGGACCATCGCGTCGGGGATCTGGCGGAACAGGCCCTCGTCGTACCACGCGATCATGTTGTTCGTGTTGGCCATCACGTGGTCGGGGATCTCGCCTGCGGCAAAGAGCAGGCTCATCTCCTGCCTCTTTTCCGGATCGGCCTTGACCGGCACCAGTTCGATCCCGAGAGCCTTGTTCAGCTCCTGCGTGATCGCCTCCTCCACCTTGGGGTAGATCGCGCCCCCCTTGGTCAGCAGCGGCAGCCCGGCCCACGTGATTTTGACGGGTCCGGCGGCCGTCGCCTTTTCCGCCTGCGAAGCGGCGAACACCGCGGCTGCGACGCAGAGCGCCAGCACGACCGCGAGCCCTGTCCTGAGTCTCATGACTCACCTCCTAACGACAATGGTCTCCCCTTGCGGGGGCTTCAACCCTTGAGCGATCCCACCATGATGCCCTTGACGAAGTAGCGCTGGGCGAACGGATACGAGAGCAGAATCGGCCCGATCGAGATGATCACCGTCGCAGCCTGCACCGACACCGGCACGACGGCTTCGCCCCGCGTCACCGAGTCGGAGCTCTCGCCCATCGCCGTGGTGTCCTGGTCGATGAGCACGCGCCGCAGCACGAGCTGAAGCACCGTCTTGGTCTCGTCGCGTATGTAGATCATGGCGTCGAACCAGGCGTTCCAGTGGTTGACTGCGACCCACAGCGCGATGGTGGCCATGATCGGCACCGAGAGCGGGATGATCAGCGCCATCAGGATGCGGAAAAAGCTGGCCCCGTCGATCGTCGCCGACTCCTCCACCGATTCGGGGATCGACATGATGAAGTTGCGCATGATCAGCACGTTGTAGGTTCCGAGGAGGACGGGCACGATGAGGGCCCAGCGGGTGTTCAGCATGCCGAGGCTGCGCACCAGCAGGTAGCTCGGGATCAGCCCGCCCTGGAAGAACATCGGGATGATGTAGAAGGTGGTCAGCAGCCCGCGAGCCGGAAGCTGCCGCTTGGCCAGGGGGTAGGCCGTGCAGAATGAAAGGAACACCGTGATCACCGTCCCGACGACCGTTCGCAGCACCGTGTTGGCGTAGCCGTAGCGGATCAGCTTGGAGCTGAAGGCCACCTCGTAGGCCTCCCACCGGATCGTGCGCGGAAAGACCTTGAGCCCCCACGACATCGCCTGGTCGGGCGGCATCAGGGACACGACGATCGTCTCCCAGAAGGGATAAAGCATGGCCAGGGCGAGCAGGGAGAGGAACACCGTGTTGGCGATGTCGAAGAGCCGGCCCGGTTGCAGCGCTCGCGAGGCAGCCATCACCACACTCCGTATTCGCTGAAGCGCTTTGTGACCGTGTTGGTCGTCACGAGCAGCGAAAGGCCGAGCACGTTCTTGAACAGGCCTATGGCCGTCGAGTAGCTGTAGTCGAAGTCGATGAGCCCGACTCGGTAGACATAGGTATCGATGATGTCGGCCACCGAGTAGACCACGGGGTTGTAGAGGTTGAAGATCTCCTCGAAGCCGGCGTTCATGATGGCGCCTATGCGCAGCAGAAACAGGATCACAGTGACCGACGCCAGCGACGGCAGCGTGATGGACACAGCCTGCCGGAACCTGCCCGCCCCGTCCATGACCGCGGCTTCGTAGAGCTGGGGATCGATGCTGGAAATCGAGGCCAGGTAGATGATGCTGCCCCAGCCGGCGTTCTTCCAGATGTTGGACACGACAACGATCGAGCGGAAGTACTCGGGCTCGATCATGAAGTTGATTGGCTTCACGCCCAGAAGCCCGAGCGCGAAGTTGACGATGCCTCCCGTCGGAGAGAGAAGCTGCCGCACGATGCCGCCGATCACCACCCACGAGATGAAGTGCGGCACGTAGCTGATGGTCTGCACGACGCGCTTGAAGCGGAGGTTCGCCACTTCGTTGAGCAGGAGCGCGAGCAGGATGGGGGCGGGGAAGCCCCAGAGCAGCTTGTAGAAGCTGATGAGGAGGGTGTTCCGCAGGACCTGCAGGAATTGCGGCGTGCGGAACAGCCGCTCGAAGTTCTCGAGGCCGACCCACGGGCTGCCGACGATCCCTTTTAGGATGCGGTAGTTCTTGAAGGCGATGATCACCCCGTACATGGGGTAGTACTGGAACAGCAGGTACCACAGGATCGAAGGGACGAGCAGGAGGAGCAGGCCCCGATAGAGGATGACGCTGCGGAGGAACGCGCCCTTCTTCTTGATAAGCGGCGGATAGATGTCGAAGGCTGCCGACATGCCAGCCTCGATCGTATCATCGGCACCGGCTGCTGTAATGAGCCCCGTGTCCCGTCCCGCGCCGGGACTGGGGTCCTGACCGGCTCGCCTCAGGCGAGCCCGCGCTCGCGGGCCCACAGGGCCACGCGCGTTCGGTCGTGCTCACCGAGGACGTCGTAGATGCGGCTGACGTAGTTGCGCACCGTCTTTTCGCTGATGTACAGCTGCTCGGCGATCTGTTGGTTGCTGCGGCCTCGCGCCAGCAGCCGCAGGATTTCCACCTCGCGGCCCGACAGCTCGCGCAACTCGGGGGGCAGGCTCTCCGCGTCGGGGTTCGGAAGGGGCGCCGTCCAGCTCAGCTTGGCCGCCACCTGCTCGGACATGAACAGATTGCCGTGGTGGACGCTCTTGATCGCGGCGATGATGTCGGCGAGCGGCGTGTCCTTGAGGATGTAGCCCTTGGCGCCTGCGGCCATTGCGCCCGTGATCAGCTCCTGGTCGTCGAAGGTGGTGAGCATCAGGATCTTGATGTCGGGCCGCGCCCGCCTCATCTCGGCAGCGGCCTCGACCCCGCTCATGACGGGCATCTTGATGTCCATGAGCACGACGTCAGGCTGGGTCTGGGCCGCGCGCTCGACCGCCTCCCTGCCGTTGGTGGCCGTGGCCGCAATCGCAAGCTCGGCGTCGTTGAGCTTGAGCACCGTGCACAGCCCCTCGAGCAGGGCCGGGTGATCGTCGGCGACCAGCAGCCGGATCTTGCTCATCCGGCCTTCTCCATCGGGATCTCTATGCCGAGGTCGAAGCCCTTGTGCGGAAGGGTCTGCCACACCGCCCTGCCTCCGAGCGCCTGGACCCGCTCGCGGATGCCGGTGAGGCCGTTGCCCGGCTCGGGCTTGTTCGCACCCTCGCCGTTGTCCGAGATACGGACGATGAGCCTCCGCCCGTGAATCCCCATCGCCACGTCGATGACAGTCGCCCGGCCGTGCCTGTAGGCGTTGGTGAGCGACTCCTGTACCACGCGGTAGATGCTCTCGCCGATCTCGGCGGCGACGGCATCGACCGAATCGTCGATCTGGACGTTGATCCGCACACCGGTGCTGTCGGCAAACGACTCGCAGAGAGCGCGCGTGCGCACGCACCAGCTGCCGATGCGCTCGGCCTCGTCGCGGAGGCTCGAGACTTCACGGCGTACCTCCTGGATGGCGGAGCGCACCATCGCTTCGACCTTCTCGAAGCGCTCCGGCAGCTCCCCGGGCTTCAGGCGCGCGAGACTCTCGGCGGCCTTGATCTGGAACAGCACCGCGGTCAGCGTGTGGCCGACCGTGTCGTGAACCTCGCGGGCCACCCGCAGCCGCTCGTGGCTGCGTGAGAGGACCTCTTTGCGGCTCATCGTCTCCTGCAGGCGTACGTTTTCCTGGGCCATTCGCTCGGCCGCCCACTTGGCCTGGTCGAAGAGCGCGATCTGCCGCCGCCACGAAGCGAAGCTTGCGCCGAGGACCGGGATGGCGGCGGCGATCACCGCCACGATGAGCGCCGTGACCTCGGCCAGATGGGGGATGCCCCAGACCGCCAGGATGACGACGTGGGCGGCGCCCGCGCCCAGGGCGAGGGCGAAGGCAGGCCATCGGCGGTAGAGCACCGCGACGGTCAGCAGCGCGAATGTCATCGCAGCCGGCACGGCCGCCATGCTGCGCGGGCCACCGATCGCGAGGAGGAGGCTCAAGGCCACGACGAAAAAGCCGATCCACGGCGAAGCGGGGCTGCGCCGCTCGGCTTTCATGCGCGAACGCGCCCAGACTGCGCAGGCCATCGCGGCAAAGGCGACGAACAGCACGAACAGCTCGCGGTCGCTCATGTCGCGTTGGGCCGGGAGCGTTGCCAGGTAGGGCGCCAGGATGTCGGCTGCGATCGCGGCGTGCACGAGCAGAGCGCCGGCGGTGATCAGATTGAACCCGACCGCGAGGTGCTGCACGGCCCGAGTCTAGGAGCACGCGGTTGGAGGTGTCAACTTGCCGCGTCATGCCCCTGCCCGAATCCCGGGCCCGGAGCGCCGAATCGCCGACGCCGTCGAAAATCGACACGGACGGCTGAGAGGCGGATGCTTGGCGCAGTAGACTCCAAAAACGCCACAGAAATGGCACCGATAGATCGATTCTTCCGGGATCCACGGCCTAGGGGCACCGCCAAGTCGACCTGGACTCGCCCGCTACTGCTTGACCGAACCCCGGGGTGAGCCCGCTGATGAGGAGCCGCCCGAGCCGCGTGAACACCAGGATGATGGATGGGGACGATGGCCAGCGTGGCCGAGGCTGCGAGTGCCGGCTTGGACAGCGGCAGCGTTGGCCGCGGACAAGGGCGTGGAGCCGGCCGGCGTTCCCGTGCGGCGCCTGCAGGAGATCCTGCGCGAGCACAAGGCGATCCTGGAGGTGCCGCGCTAACGCCCGCCGCCCTCCCGGATCCAGTCGGCGTCGAAGCGCGCGAGCGTGACGGTGCGGCCGTCGTACATACCCGACACCATGCCGCACTCGTAGAGGCACAGGATCTCGCCCGAGGCGAGCACGGCCAGGTCGCTGTAGCCCGCGGGACCTTCTTCTATGATTCTGAACCAGGGCCACGTGCGGCCGTCGTCGGCGCTGAGCTTGGCGGTCAGGCGCTTGCGGTCGCAGCTGACGCGCACCGGATCGGTCATCGTGTGGTCGAGGTTGTCGGGGTTCACGAAAACCACCGGTCCGCCCGCGCCCACGCGCGCGAGGCTCGCCATGCAGACCGGCTCCAGCAGCTCCTCGACGAAGCGCGGCTCGCTCCAGCCGGTCGCTCCGTCGGGGCTCACGGAGACGAGCCTGCGGTGCGGCGCGCTCTCGCTGCGCATGTTGAACAGCACACGGCCGTCGGCGAGCTCCAGCGGCAGAGTCTCGCTCGGATTCACGATCATCGCGGTGCCGGTGAGGTAGGGCACGGTCTGCTTGTGCCGCGCCACGATCTCGGTGCAGCGCCAGCTTTGCCCGCCGTCGTCGGAATAGATGCCCGCCACGACCGACGGCCTGTGGCCGAGCCGGCCCGCGCCGAACTCCGTGCCGCTTCCGTCGGACATCCACAACGGGACCACGAGACGGCCGCTCGCCAGGCGTATGCCGTGGCCGGGTCCTGTCGCGATCACTTTCCACGGGTATTCACGGGCGAAGGCTGCGAGCATGGGCGTGATCTCGCGGGGCTGCGAGAAGCTCGCCCCGCCGTCGACGCTCGTGATCGAGAACAGGCGCGCGTAGTTATGGCAGAACACCCCGTGGATGCAGCGTCGGGCGGGATCGTCGATCAGAACGAGGTTGCTCGCCGGCCCCGGGCCCCAGGTCGCGCAGGTCGCAAGCACCTGGGGCTCGCCAAAGGTGAGCCCGCCGTCGGTGCTGCGGCGCAGCACAAGGTCGTTGGCGTCCCAGTCGCCGCCGGCGCCGCGGCGCGCCTCGACCGTGGCGAGCACGACGCCGCCGTCCGTGGCGAGCAGGCCGGGGATGCGGTAGTTGTGGTAGCCGCCGGTGCGGGCTTCGAAGAGGTGCTGCTTGACCATGCGCCATATTCGCCCGGGCCGGCCCGCGGGCGCAAGCGGGCCGGTCGCGCGCGGGCGGCAGCGCCGCGGCGCTTGATCGCGCTAGCTGCGGCGCACTACACTGGAGGCAGTGAGGAAGCCATGAGCAATTCCATCAAGAAAGCCGCTGAGAACGTGACCGACGACGCCAAGGTCGTGGTCAAGGACATCAGGGTGATGGCCGAGGACATGCTGAAGACGGTCAAGGACCTGATCAACGAGGGCAACGTCCGCCGCATTACGGTCAAGGACAAGGACGGAAAGGTCGTGGCGAGCTTTCCTCTGTCCGTGGGTGTCGTGGGCGCGCTGCTGGCCCCGCCGCTGGTGGCGCTGGGCGCGCTCTCTGCGGTCATGACGGAGTGCACGCTCACCGTCGAGAAGACAAGCTAGACCTCCGTTCCGGCTCATGCCTCTGGTCTCCGGGCGTCCGCGTCTTCGCAAGCTCAAGCGCTACAGACAGATCCTCTCGAGGTTCGCCTTTTACGGCTTCACCGAGGCTGCGGAGGCGGTGGGCCTGCGCCGGCGCCGCCTGTTTTCCCGCCGGGCCGAAGACGGCTCCGGGGCCAGGGGCGTGCGCAGGCTCTCGTTCGGGGTCAGGCTTCGCCTGCTGTTCGAGAGCCTGGGTCCCGGCTTTATCAAGCTCGGGCAGTTCCTGAGCCTGCGCTCGGACCTGCTTCCCGAGGAGATCACCGGCGAGCTGGAGAAGCTGCAGTACGGGGCTGCGCCGCTGCCGTTCGCGGAGCTCGAGCCGGTCCTGCGCGAGGAACTGGGCAAGGACTGGCGCGACCGTTTCCAGAGCGTGGACGAGCAGCCGCTCGCCAGCGCCTCGATCGCCCAGGTTCACCGCGCGGTGACCGCCGACGGCGAGCCGGTGGTGCTCAAGATCCAGCGGCCGGGCATCGCGGCGACGATCCGGGCCGACATGGCGATCCTCCGCGACCTGGCCGGCCTTCTCGAGCGCCATGTTCCCCGGGTGAGGGTGTACCGGCCGGTGCGCGTGATCGAGCACTTCAGCAGCGTGCTGACCCTCGAGCTCGACTTCCAGTACGAAGGCCGGACCATGGAGCTGTTCCGGAAGAACTTCCGCAGCGACGCCGCCATCCACATCCCGAAAGTGCGCCACGACCTTTCGACCGAGCGCCTGCTCGTGATGGAGTACATCGAAGGCGTCCGCCTTTCGGATCCGCAGCGCTTCGCCGAGGCGCACCTGGACACCAGACGGATCGCCAGGGTGGGGGCCAACTACGTGCTGGCGCAGATCTTCCGCCACGGGGTCTACAACGCGGATCCTCACCCCGCCAACTTCATCGTGCGGTCGGACGGCAGGCTGGCGCCTCTGGATTTCGGCATGGTCGGCACGCTCGACCCCGAGATCAAGCAGGCTCTGGTCACGCTGCTGATGTGCTTCCTCAACCGGGACGCCGGCCGGCTGGTGCGCCTCTTTGCCTCGCTGCGGCTCATCGACGAGTCGGTTCCCCGCAGCGAGCTGCGGGACGATCTCGGACGGCTCATTCACTACTATCACATGCCGCTCGGCCAGCTGTCGGTCACGCGCATGCTCGGGGACCTGAACGCCGTCATCCGGATGTACCGCATCGATCTGCCCGTGGACCTGGCGCTCACGCTCAAGGTGCTGATGACCCTCGAGGGCCTCGGCAAGCGCCTCGATCCCGACTTCGACGTGCTGGCCGTGGCGCGTCCGTTCGTGGTCAGGGTCCGCGCGGGCAGGCTGCGCGAGGCGGTCGGGTGGGAGCAGGCCGTGGAGCTGGCCGAGGACGCAGGACGCCTGGCCCGATCGCTGCCGTGGCAGACCCTGGAGCTCCTCGAGAAGGCGCGCACCGGAGGGCTCAGGTTGAGGATCGGCTTCGAGGATCTGGACCTGAGCATCAGGGAGATCGACCGCTCGATCAACCGGCTCGCCTTTTCAGTGGTGATCGCGGGGGCGGCGATCGGCACTTCGCTCATCATCAGCAGCGGCGTCGGGCCTTCGGTGTTCGGGGTTCCGCTGATCGGCCTGGCCGGTTACGGCATCGCCGCCGTGCTGGGCATCTGGTTTCTGATCGGAACGATCCGGTCGGGCCGTCTGTGACGGGCCGGCGCAAGCGCGCCTCTACGCCGCGTACTCGGGCCGCATCGGCGTGAAGACCTCGATGACCTCGGCCGATTCCAGCACTTCGGCGCTGTGCGTTTCCATCGAGTCGAAGACGTAGCTCGAGCCCGGCTGCAGGACTGCGCTGCTGCCGTCACCGAAGTGGAAGCGCACGCGGCCGCTGATCAGATAGCCGATCTGAACCGCGGCGTGGTTGTGCGGCGGGACGCGAGCGCCCTTCTTCATTGTGAAATGGCAAAGCATCGCCTCTGCGTTGTAGGACATGGTCTTCCTGACGATGCCGGGAAAGACCTCGACCTCTTTCAGGCCTTCGAGACTGATCGAACCGCCCATGCGCCGCGCCTCCTGGGCGCCTATGCGCCCGCCCCGCCGCCTCTCTGCGTCTGCACGATCTCCAGCATCCTGCTCCAGCCCGTGCAGAAACTGTCACGGAACTTGACCACGGGGCCGTAGTCCGCGTACTCGCTCCTGGCCAGCCCGTCCTCGACGTAGGCGCGCTGGAAATCCGGCAGCGCGTTCAGGAGCTCCTCCACGAGCTCCGGCGCTTCGGGGGCGTCGATGCGGCTGACCACGGGCCCGTCCTGCTCGATCAGCCTGTCGGCCGTGCCCTTCCAGTTGATCGTGATGTCGATCTCGCCGCCGACGAGCTCGGTGAAATGACCGAGGTTGCGCGCGCCGCCTCCGAGCAGGATGCCGGGGTAGCCGCGTTCCTTCATCAGTCGGTACTGCCTGCGCGCAACCGTGGCGCCGGCGACCTGGAGGGCCTGCGGCGTGACGGCGATGCGCTGGCGGCTCGCGGTCTCGGCCAGATACTCGTCGAAGATGCCCGTGATGTGGGTCACGAAAAAGGCGGGCGCAGTGCCGGTGTCGCGCCTCACGCGGACATAGAGCTCGCACGCCTCGATCGCCTGCGCGATGGCCATGATTTCCGTGGCGATCACGGGGACGTTGCGCCGCAGGAGCGCTTCCATGGCGGCGAGCCCCGCGTCGGTGGTCGGGATCTTGGCGATCGAGTTGGGCGCCAGCTTCGCGCAGCGGAGCGCCTCGTTGACGATGCTGTCGGCGTCGGTGTCCTTGAACGGGTTGCCCTGGACTGACACGAAGCCCTGGCGGGCGGGAGCCGCGGCGTGCAGGGAGCGGAACTCCGTCATGATCCGCAGCGCGAGCCGCTGCTGCACGAGGTCGACCGCTTCGTGGTCGTCGTGCGCCTCAGCGACCGCCTGCTTGACCGCCTGCACCACTTCGGGCCGATCGGAGTCGGTGGCGAGCAGCTTGGACGCGTACGAGGGGTTGGTCGTGCAGGCGATGGCGCCCGCCTCGATGGCCAGGCGGGACTCGGTCACGGTCGGGTTGTTGATCCACAGCCGCGTCGGCGTCTGCTCGGCTACGCGGTGGAAGTAGCCCTTCATCTTTTGTCTTTCTTTCTGCGCCTGGCTGCATCGCGGATCGCGGCGGCGATGTCGGCGACCCCCATCGAGTAGCGGTCGAGCAGCGCCTCCGCCTCGCCGGACTCGGGCCAGGTGTCCCGCAGCCCGACCCGCACGATCGGAACGGGACACAGCTCAGCGGCCGCTTCGGCGAGCGCGCTTCCGAGGCCGCCAATGATGTTGTGGTCCTCGACTGCGACCGCGGCGCCCGTGCGCTCCAGGATGTCGGCAACTGCCGCGGCATCGAGGGGCTTGAGAGTGTGCACCTCGACGACGGTGACGTCGAGCTCGCCCCGCAGGCTGTCGGCAGCGGCGAGCGCCCTCCCCAGGATGGGGCCGCAGGCAAAGACAGCGACGTCCCGTCCGTGCTCCCTGAGGACCCGCAGCCTGCCGAGCTCAAAGGCGACTCCCGGCTCGAAGATCACCGGCTCCCTGCCGCTGCCGATGCGCAGAAAGCCGGGGCCCGGCCGCTTGGCGAGCGCCAGGGTCGCCTGCCTCGTCTCGGCAGCGTCAGCGGGCACCACGACGTCGATGCCCGGGATGCTGCGCAGGATCCCGAGGTCTTCGAAGGCCTGGTGCGTCACCCCCTCGCGCTCGCCTCCGTACAGCCCGCCGTTGAGGCCGACGAGCTTGACCGGCAGTCCGGGGTAGGCCACAAAGGTGCGCACCTGCTCGCAGGCCCTCATCGTGATGAAGCCGGAGTAGGTGCCGACAAAGGGGAGGACGCCGCAGGAGGCCAGGCCCGCGGCCACGGCCACGGAGGCCTGCTCCGCGATGCCGACTTCGAACAGGCGCTCGGGATAGGCCTCGGCGAACCGCGTGGCGCGCAGCGCCTTGAGCGAGTCGGCCGAGACCAGGGCGATCGAGGGGTCGGCAGCCGCGAGCTCCATCAGAGCGTCGACGAACGCCTCGCGCGTGCTCGCCATCTCAGCCATGGCCCGCCTCGAGAAAGCCGATCGCCCGCTCCAGCTCCTCTTTCGTCGGCACCCGCTTGTGCCAGCTGTTGTCCCCCTCCATGAACGGCACGCCCCTGCCCTTGACCGTGCGGGCCACGATCACCGAAGGCCGCGGGTCCCGCTTTGCCTCCTCCACAGCCGCCAGGATCTGCGCCGCGTCGTGGCCGTCGATCTCCTGCGTGTGCCACCCGAACGCCGCGAACCTGTCCGCGATCCTGCCGATGCCGCTCACCTCCTCGACACGGCCGCCGCTCTGGTAGCCGTTGTGGTCGACAAAGGCGATCAGCCGCCCCAGCCCGTGGTTCGCCGCGCACTGAGCGGCCTCCCACACCAGGCCTTCGTTCAGCTCGCCGTCGCCCATCAGCACGAAGACGTGGAAGTCGAGCCGCATCATGCGGCCGGCCAGCGCCATGCCGGCGCCGACGGCCAGGCCGTGGCCGAGGGAGCCGGTCGTCATGTCGATGCCCGGCGGCTTTCCCATGACCGGGTGCCCCTGGAGGGGCGAGCCGAGGCTGCGCAGCGTCGGCAGGAGCGCGGGGTCGAAGTAGCCGCGGCGCGCGAGGGCCGCGTACACCACCGGACAGGCGTGGCCCTTGGACAGGACAAAGCGATCGCGCTGCGGCCAGGCCGGCCTTGCGGGATCGACGCGGAGGACCGCGAAGTAGAGGGCGGCCACGATGTCGGCGGCCGACAGGGCGGGCCCGGGGTGGCCGTCGCCGGCCAGGTGCACCATGGTCAGCACGTCCCTGCGCAGCTCGTTGCCCATGCGGGCAAGACTCTTGACCCGCGGTGTGCCCATTCGCCTTCCCGTCCCGCTCCCACGGGTACTCGGGGTGGGCACACTCTGTCGTCAGGTCGGTGGGGATGTCAAGGGAAAGGCGCCGGCCGGCGTTGACTTTGGTCCCGGCCGGGCTTACGCTGGCAGGCATCACGAGTCCACAGTCCCCCGGGATCGCCGGTGCGGGCGGTCCCTCGAGGGGCGGAGAGGGAGGTTCTCATGAGAAAGGGAACAGCGCTTCTGTTGGCCGTGCTGGCGGCGGCGGTGTGGGCCGAGGGCGCCGGCGAGGGGGCGCGCAGGGGCCCCGTGACGATCACGTTCGTGCGCAAGAACACGACGCTTCCGGCGGCCTACGAAAAGATCTTTGTCGAGTTCAAGGCCAAGACCGGCAACACGGTGGAGATGCAGGCCCTGCCTGCCGGCGAGGAATACGGGCAGCTGCTGATGACGCGCTTCGCCACCAAGGACTACCCGGACGTCTTCGAGATGGACCCCGGTCCCAAGCAGTACGCCAAGTTCCGGGCCGAGGAGACGCTCTACGAGTGGAGCAAGGACAAGATCCTGGACCGGCTCGTCGACAGCAGCCGAGAGTTCGCCAAGCTGGACGGCAAGATCTACGGGATCCCCTGGGGCGCCACCAACAGCTTTGGCGTCTACTACAACAAGGACCTGTTCGCCAGGATCGGGGCGGGGGAGCCTAAGAACTACGCAGACTTCCTCGACATCTGCAAGCGGCTCAAGGCCGCGGGCATCACCCCGATCTACGAGGCGGTCAAGACCGGGTGGCCCGCCCAGATCTTCTCTCTCGGGGCGTGGGTCACGTGGGTCGATCCGGCGCTCGGCGACGACGGGGTCGCCAAGCTGAACGTGAACCAGGTCAGGCTCAACGAGATCCCGGCGTTCAAGCAGGTCCTGCAGCGGCAGGTGGAGCTGAAGACCCTGGGCTACTACCAGGAGAATGTGCTGGCCGGCACCTACGAGGAGCAGCAGGACGTCTTCGGACAGGGCAAGGCCGCCATGATCTTCCAGCTCACCGGCGTGCTGCCGCAGCTGCAGAAGAAGTTCGGCGACGACTTTGTCAAGACCAAGGTCGGCTGGTTCCCGATCCCGGGCGAGAGCTCCGCGGGCATCGCGTGCCTGGCTCCCGCGGGCCAGATCATGGTGCCGCGGGACAAGGCGAACGTCAGGGTGTCGACCGACCTGGTGCGCTTCATGACCGAGAAGCCGCAGCTCGACATCTGGTACAAGGAGCAGCCTGGCATCCCCATCTTCAAGGAGGCCACCAGTGTCCTCCTGCCTCCCCAGGAGCAGACCCTCGCCCTGGCCAAGGCGGGCAAGGCGAAGATCAACGTGCAGAACAGGCTCGGCTCCTCGTTCCCGAACTACCCCAAGATTCTGCAGCAGCTGTTCATCGACGGCGACGTCGACGCCGCGCTCAAGCTGCTCGACGAGGACTATCGCAAGACCGGCAAGGCCAGACAGCTTCCGGGGTTTTAGCCCACGAGCTCCCACGGATGCGCGGGGGCGGCGCGGGCCGCCCCCTTTGCCTGACGCCGGCCTCGAGGCACCGTGAAGCGCCGAGACTATCCCATCGCGTTCGCCTTTCCCGCCGCGTTCGTCTTTGTGCTGATGTTCGTCACCCCGACGGTGACGAGCTTCTACTACAGCCTCACCGACTGGAACATCCATGCCCGCAGCGTCCGGTTCATCGGCCTCGAGAACTTCCGCGAGCTGTTCGCCGACACCAAGCTCGTGGCGGCCATCCGCAACACGATCACCTTTGCGGTCTCGGTGACGCTCCTGCGCAACGTCATCGGCCTGCTGCTGGCGCTGGCGCTGAACATGCGCATGAGGCTGCGCAACGTCCTGCGCACGATCTTCTTCACGCCCTACGTGATCGCGCCGATCATCATCGGCTACCTGTTCGGCGCGCTCTACCAGCCGCAACACGGCCTCGTGAACCAGGCGCTGCGCGCCGCCGGCCTGGGGTTCCTGGCGGTGGACTGGCTCAACGACGCCCGCTATGCCCTGTTCTCGACGATCATGACCGACGTGTGGCGCACGAGCGGCTTCGCGATGGTGATCTACCTCGCCGGGCTGCAGGTGATCCCCGTCGAGCTGTACGAGAGCGCCGAGCTCGACGGCGCCGGAGGCTGGAGCCGGTTCGTGCACGTGACCTTTCCGCTGCTTGCGCCGAGCTTTACCGTGAACCTGGTGCTCTCGATCATAGGGACGATGAAGGTGTTCGTCATGATCCTGGTCCTGACCAACGGCGGGCCCGGCTTTGCCACGGAGGTGATCAACACCTACATCATGGCCAACTTCAGCCTGGGGCTCTACGGCTACGCGACGGCTGCGAACGTGATGCTGTTCCTGCTGGTCGCCGCCGTCGGCATGCCGCTGCTCTACGGCCTGAGGCGGCGCGAGGTCGAGCTGTGAGCGGGCGGCGGCTTCGGGTGATCGCGGTCGAGGCCGCCTGCGCGGCGCTGGCCTCGGTCGTGGTCGTGCCGTTCCTCATGATCGCCGTCAACTCGCTCAAGGACATCCGCGAGGCCGCGCTCTTTCGCCTGTCGCTGCCTTCGAAGTGGATGTGGGGCAACTACGCCAAGGTCCTCGCCGAGTCCGGAATCGCCCGGGGCTTCGCCAACAGCATCGGGCTCGCCGCCGCCGTCGTGGTGGTCACCGACGTGTGCGCGGCGCTGGCCGCCTTTGTCATTCAGCGCCGGGGCGGAGCGCTGCGCCACCTCTACTACCTGTTCTTCCTCGGCCTGATCGCGCCGGTGGCCATCGTTCCGACGATCCGCCTGATGATGGACCTGGGAATCCACAACACCTACCACGGCATCGTGCTCTACTACACGGCCACGGTGCTGCCGTTCTCGGTGTTCGTACTCACCGGCTGCATGAAGGGCCTGCCGCGGGAGCTCGACGAGGCGGCGCTCATGGAGGGCTGCGGGTACCTGAGGCTGTTCTTCAGCATCATCGCGCCGCTGATCGGACCGGCGATCGTCACGGTCACGATCGTGGTGACGACCGCGGTGTGGGACGACTTTATGGGTCCTTTCTATCTGATATCCGACAGCCGCAAGTGGACGATCATCCTCAAGATCTTCAGCTTCATGTCCCAATACCAGACCGAGTGGGGATTGGTCTTCGCCTTCATGATGATGGTGCTCGCGCCCGTGCTCGCGGTCTACCTGCTGCTGCAGCGCTACATCATCGAGGGCCTGACTGCCGGCTCGCTCAAGGGGTGAAAATGGAAAGCCGCATTCACAGGAGCCCGCACGCGCGGCTCGCCGACCTGCCGGTCGGCTCCGTGCGGTGGACGGGCGGCTTCTGGGCCGGCCGTTTCGAAGTGTGCCGCACAGCCATGGTCCCCAACATGTGGAGGTTGATGAGCGACCCCGAGGTGAGCCACGCCTGGGCGAACTTCCGCATCGCCGCAGGGCTGGAGCCGGGCGCGCACAAGGGCCCCAAGTTCAGCGACGGCGACTTCTACAAGTGGCTCGAGGCGGCCTCGGCCGTGCGGGCCGTCACTCGGGACGCAGAGCTCGACCGTCTTCTCGACGAGATCATCGCCGTGATCGCCAAGGCGCAGCGAGCAGACGGCTACCTGCACACGCCGGTCCTCATCCAGGAGCGGGCGGGAGGGGCCGCGCGCGAGCTCGCCGATCGGCTCGACTTCGAGATGTACAACCTGGGCCATTTGATGGCCGCCGCGTGCGTGCACTACGTCGCTACGGGAAAGACGGCGCTGCTCGAAGTGGCGGAAAAAGCCGCCCGCTATTTGGACCGCACGTTCGCTCGCCCGACCGCGGAGCTGGCGAAGAACGCCATCTGTCCCTCGCACTACATGGGCCTCGTCGCCATGCACCGCACGACGGGCCAGTCGTGGTACCTGGACCTGGCGCGGCGCCTGTTCGACATGCGCGAGCTGATGCGCGACGGCAGCGACGACAACCAGGACCGGATCCCGTTCCGGCAGCAGCGGCGCGCCGTGGGGCACGCCGTGCGGGCCAACTACTATTACGCCGGCGCCGCCGACATCTACGCCGAGACCGGCGACCGGTCGCTGCTGGAGAGCCTCGAGCCGATCTGGGAGAACGTCGCCACGCAAAAGATGTACGTGACGGGCGCGACCGGCGCTCTCTACGACGGCGTCTCGCCCTACGGCGGCGAGAATCACGACGAGATCCAGCGCACCCACCAGGCCTACGGTCTCGAGTACCAGCTTCCGAACCTCACGGCCTACAATGAGACCTGCGCCAACATCGGCAACATCCTCTGGAACTGGCGCATGTTCCGCCTTGGCGGCCAGGCGCGCTTTGCCGACATCGTCGAGCTGGTGCTCTACAACAGCGCCCTGTCGGGGGTCAGCCTCGACGGTACGCGGTTCTTCTACCAGAACACGCTGCGCGAAGTGGCGGACCCGCCGTTCGCCCTCCGCTGGCCGCGCCACCGCGTCGCCCACATCAGCTCGTTCTGCTGTCCGCCTAACATTGTGCGAATGGTCGCGGGAGTCGGCGCCTACGCCTACAGCCTGTCCGAGGACGGCGTCTGGGTCAACCTTTACGGCGGCAACGTCCTCGACTGCAGCCTGCAGGACGGCTCGAAGCTGCGCCTGGTCCAGGCGTCGGACTATCCATGGGAAGGCCGCGTGCGGATCACTGTCGAGGCGGCGCCTGCGCGGGCGCTCGCGCTGCACCTGCGCATTCCCGGCTGGGCCAGGGGGGCGGCGCTGCGGGTCGGGGGCAACAGACGCGCGGGAGCGCTCTCACCCGGCTCCTACACCGCGGTCAGGCGCCGCTGGATTGCGGGAGACACGGTCGAGCTCGAGCTGCCGCTGCCCGTGCGCCTGCTCGAGGCGCATCCGCTGGTCGAAGAGGTGCGCAACCACGTGGCCGTGATGCGCGGCCCCGTGGTCTACTGCCTGGAGTCGGTGGACCTGCGCAAGGGCGTCGGCATCCTCGACGTGATGCTGCCCGAGGACGTGCGGCTGGAGCCGCGGCCGGGCCGGGGCGTTCTGCGGGGGCTCACGGTGCTCGAGGGGACCGCGCTGGCGCTGCCGAAGAGCGACTGGTCGGGGTTGCTGTACCGGCAGCGAAGCGCGGCGAGGCTGCGGCAGACGCCGTTGCGGCTCATTCCCTACTTCGCGTGGGACAACCGCGAGCCGTCGGACATGACCGTGTGGCTGCCCGTGTGCTGCGGCGCGGCCGCGCCTCATGCGGCGCGGGCGCGCAAGCCCGCTCCGCGCGGCCGCTCAGCGGTCAAGGTCACGCGGCGCAAGCCTGCGGCTGGCCGCGCGCGGGCCCGCAGGAAGATGCGCGCGCACAGAGAGTGACTTTCACGACCAGAGGCAGCACGGATGGCCATCAGCGCAAGGCGCCTGCGCCGCAATCTCTACAGCATTCCGGATCGGGTCATCGAGACCGGAGTGCCTGTCGAAGTCCAACGAAACGGTCGCACTCTGCGGATCGTCGCCGAAAGGACTCGCTCCAAGTGGGGCCGCCTCGAGGCGCGCAAGATCGTCAACGGCGATCCCGACGACCTGGTTCACTTCGACTGGTCGAGCGAGTGGAAGGGCCGGGATGCTCCATCGTGACGCCCGGGTCGTCGCCGGGCCGCGACCTTCTTCTTCACACTCTCTTCAAAGCGGCGGCACCTTGCGTTGACAGTCCGCTTCTATGTTGCGGGCATGAAAAAGCTCAATCTGTTCGTGGGCGGCGCGCTGGTCGTCGCCGCATTGACCCTGGCCGGCTGCAACGGCAGCCGGGATGTCGGCCGCGGGAGGGATCGCTGGAGCGACGATGCGCCGCGTGCGGCGCAGGAGGCCGGGCGCGGGCTGCGCGCCGCCGACCAGCGGCCGGCACAGGCGCAGTTGGTGCGCGGGCCGCGCGCGAGCTCGCAGGTCGTCGAAAGCGGCGAGGCGATCGCCCTCGACGGCGTGCTGCGGTCCCAGGACGGCGAGTGGGTCCTGGAGACAGCCGAGGGCCGGCGATACGAGCTGCACTTCGGCGCCGAGTGGTACCGTGATTCCACCGGGATCGAGCTCGAGGCGGGCAAGGCGGTCACGGTGCGTGGAACGCTCGAGGGTGACGAGATCTCCGTCGTGAGCGCTACGCTCGACGGCCGCCTCTATGCCTTCCGCGGCGAGGACGGCAGGCCGCTGTGGTCCGGCGGCGGTCGCGCGCAGGGCCGCGGCCGCGGCGCCGGCGCGTCGTAGCAGTCGAGGGGCGCGGCGGCCCGGTCCCGGCACCGGGCTGCCGCGCCGCTGCTCGTGCTCTCAGAGCCTGCTCACCAGCTGCGGGTCGGCGGCCTTGAACTGCCGCGGCTGCCGTCCCTCGAGGACGGCTTCGATGTCGTCGACGAGCATCGTGCCCATGCGTACGAAGTCCTCGGGCACGTGACCGGCGATGTGCGGCGTGAGGATCGTGTTCGCGGCAGTGCGCACGGGGTCATCTGCGGGAATCGGCTCCGTCGGGTAGACGTCGATCGCCGCTTGGAAGCGCCCCGCGTTCGCCATCTCGACCAGCGCGTCGAAGTCCACCAGGTGGGCGCGGCTCATCAGCAGGAGCACGGCGTCGGGCCGGATGAGCTCGAGCCTGCGGCGGTCGATGAGCCCTTTGTTGTCGGCCGTCGGCGCTGCGAGCACGAAGATCAACCTGCTCTCCCGCAGGAGCGTGTCGAGGCCGACGGCCTGCACGCCGAAGCGGGCGAGCTCTTCGGGCGGGACGAACGGGTCGTAGACCAGGCACTGGCAGCGGAACGGGTCGAGCAGCGGCTTGAGCGACCGGCCCAGGCCGCCGAAGCCGATCATGCCGACTTTCTTGCCGTACAGCGTGAACGCATCGGCGTTGCCCTCGCGCGAGATCTTCTCGCGGCCGCTGCGCACGAGCGCGTCGGCCCGCAGGATCCCGCGCGCCGAGCAGAGGGCCATGGCGAGGGCCATCTCCGCAACCGCGGGCCCGAACACCGGCGCGCAGCTCATCACGTGAATTCCCCGCGCGAAGCAGGCCCGGTAGTCCAGGTCCTCCCTGGACGGATGGGACCCGCCGACCTCGAAGATCGCCTTGAGGCTGGCGAGCCCGGCGATGGATCCGAAGCGCCAGCGGACCGTCACCACGATCGAAGCGTCAGCGGCGATCCTGCGGAACTCCTCGAGTGGCAGAGGCTCGTTCCTCGCCCATAGAATCTCGGCCCGCGAATCCAGCCGTGCGTAGTCTGTGCTGGTGAAGATCCACTCGATCCTGCGCGGATGCGGGTCTAGGATGATCCTGGGCTTGGTCACGGCCCGCCTGCCTCCGGCCTGGTGGCGCTCGACGCACCGATGGTCCCACGGCTCGCGCTGCGGAGTCAATCCGCGCCGGCGGGCCACGCTCGATTGCGGGCGGCCGCGGGCGAGGCTATGATGAGCGCGCGATGGCGAGAAACCTCGAGGTGGTCAAGGTCGAAGGCTGCGGTGCCGACGAGCGGGAGTTCATCGACTTCCCGAAGCGCCTCTACCGCGGCTGCCTCCAGTGGGTGCCGTGGTTCGACCTGGACATGCGCTCGCTGCTGCGCAGGCGCCATCCGTTCTTCGCTCATGCGAACGGCGACTTCTTTCTCGTGCGCGAGAGCGGCCGCACACTGGCGCGGGCGTGCGTGGTGCGAAACCCGAGCTACATCGCCCAGCACGACACCCGCTGCGCCCACTTCTACTTTTTCGATGCGGAGGACGACGGCGAGGCGGCGGAGGCGCTGATGGGCCGCCTGCTGGAGTGGGCGAGGGCGCAGGGCCTCGAGCTGCTGCGCGGGCCGATGCTGCTGGGAGGCGCGTCGGGCAGCGGCGTGCTCGTGCAGGGCTTCGAGCGCCGCGCAGCCATGACCATGATGCCCTACCACTACCCGTACTACCAGAGACTGCTCGAGGGCGTCGGCTTCGGCAAGCACGTCGACCTGTACTCGATGGACCTGCCGCCGGCGAGCTTCAGGCTGCCGCAGCGCGTGGAGAGCGTGGCTGAAAAGGTGCTGCAGAGGGGCCGCTTCGAGGTGCTGCGCTTCGAGAGCAAGCGCGCTCTGCGGGAGGTGGCCGGCCGCGTCGCCGCGCTCTACAACGACACCCTCGCTGACCACCTCGAGGACTACCCGCTGAGCGATGCGGAGCTCGAGCAGGTCAAGAAGGACCTGCTGGTGGTCGCCGACCCGCGGCTGATCAAGATCCTCGCCTACGACGGGCAGATCGTCGGCTACCTGTTCGCCTTTCGCGACCTGTCGGCCGCCCTGCAGAAGAACGCCGGCAGGCTCGGCCCGGTGGAGCTGCTGCGGCTGCTGGCCGAGATGCGGCGCAGCGACGGGCTCATCATCAACGGGATGGGGATCCTGCCGCAGTATCAGCGGCTGGGCGGCAACGCGCTGCTGTACCACGAGCTGGCGCGCACCGTGCTCGGAGCCGGGGCCGCGGCGGGATCGGGGCGGCAGTTCGTCCGCGCCGAGCTGGTCCAGGTGTCGGAGCGCACCGAGCTGATGCTGCGCGACATCCAGACCCTGGGTGCGCGCATCTGCAAGGTGCACCGCATCTACGAGCGGGCCTGCTGAGGCGCCGGCTGCGCCGGCTGCTACCCCGGTCGTCTGAAGCCGGCCAGCACCTGACCGGTTCTTTCCCGCATCAAGGCGAAGTCGACGCCCACAGTGACAAAACGGTACCCAGCCTCGAGCCAGCGTCCCGCGGTGTCGGGCGTGCAGGCGATGCCGGGCACCTTGCCCGTCTTTCGGCACGCCTCGAGCACCCGCATGATCGCGGCGTCGTGCTTGTCTCTTCCGGCGGACGTGGAGAGATCCAGTCCCATCGTGAGCGCCAGATCGGCGGGGCCGAGCCAGCAGCCGTCGACGCCGTCGACCGACAGTATCTCCTCCGCGCGTTCGAGCGCCGTCGCGGTCTCGATCTGCACGGCCAGGTACACCTCGTTGTCGATCCGCAGCGCATAGTCGCTTCCGTAGAGGTTCGCGCCGAAGGGCCCCATCGAACGACCGCCGCGAGGGGGAAAGCGCAGCGCGTAGGCAGCAGCCTCAGCCTCCTTACGCGAATTGACCATCGGCACCACGATGGCGAGGGCGCCTCTGTCCAGCGCGCGTCCGATTGTGGCGTAGTCGTTCTTCTGCACGCGGATTGCCGGAACCGCGCCGCCCAGATACACGCTGCGAAAGGCGGCCAGGTTGGTGTGGTCGCTCCAGCCGCCGTGCTGGTTGTCGATCAGCACGAAGTCGCAGCCCGCCAGCGCCAGGTTCTCGGCAGCCAGGGGCGTGTCGAGCCCGCAGACCACGCCGAGCGCCGCCTCGCCGCGCAGAAGCCTCGCCTTCATCTCGTTGGTTCTCACTCTGGTTGCACCGCCTTTCCGGGGACCGAGTATAGCAGCTGGAGCGAATCGCCGCACGCGAGAGGCGGACGACGCCGCGCCGGTTCGCGGCCCCGCGCGCGGCGCCTATCGGGGCGCGCCGCCGGCCAGGGCCGCTGCGAGCGCGCTGAGGGCGATCACGGCGACGCCGAGCGCCGCATTCAGCATCAGGAGGACGATGCTCGCCTTCTCCCTTGCGACGGGCGCTCCGGACGGCTTGTGAGAGCCGGTCGCCCCTGGCCCGGCGGACGGAGCCGACGGGGCCGCCCCGCGCGGAGCCAGGGCCAGGCTGCGCCCGAGAGCGAGGACGATCATGGCGATCACGAGGACGTGCTTGATGGCGAGCACCACGGCGTAGGGGCTGCCACCGGCAAAGAGACCCTGAAACAGGGGATTGCGCCTAAGAAGCTGAGGTTCTCGTTTCTTCTGGTGGCCAAGCCCGGCGACCACAAGAGCCTGTTCGCAGACGTCGAGGGGCTGCGGCGCGGGCGGATGCTGGAGCGGCTGCAACGCAAAGAGAGGACCGCTCGAGGCTACCGCCGCTACCTCTACGAGTGGACCAACCAGATCGGCCTGGGCGCCGGGGCCAACTGATAGCGAATTACTGATAGGTTGCTATGTTGTCAGTCGATGAAGGTTGGAGGCGTTTGGTGGAGTAGGTGGCTCTATACTGCTCTGAGATCCAGGACCCGGGAAGCGAGGGAGATCAGGGCAGTAGATGGCCGGTGAAAATCGTGTGGCGCGAATTGGAGCGACCACGTTGATAGGTTTGGTCGGCCACCTACTGCACCCGTACCGGCAGGATAGCACGCTCTCATGCGATGCTGAATAGTGGAGTGGAAACGCTGAAGACCAACAAGGTGTCCTGTCTCCTCGCCAGCCCGGAGAGGAGGGGGGATGATCAGACGGTTTCATGGGGTTGACCGGCACAAGAGCTACTCGACGATCTGTGTGCTGGACCGGGAGGGGCAGGAGGAGCGATTCGTAGGGGCGTGCGATCTGAGGGTGTATCGTGTCCTTTCGGTAAGCGTGCGTGAACGGCGGGGGCGGCGGGCGGTAGGATT
>CAZKGO010000023.1:48074-57298 GCA_964552235.1 uncultured Spirochaetales bacterium | reverse complement strand
CCGCTCGCGGGCGCCTGGGCCCCCCGCAGGCGGCGCAGGCGGGCGCCCCGTGGGGGCCGCCGGCGCCCGCGGCCGCGCCGGTGAGAGGGGGGCGCTACCGGCGCCAAGTCGCGCCGAGGCCGAGCCTGTCGGCAGCCGCAAACGGCTCGAAGCTGATCTCGCCGCCGCGGATCTTCTTGACGGCGATCCGCCCGGCGTCCTCGGCTGCGAAATACCCGAGCAGGGCCCTGACCGCGAACCCGCCTACCAGCACGCCCGCCGACGGCAGCATGTCCACGATGCTCTGGCCCTTCCACGCGGTCTCGATCTCCCCGAAGGAGTCGCCGAAGTAGTCGAGCTCATCGAAGCGCACCTCGGAGGGCAGCAGGAAGTAGGCGCCGACCAGGGTACCCGCCGTGAGCACGATGTTGGCCGCCAGATAGGCGGCGCCGCTGCGGTTGTCACCGGCCTTGAAGTGCCCGACGCCCGGCATGGCGAACGACGACACCCTGACCTCGCGCAGCAGCTGCAGCTCCTGCATCCTCACCGAGGCCTCGGCGAGCAGGGCCCTCACGTCGCGCACCTCCAGGCTGCCGAGCGCCGCGCCGTCGCGCGGCGCGAGCAGGCTGCTGAGCTCGCGCAGCGCCAGGTCGGCGCGCTGGGCCACCATCGCCTCGCCGGCTCGCTCGGCCGGCTCCTGGGCGCTCACGGCCGCGAGCGCGAGCGCGGCGCAGGCCAGTACGGTCACAGTCCTTCGCATGGAATCCTCCTCGTGTCTGCTCGACGTTCATAGAACACCGCCGGGGCGCCCTCAGTGTCACCGCCGGGCTGCGGCGGCCGTGCCGGGTCTGCCGCGTGCCGCGGGCCGGCGCGCCCGCCCGCGGCACGGTGGTTGACACGCACGGCAGCCTCCCCCTATGTATCGGGCCTTGAATCAACCCCTCGAGCTACGGTACGGCGCCGCGGCGGCAGCCGCACTGAGGGCCCTTGCCGAGATCTACGCGGAGGCGGGCCTGCTCATGGCCGCCTGGGCCGAAGCGCAGGGCATCGGCTGCCCGCCGGGGTGCGGCCTCTGCTGCGACGCCTTTGTCCCCGACGTCCTGCCGATCGAGGCCGAGTACCTAGCCCTTCACCTGCTGTCGAGCCAGCGCGCAGCCGTAGCGCTCCTGCTCGCTGAGCCGTCGGGTCCGGCTCCCGCGCGCTGCCCGTTCTACGACCCGTCATCTGCCGGGCACTGCTCGGTGTACGCGGCGCGCCCGCTGGTCTGCCGGCTGTTCGGCTTTGCGGGGGTGCGGCGCAAGAGCGGCGGCTGGACCTTTCGTCTGTGCCGTCACATGCCCGCGCCAGGGAGCTGGGGGGCGAGGCGCGAGATCAGCGAGGCTTCGCGCCCACCGGCCGAGCCGCCGCCGTTCATGGGCGACATCGAGGCGCGCGTCCAAGGGCTGCGGCCGTCGGACGCCGGCTGCCGCGTACCGCTGACGCCGTGCGGGCTGCCCTCGGACGGCTGCTGCTCCGCAGGGCGTACGGGGATCACGGCAACGATCCGCCCCAGGGCGGCTCGAGCGGCGTGGCCGCCTGATCCGCCGCGCCGGCTGCCGGGCCGGCCCGGACATGCGCGCTCGGAGTCGGGAGGGTGCGATGGGTGCAACGACAGTGCTCCTCGAAGAGGACTTCGGCCGGTTCGAAGTCGGTCCGTTCTCCGCCGACGTCGGACCCCACACCGAGTACCACTTCCTGCCGGAGGCCGCGCCGCGCCACGGCTGGTCGGTTGCCTGCTTCGGCTCCGGCTGGGAGACGGGCGCGGGCCGCGCCTGGGTCGTCGCCCAAGAGGCGGGCCGCAAGCTGATGCGCCAGACCCACGCCAACGAGCGCAGGCACACGCACCCGATGGTCGCGGCCGGCGACTCGCTCTGGAGCGACTACAAGGTCGAGGCGCGCTTGCGCCCCGGCCCCGCCCGCAGGGCGGCTCGCTGCGGCGTGGTGTTCCGCTACCACAACAACCGCTGCTACACGTTCTTCGGCTTCGACGGGCCGGACAGGCTCACGCTCCTCGTCGTCCATCACGAAAAGGCTTTCCAGGAGCCCGACGAGCGCGAGCTGGCGGGCGCAGCCTTCGCCTGGATCCCCGGCAGGGAGTACACCGCCACCGTGCAGGTCGCCGGCAGGCGCATCCGTGCGCAGATCGCCGAGAGCGGCCTCGACTGCGGCGCCACCTCGGGCCGCGCCCTTTTGGAAGCCGAAGACGGCACGTGGATGCGCGGCAAGATCGCCCTGCTCTCCGACGGCCCCGCCGATTTCCTCTCCGTGCGCGTCAGCACTGACGACGACACCGCCCGCGCCTTTGCCCAGGCCCGCTCCAGGGCCGAACGCGAGCTGGCGGACCTGCGCGCGGCGCAACCGAGGCCCGTGGTCTGGAAAAAGGTGAGGACCCCCGGCTTCGGCGTGGCCCGCAACCTGCGCTTCGGCGACATCGACGGCGACGGCAGGCTCGAGCTCGTGATCGGCCAGGTGAACGCCCACGGCCCCCACGACGCGTACAGCGAAGTCGGCTGCATCACGGCCATGAGCTTCGACGGCGAGATCCTGTGGCAAAGCGGGAGCCCCGATCCGAACAAGACGGCGCTCACCAACGACGTGGGCTTCCAGGTCCACGACATCGACGGCGACGGCAGCGCCGAGGTGATCTACTGCCGCGACTTCGAGCTCTGCATCGCCGACGGCCGTACGGGCAGGGTGCGCGCCAAGGCGCCCACCCCGGAGAGCAGGCCGCCTGCCGACCGCTACCCTCGAATCCTCGGCGACTGTCTGTTCTTCTGCGACGTCAGCGGCAGGGGCCGCGCCACCGACATCCTGGTCAAGGATCGCTACTGGCACTTCTGGGTGCTGGACCACAGGCTTCAGCCATTGTGGTCAGGCGCCTGCCGCACGGGCCACTATCCCTCAACCTTCGACGTCGACGGCGACGGCCGCGACGAGATCGCCATCGGCTACTCGATGTGGGACCACGACGGCCGCCTCCTCTGGAACCTCGAAGACCGGATCCAGGACCACGCCGACGGCATCGCCATCGTCGACTTCGGCCAGGAGCCCGGATCGCGGCCCAGGATCCTCTACACAGCCAGCGACTCAGGCGTTCTGTTCGCGAGCTTGGAGGGCCGCATCCTGAAGCATCACCGGATCGGCCACGCTCAGAACCCCGCGGTCGCGAAGTTCCGCAAGGACCTGCCGGGCCTGCAGGCCGTGTCGATCAACTTCTGGGGCAACCAGGGAATCCTGCATTTATGGGACGGCTCGGGCGAGCTGCTCGGCGACGCGGAGCCGCTGAACATGGGAAGCATGTGCCTGCCCGTCAACTGGACCGGCGACGGCGTGGAGCTGTTCTGCCATAACCCCCACCCCCGGTGGGGCGGGCTCTTCGACGGCTGGCTGAGGCCCGTCGTGATGTTCCCCGACGACGGCCATCCCGACATGGCCAACGCGGTCGTGGACCTCACCGGCGACTGCCGCGACGAGATCGTGGTCTGGAACCCGAACGAGCTGTGGGTCTACACGCAGGAGGACTCGCCGAAGCGCGGCAGGCTGTACAAGCCGACCCGCAACCCGCTGTACAACTGTTCGAACTACCAGGCAACTGTCTCGCTGCCCGGCTGGAGCGAATAGCCGCGCGGCCGGCATCACCTGCCGGCGCTCCACGCTGCCGCCGTCTCGTGCAGGTTGAGCGCCCCGATCTCCACGCGCCTCAGGCGCTGCGGTTCGTACGGGAGAGCCGCCACGCGGATCAGGCCGCCCGAAGGATCGAGCTCGAGGAGCAGGGCCAGCGTGAGCACGAGGCCTTCGGCGTCCAGCAGGGCGAGCAGACGGTTGCGCCAGTCCCCCTCCTGCTGCAGTTGCCGGAAGGCCTCCCGCGGTCCGCCCGGACGCAGGCGAAGCTCGCTGACCGCGGCACCTCGGAAGTAGCTCTCGAAGAGCCGCGCCCGGTACTCCCGGCGCTGCTCCTGCGAGCGCGAGCGGGCATGAGCCGACTTGCGAACGTAGAACACCTGCTGCTCGGAGGAATCGTCGGCGCCGTCCAGGCCTTCGGACCAGGGGCCCGGATCGATGATCACGAGAATCCCCGCACGGAGCAGGCGGACCGTCTCCCGCTGGAAGCGCCGCCCTTCGTCCCTGTCCACGAAACCGGAGGAGTCGACGACCAGCGCCTGGCAGGCGGCGCTCCTTGCAGCAGCCGCCAGACGCGCCACCGCCCGCAGATTCGCCGGCCGATCGACGGCCGGGGTGACGCCCCTCACAAATGCCAGCCGCTCGAGCGATTGCCCCGCGGCGCGATCGTGGATCCGCAGCCCGATCGTGGCGGGCGGGCCCACGCTCGACTGCCCCGGGTCGCAGTCGAGGTAGCCGACGGTGCGATCGGCCGCAAGGCGCTGCACCAGGTAGCGGGCCAGCGTGGTCTTGCCCGCGTCGCCGGGCCCGACCACGTACACCGTGACCGGCCCGTCTGCTGCTGCGATCGCCGCAAGGACGCCGTCCCACGACCGCTCGGCTACGATCGGGTCCATCGATTCCATCGTACAGCACGCTCCCCTGCCCTGCCGCTGCGCGGCCCCGGCGCCTACGGCCGATCCCGCCGCCGCATGCGCGCGGGAGGCAGCGGCGGAATCGCGATCAGGGTCGCCAGGACCACGCCCGTCCAGAACACATAGAGCGCGACGAAGAACCACTCGGGGAAATCGTGGTAGATCAGCGTGCGGATGATGCGGGCCACCAGCCCGACCCGCTCCCCGGCAGCGTCGCCCGCCGCCTCTCGCAACTGGTACTCCCACAGCGTGAGCGGGCACAGGGCTCCGACCAGCGCCTCGACTGCGACCAGGGCGACGGCCGCGAGGTGGCCCAGGCGAAAGGCGCGATTGCGGATCCAGCGCCACCCCAGCAGCGCCCCGAGCAGGACCGCGACTTGGCCGCCGACCGTAAAGGCCACGTACGCGAGGTGAAGCGCCAGCACCGCGTTTGCGGGCAACGCCGCGCTCACGGGCGAGGCCTGCTGAGCGTCCCGACCGCACCTGGGGCTGCAAGCCGCATCATTCCGCGATCATGCGGCCTGGCAGCCCGGAGCGCAAGGGCGCTACGGCTGCCGGGAGCGCGGGGGCGCTGTGGAGGACCGCATCACGGCCCTGCTGGCGAAGAACCTGGTCTCCCACCGCTCGCCGCCGTCGAGCGCCTCCTCGATGGCCTCTGCCACGCCCGCGCACAGCGCCTCGCGATCGACGTCGGCGGTGGTCAGCGTCGGGTAGAGGCTGCGCGTGATCGAGAGGTTTCCGTAGCCGGTCAGGGACAGATCCTCGGGCACGGCGAGGCCGGCCCGCGCCAGCTGCTGGCGCAACTTGATGGCCGCGAAGTCGTCGGCGGCCATGACCGCCGTGCACTCCAACAGCTGCGGTGGAAGCGAGGTCTGCCCGGCGTCGGCGCCCGTTTCCACGACGACGATGCGCTCGAGGTTCGCGGGCAGCTCCGCCATCTCCATGAAGGCCCGGAACCTGAGTTGGCGCGTCTCCGCGGCAAAGTCGAACCCGGGAGCCCGGGCGAACGCGATGCGTCGATGACCCAGCCCCAGCAGGTGCCTGCACAGCTGCTCGACGGCCCGATGCTCGACGATGACGGGCGTGCAGCGGGCGAGCCCGGGGTCGAAGTTGACCGCGACCACCGGCTTGCCCGTCTTCTCGATGCGGTCCAGGTAGCGGTAGGGCAGGAACTTGCTGATGACGAAGCCGCCGGCCCGTGCGGCGTACGAATCGAAGTCGGACAGGTCCGGAACCGGCACGATGTTGCAGCCCAGCCCGCGGGCGGCGAGCCGGCTCTGCAGCAGGAACACGATCTCCTCGTGAAACGACGAGGCGCCGAACAGCTCGGCGGCCTGCTTGTGGATCAGGATGTCGACGATGCGGTTCGGCTGCCCGGCCGCAGTCGCGGCAGAGGCGACGAACGTGCCGATGCCCCGCCTGCGCTGCAGCACGCCCTCGGCCACGAGGTGAGCCACGGCCTTGTTGGCGGTCTCGTGATTGGTGCCGAACTCGCGCGCCAGCGTTCTCTCAGCGGGCAGCGCCTGCCCCGGGCCGTAGACCCCGGCGCGAATGCGCTCCCGGATCGACTCCATGATGGCCCGGTACTTGGGCAGCGAGCGCGCCGGCCTATCGTTCACAGGCCCATTGTAGATGGGAATCCGACCTTGACAAGTCCCGGCAACCCATCTACCATACACCGCAGAGATTGAAACCGGTGTATGGTTTGATCGGATCGAACCATGAGCTGATCGGCTCTCGAGGCAAGGGATGGTGAAGTTCGAGGCCATCGCCCACGACCTGCGAAAGCGAATCCTCACAGGCCGGCTCGAGCCAGGCAGGCGTATTCCCTCGGAAAAGGACCTCGCCGGCGATTTCGGCGTCAGCGTCCAGACCGTGAACAAGGCCATCTCGGTTCTCGTCTCGCAGGGCATCCTGGTGCGCAGGCGACCGCAGGGCGCCTACGTGGCCGAGACCCTCGACCTGGACAAGCTCCGTGGAAGCCGACCGCTGGCTGTCGGCATCGTCTACGACGACAGCGTGCGCACGATCGCCGACTCCGACCGGGTGCTCGGCAGGCTGACCTTCCGCCTGCAGCAGCTGCTGTCCCGTTCCGCCTTTGCCTGGACCCTGATCTCGCGCAAGGACGGCCCCGATTTCGGCGACGTGGCGGACTCACTCGACGCGGTCGTCACGGTCGGCGACGTCGAGCCCGGGCTCGTCGGCGAGCTGGCCGCGCGGCGCCTGCCCTGCGTGACCTTCAACCGCGACTTCCGCGAGCAGGGCGCCGCCGCCGTGCTCATCGGAACGCAGGCCATCGGCGAGCTGGTCGATCACCTGGTCGCCGGCGGCAACCGCCGTCTCCTGTTCGTGGCAAACGATGCCCCGCGGCAGGTCTACGGCATCCGCAAGGCGGCGTTCCTCCAGGCGGCGGCCAGCCGCGGCGTGCAGGCTGCCGAGCTCACGCTCACGGACACCCAGATGAAGGGTGAACGCCTGGTCGATCGTCCCCTGCAGGTCGTCAGCGAGTCCGACGCGGCGTTCCTCCCCAACGACCAGATGGCGATCCTCTTTCTCCATCTGCTCGAGCGCTCGGGGCTGCGTGTGCCCGACGACCTGGCTCTGGCCGGTCACGACGACACTCTCGCCGGCCAACACTGCTCGGTGCCGCTGACCACGATCGCCTACGACCTGGCCGAGGCCGCGGCCGCCATCGTGCGCACCCTCGACGACGCGCTGTACCTGCGCGAGCGGCCTGCCCTGGCCGTGGTCGACAGCACCCTCGTCGTGCGGGCGTCCACCGCGGTCACGAGGGGCGCGGGAGGGACGGCATGAGCGCGGCCAGGCTCTCGGCCATGCGGCGCCGCGAGGCGGCCGCAGCCTTCGTCTTTGTCTCCCCCTGGTTCGTCGGGTTCCTGGTGTTCGTCTCCTACCCGCTGCTCGCCTCGATCTACTTGAGCATGACCGACTGGGATCTGCTCACGCTGCCGGTGTGGCAGGGGCTCAAGAACTTCGCCAGCCTCATGAAGGACCGGCTGTTCTGGCAGTCGCTCAAGGTGACTTCGACCTACGCAGCGATGCGCGTGCCGGCGGGCATCGTGTTCGGTCTCGGCCTCGCGCTGGTGCTCAACCACAACGCCGTCAGGATCAAGGGTTTCTTCCGGGTCCTGTACTACATGCCTGCCGTGCTTCCGCCCGTGGCGATCTCCCTGATGTGGTCGTGGATCTTTTCGCCGCAGGACGGGGTCCTCAACACGGTGCTCAAGTCGTTCGGCCTCAAGGGGTTGATGTGGATCCAGGACGAGCGCCTGGTGCTGCCTTCGTTTCTCATGATGGCGATCTGGTCGCTCATGGGAAAGAACATGCTGGTGTACCTGGCGGGGCTCAACAGCATCCCCGTGCAGCTCGTGGAGTCCGCCGGCATCGACGGCGCCTCGGCGTGGCAGTCGTTCTGGCGCATCAAGGTGCCCATGATGACGCCGGTGATCTTCTACGAGCTCGTCATGACTCTGATCGAGAGCTTCAAGATCTTCACGCAAGCCTACATCATGACCCAGGGCGGGCCGCGGTACGCGTCGCTGTTCTACGTCTACTACCTCTACCAGAACGCGTTCCAGTTCTACCAGATGGGCTATGCCTCGGCCCTGGCCTGGGTGATGTTCGTCGTGATCATGGTGCTGACCCTGGCGATCTTCGGCACCTCGAAGCGATGGGTCTACTACGAAGCGGGGGAGGCGCGCTAGAGATGGCCGGCGCTACGCGCAGGAGCGGCTCCAGCGCAGCGGTCTTTGCCCTCTATGCGGTGCTCATAGCGGGGAGCGTGTTCGTGCTGATCCCCTTTGCCTGGACCATCTCCACGTCGCTGCAGAGCGTCAGCGAGCTCTACGCGATTCCGCGCAGGTGGCTGCCCCACCCGCCGCAGTGGGTCAACTACCGCGAGGTCATGACGCAGGTGCCGTTCATGCTCTACTACTACAACACCCTCAAGATCACGGTGCTGAACATCGTCGGCACCCTCGTGAGCTCCAGCCTCGTGGCCTACGCCTTCGCGCGCCTGCGCTTCCCTCTCAAGGGCCTCCTGTTCGTGCTCGTGATCTCCACCACGATGATCCCGATCCAGGTGCTGATCATCCCGCGCTTCGTGCTGTTCAAGACGCTCGGGTGGCTGAACACGCACATGCCGCTGATCGTACCTTCGTTCTTCGGCGAGGCCTTTGGGATCTTCCTGTTCCGCCAGTTCTACCTCACGATCCCCCGCGACCTCGACCAGGCCGCGACGATCGACGGCTGCGGCCACTTCGGGATCTACTTCCGCATCATCGTTCCGCTGGCGAAGCCCGTGGTGGGCATCGTCGGCGTTTTCACTTTCATCGAGACCTGGCGCGACTTCTTCTCGCCGTTGATCTACATATCGCGCTCGCGCCTGTACACGATCTCCCTCGGGCTCACGGGCTTCTACAAGGGGCTGGACATCGAGTGGCACCTCATGATGGCGGCCGCCATGATCGCCCTCGTGCCGCCGCTCGTGATCTTTTTCATCGGCCAAAAGTACTTTCTAGAGGGCGCGGTCGTGCAGACGGGGCTCAAGCAGTGAGGCCGCCAGCCGCCGCCCCCGGCGTGCACGCGCGCCAACAAGGGCCGCGAGGGGTCCGCAGGACGGACCTTGGCGCGGCCCAGGGCGCCGCGAGGGGT
>CAZKGO010000023.1:0-47974 GCA_964552235.1 uncultured Spirochaetales bacterium | reverse complement strand
GCCGCGAGGGGTCCGCAGGACGGACCTTGGCGCGGCCCAGGGCGCCGCGAGGGGTTGTGACTACGAGAGCGTTGCTCTCACCGACGAGAAAAGCTCAAGGAGGTTCCTCATGAAGGGAACATTCGCCCTGGCTCTCGCACTGGCGCTGACGCTGCTTCCCGCCGCGGGCTTCGCGTCGCCTCAGGGCGAGGCAACCGGACCGGCGACCATCCGCTGGATGATGCGCTGGGACAACGACCGCGTGGAGACTGTGGCCAAGCCGGTCATGGCCGCCTTCCAGAAGGCGAACCCGAACATCACGGTCGAGTTCGAGAACATCGGCAAAGGCGCGGACTACTACACCAAGCTGAACACCCTCGCCGCTGCGGCGGACATGCCGGACGTCACCTATCTCGCCCCGCACTACGTGGCGATCTACGCCTCAAAGAACGCCATCGTCGCCCTGGACGACCACATGAAGACCGCCGGCATCGACCCCAAGGTCTTCTACCCAAAGGTCCTGGCGTTCTACCAGCTGAACGGCAAGACCTACGGCATCCCGATCGACGCAGCGGCCGTCGCCACCTTCTACAACAAGAACATGTTCGACGCCGCCGGCGTGCCGTACCCGCAGAAGGGCTGGAAGTGGACCGATCTCGTCACTCTGGGCAAGAAGTTCGTCAAGGACCTGGACAACGACGGCAAGCCTGATCGGTACGCCGTGCACCTGGCTACCTCCTACTGGCCGATCTACCTGTACTCGAACACCGGTCACACGGTCTTCGACAACTATTTCAAACCCACGAAGTACCTGATGACGCAGCCGGATTCGGTGCAGGCGCTGCAGGAATACCACGACATGTGGCTGGTGCACAAAATCGCGCCCGGCCGCGCGGAAATGCAGCAGGTGGCCGACTACTTCTTCGCCGGCAAGTCGGCGATGAACATCATCGGCTCATGGAACCACCCCAAGTACATTCAGAGCATCAAGGACTTCGACTGGAACATCGCGCCCCTGCCCCTCGGCCGCACCGGCGTCGAGTATCAGCGCGGCGACGGCAGCGCCTTCTGCCTCTCTTCGGCCTCCAAGAGCGGAAAGTCGGCGTTCCAGTTCATCAAGTTCATCGCCGGCCCGGGCGGCGAGGGCGTCAACATCCTCCTGGACAAGCAGCAGATGCTGCCGGCCATAAGGACGATGGCCGAGAGCGACAGGTTCCTCAAGCCTGATCCCAAGTTCACGGGCGGCAAGACGCTGAACAAGGCGGCCTACTTCTTCGGCGCCGACAACCAGTTCAGCATGTACGACCCGATCCACGCGGCCTACGAAAAGATCGACTCGATCCACAGCGCCCAGCTCACCGAGGCCGAGTTCGGCAAGGTCACGGTCAAGGTTGCGGTCGAGCGAGCCGCAGAGCAGATCAACGAGGTCCTCAAGACCGTCAAGTAGAGGTCGAACCGGGCGCCGGAGCGTTTCCGGCGCCCCTCGGCGCCCGCGCCGGGCTCCCATGGGCGGTCGCGGGCCGCTCCTACCGCTCGGGCCGCGAGAAGTCCAGGACCGTCGGCTCGACCAGGCGCGCGTAGTCCGCGTACGAGAGCTGCAGCAGCTCCGAGTGCGAGCCGGCGTTGAAGGCGATCTCCGCGTCGGCCGTGAGCGTGCGATCGACGTACACGGGCAGCTTCCAGAGATTGCCGAACGGCGGCTCCGCGCCCGTGTCGCAGTTCGGGAACAGGTGGGCGAACTCGGCCTCCCGCGCGAGCTCCGCGTTGCCCGCCCCCGCCGCCTCCCGCAGCCGGTCCAGGTCCACGCGGTACTTGGACGGAAGCACGGCCATCACCATGCGTCCGTCGAGCTTGACCATGACCGCCTTGGCGAGGTTCCTGCCCTTGACGTGGGCCAGCGCCGCGATCTTCTGCGCGGTGTAGGCCGGCGAATGCCTGATGCTGATGTACTCGACGCCGTTGCGGTCCAGGAAATCCTTGAGCTTCTTGACTGCCATGGCACCTCCCACCCTCGACCCGGGCGTTCGCGTCCGGGCTCCAAGCCTGGACGTCTTCGTCCAGGCCCCCTGGGCGTCCGCGCCCGGGCCCTCGCTCCCCCTATTGTAATGGAAGAAGGCTGCCGCGGGGCGTGTTCGCCGCGAGGCCGCGCATGCAGACCCCGCTCCGAAAGGCGTGCGCCCCCGGCTGCGACCTGCTATGCTGGACCTGCCATGATGAGCCCCAAGCAGCGCCTGGTGGCCGCCCTCGAGCGCCGCGTCCCAGATCGCCTCCCGGTCACCACCCACCACCTCATGCAGTGGTTCCTCGACCGCCACCTCGGCGGCGCGTCGCACGAGGAGTTCTTTGCCCGCTTCGGCATGGATCCGATCCGCTGGCTCACGCCCCACCGCCCGAACGAGGCTGCCGGCGAGTACTTCGATCCCCTGCAGGGCGAGCCGGGCTTTCTCGAGAGCCGCAGGATCGCCAGCGACCAGTGGCGCGTGAGCAGCGAGCGGCTCGCCGATCCCACGGCGACGCGCTTCAGCTTCCACACGCCCGGCGGCACCCTCACGATGGTGCTGCAGGGCAACGAGCAGACGACCTGGGTCACGGAGCACCTGGTCAAGGACAAGAAGGACGTCGAACTGATCGCCCGCTACGCGACCGCGCCCAAGTGCGACGTGGAGGCGGTCAACAGGGCCGCGGACGAAGCCGGAGACGGCGCCCTGATCCGCGGTCACATCTGCTGCTTCGACGTCTTCGGCCAGCCCGGCACCTGGCAGGACGCCTGCTGCCTCGTCGGCACCCAACGCCTCATCATGGAGACCTATGACGACCCGGCGTGGGTCCGCGAGCTGCTCGAAGCCCTCAACCGCCGCAAGCTCACCTACATCCGCTCGATGAAGGGCGCCCGCTTCGACGTGAACGAGCTCGGAGGCGGAGACGCGTCGACGACGGTGATCTCGCCGGCGATCTTCGAGCGGTTCGTGGCGCCTTTCGACGCGCGCCTGATCGCCGCAGCCCACGAAGCGGGCCAGCGCATCGTCTACCACACATGCGGCGGGATGATGCCGATTCTCGAGGAGATCGCCGCGATGGGGCCCGACGCGATGGAGACCTTCGCTCCGCCGGGCATGGGCGGCGACGTGGACCTGGCCGCAGCCAAGCGACGGATCGGCGACCGCGTCTGCATGATCGGCGGCTTCGACCAGGGGCGCTTCTTCGCGCGCAGCACCGCGGACGAGACCCGCGCCGAGGTGCGGCGCCTCTTCGAGGCCGCGGGTGCAGGAGGCGGCTACATCCTCGCGCCCTCGGACCACTTTTTCGACGCCGACGCGGCGCTCATCGAGGCGTTCGCAGACGAGGCGAGAGGCTGCCTCTACGCGTAGAGACCGCCGTTCAGTCGTGGGCCGTGGTGATCAGCGCGCACAGCTGCTCGACCAGGGCGCGGCTGCGCGAGGCCACCAGCGGCCCGAGGGCGCGCCAGCGCCTGGGGTGGCCCGGCTCCACGAAGCACAGCGACGGGCCGATGGCGCCGTCGACGTAGCCGCCGCCGAACACCTTGACGGCAAGCCCGCACTTGAGCAGCAGCGGGAGCGACCCGGCGAAATCCCACAGCTTGAGGCGGCCGATGTAGCCTTCGTATCTTCCCAGGCACAGGTAGGCCAGGGGCAGGACCGCGGTGCCGAGAGTCTGCACCTGGCTCGGGATGTCGACCCTCCCGTGCTTGGCCATCTCCTGCGAGATCGCCACGATGCCGTGGTCGTCGAGCCGGTCGCCGCCCCGGTCCAGATCCGTGATGTCGGCCAGCCCGGCTGCGCCGCAGGCGGCCTGCCCGTAGTAGACGCGGGCGGCCTCGCTCACGAACACCTCGCCCGTCATGGGCAGCAGGACCGCCCCTTGCTCCAGGCGCCCCGCGCGGGCCATCGCCAGGGAGATGCCCCATGTCGGGATGTGGCGCGAGTAAGGCGCGGTCCCGTCGATCGGGTCCACGATCCAGGCGCGAGAGGCGAGGGCGGCCTGCACGTAGCTTTCGTCCTTGGTCGCCACCGTCTCCTCGCCGATCAGGAACGAGCCCCGATCCGGATCATCGAGCGCTGAGGCGAGGCGCCGCTCGATCGCATGGTCGGCTTCGGTGACGACCGTCAGGTCGTCCTTGATGCTGACGCCCGGCCGCTCGTAGTAGGAGAGGGCGATGCGCCCGCATTCGGCCATCAGGTCCACCACGGCCGAACGCGACCATTCACTCATCGCAGTCATCGGGGGCGCAGTGTAAGGATTTGACGGCCCCTCGCCAACCCCGCCGCGCCTGCCCCCCGCCCCCGCCCGCGGCTTTGACAACCCTGCCGGCGCCGGCATAGGTTCTGGCGGGAGGTCGGCATGCGGGACGGACGGATCATCGCGGCTCTGGCGCTTGCGCTCGGACTCGGGGCCTCGGCGGCTGCCGAGGAGGTCGAGCGGACCACCACCTTGAGCTTGGTCGGCGCCTACTACCTGGGCTACCAGCAAGGCTACAATGTCGACGGCTGCTTCGCGCCGCCGTCCTACGAGGTCGTACCCAAGGAAGACCTCGCTCACGACGCGAGCGACCCGGGGCGCGACCTCGGTTACGGGTGGGGGAGTGCCGGGCTCATGGCTGGGATCGCTCACACGATCCGCTGGCCGCTGCTCGTCGGCGAGGGGCCGCTCATGGAGGGCAACAACCTCACGCTCGCCTTGAGCGCCGAACTTACTCCCGTGAGCATCACGGCCGGCGCCCAGGTAACGGTCACCCCGCTCGCCGTGACGGAGATCGCGGCAGGGGCGGCGGCCGGAACCGGCTGGAGCCTCGGCAGCTCCAACGGCCTCGGCCGCAACCTTCCCGGCCCGGAGTACGACGCGGTCGAGCAGGAGCCGTTCTCGGGCCTGGTGCTCTCGGGCTGGGTCAGCGCCGCGCTGCAGTTCGATTTCGCGGCCGTCTGGCCGGGCGACTGGCATCACGTGGTCGTGGCGGCCGGCCCGAAGCTCGAGTACTGGACCTTTACCAACGCCGACGAGGACACCGCCTGGGAGTGGCAAGCCGACCACGGCGAGAACTTCAACGGCTGGCGTCTGTCCACCTCGACGATCCTCGGCTACCGCATGCCGCTGCGCGTCGACACCGTGGGCCTGATGGTGAGCACGGTGCAGAACCTGGGGCGCAACCGCAGCCGCTCGCCGATGGACGAAGACGGGTGGGGATCGGACTTTGTCCGGGTCACGATCAGCCCCCTGGCCGCGATGGGGCTGTCGCAGCGTCTCAGGCTCACGGCGCTGCTGCAGATGCAGACCGAGCCCGACTACACCGACGAAACGATCGGCAACCGCTACTTCGAGCTGCGGCAGTACGACGGCTGGTACCTGTACGTCCGCCGCCTGGTGTTCGCCCTGAGCTGGCGGCTGTAGGCGGCGCTGCCGCCCGGCGGCGCCGGGGGTGCGTTGACCGCGCCGGCCGATCGCCGGCAGAATGCCCATCGAAGACCATCAACAGGGAGGACAAGGTGAGAAAAGCCGAAATCAAGAGACTCACGCGCGAGGCGTTCCGGCCGTTCGGCGACTTCGCCTCGCTGATCAATCCGCAGGCCGAGTGCATCGGGGCGCCGCCGGTGGAGTTCTACCGCGACATCCTGCCGCTGCGCCTCGGCTCGAGCACAACCGCCTCGATCTCGGTCTGCCGGGTCGCCAGGCGGCCGTCGGTGATCGACGTCTCGGAGTACCACAACGGCACCGAAGAAGGCATCCTGCCCCTCGACGACGACGTGCTGATCCATGTGGCCGCCGCCACACCGGACGACAAGCCCCCGGTGGACAGGATCGAGGTCTTTCGCGTGCCGCGGGGCACGTTCGTGGTGCTGCGGCCGGGCACCTGGCACCACGCGCCGTTCGCCGTCGAGCAGGACGCGGCCAACGTGCTCATTCTGCTGCCCGAGCGCACGTACGCGGTCGACTGCACGGTGCGCACGCTGCCGCGCGTGCGGCGCGTCGCCTTTGGCGACTGACCCGCCGGTCCGTTTGGCGACAGGCGCCCGCGATGTTATTGTTCAGACACGACGATGAAGGACTCTGCAGGCCCGCCTGCCCGCAGGCGGGTGTTCGTCGCCGCAGCCGTGGGCCTTCTGACAATCGCCGGCGCCTCGGCGATCGCCGCCCGCTCGTTCGCCTCCCGGCTCGACCGCCAGGTGATGAGCGCGGCCATACGCTCCCAGGGCCGTGCGCGGCCGCCGGCGGCGCCTCGGCTGTCGGCGCGACCGCTTGCCGCCCGGCCGCGCGTGGGGCTGCAGGTCGGCCACTGGCGCATGGACGAGCTGCCCGACGAGCTCCACCGCCTGCGCGCGAACACCGGCGCGTCCTTGGGCCCCTACCGCGAGATCGACGTCAACCTCGCGGTCGCCCGCCGCGCCGCAGAAATCCTGAACGCCGAGGGCGTCGAGGTGGACCTCCTGCCCGGCACCATCCCGCCGGACTACCTGGCCGACGCCGTGGTGGCGATTCACGCGGACGGCGCCTGGAGGGCCGGCGCCCGCGGTTGGAAGGTGACCACCGCCTGGAGAGCCTCCGAGGCCTCGCGCCGCCTCGAACGGGCAATCGCGCTGAGGTACGCCGAGGCCACCGGGCTGCCCGAGGACCGGGCCGGCATCACCTTCGGGATGAAGGGATACTACGCCTTTAGCAGTCACCGCTTTCGCCACACGGTTTCCCCGTACACGCCGGCCGTCATCATCGAGACCGGCTTCATCACCGACCCCCGCGACCGGGAGGTGCTGATCGGCCGCACCGTCGACGTGGCCGAGGGCATCGCCTCAGGGGTGCTCACGTTCCTGGCTTCTCACGCGTCCCTCGACTGGAAAAAGCTCGTGCCCCGCACCTACCCGCCGCAGCAGGTGGGCTCGGCCGCGGCCCAGATCCACGCCTTTCCCGAGCCGGGCGCTCCGGTGCGGGAGGTGCTCGCGCCGGGCACCCCGGTCGTTCCCGTACACCGCGTGGGCGAGTGGGTCGAGATCATCGTGCGGGGCAACTACCGCAGCTTTGGATGGGTGCGCGAGGGGCAGCTCGCACCGATCCAGGCGTGAGGACGAGAGGGGCCGATCGATGACGCCGCGCGAACGATGGCAGGCCGTTCTCGAGCGCCGCCCGGTCGACCGGGTGCCGATGGACTACTGGGGCACGGCCGAGACCGGCGAGCGGCTCATGCGGGCCCTCGCCGTTTCCGATCTCGACGCGGCCCTGGAGAAGCTGCACGTCGACCGGCCGCTCACCGTGGCGCCTGCGTACGTCGGCCCGCCCGTGCCCGACGACGCCGATGAGTTCGGCACGCGCTACCGCCTCGTCGACTACGGCTTCGGCAGCTACCGCGAGGCGGTCACCCACCCGCTGGCCGCCTTCGGGACGGTCGAGGAGATCGAACGCTCGTTCGTGTGGCCGTCGCCGGACTGGTGGGACTACTGCGGCATCGCCGCGCAGGTGCGGGACAATGAGCACCGCCCGATCCGCGGCGGCGGTTCCGAGCCGCTGCTGGTCTACAAGCGGCTGCGCGGCGAAGAGCAGGCCTTTGTCGACCTGATCGAGAACCCGCCGATCGTGCACCACTGCCTCGACCGGCTGTTCGAGCTCGCCTACCAGAACACCCTGCGCATCTACGAGCAGATCCCCGGCAAGGTGCTCATCTCCTACGTGGCCGAAGACCTGGGCGGCCAGGACGGCCTGATGTACTCCCCCGCCCAGATCCGCCAGTTCCTGCTGCCGGGCATGAAGCGCATGATCGACCTCGTGCACAGCGCCGGCGCCCGGGTGTTCCACCACAGCGATGGGGCGATCCGGGAGATCCTGCCCGACCTGATCGCTGCGGGCATCGACGCGCTCAACCCTATCCAGTGGCGCTGCCGCGGGATGGAGCGCGAGGCCCTCAAGCGCGACTTCGGGGGCTCAGTCGTGCTGCACGGAGGAGTCGACAACCAGCGCACCCTGCCGTTCGGCACCCCGGACGAGGTGCGGGCCGAGGTCGAGGAGAACCTCCGCGTGCTCGGCGCCGGAGGGGGCTACATCCTCGCCCCGTGCCACAACATCCAGCCGAACACCCCGGTCGAGAACATCATCGCGATGTACGAATCCGGCTACGAGCTCGGCCGGATCGGCTGAGGCCGCTACCGCGTGCCGTCCTGCCAGAGCGGCAGCTTGCGGGGCGGAGCCTCGCGGTAGGGCCGCTTTGCCAGCTCATCCTCGCGCAGCTCGATCCCGAGCCCGGGCTTTTGCGGCAGCGCGATCGCCCCGTCGCGCACCTCCAACGGCTCGACCGCGATTTCGCGGCCTGTAGCCTCGAAGTTCACGAAGTACTCGAGGATCAGGAAGTTCGGCATCACGGCCGCCGCCTGGATGCTGGCGGCCAGCGCCACGGTGGTGCTGTTGTAGTTGTGCGGCGCGACGGCCACCATGTACGGCTCGGCCATGGCGGCGATCTCCTTGAGCTCGAGGATGCCGCCGCAGTTGGCCACGTCGGGGTTGATGATGTCGGCGGCCCGCCGCTCGAACAGCTCGCGGAAGCCCGCTTTTGTGTACAACGCCTCGCCCGACACGATCGGCAGGCCGGTGTCGCGCCTGACCTCGGCCAGGCCCGGGAGGTTTTCGGGGGCCACCGGCTCCTCGTACCAGAACGGCCGCAGCGGGGCGATCCGCTTTCCGACGCTGCTCGCCACCGCCGGGGCGAGGCGCCGGTGCGCCTCCACCATCACGTCCATGTCCGGGCCCACGGCTTCGCGCACGGTGCGCACGTTGGCGAGCACCTGCTCCTCGGCGTCCTTGTCGATCCAGGCGCGCCAGGGCCCCGGGAACGGGTCGAACTTGAGCGCCTTGAAGCCCCGCGCCTTGACCTCGCGGGCTGCCTGGGCCAGGTCCTCGAGCGTGCGGCAGCCCGAGTACCAGCCGTTGGCGTAGACCCGGATGCTCGGCCTGCAGGGGCCTCCCAGCAGGTTGTAGACGGGAACGCCGAGCTGCTTGCCGCAGAGGTCCCACATCGCCTGCTCGAGCCCGCTCACGGCGCAGTAGAGGTCCATCGAGCCGCGGCGGGCGGAGAAATCGTCGTAGACCATCTGCAGGAAGTGCTTGGTCGAAAAGGGGCTCGCGCCCACCAGGTAGCGGCCAAGCTCGTGCACGAGCCCCTCGATGCTGCGGTCGCGGTCGAGCTGGGTGTAGCACTCGCCCCAGCCCCGCAGGCCGTTGTCTGCTTCGAGGCTGACGAACAGCCAGTGCTTGTGCCCGACGAAACCCGCCTTCTCGGCGCTCGGGTCCACGAGAAACGTGCGGACGCTCGTGATGTTCATGCCTCGCCTTTCCTCAGGTCCCGCCCTCCCGCTGGTGCCGCTGGATTTCCGGCGAGCTGCGGCAGGTGCCGAAGGGGCTCTTGGTGATCCAGTTGTCGACGGGATCGTGCGCCCGGATCGCCCGCCAGACGTCCTCGAAGCGGATCGGCATGTGCGTGATCTCGGCCCCAACCGCCTGCTGGATCGCGTTGCCGAGCGCGGGGGCCACGGAGATCATCGGGTGCTCCCCCACCCCGCGGGCGCCGTAGGGTCCGTCGAGCTGCGGAGTCTCGACGGCATACAGCTCGATCTCCACGGGCATGTCCTTGGCCGTGGGGATCTTGTTGTCGGTAAAGCTCGGGTTGAGCAGGTGGCCCTGGCCGTCATAGATGTAGCCTTCGCATGTGGCGGTGCCGAGGCCCTGGATCATGCCGCCGATGCACTGGCCCCGCACGGTCTCGGGGTTGACCACCTTGCCGACGTCAAAGGCGCTGGCGACCTTGAGCACGTTGTACTCGCCCGTTTCCGCGTTCACCTCGACGATGATCCCATGAGCGCCATAGGTCCAGTCGAGAGCCGGCAACCCCTGGCCTGTTTCCTTGTCGAGGTTCGTGAGGCCCTGCGCTATGTAGCGACCCACGCCGATGAGCGGCCCGCCGATCGAGCGGCCGTCGGGGAACGCGTAGCCCACCGCGAGCTGGCGGAACGTGACTCCCTGCTGCGGATGGTGGCGCAGGTAGACCCGATCCTCGTCGTGCTCGAGGTCGACGACGCTGGCGAACAGCGCCTGGGCGGCCACCTCGTAGGCCCTGGCCAGGAGGTCGCGCGCAGCCAGCACCGTGGCGTTGCCGCTGAGCACCAGCCCCTTGGAGGCGACCGTCTGCCAGTCGTAGGGCTCACGGTCGGTGTCGGAGTCGAAGGCGACCCGGACGCGCTCCAGCGGGAATCCCAGCGCCTCGGCGGCGATCTGCCGCAGCGCCGTGTAGCTGCCCTGCCCGATCTCGGTCAACGCCAGGTTCAAGATGACCGAGCCGTCCTCGTTCATCTTCATGACGGCGGCGGTGGCGGTGAACGAAGGTATGGCCGGCGCCTTGTGCAGCGCGGCCACGCCCTTGCCGATCTTCCAGCCGGTGCGCTTTTCCCGCGCTTGCTCCTCGGCCGTGAGGTTCCCGTAGCCGATGGCCTTGGCCGCGGTCTCGAGGCACTTGGCGACGTTGCCCGTGTTCTCGCGGATGACCTCGCCGGTCAGCGTGACCGAGCCGGGGCGCAGCAGGTTCTTCCGGCGGAACTCCAGCGGGTCCATGCCGATGGCGCGGGCGACGAGCTCCATGTGGCGCTCGACGCCCCAGTGGAACTCCACGTGGCCGAAGCCCCGGTAGGCCGTGCCGAAGGGCTTGTTTGTGTAGATCGTGTAGGCGTCCAGCCAGGCGTTGGGAATCTCGTACGGGCCGGCTGCCGAGTAGCCGGAGGCGCGCGTCACGTTGACCGCGTAGTCGGCGTAGGCGCCGGCGTCCCAGTACATCGTCATCTGCTGCGCCAGGATCTTCCCCTCTTTGGAGACGCCGGTCTTGATCCTGTAGGTGAGGCCGCTGCGGCACGGCAGCAGGCTGAACTCCTCCTCGCGGCTGGCCTGCACCTTGACCGGCCTGCCGCCCGCTCGCTTGGAGAGCACCGCGGCCAGCGGCTCCACCCCGATGCCGGCCTTGCCGCCGAAGCCGCCGCCCACGTAGGGCACGATCACGCGCACCTGCGAGTGCGGCAGGCGGAACGAGTGGCAGAAGAGGTTGCGCACGGTAAAGGGCGACTGGGCGCTGGTCCAGATCGTGACCTGGTCGCCGATCTTCCATTCGACGATCGCGACGTGCGTCTCCAGCGGCACGTGCTGCACCGAAGGGTTGGTGTACTCGCGCTCGATGATCCACTCGCTTTCGGCAAAACCCTTCTCCACGTCGCCCTTGCGCAGCCTGGTGTGGTTGCCGATGTTGGTGCCCGGCTTGGGCGTGAAGGCCGGCTTGAAATACTCGTACTCGCCGAGCTTGGGGTGCACGAGGGGCGCCCCTTCCTTGAGGGCGTCCATGTGGTGAAGCACGGGCGGCAGCACCTCGTACTCGACCTCGATCAGGTCCACGGCGCGGCGTGCGATCTCAAGGGTGTCGGCTGCGACCGCCGCCACCGCCTCGCCGTAATGGCGCACCTCGCCCTTGGCGAGCACGTACTTGTCGACGATGTAGAGGCCGACGCGGATGTCCAGCTCGTCGCCGCTCACCACCGCGCGCACGCCCGTGAGCGCCTTGGCGCGCGAGGTATCGATGCGCACGATGCGCGCGCGGGCGTGGGGGCTCTTCTTGACCTGGGCGTAGAGCATGCCCGGCAGGATCATGTCGCTCACGTAGCGCGCGTCGCCGGTGAGCTTTTCGCGTGCATCGCTGCGAGCGGTCGCCTTGCCCACGTACCGCAGCGTCGCGGCGGGTCTCTCGCTAGGCATGCCTGAGCTCCCCTTTCGTGCCGGCGTCGGCACCGGCCGGCGCCCCGCTCATGCGAGCGGCCGCATCGAGGATCGCCTCGACGATCTGCTGATAGCCCGTGCAGCGGCAGAAGTTGCCCTCGATCGCCTCGATGACCTGCTCGCGCGTCGGCCGCGGGTTTCGGCGCAGCAGGTCCTTGGCCACCATGATCATGCCCGGCGTGCAGAAGCCGCACTGCACCGCGTGGCCGCGGTCGAATGCCTGCTGCAGCTGCGACAGCTCGCCGCTCTTCGCCTCGCCCTCGATCGTCTCGATCTCGCAGCCGTCGACCTCGGCAGCGAGAACGAGGCACGAGTTGACCACCTTGCCGTCGAGAATCACCGTGCAGGCGCCGCATTCGCCGGCGCCGCAGCCTTCTTTCGTGCCTGTCAGGCCCAGGTCCTCGCGGAGAAAGTGCAGGAGCGTCCGGTGATCGCTCACCTCGCGCTCGTAGGGCTCGCCGTTGATCTTGACCCGAACACGCATCAGTGGGCCCTCCCTGGGGTCTCGGCAAGCAGCCGCCGGATGAACACGTTGACCATGAAGGCGCGATACTCTTTCGTGCAGCGCACGTCGTCGATCGGGCTGATGCGCCGCTGCGCCTCGGCCTCGATCTGCTCGACAGGCGTGTCGTCGGCAAAGTCCTTGAGCAGGATCGGAGTCGGCGCGGCCGAGCCGATGGCGAACCGCAGCATCCCGTCCTTGCGCAGCAGGGCGACCGCGACGATGCCGAGGTCGTGGCCCTTGATGCGCTTGAGCTTGAGGTAGCCGCCGCTGCCGTCCTGCATCGTTGGCGGCACCACGATGCGTTCGACGATCTCGTCGGCGGCGAGCACGGTCTTCTTGACGGCCTCGATAAAGCGCGTGAACGGGACGCGGCGCGAGCCGCGCTTCGATACGATCTCGACTTCCGCCTCGTAGCACAGCAGCGGGCCCGAGAGGTCGCCGCACGGCGAGGCGGTGACGATGTTGCCCGCCACGGTGGCCCGGTTGCGCAGGGCGTGGGTGGCGAGCTGCAAGCCGGCAGCGTGCAGGAGCTGGTAGTGGCGGCCGACCGCCTCGTGGGCGAGCAGCTCGCCGACGGTCACGCAGCCGCCGATCGCGAGGCCCTTCTTCGCGTCGTAGCGCAGCTCGCGCAGGGCCGCGATCCCCTTGAGGTCCACGACCCGCTCGGGCGCGCTCAGCCCCGAGCGGATGTCGACGAGCAGGTCGGTCCCGCCCGCGAGCGGCCGCGCCTTGCGGCCGTGCTCGGCGAGCAGGGCGAGCGCCTCCTCGAGGCTGGAGGGGCGCTGGTAGACGAACGGGCTGAGCATGCGGATCACCTCGCTCTCGCCGCGCTCCGGCGAGCGTCGCCGGCCGGGCCCGGCCCGGCCCGGTCGCAAAGGGTGAATTTAGGTTCCGCCGCTCGCTGCTGTCAAGGCGGACGAGTGCCCGATGTCGCCTGCGCCCGGCCCCGGCCCGCGCGCAGGTCGTCGAACGTTGCGAATTTCGCGGTGCCGCTCCGCTTATCCGTCGCGGGCGCGCGATCACCGGGCAACGCACCGGCAAACCTCCGGCCGTTGATCCTGTTGGGGGCCGGCGACGGGGCGCAGCAGCACCAGGAATGGCCGCGAGGATTCGCGGCGCGCTCAAGCCATGCGCTCACCCTCGGGCGCTTTGGCGCAGACCAGACCCCTCGCCCTCGCTCAGGCAGATGGGGACCCGAGAGGATTGACGTTGACGCGGCGCCGTCGGCGAGATCGCGACGGGCAAGCCGGCCGGACGCGAGGCCTGGTAGTGGCTTCCGCGCGGGCCCCGGAGCGCGGCGACCTGGTGTGGCTCTCCTTCGATCCGGAGGCAGGGCACGAACAGGCCGGACGAAGGCCGGCTGTGGTGATCTCGCCGCGCAGCTACAACGAGAAGGTCGGCCTGGCGCTGCTCTGTCTCGTCACCAGCGCCCGCAGAGGCCATCCGTGCGAAGTCGGGGGTCCGGCCGGCCTCCCCGTCGCCGGCGCGATTCTCTGCGATCAGATCAAGAGCCTCGACTGGAGCGCGCGAAAGGCCGAGGTCATCCGCCGACTCCCCGACGACTTGATAGCCCACATGCCGGCCAGGATACGCACCTTGACCGAGTAGCTCGGCGGGGCGGGCGAGATCGAGCTCGAGCTCCGCGCCTTCGTTGTGCGCGTACGGGATGGCGGACTCGCGCACTGCGGGCTGCGGCGGGTTGGCGCCTGCCTCGGGCGTGCGGGTCGGCGCATCCTGCGCGGTCAGCCCGAGCACCACGGCCAGAACGCACCACCTTCTTGCGCGTCTGCTCAGGGAGGGCGTCCACGGGCGAGAGAGCTCGCCCGCGTTCAGTGTAGGTGAGGCGGCCTCAGCCTGCCACCGCCGGCTCACGAGGCGCACCCCTTGTCGGCGCAGCAACGGCAACGATATGCTCACGAGGTGGCCGACGTGGACTGCGTGCTGCTCGCGGCCGGCGCCTCGACGCGCATGGGCCGGTTGAAAATGCTCCTGCCGTGGCGCGGCTCCACGGTCGTGGAGGCTGCGGCAGCGGCGGCGCTCGGCGCCTGCTCGCGCCTGCTCGTGGTCGTGGGCCACAGGGGCGAGGAGCTGGCCCGCCTGTTCGCGGGCCGCGATCGCGTCGAGATCGTGCGCAATCCCGGCTGGGAGCGCGGGCTTTTCTCTTCGGTGCGCGCCGGCGTCGCAGCGGTGCGCAGCGAGCGCTTCTTCGTCGCCCTCGGCGACATGCCGCTCGTCGGCTCGGCCGTGTATCGCAGCCTGCTCGCAGCCCCGCCCGCACCGGCGGTGCATCCACTGTACGGCGACAGGCGCGGCCACCCCGTGCTGCTCGCAGCCGAGATGATCCCGCGGATCCTGGCTGAACCGCCAGACAGCACACTCAGGGCGGTGCTCGAGCGGGTCGAGGGCCGCGAGGTGGCCGTCGACGACGCCGGCACCCTCCTCGACCTGGACGTGCCCGCGGACTACGAGCGGCTCGCGCCCGAGTGAGGCGCGGCGGGCGCCACGGTCGGGCGCAGGATCGCTGGCAAAGCCGGGCCATATGTGTCAAAAGGAAACGCTATTGCGGTCACAAAGATACACTGTAGCCAAAACACCCAGTTTCCGCGATCAGGAAGAGCAAGGCCCGAGTGGAGCCTTCATCGTTAATTCTCTATATAATAAAGAATTACAGTGACCAACCCAATTTGGCACGGTGCCTGCATAAGCAAAGACAGGAAAAAAAATCCTGATGTAGGAGGAACGAGAAATGACGAGCCTTGTGACTTATCGCCCTAATTCGATCCTGGCCGACATGGAGCGGGCGCTGGACAGCATCTTCGACGACGGGTTCTACGGCTTCTCTGCAGGCAATGCCCGCGTTGACATCCGCGAGGAGGACGCCCGCTACGTTCTCGAGGCTGAGCTGCCTGGGATCACCGAGAAGGAGCTGGAGGTCAAGGTCGACAACGACATGCTGACCCTGGCCGCCAAGAAGGACGAGAAGCGCGAGGAGAAGCACAACGGGTACCTGCTGCGCGAGCGGCGCTCCCAGAGCTTCAATCGCAGCTTCGTCCTGCCGGCCGACGTCGACCGCGACCACATCGAGGCCAAGCTCGAGAACGGTCTGCTGGTGCTGCACATGCCCAAGACCGAGGCTGCCAAGCCGCGGCAGATCGAGGTCAAGAAGGCCTGACGGCCCGACGACAGCTACAATTCAGAAAGTAGAACGAAGGCCCCGGCGGAGCGTCGGGGCCTTTGCGTTTGCGGCCGTCCGCGACGGCCGCCGTGGGGACGCGGGGCGGCGGCTGCAGCTCAGCCTAGAAAGTACCCCGGGTATTCGGCCGGCTCGCGCGCCGGTTTCTCGGCCGGCGCGTCGGCCGGATGCCCGTCGCCGCTCTCGCGCTGCTGCGCCGCATCTTGCGGCTCCCTGGCCATGGGTACGGGAGTCTGCCGCGGCAGGAACCACGGCATCAAGACGTCGACCATTCGCTCTGCCTCCAGGAAGACCGCTACCCCGACCAACAGGAATAGCTCTCGCCGCCAACGGCGACCGGAGCCAAACCCTTGTGCGGGACGGGGGCCATGGTGTCGATCAGGATGAGTGATCCCTGCAGGCCCGCCGTTCACTCAAAGTGATCGGAACGGCGCTCCATATTCTTCAGGGCGGCGCGATGCGGAAGGCGGCCGGCTACGCCCGCGCGGCCGCGGCGGCCTGGACGCGCGCCGGGGTCGGCAGCGTCAGCGCGAAGACGAACGTGCACAGGCCGAAAAAGGCCGCGATGCTGAACAGCACCTCGGTGCCGAGCACCTCCCACAGCAGGCCGCCGGCCAAGGCGATGAGAATGCTCACCAGGTGATTGATCGAGATGCCGGTCGACAGCGTCGAGGTGACTTCGTCCTGGCTGCCCGAAAGCGACTTGACGTACAAGGCCCTCGCCATGCCCACGGCGAACAGCAGCGCGTCGAGCACGAACACCACGCAGATGACCGCGTAGGCGGCCGCCTGCGGGAGCAGCCGGTGCGCATAGCCGTAGCAGAGGCACAGCGGGATCTGCAGGAACGCGTCGATCACGATGATCGTGCGGAAGCCGACCCGGTCCATGAGCCGGCCGAGGGCGGGGCCAAAGGCGATGTTGCCGAGCGAGGTGATGCCGTGCAGCGACGAGATCAACGCGGGCCCGGCCCCGTAGCTCATGATCAGCACGTACGGAGCAAAGGTGACGAACACCTGCTTGCGCGCTCCGAAGAATACCTCCAGCACGTAGTACTTGAGGAACTTGCGCCGAAAGGTGAGCCGCTCCTGCCTGATGTACCCGCCCTGCCCCTTGAGCGTGGTGAACAGCAGCGCCGCGGCCAGCAGCACCAGAGCACCGGTCAGGAACACCGTCGCGTAGGGCGCGAACTCATCGCCGCCGGGCCGCACGATTCCCACCATCAGCAGCAGCAGCGGCACCAGGTAGTAGCCGGCGATGGTGCCGACGTTGCCCAGACTGCTGACCCCTCCCATGGCCAGGCCTTCGCGGCCCGGCCCGGCGAGGTGGATCGCCATCGACTGGCGCAGCGGCATGAGCAGGTGCTCGCCGGTGCTCCACAGCACGATCAGGATGATCGCCGGCGCGCGCAGGGTCCCGAAGAACGCCAGCCCGACCAGCCCGACGAGCGAGACCAGGAGCGCCACGTACATGATGCGCAGCTCCGACATCCGGTAGAGGGCCGCCACCAACACGAACAGCAGCAGGCCCGGCAGCTCGCGGGGGAACTCGATGATGCCGCGCTCCAGGCGGGTGATCTGCAGGATGTCGTAGAGGTAGTTGTTGAGGACGCCGTTGAACAGGCCCATGGCGATGCCGAAGATGAGCATTCCCGAGAGAAAGACGCGGGTCTCGGCGTTTTCCAGAAGCGGCTTGAACCGGCGCAGGAGCATGGTCATAGGGAGCCCGGAACGCGGCCCTGACGTCAACCCGGTGCTGTCAGTCGACGATCGCCTGGTAGGTGGCGGCGCGGAAGTCCGGAACGGCCTGGAAGAAGTTGTTCGGCATGTGCTGCCTCATCATAATCCCGATGAGCTGCTCGCGCGGGTCGATCCAGAAGTAGGTGCCGGCGGCTCCACTCCACCCGTACTCCCCGAGAGAGCCCGGCGTCTGGGCGGCTGCCAGGTCCATCATGACGCGCATGCCCAGCCCGTAGCCCCAGCCCGGCGAGGCGAGGCCGCCGATCTCGTACGGCAGCATCGACTGCGGCAGCGCGTTGGCCGTCATCAGCTCGATGGTCTTGCGGCCGAGGATGCGCACCCCGTCGAGCTCGCCGCCTGCCAGCAGCATCCGGCTGAAGCGCAGGTAATCGGCCGCGGTCGACACGAGGCTCACGCCGCCGCGAAAGCACTCGTGGGGCCGCGACTGCAGGCTGTCGCGCGGGCCGGCGAGGAGGCGGTTGACCCCGGCCTGCGCTTCTTCGGTCTGGACCCGGTTGGTAGTGTCGCGCTTCATGAGGTCCCGCGACCCGTAGAGCGATACGAAGCGCTCGAGCTTCGCTTCGGGCACGACGAAACCGGTGTCGTTCATGCCGAGGGGCTTGAAGATCGTCTCGCCGAAGAAACGGTCCAGGCGCGAGCCGCTGATCACCTCGATCAGGCGCGCGACGACATCGTGGGCCACGCTGTAGCGGAAGGCGGTGCCCGGCTGCAGCGCCAGCGGCAGCCGGCCGAGCTCGGCGATGAACTGCTCGAGGGGCGTGTCGTCGGTGAGGCCGCGGTCGCGGTACATCTGCTCGACCGGGCCGTGCTCGAGAAAGTGGTAGGTCAAGCCGGCGGTGTGGGTGAGCAGGTGGGCGATCGTCACCGGCCGCTCCAGGTCGACCAGGCGGGGGTCGGCGGCCGTGCCGCCGGCGAACACCTTGAGGCTGCCGAGCTCGGGGATGTAGGCGGCCGCCGGGTCTGTGAGCCGGAAGCGGCCCTGCTCGAGGAGCGTCATCAAGGCGACGCAGGTGATCGGCTTGGTCATCGAGTAGATGCGGAAGATGGCGTCGGGCCTCATCGGCCGCCCCGTCTCGCGGTCCATCACGCCGTAGGTCTCCTCGTGCACGATCCGGCCGCGGCGGAACACCAGCGTGATCGCCCCCGAGAGGCGCTTCTCGCCGACGTACTTTTCGATTGCCGGCCGGATGCGCTCGAGCCTGAGAGGATCCATTCCCGAACCTGATGCGCGCGCCATGATCACCCCTCCGCCGCGGCAGCCTGCCGGCCGCCGCGCCTCACACGTTGAACAGAAAATGAATGATGTCGCCGTCCTGGACGACGTAGCCGTGGCCTTCGTGGCGGAAGTGCCCCGCCTCCTTGACCTTGTGCTCGGAGCCGAGGCGCACCAGGTCGTCATAGGTGTAGACCTCGGCGCGGATAAAGCCCTTCTCGAAGTCCGTGTGGATGCGGCCCGCGGCTGCGGGTGCCGGCGTGCCCCGGCGCACGGTCCAGGCCTGCAGGTCGGTGGCTGCCGTGTAGAAGGTGATGAGGTCCAGCAGCCCGTAGGCTGTGCGCGTGAGGCGCGCGAGGCCGCTCTCGGCCAGGCCGAGCGCCTCCAGGTACGGCTGCTTCTCGGCCTCGGGCAGCTCCGACACCTCCTGCTCGACCTTTGCAGACAGCGCCAGGTAGGCAGCGCCTGTCCGCTGCGCGTAGGCGCTGACCGCGGCCCCCGCAGCGCCGCTTGCGTCGCTCTCGTCCACGTTGGCCACAAAGACCACCGGCTTGTCGCTGATGAGCCCGTAGCGGGAGGCGGCCTCGTGCAGCTCAGGGTGGCCCCGCAGCGGCGTGCCCGCGTTGATGAGCGCGCGCATGGCGTCGATCTCGGCGAGCTCGACCTGGGCCGGCTTTTCGCCGCTCTGCGCCCGGTGGACCACCTTGTCCCGCGCCCGGTCGAGCACCTCGAGGTCGGCGAGCAGCAGCTCGGTGTTGATGATCTCGATGTCGCGCACGGGATCGACGTCGCCGGCCACGTGGGCCACGTTCTCGTCGTGGAAGCAGCGCACCACGTGGGCGATCGCGTCCACGGTGCGGATGTGGCCGAGAAAGCGGTTGCCGAGGCCTTCGCCCCTGGAGGCTCCCTTGACCAGGCCGGCCACGTCGAGGAACTCGATGCGCGTCGGGATCGGGTTGCTCTTGCCGAGGAGACGGCCGATCTCGGCCAGGCGCGGGTCAGCGACGGGAACGATCGCGTGGTTGGCGTCGATGGTGCAGAACGGGTAGTTCTCCATCGGCGCTCTGGCGCCCGAGAGAGCGTTAAAGACCGTCGACTTGCCGACGTTCGGCAGGCCGACGATGCCGCAGGTAAAGCCCATCGCCTCGGCTCCCGCGCCATGATAGACGCCGCGACGGGCAGCCGCAAGCGGACGCGGCAGCGCGGCCAACGCGCCTGCCGACCAGCGGAGCCGCCCCTGCGAGCGTTCGCGGTGCGTGACTTTCGTATTAACTATCGTCTTGGTCTATCAATTTAGGGTCGACGAATTATTGGTGATAGGCAGCCCAAAAGCACGACTCGATATGTGGCGCAGCTTATTTGCAGCAATCGTCTCGTCGATGGCAGCTCTGCCGCTGGCCGCCGACGCGGGCATGGCCCGCGGCAGCGGCGACATGGGCATGGTCGGCCGGGTATCGGCCGACGCGATCGGCATCGACCCGACGGCCGGCTGCTGCGCGAGTACTGGATCACGGCCATCGACCGCGAGATCGAGATCGCCCCCGGCATCAGGTTCCCCGCGTGGACCTACAAAGGCCAGGTGCCCGGCCCGACGATCCGCGCCACCGAAGGCGACCTGTCACCCAGCACATCCACAAGGGGCTCTACGGCGTGTTCATCGTCGACCCCAAAGACGGGCGGCCGCCTGCGCGGGAGCTGGTGATGACCATGAACGGCTTCGACACCAACTTCGACGAAGACAACGAAATCTACGCGGTCAACACCGTCGGCTTCTACTACAACGACCACCCGATCCGCGTCCGGGTCGGCGAGCTCGTGCGCATCTACCTGGTGAACATCCTCGAGTTCGACGAGACCAACTCGTTCCACCTGCACGCCAACTTCTTCGACGAGTACCGCACGGGCACGCGCCTGGAGCCCGACCGGTTCACCGACATCGTCACGATGGGCCAGGCCGAGCGCTCGATCCTCGAGGTGCGCTTCCGCCACCCCGGCCGCTTCATGTTCCACGCCCACAAGACCGAGTTCAGCGAGCTGGGGTGGATGGGCCTGTTCGAAGTCACGGAGTAGAACGATGAAGGCTTCGCACCGGCTCTTCGCTCTCGCTCCCGTGGTCCTCGCCGCGGCGTTCGTGGCGCTGTTCCTCACGGGCGGAATCCCCGGAGTGTGGCGGCCCCTCGTGCCGCCTATCGAGCGGCTCGCCTTTGAGCGCGTCGTGCTCGAGCCCGGCCGCATCCAGGTCGCCGTGGTCAACGACGAACCCGATCCCGTGCAGATCGCGCAGGTGATGATCAACGGCGCCTACTGGACGTTCGGCGCCCGTCCCACGGACCCGATCGGGCGTCTCGGCCGCGCGGTCATCTCGCTCGACTACCCGTGGGTCGAGGGCGAGCCGCAGCGCATCACCCTCGTCACCTCCACGGGCCTTGCCTTCGAGACCGTCGTCGACGTGGCCACCCTGACTCCGGGTACCGGCGGCCGCTATCTGCGCTCGCTCGCCCTCCTCGGCGTCTACATCGGCGCGATCCCCGTGTTCCTCGGCATGCTGTGGCTGCCGTTCCTCCGCGTGGTGAAGAGCGCCTGGTACTCGTTCTTTCTGGCGCTCACCGTCGGGCTCCTGCTGTTCCTCGGCTTCGACACGATTACGGAAACTCTCGAGACCCTCACTCAGGTGCCTGGGTCGCTCAAGGGCGCGGGAGTGCTCGTTGCGGGCTTCGCCCTCGCCTGCCTCGGGCTGACTGCGGCAGGACGCATCGGCAGGCGCGGCACGGCAGGCGCGGCACGATCCTCTAGGTGGCCGTCGAGATCGGTCGCCATGTGGCGAGGCGCAGCGGGGGCGTGCTGCCGGCCCCCGGCAACGCCGCGGGCCTCCTCGCCGGCGTGCTGGTTATGTACGCCACGAGCCTGCTCGTGACGGCGTGAGGGACAGTTGCGGGCGGCGACCCCGGCCGGCTATGCTGTCGCAGAGGACCACCGAGACGCCAGAGCAGACCTATCGCTACATCGTCACTGTGCCGGGTTTGCGAAGCGGGCGACCGGTGATCGAAGGAACGCGCATCGGCGTCCACGACGTTGTGGGTGCCATACTGAATGGCGGCAGCATCGACGATGCGCTGAGGAGCTACCCCGACCTGACGCGCGCGCAGGTCTACGAGTGTCTGGCGTACTACGAGGATCGCAAGGCCGGAATGGATCTGTTGATTGCGCAGCAGATGGCAGAGGACTGAGTGAGGTTTCTGCTGGATCATGATGTTCCGGCGGACGTCGGCCGCGTGCTGTCGCAGGTGGGTCACCAGCTCACGCTCGTAAGGGACGCGCCCGGAGCTTCATCCAGCGATCGCGAGGTCTTCGGCTACGCTGCCGCAAACGGGTTGGTGCGCATCTCCTGCAACCGGGACGACTTTCTGCGCCTCGCTGCCAACGATGACCGCACCGAAGGAAGCACGAACTTCGCGTGACCTTCCGGCTTGACTGCTGCCCCCGTCGCCGGCGCGCTCCTCATGTGCGCCGCGGACCCGCTTGTGACCCTCTGAGGGCGGACAGCGCCGGTCAAGGCGCCATGAGGAACGGCAGGATCACCCGCACCGGCGTGGTCCGCATCGTGGTCGTGCCGTCACCGAGTGGACCGTAGGCGTTGTAGCCCCACGTGCGGGCGGTTCCGTCACTGATCACGGCCATGCCGTGGTAGCGGCCCGCCGCAATCGCCACGGCGGCGCTCACGCCCGACACTGCCACCGGCGAGGAGCGATTGTTTTGGGTGCCGTCGCCCAGCTCTCCGAGCGTGTTCCCGCCCCAGCCCCAGACCGCAGTGTCGCCGCCGAGCGCGAGACTCTGGGTGTTCCCCCCGGCAAGCGCCGTCGGCCCGGACAGACCAGCCACCTGCACCGGCGTGCTCGAGTTGGTGGTCGTGCCGTCGCCGAGCTGTCCCCAAATGCCCTGGCCCCATGCCCAGATGGTGCCATCGCTCTTGAGCGCCAGGCTGTGGCTCTCGCCCGCAGCTATCAGCGTCACGTCTGCCAGGCCGGAGACCTGGACAGGCGTGTTCTGGTTCGTCGTGGTGCCGTCGCCCAGCTGGCCGCTGTCGTTCAACCCCCACGCCCAGACCGTGCCATCACTCTTGAGAGCCAGGGTATGAGCACTGCCGGCCGCGATGGCCGTCACGCCGGTAAGGTCGGAAACCGCCACAGGCAGGGACTTCTCTTGCCACGTCCCGTCCCCGAGAGCGCCGCAGTAGTTGTTGCCCCAGGCGCGGACCGTGCCATCGCTCTTGAGAGCCACGGTGTGCTCGGTGCCGGCATCGACAGCCGCGACGCCGGTCAATCCGGGAACTGTCACGGGCAGCAGCCGAGTCATGACCGTGCCGTCACCGAGCTTGCCGTGCGTATTGTCGCCCCAGGAGCGCACGGTGCCGTCGCCCAGGAGCGCAACGCTATGGATGGCGCCGGCCTTGACCGCCGTCGCGCCGGCAAGGCCGGAGACCTTCACCGGAGAATAGCGGTTGGTGAGGGTACCGTCCCCAAGCTGGCCCTGCTCGTTGCATCCCCAGGCCCACACCGTACCGTTGTTCTTGAGCGCTACGGTATGCGAAACCCCACCGTCGATGGCCGAAAGGTCGCAGAACCCGTCGACCTCGACAGGCAGGTTGCGGTCCGTCGTGGTTCCGTCGCCGAGCTGCCCCTCGCCGTTGTAGCCCCATGCCCAGACCGTACCGTCACTCTTGAGCGCCACCGTATGAGCCCCGTCCGCAGCTATTGCCAACGGTGACTCAATTCCGGAAATCTGGATCGGCGTCGAACGCTCCTCCGCAGTCGTGCCATCACCGAGCTGGCCGCTGAGGTTGTACCCCCAGGACCAGACCGTCCCGTCGGCCTTGACAGCCGCGTTGTGGGCACCGCCGCTGACGATCGTCACTACGTCAGAGAGTCCCGACACAGCCACCGGCGTGAGGCGAGTCAGCTTGGTGCCGTCGCCCAGCTGGCCGTGGTCGTTCTGGCCCCAAGCCCAGACTGTGCCGTCGCTCTTGAGGGCCAGGACGTGGTTCCCGCTAGAGGCAATCGCGATCGTCTCTTCGGACAAGCCGACTACCTGAACCGGACTGCTGCGATCCGTCATGGTCCCGTCGCCCAGCTGGCCGCTGCTGTTCAATCCCCAGGTCCACACCGTCCCGTCGCCTTTGAGGGCCGCTGTGTGATAGACAGCGGCGACCACCTGCTTCACGCCCGAGAGGCCGGGCACCTGATTCGGAACCAGCCTTTCGGTCGTGGTTCCATCGCCGAGTTGGCCGTGGGAGTTGTAACCCCAGCACCAGACCGTCCCGTCGCTCTTGACCGCCGCGACGTGGTAGTAGCCGGCATCGATGCCCGCGACGTCCGAGATGCCGGTGGCCTGAACCGGCACGAGGCGACGGGTCTTCGTGCCGTCGCCGAGCTGGCCGCCGTTGGTGCCCCAGCCCCACACCGTCCCGTCGGCGCGCAGTGCAACCGAGTAGTACAGACACGCCGCGACCGCCTTCGCATTCGTCAGGCCGGACACCTGGCCCGCCTCATGCCGTTCGGTGGTCGTGCCGTCACCAAGCTCCCCGTGGTAGTTCGAGCCCCAAGCCCATACGGTGCCGTCCGCCTTGACCGCGAGGGTGTGCGCCTGACCGACGCCGAGCGCTGCCTCGCAGATCGAAAGGAAGGAGGTGCCCTGGATCGCAAAATCGAAAGGGTTCTCATCGGCGTCGCTGCTGGCGATCGAGACGCTTCCCGACACCGCGCCCGGCGTGATCGGCTCGAGAGTCACCGCGAAGGTCGTGCTCGCCCCGGCCGCGACTTCAGATAGCGGCTCCGGCGTCACGGACAAGCCCTCCCCGCTCACCGAAACTGGACCACTGAACACGAGATCCGCCTTGCCCACGTTCTTGATCGTGAAGGTCACAGGCGTCGACGTGTCGCACTCTAGCGGACCGGCGTCGTAGGTTCCCAGATGGCTGATCTCGCTTGTGCCTTGCCACACCTGGATCTCCGGCAGCGCGGTGTTGCTCACGGTAAAGTCATACGGGTTCTCATCCGGATCGTTGCTGTGCAGCCAGATATGGGCCACCAGGGTGCCCGGTGCGTTTAGGGTACATCGCAAGGTGAACTTGGCGCTTGAACCGGGGACGATTGTCGTGTTTCCCGGCGGGTCGGATATGCTGAACCGATCCTCGTCTTCGCCCGTGATCTCGATCGGATCCGGTGTGCGCAGCGTGAGATCGCCCGTGCCGGTGTTCGAGATGGTGAACTCGACCTCCAGCGGGACATCCTGAATCGCATCCTTGAATGCGTCGCTGGTGGTTCCGTCGGCGATGGGCAGGCCGCCTTGAGACACCTCCATGTCGGGCGGATTCGGATTCTCCTGCACGTTGACCTTGTCCCGCACCTTGTCCAGCAGCGACGTTTCTATTGGGAACGGGCAGCTCGAGAGCAGCGCCGCAGCAAGCGAGCACGCGATCAGCCGCACCAACGCGAACCGCATCCGCGCCATAGATTGCCCCCTTGTCACTCGGCCCACACGACCTGCCGCAGCCGCGCCTCAGCCTCCCCCGCGCGACCACCGCCTGCGTCGGCGGCCCCGGCTAGGTACGCAAACCGCTCGGCCAGCGCCTTGTCCACGAGCGCCAGCTCCTGGTGCTTGGCCCGCGCCAGCTCGTACTGCTCGCCCGCGTGGTAGGCCCGCGAAAGCGCCAGCAGCACCGCGGGGTTCTGAGGCTCCAGCTTCGCGGCCCGCTCGTAGTGCTCGCGAGCACGCGCCCAATCGTTCTTCAACGAATAGAGGTTTCCCAGGTTCAGCAGCCCGGGCACGTACTCCTGCTGCGCGGTCGACCTCCGGAACTGCGTCTCAGCCTGCTCGAGCTTGCCGTACTGCGCGTACAGCACCCCCAGCCTGTTGTGCGAGGCAGGCGCGCCACCGGTGCGCTGGATGTCCTGCTCTAGCCGCGCTGCGCGGGGGGCGATCTCGCGATCGACGAACTTGACCACTTCCTGCAGAAAGCCGCTCACGATCGCGTCGTTGCCCGGAAGGGTCACCTCGCGGCCGCCGGGCAGTCCCACGGGCTCGTACTCCTGCCAGGCCGCGTGCACGGGGTGGAAGCCGGCAGAGCCGCCCCTCTCCGCTTCCCGCCACTGCCGCGCGCCTTCGGCCCACGCCTTCATGAACCCACCGCGCCGCTCGGTCACCTCCACGGGCACCCACGCGGCCCCTTCCTTCATGATCAGGTCCGTGATCGAGGCGAAGCTGCGCCGCGCTTCGTCGGCCTGCAGCCCCGTCGAGAAGGCAAGGTAGATGTGGCCGGGCACGGTGATGAACGCGGTCTCGATCCCCACCGACTCCAGCAGCGCGGCGTACAGGATCGACAGGTCGTCGCAGTCCCCGGCCTTGTACTCCAGCGTCTGGCGCGGGAACTGAAGAAAGTCCACGCTTGTTTTGTTCTGCGAGAACTCGGTAAAGGGGGTCTTCGGGTCGATCACGTACGAGAGCCCGTACAGGTCGAGCGTGGAGAACAGGCTCATGGCAGCCGCCAGGTTCGCGTTCAGAATCGCGGGTCCCTTGTCGCGCGTGAGCCCCACGACTGCCTTCGCGAAGCCCAGCACGGCCGGGTCCTTGGCTGTCACGAACGCCGCGGCCTTGCGATCGTCGTCCCACGTCATCGCGTTGCGGTCGAGCACGCGGATGGTGAGCGTGCGGGCGTCGCGGTACAGGTCGCCGTCCATGCGGTATTCCAGCGTCAGGTCCGCCGCCACCTTGGTCGCCTCGGTGACCTCCAGCACGCGGTCGCTCAGCAGCGACATGATGTCCACGTCCTGCCTCGCTCCTGCGGCCAGCTCCTTGGGCGCGGGGCACTCCTTGGGGCTGTCCATGTACTGCTTGACGAGAAAGGTGAGCTTGATGTCGGTGATCGCGGCCTTCTCCTTGCTGACCAGGGTCACGATCCCCACCGGGTGGTCGTCGTAGAACTTGTGGAACACGGGAAAGACTTCGTAGAGCGAGATGTTGGCCAGCTCAATGCCCCGCCCCTTTTCCGGGGTCTTGGCCTCCACCAGCTGCGGTCGCCGTGAGGCGTGCAGATCCTCGATGCCCTGCCTGCGCCGCTCGCGCCCCGACAGGTAGTACGAGGTGCTCGCCCCGATCTCCAGCCCCTGGTAGAGCCCCAGGTCGTAGCGGTAGCCAGCGCCGATCCCCAGGTTCAGCTCCGGAAAGACCACGTACTGCAGGCCAGCGCCGGCCTGCAGCGCGAGCTGCCCGCTGGAATCGCCGTCGTCGTTCAGCCGGCCGTAGAAGTAGCCCGCCGAGGCGCCCACGCGCAGGCCCAGGCGCGGGTTCAGCCAGACGAACACACCGCCGCCGGCCTCGGCGCCGACGATGGACACGGCCGTCTCGGCCTTGACAGGCGCGTAGGTGTAGTTGACTCCAGCCGTGAGGAACGGCTCGATCTTGCCGCCCAGGCCGTACTCGACCCCGACCCCGACCCCGCCGCCCATGTCGAACAGGTCCAGGCTCTGCCCGACCGGCATCGAGAGCGCAGGCTGCGCCTGGATCGCGAGCGTCGAGGCGCGCGGCTGAACGCCGGAGGGAGGAGAAAGCGCGGGCAGGCGCGTCTCCTGTGCCCGGAGCACGGGCAGGGCGGGAAGGAACAGAGCCAGCAGCAGGACGCCAAAGGCGCCGACAGCAACCCTCCCACGCCGAATGGCCATGACAGACCTCCTCGACGGCACACGGGAACGTTGACCGGATCAGCGCAACTCGGCGAGAGACATGTTCTGGTTCAATTCTAGCCCACGCGGGCTGCTCTCGCAACCTCCGCTCTCGGCGTCATATGACGCTGCGGGGATGAGAAGACGGCGCACCGACCGCCGGTCGGCTGCGATCACGGCAGAGCGTTGCGCGCCAGGGCGATCACCCGCTCGCAGACCGCCACTGCCGCGGCCGCCTGCTCGGCGGTGTAGACCTCGTACGGCGTGCCGCCGGGCAGGCCGTTGGGGTAGCGCGTCGGTATGTAGTATTGGTCGAGGACGGAGAGCTCACGGCGAAGGTCCGCGGGGAGGTCGAGGTTCTCGCAGAGCTCGACGAGGGAGTGCCCGTAGACGATGCGCGCGCCGAGCTTGCCGTAGTGGATCGACTTGAGGGCCTTTTCGCAGATCTGCTGACACTGAAAGCAGACCTGCGCGTGGAACCCTTCGCGGAGGCCGATCCGGGCGTAGGCCAGGTCGTTCTCAGCCTGCCGGAGCCACCTGAGCGCTTCGGTCCTGGGCTCCTTCAATCCTGACTCCCTTCTCGAACACGTCCTTGAGAAACCAGCGGCCGGGTCCTTCCACGATCTCGCGATACTCGGCTTCGGTGTAGATCAGCATGTCCGCCTTGCCGAAGGCGAACCGCAGGTCGAAGAGCTCGCGAATCCGGTCGAAGAACGGCAGCGAGGTCTCCCGGATCAGGATGACATCCACATCGCTGTGCTCGTCCTGCGTTCCCCGAGCCACCGATCCGTAGACGTAGGCACGCCTGAACAGGTGCCGATGGGCGAGCAGCGTGCGGCGGACGTCTTCGAGATCCATCTCAGGATTCATTGGAGTGCGGTCACGGGCCCGCTGTCAACCGCTGCCTACTTGCTGCGCACCGCCTCGGTCATCGGCAGCCCCGTGGCGTAGTCGAGCTGGCGCGGCTCGTACTCCTCGTTCTCCCGCTGCCGCGTTTTGCCGGTGTAGTCCCACGTGGCAGGCCGCGCTTCGGCGCGCCAGGGCCGACGCTCCCAGTAGTAGCCGCGGAAAGGATCGCGCGTGCGGTTCATCCAGTCCAGCAGCCTGTCGTGCAGGGCGTCGCGCACCGCGCCGTGGGCCTCCGACGCGATGAGGTTCGTCATCTCCTCGGGGTCCGTTTCGAGGTCGTAGAGCTCGTCGCTCGAGAGCAGGTTGATCACCAGCTTGTAACGGCCGTCGAAGATCGCCCGGATCGGCTGGAAGCCGCCGAAGCCGTCGTGGTCGATCTCGTAGCGGGCGAACTCGATGAACACGTCGCGCGACCGCTGCTGCGCGGGCGCTCGGATCACGTCGGCGATCGAGTCGCCCTCCAGCAGCCGGGGCCGGGGGATCCCGAAGACCTCGAGCACCGTGGGCACGAGGTCGATGTGCGACACCGGCGTCGAGGTGCTCGCACCTGCCGTCGCCGCGCCGGGCCAGCGCACGATGAGCGGGATGCGGGTGATCTCGTCGTACATGGCGGCGCCCTTGTTGGTGATGCTGTGGGACTGCATCGCGTCGCCGTGGTCCGAGGTGTAGATCACCAGGGCGTCGGGGCAGTGCCGGTCCACGGCCTCCAGCACCCGCCCGATCTCGTAGTCGACAAAGGAGTTGCACCCGAAGTACGCCGCGCTGCCGATCTCCACAGCATCGCGGTCCTTCGTGACGTTGTCGCCCGCCCAGGCGCGCTGGTGCTCGGGCTTGCCCGCCAGGGTGTCGCGGACGTTGCGCTTGCGCGGAAAGCGGTAGCCCTTGTACATCGAGGCGTAGGGCTCGGGACAGAGAAAGGGATGGTGCGGCTCGTCGAACGAGACGGTCAGGAAAAAATCCTGGTCGGCCGCGGCGTCGAGGAATCGCCGCGCCCGATCCGCGACGCGGTGGCCGTAGGTGAATCCCTCATCGATTCCAGGGTCGTACATGGTCTCGACGCGGCGCGAGGCCAGGCGCTGCTCCGGGGTGAGCTCGTCGAGGTAGAGCTTCATGTCGTACCACCAGGCCGGGTCCCAGCCTTGCGGGCAGCGGCCGAGACCGAAGTAGTCGCCGCCGTCGAGGTGCCACTTGCCGATGTAGCCGCAGTGCACCCCGTTATCGGTGAGCCTCTGGCCCACGGTCTTGACGTTGTCGCCGAGGGCCATGCAGTTGCCCCAGACGCTGTTGGAGTGCGGGTAGATGCCGGTGAACATGGCGCTGCGGGCAGGCCCGCAGACCGGCTGGCAGGTGTAGGCGCGGTCGAAGCGGACCCCCTGCGAGGCGAGACGGTCCAGGTGAGGCGTCTTTATGCCCGGGTTGCCGTAGCAGCCCAGCATGTCGGTGCGCTGGGTGTCGGTCATGATGAGGACGACGCGTCGCGGGTGAGTGTTCATGGATCCTCCGGCGCGGGGATTCTACCCGATCGGGGCCGGTCTCGGGAGGTCGACCACGGCAGGCGACCGTGAGGGGCGGCCGTGAGGGACCGGCAAACAGGGCGATGGCGGCCTATTGATTATAGAACTACTAATGATTATTATTGCCGTCAGATCAGACGGGGAAGAAACCGTGTCGCACAGGCATCCGGTCAAAGGGATCCTTCTTTTCCTGCTGGCCATGCTCATTCCGGCTTGCACGAACATCTTCGACAGTTCTGACGACGACACGACGACGCCGCCGAGCGGCAGTCAGCCGACGGTCGGTGCAGCCGGAGGCACGGTCAGCGGCCCCGACGGCGTGACGGTCACAGTGCCGGCCGGCGCCCTCGGCTCGGACATAGCACTGAGCGTTTCGGCCGACGCCACAGGCGCGCCGGCTCTGCCGGCGGGCGCTGCGCAGCTGGGCTCCATCTATCAGTTCACGCCTCACGGCACCTCCTTCGACCTGCCCGCTACCGCCTCGATCCCTTTCGACCCCGCGGGCCTGCCGGCCGGCGCGGAGCCGATGTTCATGTTTGCCGAGCCGGGCGAGGAGTGGGTCTATCTCGCCAACGCCGCGGTGCAGGGCGACACGATCAGCGCCCCGCTGCTCGGGTTTTCCTACGGCAACGTCTGGATCGGCAACGTCAACAGCTCCGGCCCCAAGCGCCTCGGCTTCGAGCTGGTGGCACCGGGCAGTCTGCCGACGTACGGCAACAGTTCGATCCCGCTCATCGAGCAGCCGACCACGCTCACGCTGCGCGTGACCGCAGACCCTGCGTTCGTGGCCCAGCGCTGCGCTTCGATACCAACGGTCGAGCTGGCGCGGGCCATCAAGACCGTGACGGACAATACGCCTCCGCCCTCCTGGGCCTACACCCCGCTGGAGACCCGCTCACTCGGCTCAGGCCTGGTGACGGAGTTCCAGGTGCCCATCGACCACACCCACAACGGGACGGTCTGGTTCATCGGAAAGTTCGACTGCGCGCTGAATCCCGGCCCTCCGGTGGATGGCTATCCGTGGTTTCTCTTCGGCTTCGTCTGGGCGCGGGTGGACATACCGGCGCCCGGGCCGCCCGTCTTTACCACCCAGCCGCAGAGCGTGACGGTGACCGAGGGTCAGGCCGCGAGCTTTGCCGCCGTGGCCGAGGGCAACCCGCAGCCTTCCGTACAGTGGTACCGGGTCGGCAGCCCCGACGTCGCAGTCGGCACGGCCACCCCTCCCGGGGCGGGCAGCACGAGCAGCACCTACACGACCCCGGCGCTGACGCTGGCCGACTCTGGAACCCAGTACTACGCGGTCGCCGAGAGCGCGGCCGGGAATGCTCAGAGCAACGTGGTCACTGTGACGGTGGATGCGGGCTCCGGTGTCCTGGCTCCGAGCATCCTGGTCCATCCCGCCGACCAGACCGTTGCCGAGGGCGGCACCGCCACGTTCGAGGTGCAGGCTGACGGCACGCCGACGCTCACCTACCAGTGGCGGCGCGACGGCGCAGACATCGCCGGCGCCAACAGCGAGATTCTCGTCCTCACCAACGTACAGCTCTCCGAGAACGGCAAGCAGTTCGACGTCGTGGTCAGCAACACCCAAGGCGATGCGACCAGCGACCCTGCCACGCTGACGGTCACGTCGGCCGCAGGGTGGGGCGCGGCCCAGCGCGTGGACAACCTCGCGGGAGAGGCGTGGACTCCCTGGCCGGCGATCGACCCCAACGGCAACGCGACCGTGGTCTGGAGTCAGAACGACGGAAGCCGGTACAACATCCACGCCAACCGGTACACGGCTGGCGGCGGCTGGGGCACGCCTGAGATCATAGAAGACGTCGCGGCGAGTTCCGGCGACCCCGTCGTCGGAATGGATTCCGTCGGCAACGCGATGGCGGCGTGGGGCGCGGTGAACAACACGGCCTACTTCAACCGCTACACCGCGGGCGGCGGGTGGGGCACCGCAGGGGCACTCGCCAGCTTGAGCACGGGGACGCATCTCGCCGTGGAGGGCGGCGGCGACGCCTTTGCCGTCTGGCAGCAGTACTCGGGCGCAAGCGACGACATCTACGCCAGCCGCTTCTCCGCAAGCGCCTGGGGCACCCCGCAGCTCCTCGAGAGCGGTGGCGGGGCGGCCAGCAACCCGAAGGTCGCCACGGACGGCAGCGGCAACGCCATCGCCGTGTGGCGGCAGAACGACGGGAGCACCTACAGCATCTACGCCAATCGCTATGTAGCCGGCAGCGGCTGGGGCGCGGCGCAGACGATCGAGAGCAGCAGCAGCCAGGCGCTCGTCCCCGAGATCGCCATGAGCTCCAGCGGCGAAGCGGTCGTCGCCTGGTCGGAGGACGACGGAGGCACCCACAGCGTTCACGCCAACCGCTACGACCCGGGCACCGGCTGGGGTACGGCGCAGGAACTGGATCCCGGAACGGCGGACGCGACCAATCCGCGGGCGGCCATCGACGGCAGCGGAAACGCCGTCGTGATCTGGCGGCAGTATGACGGCAGCGGCCACCGCATCTACGCCCGCCATCACAGCCCCGGCGGCAACTGGAGCGCGGTGGTCGAGCTCCAGAGCCCGAGCGGCGGAGACGCCTGGGAGCCCGACGTGGCCATGAACTCGAGCGGCGAGGCGATCGCGGCCTGGGTGCAGTGGCAGAGCACGACCTTCGGCATCTTCGCCAATCGCTACACGCCCGGCATCGGCTGGGGCGGGGCGGAGCTGGTCGCGGATGCCACGGACGACGCTGGCGGCCCGCGCATCGCCGTGAACGACAACGGCGACGCCGTGGTCGTCTGGCAACAGAACGACGGCTCCGGCTACCAGATCTGGGCCAGCCGCAAGTAGCCCGCCTCAGGAGTCCTTGGGTACGACCTTGACCGCGAACGCGGGGAGAACGCCGAGATCGGTTTCCCGCGGCCGGGCCGCAGGGGCCGCGGGCTGAGCACCGCCCGCTTTGGGCGCCGGGGGCTCGACCTCCCCCTTGAGCGAGACGATGAGGTTCTCCGTGCCGGGCCGCGCGCCCGCGTCGGCGGACAACGCCCGCACCAGGCCCTCGGGCGACCACCTCTGGCTTGCCAGCTTGATCGCCGCGGGCGGGTTGACCAGCGCCGCCGTGAGCGACTTGAGCGGAAGCGGCGGATGTCTCAAGACGAGCAAGGAGGAGGCGCCCGCCCGCAGGTTGAGCGTCGAAGCGCTCGCGGGGGATGCCGCACCTGCTGGACTGCTGCACGCCCTGGCGCAGCGCATGAAGCACCGGTTCAACGTGGCCATCGTCTTCGTGGGCTACATCACGCTGATCACCGCGGAGAGCCGCGACCTGCCGCTCCACGAGCAGATCGCCGAGACCAACCGATTCCAGAGGGCTCAGGCGCGGGAGCCGGACATGCCGGTGGTGGTGGCCGGGAAGATCGCCTTCATCCCGGAGTACACCAAGTTCGCGAACTTCAGCCGAGGCACGGAGAGCGGATAAGCCTCGCGGACAGGCTCCACTTCGCCAGCCTGGTCAACGAGGCCGAACGTTTGCTGGTCGCGGATATGGACGGGCGCTGCCTTCCCATTCAGAGATGTGCACGTGCGCGGATTGCCTGACCGACGTCGCCCGCTGTGCCCGCAACGAGGTGCGTCGCCGCTGCCTCGTGTCTCTGCCGGATCGGCTGAGCAGCGCCCACCCCGGCGCCTACGCCCGGGACGCGCGCCGAGCCAGGGCCGAGGCCATCGAGCGCATCAAGGCCAACCTCTCGCGCGACAGCCTCCGGCGCTCCCCTACCCCGCCGTTCCGCAGACTTCCCCGGCAAGCCGTGATATGATGTCCGATCGCGGCGCAGCGGGGGGTCTGGGGCGGCGCCGCGGCGCGAGCCGTGTGGAGGAGGTGTGGGATGCGGATCGCAAGTGCATTCTTGCTGGTGACCGCTGGCTTGCTGTTCCTGGCTCCCGCGGCCTTGGCCCAGGACGACGTGAAAGGGGCCAAGGACCATCCGCTGATCAGCCGGATGCCGGGGTACTACATCGCCGAGTACATCGAAAAGGAGTTCGACAGCGTCCCGTTCAGGGACTCGCAAGGCAAGGAGGTCATGGTCGAGGGCAAGTACTACTACATCGACCACCTGGTGAAGGACGGAGTGAAATCGTCCAGCGATGTCCAGATCATCCGCAACTACGTCAACGCCCTGCAGAAGATCGGCGGCAAGGTGGTATATCAGCCCACCGCAGACCTGTACATGAAGATCGAAAAGGGCGGCGGCGTCACCTGGGTGCACGTCACCCCCTTCAATGGCGGCGACGGGTACGACCTGGAAGTGATCGAAGAGAAGGCCATGGCCCAGTACGTGAGCGCCGATGCCGCAGCGCTGAGCGCGGAACTGAAGGCCACGGGGCACGTGGCTGTGTACGGCATCACCTTCGACGCCGACAAGGCCGACCTCCGGCCCGAGGCCCAGGCGGCGATCGCGGAGGTGGCCAAGCTGCTGAAGCAGGAGCCGAGCCTGAAACTGTTCGTGGTCGGGCACACGGCCAACGTCGGTGACGTGGCCTCTGGCCTGAAGCTCTCGCAGGAGCGCGCCGCGGCGGTGGTGAAGTCCCTGAGCGCCGAGCACGGCATCCAGGCCGAGCGCCTGAAGCCCTACGGCGCCGGCCCCTACTGCCCGGTGGCCACCAACGCGACCGAAGAAGGCCGGGCCAAGAACCGGCGCGTGGAGCTGGTGCAGCAGTAGAGCGCAGAAGCGCCCGCCCGCGTTGTTCGGGAACCCAGACGGGCGCCCGGCCGCGGCCAGCTACTGGCCACCCCCCAGGCTTACGAGGTAGGCCCGGGCGCCTTCGCCCCTGCGCAGGAACAGCGTGAAGGGCCCCGAGCCTTGGGGCACCTCGAAGTAGACCCGGGCCGTGGCTTCCCGTCCGGGGGTGAGCGTCAGATCCAGCTGTTCGTCCCGATTCGAGGCAAGCAGCTCCTGGTTCCATGGAAGGTCCTCGCCCTGCGGCGAACGCAGCGCACAGTCGATGGACTCCCAGTACAGGGGCTGTTCGTAGGGTGAGGGGTTTCTCACGCGCAGGGTCGCCACCAGGAACTGGTTGCCTCGTCCGGGTGCGCGCCTCTGGATGCGGTCCCCGGAGGTCGCGGCCCCTTCGACGGTCACGGCGAGGTAGCCCACCGGAAGCGCCATGCCCACGGCGGCCGGCACCTCAGCCAAGGCCGAGGCGCCCGTCGGATCAGCAGGGTCGGCGAACGGCGGCTGCAGGGCGCTCACCGCTCCCCCGAGGGCGTACTCCAGGGGATCAAAGCCGGCGGCCTGCGCGGTCAGCCGGGTCGCCGCCCCTTGAGCTGGCATGGTGATCACCGTGTAGGCCTCGATCGTCTGGCCCGACGGCAGGGGGGCGTCCAGGCTCTCTCCCGTCTGCTCATTCAGAAGGTCTCCGCAGTCTCCTCGGTTCACTCCGTACGTATCGGCGGCGGCAAAGGAGACGCTGCTGTAGTCGACCCAGGCTTCCGCAGACCGGGTGTTGCGCAGGCTCAGGTGCACCACCAGAAGTTTTTCGTCCGCCCGGGGCACGATTATCTCCGACCCGGCGCGAATGGGAGTCGCCCGGTACTCCACCCGCCGCACGGTCAGGCCCAGGGGGCTCGACCGGCCGAGGGCCCGCTCGCCTCCGAGGGGCTGGGCCGGGTCGGATGCCCGCAGGGTTCCGGGAGCCGTCGGCGTGCCGGCCTCGCCGGGCTTCTGCGGCGGCGGCAGCGGAGCCTCCGGTGCCTTGGCGACCGGCGGCGGCATGGTCGAACCCGGGGTCTTGGGTGTGGCCGGGGGCTGGGCGAGCGCCGCCGCAGCGAAGCTGGGCGGGACGGCCCAGTTCTCCAGCCCGTCCGCGTTGGGTTGCACGGAGAACCAGGGGTTGTCGGAGTAGGCGGCGGCCACCAGGCCGCGCGCGCTCAAGACGGGGAAGGCGGCCAGCCCGGCCTCGAAGCGCTGCTGCAGGTCCTGTTTCAATCGGGAGTCGGTGATCCCCGCGATGGCCGTACGCATCCGCGATTCGGCAGCGGCCGCGTTGCCGATGGTCTGCGGCAGGTCGGCCAGGGCCTGGGCCACGCCCCGGAGGTCAGCCCCGACCTGGCCCGCGGGGATCGCCTTCAGCCCGGCCTGCACGCGCCGGTAGCCCTCGGCCGCACGCGCGCCGGCCAGCGAGGCGTCCGAGACGTCGAAGAGCACCCGCAGCACGAGCGGCCCGGAGTGACTGCCGGCCTTCACGGTCACCTGGTCCGGCCCGCGGACGGCCTCGGCGAGGTTCGCGGCCCCGAAACGAGCGATGCCATCCATGTCGACGGTGAAGCCGATCTGCACGGGCAGCACCGGGGCAATGCCCGGTTCGCGCGGGTCCACCATGAGCACCCCGGACATGCCGGTGAGCGCCGGTCCGTAGTTGCCGTCCACGCGCAGGCAGCAGCTGCTGACCTTCAGCGAGGCGCTGCTTGGCAGGCCGATGGTGTTGCCTTCGACAGCCAGAGGCTGCTTAGGCGCCAGCACCTGGCACCACGGGCGCACCGGCGTGGTGGGAGCGGGATTGAGGCGCCCGGCGTAGGCCGCCTGATTGATGCTGGAGGAAGCGGAGGTCGTGACCATCACCTTCCGTTCCCGCAGGTCCACGGGCGCATCGAACTTCACCACGGTCGGGCTGGCGAAGGCCAGGCGGCCATGCGTGGGCCGGACCAGGTATTCCGCGCCGTACTCGAAGGGCAGCTCGAACGTGATGAAGTCCTGGTCGGTGTTGACCGTGCCGGTCAGCTCCTGCCAGGCCCCGGTCGGCACGCCCTTCTTTCGCAGCAGCACGGGGACCATGGTGCCGCCCCTGTCGCCGCTGCTCCCGCCGAACAGGCTGGAGCCGTTGGGTGCTCTGCCCGTGACCTTGAGCACCGCCGAGAGGGGCGTGCCAGGCCGCACGAACAGCGAGCCGTCGCTTCGCCCCGCCGGGGGGTAGGGCTTGAACAGGTAGGTGAAGGTCGGAAAGTCGGGCGCGAAGCGGTAACCCAGGCAGCCGCCGTAACCCTGGCCCTGCACCCATTGGCTGCTGAAGTCGATGCCTTTGATCCAGCCGAGCAGCGCGTTGGGCACGCCGGCCGCGGAGAAGTACTGCGAGCGGGTCAGCCGGTTCAGCTCGCCGGGGGGCAGCAGGGCGATCTTTCCGAGGATCACGGAGTTGTACAGAGGCCCGTTGATGCCCCGCAGGAACTGGGCGAAGCGCACGGGGTCGGTGTTGTCGTGCACCCAGCCGCTTTCCGGCGGAGGGGCGCCGATCTCGGCGCGGATCTCGTTGAGGTTGTTCGGGAACAGAGTTTGGTTCGCCTCCCCCAGGAGATAGCTCTCCAGCTGGTGCGCGCTCATCCCGGTGGCGGTCCTCGTCATCCAGTCGACGAACCCGTCGCGGAGATTGTTGATGACCTGGTCCAGCCCGATTGCCCGCAGCACCGCCTAGGCCGCGCCGCTCAGAGCCCGGAAGGCATCGGCCGCGCCGACGGTGGCGGAGGGGGCGCCCTCCATGTCGAGGATGGACCGGAAGGCCCACTCGCCCAGCTCGCTGGTGAGCGCGCCGATGTAACTCTCCCCTTGCTCGACCGACCTCTTGGCCGCGGTCTCGTTGGCGATCACCCACTGGGTGAGACGCTCGGCCAGGTCGCGGTACCACTCCGCGTCGTAGGTGGGCACGCCCAACACATCCACCTTGTCGTTCCTGTGCGGGTATTTCTGCCAGTACAGCGACACGTAGTGCTGGATGAGCGGGTTCATCCCAGCCTGCTGGGCCCCCGGATCGAGCAGCATCTTCTCGAGCACGAAGTTGTAGGGAATGCTGATGGTAGAGTTGGTGACGCTGATCCGCCTGTCCAGCGTGTTCTCGATGGCCAAGTGCTTCGCGACCACGCTCAGGAGCGAAGGGTTGGCCGCGATCTCGGCCACCGCCGGGAAGGCCCGGCCCGCGTGGCTGTTGACCCAGTCGTTGGCGAACACATCCCCGGCGCAGTGGATCAGGTAGCCGTAGAGGAAGCCCCATACTTTCGGATCGCTCTGAGCCGCTGCAGAGGCCCACAGGTGGCGCAGCCAGGGCTGCGTATTGGGGTGGATGAAGGCCTGTCCGCTCCACATGTCGGGGAAGGCGTCCGGTCCCACCGCGCCGGCCCGGAAGTAGGGCGCGGCGTCGATCGCCTCCCGCGCCTCGGGGCTGATCGTGAACTCCCCGAAAGGCGGGATCCAGACCTTGCCGTCCTTGGCATCCTCGCGGATCACGTTGGCGATGTAGATGTGAGTCTTCGGCTTCCAGGCCTGAGCAGGCGCCGCGCACAAGGTCGCGCAGGATACAACCAAGAGCCAGAGGGGACGAATAGGGATCTTCCTTGCACAGGCGCTCGCCAGCGGGCTCGACGCGAGATCCATGGTTCACCTCCCTGCCGTCACAGGCAGCCGCCGCACGCTCTTCTGCCGAGAAATCCACCATAGTGCCGTGGATTCCCAAAACGCAAGAACCCGCGCGGCGGCCCGCAGAAGACGCGGCGTGGCGGGTGCAGGAAAAAGGGGCGGCGGGCAGGAACACCGCAAACCGGATCGCCGGAACCAGCAGCAGGTAGCCGCAGCCCGCGCCGTTCCTCCGACAGGAGATCTCCACCTTGCCCCCCGCAGGCGACTGTTCGGCCTGCTCCTCCAGTGAGGCCACGGGGACGCATCTCGCCGTTGAAGGCAGCAGCGACGCCCTTGCCGTCTGGCAGCAGAATCCCCGGAGCGCTATGGACGAATACCAGGTCTGGGCCAGCCGCGAGTAGCGACGGCCCAGTCCCGAGTGGCCGATGTGCACTTGGCCGGTTGCCCCTCTCAGGAGTCCTTGGGCACGACCTTGACGACGAGCGCGGGGAGAACGCCGAGGTCGCTTTCGCGCGGCCGGGCCGCGGGGGCCGGAGCGGCCACCCGGGCCGCGGGAGCCGCGGGCTGGGCGCCGCCCGCTTTGGGCGCCGGGGGTTCGACCACCCCCTTGAGCGAGAGGATGAGGTTCTCCGTGCCGGGTCGGGCTGCCGCGTCGGCGGACAACGCCAGCACTAGGCCGTCGGGCGACCACCTCTGCCCCGCCAGCTTGATCCCCGCAGGCGGGTTGACCAGCGCCGCTCTGAGGGACTTGAGGGGAAGCGGCGGATGCCTCAAGGCGAGCTCCGCGGAAGCTCCCGCCCGCAGGCTGAGCGCCGCAGCGCTCGCTGCGGTGAACTCCACGGGCCTGTTTCGCGAGGCGGTCACCCAGAGGGCCTCGGCAGGCACCAGGTGAGTGTTGCCGAAGGCCTGCATGCGCAGGTCGGCGGGCCTGACCGACCGGACCACTTCGACGCCGCCGATCTGGGCCACGGCCTCCAGCTCGACGCGGAGGCTCTGATCGGCTCCCCGATCGTGGGCGGTCAGCGTCATCGGCGCGCTGTCGCGGCCGGCCGGTATGAGCCCGCCCTCAAGCGTGAAGCCCCGCTGCGGCCTGCGGAGGCGGATCGCGATGTCGCCCTGCCACCCGTCCTTGCGGACCGCCACCGCGGCAAAGGCGGCGGAGCCGGTGCGGCCGGCATTGAGGGCCGACACCGTCGTGAACACCGCGAGGTCGGGGGCGGGCCTGCGCAGGTCGAGGGTGTAGGCGTAGTCGGCGCCGCCGCGGCCGGTGGTGTCCAGCACCTCCAGACGATAGGTTCCCGCAGCCGGGAGGGCCACCCGCAGATACGAGTCCGCGTGGTAGGTAAGAAGGCCGCACTCCTTGTCCTCGGTGTCGTCGTTGGATGCGATGATCCTGCCGCCAGCGTCGCGCAGGCGCACGAAAGAGTCGAGCGGTGACCCCTGGCGCCGCGCGCGGATCTCGGCCACCACGATCTCGCCTGCGCTGCCGGTGAACTCGTAAGCGTGGACGAGGCCGGGCTCCCGCAGCACCCCGCGCACCGCCGCCGGAAAGACGACGGGGCTCACTTCGGTCCGCGGGCCTCCACGGGAGGCCGCAGTCGTGAGGGCGTCGCTCGCCGTCGCGGCGCTGGTCCCAACGCCGGCGCCGCCCCCCGCCGACACCTCGAGGCGGTAGACGAAATCCTCGCGGCCGCGGTAGATCGAGTCCCGCACCTCCACGGTGTAGAGGCCGGCGGCAGGAGCGCGAAAGGCGAGGCGCGGGTCGGGGTCGAGCCCCGCGTCGTCGCAATAGGCTGCGGGCCTGCCGTCGGGCCCCGTGATCGCGAGCACTGCCTGGAACCAGCCGGGCACCGCGTCGGCGATGTAGGGGATCAGATGGCGCGCCCGGACCGCGAGATCCACCCTCTCGCCCTTTCGCAGGCTCAGGCGGAAGCGATCGACTTCGCCCGGAAAGATCTGGCCGTTCACGACGGCGGGAACCTTGATCATCGGCGGCTCGGCCAAAGCCGGCTCGAAGCGGCCCGGCTCCCGCATCTCGGCGGCGAGGCCCACCTGGAACATCAGCGGGTTCGACAGCCCGCTTCGGGTCCGCAGCCGCAGCGCCCGGTCTCCGGGCTCAGCCGCGGAGTCGATGCTCACCTCGAGGCTCACCAGCTCGTCCATCGGCGGCTTGGGCCGCTTGTCGCGATTGAGGAACTGGTCGGCAACCAGCTTGAGCTCGGCGCGGCTCTTCGACTCGAGGTTGCGCAGCTCGGGCAGATCGGGGAGCGCCGGCCTCGGGCCGGCGGTCGCGCCTCGGCCGCTCGCGGGGTCGACCGCCCCGGCGGGCACCGCCCTGACCGGCCGCGCAGCGAGCTCCTGGAGCCGCAGCCGCAGCTCTTCTTCCTGCACCTTGGTGAGAGGACCGGACTTGCCGACGAAACCGAGCACGCGCGCCGACACACCCTGCCCCGAGATCTCGACGCCCTGGGGGCCGCCGAGCCCCTGGCCCGCCACGGTCACCGCAAAGGTCGTGCCGCGCTGCCCGCCGGCTGGGTACACGTAAGCGGCGTAGGGACCTGCGGCCTGGGCCGTGGCCGTGCGCGCGCACAACACCATCGCCAGCAGGGCGAGAAGCGGAAAGCGGAACGAGCGCCCGCGTGGAGCCTTCATCGTCGATACTCCTTACATGATCTCGGCGAGGATGCCGGATCCCGGCCTGTCGTCGGTGGGGGGCACCAGCCGCACCGGGGTCCCGGCCGGGCCGGGCACCGTGGATGCGGGATCGATGCCGAGGCGCAGCAGGATCGAAGCGATGAGATCCCTGGGGGTCACGGGTCGGGAGGCGACCTTTTCGCCCGTGGCGTCGGAAGCGCCGACTACGCGGCCGCCCTTGAAGCCGCCGCCTGCGAGGAGCACGGAAAAGCAGGCCCCGTAGTGATTCCTGCCGCCGTTCCACGGCGCCTCCCAATCGACCCGGGGCGTGCGGCCGAACTCACCGCCCCAGTAGACGATCGTGGAATCCAGAAGCCCGCGCTCCGAGAGGTCGGCGAGCAGGGTCGCGAGGCCCTGGTCGAGCTCCGGGGCCCGCCGCGCCATGAACTCGAAGTGCGCCTTGTGGGTGTCCCAGCCCTTGTAGTTGATGGTCACGTAGGGGACGCCCCGCTCCACGAGGCGGCGGGCCACGAGGCACGCCTGGCCAAAGGAGTTGAGGCCGTAGCGCTCGCGCACCTCGGCCGGCTCCTGTGCGGGATCGAAGACCTTGCGCGTCTCGCCCAGGATCATGGCGTAGGCCTCGGCCTCGGCCTGCTCCGCGGCTGCCACGATGGGATTCGCGGGCAGCGACCGCGAGAGCACGTCGAGTGAGTCCATGAGGCTTCGGCGGCGCCGCTGCCGCTCGTCCGAGAGCCCCTCGGCCACCAGGCCCTCGACGGCAAAGGGGCTCTTCGCCGGGTCGCCCCCGGTGACGAAGGGCTTGAAGGCGGGGCCGAGAAAGCCCTCTTCGGCAAAGCGGCCCTGGGCTTCGGTGAGCACGACGTAGGGCGGGATCTCGCCGGCGTAGCCCGCCCGGTGACCCTTGAAGTACGACACGATCGCGCCCAGCGAAGGGAAGACCACGCCGGTGCCCGGAGCGTTGCCGGTCTGCATCAGGTAGGCGGCCGTCTCGTGAGCGTTGATGCCGTGGGTCATGCTGCGGATGATCGCGTACTTGTCGGCCTGCTGCGCCATGCGGGGAAAGAGCTGGCCGATCTCGATGCCGGGCACGTTGGTCTTGAGGGTCTTGTCGAGGGGCCCGGTGTAGGCGGGGCCCGCGGCCGGCTTGGGGTCGAAGGTGTCCAGGTGCGAAGGCCCTCCCCACATCCAGATCTGGATCACCGATCTGGCCGGAGGCGACGATCGCGGCAGGTCCGCGGCTGTGAGGCCCGCGGTCACGCACAGCAGGATGGCGGCGGCGGTCGCCGGCCGCACGGTCGAAGGCTTGTTCATGTTCGATCTTCTCCTCAGTGCCGGAACAGGAACTCTTTGCTGTTGACCAGGGCCCAGGCGAGGTCCCGGGCCGCCTGCCTCGCATCGCCCGCGGACTCGTAGTAGCGCGCAACGAGCCCCTCCTCTTCGGGCGTGGGTCCCCGGCTCAGGAGCGCGAGGTAGATCCGCCGGACCTGCTCGGCGCGCTGAGATGCAGGCAGGGCGTAGGCGGACTTCAGGACCGGGCTGGAATCGATACGCTTTCGCACCTCGCTGGAGTTCAGGAGGTAGAGCGCCTGGTCCTTGCTCGGGCTGTTGTTGCGCTCGCCGAGGAGGCCGGTGTCCCTGGCCGGCCTGCCGAACCTGACGAGAAAGGCGCTGGTGATGCTGCCGTCGGCGAGGGCGATGGTGCGCTGCGAGCTGGGGATAAAGGTGAAGGGCTCGGGAATCGGGCTCGAGTAGCTCGGGCCCACGCCGCCGATCCAGGTCAGAGCGTCGGCAAGCACCTCGGCGTCCAGCCGCCGCACGGTGTAGCGGGCAAAGGCCAGGGCAGCCGGAACGTCCGCAGAGCCGCCGACGGCCGACTGCTGGTAGGTTCGCGAGGTGAGGATGAGGCGGTAGAGGCTGCGCAGGTCCCAGCCGGACCGGCGCAGCTCCGCTTCGAGGGCGCGCAGCAGCCCCTCGCCCGGCCCCGCGGATGCGGGCCTGCCGTCGGCGCCGCGCGGGATGGCGTCGGCGGGTTCGGTGATGCCGGTTCCCAGGAGCCAGAACCACACGCGGTTCGCCAGGGCGCGAGCGAGCCAGGGGTTGTCCGGCTCCGTCAGCCACGAGGCGAAGGCCGCGCGCGGGTCGGCGCCTTCGGGGACGGTCACCGTCCGCCCGTCCGGCAGCCGCGCCGCGATGCTCCCGGAGGCCCGGGGGTCGGGGTAGACGATCTCTTCCTTCCACTCCAGCGTCTTCTTGTAGGCCACGCGGGAAAAGAAGGCCGCCATGTCCGCGCGAGCCTCGGCAGGCCAGCTCCCCAGGCGCGTGCCCATGAACGTGAGGGCCGCAGCCGAGGCGAGCGAGGCGGGATCTCGGGCTGCCACCGCCCGATAGAAGTTAACCGGGGGGTCCCTGAAGTTGCTGCCGCTGCCCGTGAGCAGGGCGCGGGCAAAGCGGTCGTAGCCCATGTTGGTGCGGATGGCTTCACGCACCCAGTGGTGGTAGGCCTGCACCGCGTTGGGCCAGAGGTTGATCGGGAACTCGCTCTTGATGCGCAGGAGGTCGCCCCACTTGAGCGACCAGTAGTCCGCGAACTCCTCGCGCTCGAACAGCTCATCGACGAGAGCGGCGCGCTTGCCGACGCTGCGGCTCCTCAAGAACGCCTCGGTTTCCGCGGGCCGCGGCAAGGTCCCGAGCATGTCGAGATAGACCCGCCGGACGAAGACCTCGTCCGTGCACGGCTCGGCGAGGCGGGCGCCGGCGGCCTCGAGGGCCGATGCCACCGCGGCGTCCACCGGGTTGGCAGCGGCCGGCCAGGCCGCGACGGCGAGGATTGCCACGGCCACAACGGCGCGGGCCATGGGAGCGGGCGATCGGAGCTGCATCCGGACTCCTTTCAGGCCGCCAGGGTCGATCTGGGCCGGGCGCGTGGGCGCCGAGCCGCTCCGCCTGCGACCCTCAATTGGTCGAATGGTAGCACCCTCGGGTTCCCGGCGCCCGCACCCCCCCGGGGGGGGGTCCGCCGCGACCTGCCGGGCCGTGGTCATGGGTGTGTTCAGGCAGCCGGCGTTTCCGCGGAAGCGCGGCCGAGGGACAGGCGGAAATAAACTCTGGTTGACTGTAAGAATAACCCAATGTAATACTCTTACTAATGAAAATTACTACCAAGGGACAGGTTACCATTCCCCAGCGACTGCGTGAGCGGTACGGCCTGCTGCCCGACAGCGAGGTGATCTTCGAGCCTGCGGAGGACGGAGTACTGATCCGCCCCGCGACGAGCCGGGAGGCCGAGATCGATCGCCGCATAGCGAAAGCAGCCGGCGCTGCGAGCGTGCCCCTCAGCACGGACCAGATCATGCGCCTCACCCGCGGCGAGGACGAATGACGCTGGTCGACGCCAACGTCCTTCTGGACGTGTTCACCGCTGACGAAACGTGGCAGGATTGGGCACGGGCACGGCTTAAGACAGCTCTTCTCGACGGCGGCGCTGCCGTCAATCCGATCATCTATGCCGAGGTCTCACTCGCCTTTGCCTACGAGCGTGAGCTGGACGCGCACCTCCGTACTCTGGGAATCACGAAACTGCCGCTTCCCTACGACGCGGCATTCCCCGCGGGGCGCGCCTTTGTGCGCTACCGGCGGGAGGGTGGGCAGCGCCGGTCTCCTCTGCCGGACTTCTACATAGGTGCCCACGCGGAGGTCGGAGGGCTGCCTTTGCTCACCCGTGACCCCAGGCGCTACCGCGCCTATTTCCCGTCGATACAGATCATCGCTCCGGAAACCTGACGCGGGAACTGCGGCAGCGACACCGCAGTACGGCTATTCCGCGCGATTGCGGCCGATCGCAGGGCGCGCCATAATAGGCGGCGATGAAGCCGGCTAACACCATCCGGGCTGACCGCCACGACGCCCTTCAGCTTCTCATCCTCATCGCGCCGGCCTTCGTCTACCTCGTGGTGTTCCAGTACGTGCCGATGTGGGGCGCCCAGATCGCGTTCAAGGACTACTCGGCCGGCCTCGGCACCTGGAAGAGCCCCTGGGCGGGCTTGAAGCACTTCCGCCAGTACTTCGCCTCCTACTACTTCGGCATCACGCTCAGGAACACCCTCCTCATCAGCCTCTACCAGATCGTCGCGGGATTTCCGCTGCCTATCCTGCTGGCGATCATGCTGAACTATGTCGGCAAGTCCGGGACCAGGCGCACGCTGCAGACGGTGTTCTACGCGCCGAACTTCATCTCCGTGACGGTGGTCGCCTCGATGATCTTCATCATGCTGTCGCCGTCGAGCGGCGTGGCCAACCACCTGATCAGGCTGACGGGGCGCGAGCCGGTCTTCTTCATGGCCGAGCCCGGGTGGTTCTACCACGTCTTTGCCGCATCGACGATCTGGCAGTTCACGGGGTTGAACGCCATCATCTACCTCGGGGTTCTCACGAGCATCGACCCGGGACTGCACGAGTCGGCCAAGATCGACGGCGCGGGCAAGCTGCGGCGCATCCTGGCCATCGACCTGCCGGTCATGGTGCCGACCATGACCGTGCTGCTGATCCTGAACTTCGGCAGGATCATGTTCATCGGCTTCGATCGGGCCTTCCTGCTGCAGACGCCGCTGAACCTCTCGGCCTCCGAGGTGATCCCGACCTACATCTACAAGGCCGGCGTGCTGGGAACAGGCACGATCCCGCGCTATTCCTTTGCCACGGCCATCGGGCTGTTCCAGAGCGGAGTGAACCTGGTGATGATCGTGACGATGAACTGGTTGATGAAGCGCTACACGGAGCACAGCCTCTACTAGGGGAAGGCGATGAACGCAAGGCTCGACAGGCAGCCGCTCTTCGACGCAGTGAACCTCCTGCTGTTGACGCTGGCGGCCCTGGTGTGCCTCTACCCGCTGTGGTTCGTCGTCGTCGCGTCGTTCAGCGCTCCCCGCCAGGTAGCCGGCGGCGCCGTGATCCTCCTGCCGAAGGAGATCACCTTCGAGGGCTACCACGAGGTCTTCCGCTACTCCCCGCTTTGGCGGGGCTACTGGAACACGATCGTCTACACCGTGCTCGGCACGCTCGTGAACGTCGTGTGCACCCTCGGGGGAGGCTACGCGCTCTCGCGCGAGGACCTGCCCGCGCGCGGGCTGTTCACCTTCGCATTTGCCTTTACCCTGGTCTTCAATTCCGGCCTCATCCCGCGCTACCTGCTGGTGCGCAACCTCGGGATGCTCAACAGCCTGTGGGCGATGATCCTTCCCAACGCGGTGAACGTCTACTACCTCTTCATGTGCCGCACCTTTTTCGCCTCGACCATCCCCAAGGAGCTGCTGGACGCTGCCAGGATCGACGGCTGCAGCACCCTCGAGTTCTTTTTTCGCATCGTGCTGCCGCTCTCTCTCGCCCTCGTGGCGATCATGGTGCTGTACTACGGCGTCTTCCATTGGAACAGCTTTTTCGACGCCTTTCTGTTTCTCAGCGAGAAGGCGAAGCACCCGATCCAGGTCGTGCTGCGGGACCTGATCATCCAGAACGAGAGCGCCAGCGTGGACATGGACCCGATGGCCGCCGACGCGCGGCAGCGACTGGCCGACCTGATCAAGTTCGGTGCCATCATTTTTTCCAGCGCCCCGATCCTGATGCTGTACCCGTTCCTGCAGCGCTACTTCGTGCGCGGCGTCATGATCGGGGCGATCAAGGGCTGAGCATCGGTTTTCGCCATGACCTCAGGGTCATGAGACATCGACAGGGAGGAAGACAAGCATGAGAACACGAATTGCGATCCTGCTGTTGGCGGCGCTGACGTTCGCGTCGGCCGCCCTGTTCGCCGAGGGAGGCAAGGAGGGCGCCGCAGCAGGCGCTGCCAAGGGGTTCAACGCCACGGGCCTGCCCATCGTCAAGGAAAAGGTGACGCTGCGGGCCTTCATGACCCAGTTCCCCGAGCAGACCGTGCCCTTCAACGCCATGAAGATCGTCCAGGACATCGAGAAGGCCACCAACGTCGCGATCGACTGGCAGCTCGCTCCGTCGCAGGACTACCAGACCAGGGTGAATCTGATGTTCGCCTCCAACGACCTGCCCGACATCTTTCTCGAAGGCCTCACGGTGCCCCAGGCCTTTGTCTACGCGGGTCAGGGCGCGGTCAGGCCCCTCGACGACCTGATCGACAAGTACACGGTGACCATCAAGAAGCTCATCGAGACGTCGCCGGGCCTCAAGGCCGTGATCACCAGCCCCGACGGCAAGATCTACAACCTCTTCGGATTCGCCGACGCCCACCACCAGGACTTCGGCAACATGCTCTACATCAACCGCGAATGGCTCACCGCCGTGGGCGCAAAGATGCCGACGACCACCGAGGACTTCTATCAGGTGCTGCGGGCCTTCAAAGGCAAGGACCTCAACAAGAACGGCAAGATCGACGAGATCCCGTGGAGCTACCTGTTCTACGCCAAGAACGCCAACTGGGCCGAGACGAGCCTGTTCGGATCCTTCGGCCTGCAGATGGACAACAACGCGCAGTTCTTTGCCGTAGAGAACGGCAAGGTCGTCTTCGAGCCCGCGCTCGAGGGCTTCAAGAAGACGATCCAGTACCTGAGCAGGCTGTACAGCGAAGGCCTCATCGACCAGGAGGCCTACGTCCAGGACCGCTCGCAGCTGCAGTCCAAGGGCCAGAGGCAGCCGCCGATCCTGGGCGTCTACGTCTCCTGGTTCGCCTCCAACGTCGGCGGGCCCAACGCGCCGCTCTACGACATCGTTCCTCCGCTCAAGGGACCCGAAAGCCACCAGTTCTCCAACTGGCATCCCCGCGCCATGATGAACGGCGGCCCCGGGGTCATCACCAAGAAATGCGCATACCCGGAAGTGGCGATCCGCTGGCTCGATTACATCTACGAGCCCGAGATCAACTTCCAGCTCGGCTACGGCGCCATCGGGGTCGGCACGAGCAAGGGCGCAGACGGCGTGTGGAAGATCCTGCCGCCCCCGCAGGGCATCTCGCCCGAGACCCTGCGCATGACCTCCAGCCCCCACCACATAGCCAAGACCTACACCGGCCGCATCAACGTCGACCTGCCCGCCCACTTCGTGCAGAAGAACAAGGCCAAGGACGACCTGTTCATGCCCAAGGCTCCGGTCGCACGGGCCCTGCCCGTCTACTACCTGGCCAAGGCCGACCAGGAGGCCTTTGACGCCCTCTATGCCGACATCAAGAGCTACACCGAGCAGAAGTGGGCCGAGTGGGTGACCAAGGGGACCGTGGATCGCGAATGGGACGCCTACCTCAAGCAGCTCGCCAGCATGGGGCTGCCCAAGATGCTCGACATTCAGCAGAAGGGCTACGACAACCTGACCAAGAAGAAGTAGAAGAAGGTGAGCGCG